>DASXFE010000155.1:0-50180 GCA_036489765.1 Allostellaceae bacterium | reverse complement strand
GCGATGAACGGGATGGCCGCGCATGGCGGGCTCATCCCCTATGGCGGCACGTTCCTGACCTTTACCGATTATTGCCGCCCGTCGATCCGCCTCTCGGCGCTGATGGAAGTTCGCGTCGTCTATGTGATGACCCACGATTCGATCGGCCTAGGCGAGGACGGGCCGACGCATCAGCCGGTCGAGCACGTTGCGGCTCTCCGGGCGATCCCGCACCTCCAGGTCTTCCGCCCGGCCGACGCGGTCGAGACCGCGGAGTGCTGGGCATTGGCGCTACGCTCGCAAAAGGCGCCCTCGGTGCTGGCGCTGACCCGCCAGGGCGTGCCGCTGCTGCGCACCGAGAAACGGGCGGAGAACCTGTCGGGAAGCGGCGCCTATGTCCTGGCCGAGGCGGACGGCGCGCGGCAGGTGACCCTGCTCGGAACCGGGTCCGAGGTGTCGATCGCGATGGACGCGCGCGCCCTCCTCGCGCAATCCGGCATCAAGGCTGCGGTCGTGTCGATGCCGTGCTGGGAGCTCTTCGAGGCGCAGAGCGAGGGTTATCGCCGACAAGTCCTCGGCAGCGCCCCGCGCGTCGCCGTCGAGGCCGGCGTCCGCCTCGGCTGGGACCGCTGGCTCGGCGAGCGCTCCGCGTTTATCGGCATGCACAGCTTCGGCGCCTCCGCCCCCGTCGAGGCGCTTTATCCGCATTTCGGCATCACCGCAGAAGCGGTTGCCGAAGCCGCCAAAGCCCTCGTAAGCTGAACTCATGGTTTCGCGAGAGGAGAATGAATATGGCCATTCGGGTCGCGATCAACGGGTTCGGGCGGATCGGGCGCCTCGTGTTCCGCGCGGCGATGGAGCATCAGAGCCGCGAGATCGAGGTCGTCGCGATCAACGATCTCGGCCCTGTCGAGACCAACGCGCACCTCCTCCGCTACGACAGCGTTCACGGCCGCTATCCGCATAAGGTGACGACCGGCGACAACTGGCTCGACGCCGGCCGCGGCAAGGTCCGCGTCACCGCCGAGCGCGACCCCGCGAAGCTCCCGTGGAAGGAGCTCGACATCGACATCGCACTCGAATGCACCGGCATCTTCACGAAGCGGGAGGCGGCGGCTAAGCACATCGAGGCCGGCGCGAAGAAGGTCATCATCTCGGCCCCGGCCGACGGCGCAGACTTCACCTGCGTCATGGGCGTCAACCACGACGAATTGAAGCCCGAGCACAAGGTCATTTCCAACGCGTCGTGCACGACCAACTGCCTGGCCCCGGTGGCCTATGTGCTGCACAAGGGGATCGGGATCGAGCGCGGCTATATGACCACGATCCACTCCTACACTGGCGACCAGAGCCTGCAGGACACGCTGCACAGCGATCTCCGCCGCGCCCGTGCCGCCAACCTGTCGCTGATCCCAACCTCGACCGGCGCCGCCCGCGCGGTCGGCCTCGTGCTGCCGGAATTGAAGGGCAAGCTCGACGGGACCGCGATCCGCGTCCCGACCGCAAACGTGTCCCTCATCGACTTCAAGTTCGACGCCGCGCGCGAGACCGAAGCGGCCGAGGTCAATTCGCTGATGGAAGACGCGGCGAAGTCGAATCGGCTGCGCGGCATCGTCGGCATCAACAACGCCCCGACCGTGTCGGTCGATTTCAACCACGACCCGCACAGCTCGACCTTCGACCTGACCCAGACCCAGGTCCTCGACAAGAAGTTCGTCCGCGTCCTCAGCTGGTACGACAACGAATGGGGCTTCTCGAACCGCATGGTCGAGGTCGCCGCCCTGTTCGGTGGGATCAACTAGGGAGCGCAGCGAGTCCCTCTCGTCAGCTTGGCTGGGCTTGGCCCGGCCATCCACGCGGCCTCGGGGAAAGGGCTCGGCCGAGGCGCCTCGTAATCCCCCGGAACAAGTCCGGGGAAGCCGAAGAAGGAAAGCAGGCTCTCTATGGGGAGGCTCTCGTGAATGACATCTCGCCGCGCAAGCCCGCGGATCACGGCATGGTGGCGGTTCACGAGAACGACCGCGAGTGGCGGACGCTCAGGTTTCCGGGGCAGTCGAGCAAGATGCTGTTCCATCCCCGGCCCGACAGCCCGACCGAGCCCAATGCCGGCTTTGTCCGCTACGACCCCGGCGCGCACCACCCGCTGCACCGGCACGATTTCGCGCAGATCTGGTACGTTATTGACGGAATCTTCACTATCGGCGGCAGGGAATATGGACCAGGAACGATGATCCACCATCCCGACCCGCACTATGAAAACGATTTGTCCACCGAAACCGGCGGCACGATGCTGTTCGTGCAATATCAGGGCCCGACTACCGGGGGCCGCCCCATCTACGATGGCCGCTTCAACGTCGCCGAGCGCAAGCCGCTCGCCGAGGAGCGGCTCGACATCTGACCGCGCCGGTCGCCGTCACGATCCGGTCGACGGCCGAAGCGGTCGCGGCGATCGAGGATGCGGCCGGTCGGGAGGTCACCCTCGTAAGCTTCCCGGATGCCGGGGTCTATGCGGGCGCCGGCTGGTGGACGGCGCTGATCGACGTCGTGCGTGACGCCGTGCCTGCCGCCCGCTTTTCCGCGGCGCTCGATTGCGGCGACGACCCGGGCGCCGCGATGGCGGCGATCCGCGCCGGCGCCGACACCGTGATCTTCACCGGCCGCGCCGATGTCGCCGAGCGTCTTTCCGGGATCGCCGCGGCCAAAGGCGCGCGTCTCCTGATCGAAAGGCCGGGTGGGCGATGAGGTCGATCGGTCTCACCTTCCTTGCGTTCGCCGTCATCTCCGGCAGTGCATTGTTGGGCTTCGTGCTCAAGCGGTACTTGCGCGCGAACCATCTCGATTCGCCGACACAGGACGCGGTCAAGCTCGCGACCGGCGTCGTCGCGACCCTGGCGGCGCTCGTGCTCGGCCTCCTGATCGCTTCGGCGAAACAGACCTTCGACGCACGGGGCGCTGAGGTCCATACGTTCGTGATCAACCTGACGCTGCTCGATCGCTCGATGCGCGAGTACGACCCGCCGCTGACCGAGGCACGGCAGGAACTCGGCACCTTCGCCCGGAATGTCCGGGAGCAGCTGTGGGGGTCGAACCGCGGCGGACAGGCCGACGCGCTGTCCGAGCTCGACGCGATACGCAACGGCTTCCGCGAGCTCGACCCGAAAACTGCGCACAACAGGTCGCTGCACGCCCGCTATATGGAGCTGAGCTCCAAGCTCGTCCTCGCCGGCGACGAGCTGCTCGACACCGACAAGGCGCGGATTTCGGGAACGATCGTGGCGATCGTCGACACTTGGCTTGCACTGATTTTCATCGGATTCGCCCTGTTCGCGCCGTTCAACCGCGTCACCGTGACCGCGATGGTTTTGAGCGCCGCCGCCGTGGCGATGGCGTTGTTCCTGATCATCGAGATGAACAGCCCCTTCCGCGGCTACGTCACGGTCTCGCCGCGTCCGATGGACCGCGCCATCACGCGGATCTCGATGTGAGTGCGCCGGGCGGCGAGGTCAAAAATGGCAGACGAACGTCGCGCTGACGCGCTCGCCTCTGCTGCGGCGTTTTGCTAAAAGAATCGCAAGGTTCACGGGGTCTAGGGCGAGCGACGGAGCGATGACCATGGCCAATGACCAGATGACGGCCCAAATGTCCAAGAAAGGCGGCTTTATCGCCGCCCTCGACCAGAGCGGTGGCTCGTCGCCGGGAGCGCTGCGCCTCTACGGCGTTCCGGACACCGCCTATAGCGGTGAGGCCGAGATGTTCCGGCTGATCCACGAGATGCGGGTGCGCATCATGACCGCTCCGGCCTTTACCGGCGACAAGGTCATCGGCACGATCCTGTTCGAAGGCACGATGGACGGCGAGGTGCGCGGCAAGCCGACCGCTTCCTATCTGTGGGAAGACAAGCACGTCGTGCCTTTTGTCAAAGTCGACCGCGGGCTTGAACCTGAAAAGGATGGTGTCCAGCTGATGCGGCCGATGCCGCAGCTCGATCAACTGTGCGATCGCGCGGCCAAGCTCGGCGTCTATGGCACCAAGATGCGCTCGGTGATCAATCTCGCGTCAAAAGAAGGGATCGCTGCGATCGTCGCGCAGCAATTCGAGGTCGGCGAACAGATTGCCCGCCACGGGCTGATGCCGATCCTCGAACCCGAGGTCTCGATCAAGAGCCCGGACAAGAAGGGTGCCGAAGCGATCCTGTTCGACGAACTGAAAAAGCGGACGGACGCGCTACCGGCCGGCCGGCAGGTCATGTTCAAGGTGACCCTGCCCGACGTCACCGACCTCTACACGCCGCTGGCCAACCACCCTGGCGTCGCCCGGGTCGTCGCCCTCTCCGGCGGCTATTCCCGCGCCGACTCCTGCCAGCGCCTCGCCGCCAATCACGGCATGATCGCGAGCTTCTCTCGTGCACTCGTCCAGGACCTTCGCGTTTCGATGAGCGATTCCGAATTCGAGACAGCGCTTGCCCAATCGATCGACGAGATCCACCGCGCCTCGACCGTGAAGGCCTGATATCGATCCTATCCAGAAAGAACCTGATCTTGTTGAGCGATGACCGGGCGACGACGCGGCTGTATCTGATCACGCCGCCTGCGCTCGACCCCGACGGCTTCGCCCGCGAGCTCGAGGCGGCGCTGTCGGGGGGCGATGTCGCCTGCCTGCAGCTCCGCCTCAAGGACGTCGACGACGCCACCATCCGACGCGCTGCAAAGGTGCTGCAGCCGATCGTCCAGGCCCGCGGCGTCGCGTTCGTCATGAACGACCGGCCCGACCTCGCCGCCGAATTCGATTGCGACGGCGTGCATGTGGGTGAGGAGGACTGGCCCTACGCCCGGGCCCGGCAGGAGGTCGGCCCCGACCGCATCGTCGGCGTCACCTGCGGCGACAGCCGGCACCGCGCCCTCGTCGCCGCCGAGGCCGGCGCCGACTACGTCGCCTTCGGCGCCTTCTTCCCGAGCGGCACCAAGCAAGGCGCCAAATACCGCGCGACGCCGGAAGTGCTGCGCGACTGGAGCGAGACGACGATCGTCCCGTGCTGCGCGATCGGCGGGATCACCCAGGAAAACTGCCCCCCGCTTGTCGAAGCCGGCGCCGATTTCCTCGCCGTCGTCGGTGCCATCTGGGCCTACCCGGAGGGCCCGAAACAGGCGGTCGCCGACTTCAACACCGTCTTCGAACGCTACGGGCGGGCGCATAAGCCCTGACCCCGCTCACGCGGCGACGCTCACAGTGGCAGCTCTTCTCGCCCAGCTTTTTCATGAAGGGGTCCACGCTTTGGCAGGCCGGAAGCTGCATGCAACCGGATGCTGAGATGGCGTCGTCGCGGGCATGTTCGGGACCAAGTAGCCTCTAGTCCACCGGCGCCCACAGCACGTCCTCGATGCTGTCGGCACCGGTGCAGAGCATCACGAGGCGGTCGAAGCCCAGGGCGATGCCGGTACAGTCGGGAAGACCGTGCTCGAGCGCGGCGAGGAAATCGTCGTCGATCGGGTAGGTGTGGCCGTAGAGCCGCTGTTTCCTGGCCTGGTCGGCGATGAAGCGGCCGCGCTGCTCGGCGGGGTCGGTCAATTCCGTGAAAGCATTGGCGAGTTCGAGGCCGCAGACGTAGAGCTCGAACCGTTCGCAGAGGCGCGGGTCGCCGGGCTTTTGCCGCGACAGGGCGGCCATCGACACCGGGTAGTCGTAGAGAAACGTCGGCCTGCCGATGCCGAGCTGAGGCTCGATGCGGTCGAGGAAGATGCGGAAATAGAGGCTTTCCCAATCGTCGCCGGGATGCGGGGCGATGCCGATACTCGCCGCGGCCTCCGAGAGGAGAGCGAGGTCCGGCCGATCGGGATCCGGCGCGGTCGCAAGGATGTCGATCCCTGTGTGGCGGGTGAACGCGTCGGCAACCGACAGACGCTCGAAAGCGTGATTCGGATCGGCGGACTTGCCCTGCCATGACACCACCGTCGATCCATTTCCCATCTCGTCGCCCCCGCGCAGGCGAGGGGCCAGGAGCAACCGCTCCGTCGCTTTCCCTGGGTTCCCACTTTCGCGGGAATGACGAATTGAATGAGCACAGCGCCGCAGCAGCGCCTCGCAATCCACCATCAGCGCGTCATGGGTCGCGCCTGTCCGGTACCATTCGAGCATCGCGAATTCGGGGTGGTGGGTCGCGCCGCGCTCGCCGTCGCGGAAGGCGTGGGTGAGCTGCCAAATCCGCTCCATCCCGCCCGCGAGCAGCTTCTTCATCGCGAATTCAGGCGAGGTGTGCAGGTAGCGCGGCCGTAGCGAATTGTCGCGCGGATCGTTGAGGAGGGTCGCGAAGGCGCGGAGGTGCGGCTCGATGCCGGGGCTGACCTGGAGGACCGGCGTCTCGACCTCGGTGAACCCTTCGTCGGCAAAGAATTGCCGGGTCGCGGCAAGGATGCGGCCCCGCGCGACAAGACGGTCGCGCCGGCTCGCCAAACGGTCGGGATGCCACCATCTATCCATAGGACTTTCCCCGCCTGCCGCCGTTTGGTAGGAAGCGGCCCAAACTCGCAGCCCCGAATTTCCGAGACCGCCATGAAGATCAACGCCATCGATATCAAGCCGGGCAATGTGCTCGAACACCAGAACAAGCTGTGGATCGTGATGAAGCGCGAGTTCGTGCAGCCGGGCAAAGGCGGCGCGTTCGCCCAGGTCGAGATGCGCGACCTCAAAAGCGGCAACAAGACGATCGAGCGTTTCCGCACCCAGGAGGGGGTCGAGCGGGTCCGGCTCGACGAAAAGGAAATGCAGTTCCTCTACATGGAGGACGGCCAGGCGACCTTTATGGACAACGAGAACTACGAGCAAGTCTCGGTGCCGCGCGACCTGATCGGGGAGCCGGCCGATTTCCTCGCCGACGGCATGATGTGCACGGTGATGATGTATGAGGGCACGGCGCTCTCGGTCGACATCCCGCCGAGCGTGACGATGGAGGTCGTCGAGGCCGACCCGGTCGTCAAGGGCCAGACCGCCTCGTCGTCCTACAAGCCAGGCGTCCTCGAAAACGGCCGCCGCGTGCTGATCCCGCCCTATATCGAAAAGGGCACGCGCATCGTCGTCAGCACCGCGGATGGCGCGTTTATGGAGCGGGCGAAGAACTGACGAGCCCTTCAACTCGTCGCCCCCGCGCAGGCGGACGTCCAGGGGCGAGCGACGAAACCGTTGCCCTGGGTTCCCGCATTCGCGGGAATGACGAGCAAATAGATCCAGTCAAGCCTCAAGGCTTTAGGAGCCACGCCCATGCCGGCACGCTCGCCGATCCTCAATGTGATGACCGCGGCCGCGCTCAAGGCTGCGCGAGGGCTGATCCGCGATTTCGGCGAGGTCGAGCAGCTTCAGGTTTCGGTCAAGGGTCCCGGCGATTTCGTCTCCACCGCCGATCTCAAATCCGAGCGCACGCTGAAACAGGAACTCGGCCGCGCTCGCCCAGGCTATGCGATGCTGTTCGAGGAGGGCGGCGGCACGCCGGGCACCGACCCGCACCATCGCTGGATCGTCGACCCGCTCGACGGCACCCTTAATTTCCTGCACGGCATCCCGCATTTCTCGATCTCGATCGGGCTTGAGCGCGACGGCGAGATCGTTGCCGGCGTCGTCTACGACCCGACCCGCAACGAGATGTTCGCGGCCGAGAAAGGCACCGGCGCCTTTCTCAACGACCGGAGGCTGCGCGTATCGGGCCGACGCAAGATGGATGAGTCCGTGATCGCGGTCGGCCACGCGCGCCCGAACACCGCACTTTATGCCAAGCACAAGGCGGCGATGGAGGCAGTCACCCATGCGACAGCCGGCACGCGACGCTTCGGCTCCGCGGCGCTCGACCTCGCCTACGTCGCCGCGGGGCGCTATGACGGGTTCTGGGAATTCGGCCTGTCGCCGTGGGACATCGCCGCCGGGCTCCTGATGGTACGGGAGGCGGGCGGGTACGTCAGCGACCTCTCGGGCGGATACACGATGATGGAGACGGGCGAGATCCTCGCCGCGAACGACCACCTGCATCTGCCGCTCGCCGCGCTTATCCGCGACGCCGTGCGTGGCGCGGCCGCGGCATAAAGGGGCGCTGTCGCCCTAGCGCCTTTCACCATCCCCGAAAACGGCGTAGGTTCGGTGCTCCCTCAGACTGGATCGGCATCGGCGGCGCAGCCAGCCGCCGAACAAGTTGGCCGACAGGGGAGTTGGGCTTTGACCACGGCTGCGCGCGACCGGATCACAAGCGCCGTTGCGGCGGTGCATGCCTATCGGCGCGCGGCGCCCATGGGCATCGCCGGCTGCGCGCTCATGGCCGGCGTGCTGTTGCTCGGCAACCCGTTCGCCATCCCGTCGGCGCCTCGTGCATTGCAGCCGGAAATCCACCCGGGCACGGCCGAGCTGTCGGTTCCCGAGCCTGCTGGGGCGCGGGCTGTTCCGACCCCTGCGCCAGCCCCGGCTCCCGCCCCGACCGATCAAGCGTCGGCGCCGGTGCCGGCTCCCGCCACGAACCAGCAAGCGTCCGCGACGACCTCCGTCGTTCCGCCGGCTTTGCCCGCTCCCGAGCCGGCGCCGGTTGCGGCGACCCCGGCGCCGCCCGCCCCTGCGGTCAGGCGGATCGGCGAGGGCAAGCGCGCGACGATCATCGTCGAAACCCTGCCGGCAAAACCGATCATCCCGCCTTTCGCGCCAAGGCAGCCGGTCGGCGCCGCGCCGGAGCCGCACCCGCCGCTGCCGCTCGACACCGAGGTCGACACCAAGGGGCCGGCGAAACCGGTCTCCGCCGCCTCGCCGCCGCCGAAGACCGCCGCGGCCAGCCTGGCTCGCGATGGCTGATCGGGTTGCGGGCGAATACCGGGCCGAGCGGCGCCGCGGAACGCGGTCGCGCCGCTTTCTCGTGCGCATGGTCCTGTTCCTGGTGCTGGTCGTTGCGCTGGTCGCCGGGCTCTATCAGCCGCTCTCGATCGCATTCATGGGCAACCCTGCGGTCAACGGGGTGATCGTCGGCCTGCTGCTGGCTGGGATCATCTATATCTTCCGCCAGGTTTTGCTGCTCGAACCCGAAAACCAATGGATCGAGAGCTTCCGCGAGCGCCTCGCCGACCGCGACCTGACCGCACCCGCGGGCCCGCCGCCGCGGCTCCTCGCGCCGATGGCGGGCATGCTCGGCACGCGGCAGAGCGGGCGGGTGAGCCTTTCGGCGACCTCGCTGCGCACCCTTCTCGACGGCATCGCGACCCGGCTCGACGAAACCCGCGAAACCAGCCGCTATCTGATCGGCACGCTGATCTTCCTGGGGCTCCTCGGCACGTTCTACGGGCTCCTCGAAACCGTTCGCTCGGTCGGCGACGTGATCGGCGGTCTCAACATTTCCGGCCAGGATGCCGCCGGCGCCTTTGCGGCGCTGAAAACCGGCTTGTCGACGCCGCTTCACGGCATGTCGACGGCGTTCAGCGCCTCGCTGTTCGGGCTCTCCGGCAGCCTCGTCCTCGGGTTTCTCGACCTGCAGGCAGGGCAGGCACAGAACCGCTTCTACAACGATGTCGAGGAGTGGCTGTCGGCCTATACGCGGCTCTCGTCCGGCGCGTTCGGCGACAGCGGCGACGGGTCGGTCCCGGCCTACATCCAGGCCCTCCTCGAACAGACCGCCGACAGCCTCGACAACCTCCAGCGCATCATGGCGCGCAGCGAGGAAAGCCGGGCCGGCGCCAACGCCGCCCTGACCACGCTGGCGGACCGCCTCGCCTCGCTCAGCGAGCACGTACGGGCCGGGCAGGTTCTGATGGCCCGGCTCGGCGAAAGTCAGATGGAATTGAAGCCGGCGCTGACCCGCCTCGCGGCCGTCGCCGAGAACTCGCTCGGCCGCGATGATGTGTTGAGCGCCCATATGCGCAACATTGAGACCTACTTGGCGCGCCTCACCGAGGACATCCCCGAGGGTCGGGCGCAGAGCGTCACCGAGCTCCGGGGTGAAATCCGCATCTTGGCCCGCACGATCGCCGGCCTCGTCGACGAAAACAGGCGCTAGGCCGTGCCGTTGGCATCGCGCCGCTCGCGGCGGTCGAGCATCGATATCTGGCCGGGGTTTGTTGATGCCCTGGCGCAGCTGTTGATGGTCATTATCTTTATTTTATTGGTTTTTACAGCGGGCCAGTTCTACCTGTCCGAGGCGCTGTCGGGGCGCGACGCAGCGCTGAAGCAGCTTCAGGCCCAGGTCAGCGAGCTGAGCCAGCTCTTGTCGAGCGCACAGGACGCCAACACCAAGCTCCGCGCCGACACGGTCCAGCTCAACGCGCAGCTCGCCTCGATGAAGATCGAGCGGGATACGCTGACGACACGCGTTGCGGAGCTCGCCGCCAAGGCCGACCAGGAGAAAGCCCGAGCCGACGCCGCGACCGGCAAGCTCGCCGACCTCGACACGACCGTCAAAGCCGACGCGCAAAAGGTCGACGCCCAGCTCAAGGAACTGGAAAGCCTGCGCCGCGACATCGCCGCCTTACAGCAGGTGCGCACCGAGCTCGAGGCCCGTGTCGCCTGGCTCGCCGAGGGGCAGAAGCAGGTCAAGGGGAACGAGGGCGCGCTGCGCGACCGCACCAAGGAACTCGAGGCCAAGCTCGCCGACAACCAGCAGCGCACCGTCCTAGAGCAGAAGGACATCGCCAACCCCGAGACGAAGCTGCGCCAGCTCGAGGACCGCGCGATCACGGCCGAGGCCGAGCTCAAGTCCGAGCGCGCCAGCAGCGCCGCGGCGCAGGCGGCCGTGGCGAATCTGACGGCGCAGGTCGCCGCACTCCGCGAGCAGCTCGCCCGCATCGCCGCCGCGCTCGACGTCTCCGAGGCCAAGGTCAAGGCGCAGCAGGGCCAGATCGTCGACCTCGGCAAGCGCCTCAACCTCGCCCTCGTCAGCAAGGTCGAGGAATTGTCGCAATACCGCAGCGAGTTTTTCGGCAAGGTGCGGCAGATCATCGGCAACCGCCCCGACATCCGCATCGTCGGCGACCGCTTCGTGTTCCAGTCCGAGGTGCTGTTCTCACCGGGCAAGGCCGAACTGACGGACGAGGCCAAACAGCAGCTCGGTCCGGTCTTCGGCGCTCTGAAGCAGATCTCGGCAAAGATCCCGTCCAACCTCGATTGGGTGCTGCGCGTCGACGGCCACACCGATCACCGCAAGATCAGCACGCCGGAATTTCCGTCCAACTGGGAATTGTCGACCGAGCGGGCGATCTCGGTCGTGCGGTACGCGATTTCGGAGGGCATCCCGGCCAACCACCTCGCCGCCGCGGGCTTCGCCGACAACCAGCCCCTCGACCCCGCCGACACCCCCGACGCCTACCGCCGCAACCGTCGGATCGAGCTGAAATTGACGGATCGGTAGTGTTTCGTCGCATCTCCGAAAATTGATGAGCAAAACTGTAAGGCTGCGCTAGTATGCGGCCAAGGCCCGACGAGGGACCGTGTGATGGGGAGAGTGGAGTAAGAACATGGCGCAGGTCGCCCTTCGTAACGTCGTGAAGATGTTTGATAAAACCCCTGCGGTGCAGGGGATCGACCTAGACATCTCCGACCGTGAATTCATTGTTTTGGTGGGCCCGTCGGGCTGCGGCAAGTCGACGACCTTGCGCATGATCGCCGGGCTCGAAGAGGCGACCTCCGGCGAGATCTACATCGGCGACCAGCTCGTCAACGACGTGCCGCCGAAAGATCGCGACATCGCGATGGTGTTCCAGAACTACGCGCTCTACCCGCACATGACGGTGTACGAGAACATGTCGTTCGGCCTCAGGCTGAAGAAGTTCCCGAAACCGGAGATCAAGGAGCGAGTCGAGCACGCCGCGCGCATCCTCGACATCACCAACCTGCTCGAGCGTCGGCCGAAGCAGCTATCGGGCGGCCAGCGGCAACGTGTTGCGATGGGTCGCGCGATCGTGCGCAACCCCAAGGTGTTCCTGTTCGATGAGCCGCTGTCGAACCTCGACGCCAAGCTGCGCGTGCAGATGCGCACCGAGATCAAGAAGGTGCACCAGAAGGTCACGACGACGACCGTCTACGTGACCCACGACCAGGTCGAGGCAATGACCCTCGCGGACCGCGTCGTCGTGATGAATGGCGGGCTCATCGAGCAGATCGGCACCCCGCACGAGCTCTATCACAACCCGCAGACCCGGTTCGTCGCCGGGTTCATCGGCTCGCCGGCGATGAATTTCGTCCCCTGCCGCGTCACCAACGGCGGCGGCGGGCTGGCGGTGCGGCTCACCGACAATTTGAGCCTGCCGATCCCGGCCTCGCGGAAGGCCCGCTATCAGCAATATGTCGACAAGGAGCTGGTCTTCGGCCTTCGCCCCGAACACATCACCGAAAAGCGCAGCGACGCGCCGGCCGGGTCGTGCGAATTCCAGGCGCTGCTCGATGTCGTCGAGCCGATGGGCATGGAGACGATGGTGTATTTCGTCATCGACGGCGTCGAGGTGTCGGGCCGCGTCAACCCCGCCGCCGCGGGCAACGCGGGCGAGAAGATGCCGCTCGTCGCCGACATGAACCAGATGCACTTGGTCGACCCGGCGACCGACAAGGTGCTGTAAGTCGATAGCGGATGATTTCATGGGCTTCGCGGGGCTCAGCCCATCCTACGGCGCTTATATCGTAGGATGGGCCGAGCCCCGCGAAGCCGATCGCTTTTCCGGAGGAGCCACCCATGGACGTGGCCGACAAGGTCATCGCGATTACCGGCGCCGCACGGGGGCTCGGCCAGGAATTCTCGATCGCGCTTGGGGCCGCAGGGGCCAGGATCATCGCGGCCGACATTCGTGATTGCGCCGAGACCGTCGCCAAGGTCAGGGAGGCGGGCGGCAAGGCGGTTGCGCTTTCGCTCGATGTCGGCGATGCGGGCTCGGCGCAGGCAATGGTCGCGGATGGGGTCGGTGCGTTTGGCCGGCTCGATGCGCTCGTCAACAACGCCGCGCTTTACGGTGCCCTCCACGGCGGCCGCTTCGACGCCATCGACGAAGAGGAGTGGGATGCCTGCATGGCGATCAACGTCAAGGGCATCTGGAATTGCTGCAAGGCCGCGGTCCCGGCGATGCGGCGCGCCGGGGCCGGCAGCATCGTCAACATCGCCTCGCTCGCCGCGACCTATGGGATGCCGTTCGGGCTCCACTATACGACGTCGAAGGCGGCGGTGATCGGGCTCACCCGTGGCCTCGCTCGCGAGCTCGGCCGCGACAAGATCCGCGTCAATGCGGTGGCGCCGAGCGCGGTGCTGACCGAAGGCACCAAGGAGTTCTTCGGTCCCAAGATGGATCGCGCCCTCGATGCCATCAAAACCAGCCAGACGATCCAGCGCAACCTGATGCCCGCCGACCTCACCGGCACGATCGCCTGGCTGATTTCGGATGCGAGCGGTTTCGTCACCGGCCAGACGATCGCCGTCGATGGCGGCACGGTGATGCTGTAGGAGCCCCTAGGCCATGCAACTCCAGGGTAAAACCGCGCTGATCAGCGGTGCGGGCGGCGCAATTTGCCGGGCGATTGCGCTGGCCTTCGCTGCGCAGGGCGCCGACATCGCATGCTGCGACATCGACGAGAAAGCGGCCGCAGAGACCGCACGGCTGGTCAAGGCGACCGGCCGCAAGGCGTTCTCGCGCGTCTGCGACGTGTCGAGCGAAGCCGATGCGAAAGCCGCCGCCGACGCGACGCAGGCAGCGTTCGGCCGGCTCGACATCCTCGTCAGCGGCGCCGCGCCGCACGACCCCGGCGGGCCGGTCCACGAAATCCCGATCGCCGAATGGCGCCAGGTCGTCGACATCAACCTGACCGGATCGTTCCTGCTCAGCCGTGCTGTGGTGCCGCACATGCTGGCGGGCGGCGGCGGCTCGATCATCTTCATCGCCTCGCAGCTCGCCCGGGTTGGCACCGCCGGCCGCGCCGCCTATTGCGCGACCAAGGGCGCGCTCGTCCAGCTCGCGAAGGTGATGGCGGTCGATTACGCGCAACAGAACATCCGCGTCAACGCCCTCTCGCCGGGCGCCGTCGAGACCAACCGCACCCTCCTGCGCTACGGCTCGTTCGACGCCGCCAATGCGACGCTCGGGCAGAAGCACCTGACCCAGCGCCTCGGCAAGGTCGACGAGATCGCCCCCGCCGCCGTCTTCCTGGCCAGCGACGCCGCCAGCTTCGTGACCGGCAGCGACTTGCTCGTGGATGGCGGCTACACGGCGATCTAACATTCGTATCGACGACCAGCCTCATCCGGTCCGGGGCTGAACGGCCCGACGCTCTTCCTTGATGATGCGGTCGATGTCCTCGTCGCTCCAGTCCTCGGCGGCGACCTTTGCGCGGGCAAATTTACGCACCTTCGCCAGCCAATCGCCCGGCTCTCGACCGTGACCGTCACCCGCTTCTCGCCACCCGCTTCTCGGGGGGACGCTGCGACGCCCGAGCTCGGCCCGCCACCTGCCCAGCGGTGCTTTCGATGAACTCGGGTTCAGCGGGCTTCGCCATGTTTCAACTCCTCCGCCAACTACGGAGGAGTCCCGGCGGGTT
This sequence comes from Allostellaceae bacterium, assembly GCA_036489765.1. Classification (GTDB taxonomy): domain Bacteria; phylum Pseudomonadota; class Alphaproteobacteria; order ATCC43930; family CGMCC-115725; genus DATARH01. The sequence continues at coordinate 35,684 of DASXFE010000155.1, read as the reverse complement.
CCCAGACCGCAGCCCGCCAAGGCCTACGCCTCCAAGAGGTCGACGACCTTTCCGCCCGCATCGAAGCACACGCCGAGGAGCGAGCCGCCGCGGCCGCAGCCTTTGTCGATCGAGGCCGCGAAGTCGGCTTCGACGAGGCCGCGACGATCGCGGTCGAAACCGCGAATGACGCGGCGGAACCCCTCGAAGCGGCCGGCCAGCGCCAGGATATCTTGCGTGCCCCACCAGAACGCGTCGTTCTGCTGCGACATCGGCCGGCGCGGATCGACCCCGGCATGGACGAAGAGGAGCCCGTTATCGTCGGTATAGGCGGCGTGGCGAAGCGAGGCGAAGAGCGTTGTGTGCCCGGGCGCCGCGTTCATCGCGGTGCGCAGTGCGCTCGTCCAGCGGGTGATCGTGCGCGGCCCATCGCGCGTCGCCGCAAAGCCCTGGCGAAGGTCGCCGCCATAGGCCTCGACCGTCGCCTCGACCCCCGCGTTGACCATCCAGTTGAGGATCTCGCCCGGGTTCGCCGCGAACTGCAATTGCAACAGCTTCTGCCAGATCTCTTCTTGCGCCCCCCGAAGAAAGATCACGTCGCTGGCAAAGACGTTGCGGGTCGCGAGGATGCGGCGGCGGAAATCGAGGAGTTCGTCGATCGTCGCCGCGACGGCGTCGCCGTGGCCCAGGTAATTGCCGAGATAGATCAGCCGATCGCCGCCACGGAACCGCTCGCCGATCAGATCGTGCAGCCGGGCGAGACGGCGTGCATCGCCATGCACCGAGGCGACGGCCCACAGCCTGCGCGCGCCGCGCAAGCGGGCAAATCGTTGGTTGGCCGCCGTTCCGTCCACCTCCGCGCTCCCGCGCGGCGCCCCTGCCGCAGGCGGCTCAGGCCGCCAGCAGCTGCTCGACGCGCTGGGTCGCCGCGTTCTCGTCGATCCGCTCGACCGCCGCGACCTCGCGCACGAGCCGGTCGAGCGCCGCCTGGTAGATCTGGCGCTCGCTGTACGACTGCTCGGGTTGGCCAGTGTTGCGGTAGAGGTCGCGCACCACCTCGGCGATCGAGGCCGGATCGCCCGAAGCGATCTTCGCCTGATATTCCTGGGCGCGCCGGCTCCACATCGTCCGCTTGGCCCGCGAACGCCCGCGCAGCTTAGACAGCGCAGCGTCCATCTCCTTGCGGCTCGACAGCCGGCGCAGGCCGGAAACCTTGGCCTTGGTCAGCGGCACCCGGAGGGTCATCCGGTCCTTGTCGAACGCCACCACAAACACGTTGAGCGAATGCCCCGCGATCTCCTGGTTCTCGATCGCGACGATCTTGCCAACGCCGTGGGTGGGGTAGACCACAAGGTCGCCCGTAGTGAACGCAATCTTCTCCGCCGTCATCATTGTCTCTCGCGCATACGGTCCGCCAACATCGTCACGACAGCAGAAAATCGCCGGCAACGGCGACCCTCCACACCTCAATGACGAGCACGGAACCGAGGGGGATGCGTCTAAGCGCCAGATAAATTTATACCATAACCTGGGTATGTAACACTAGTGTCTCGCCATGCGACGTAGACGCACCTGCCTCGCTACAGCATCGGGCAGGCGAGTTCAGCCGGCCCGCTGAACCTCACGGGCGAGGTCGATCCGCCTCAGCCTGATCGCCGCCCGGGGGCTCAGCACACGCACCGCGCATTCGAAATGCAGGAGGTCGCGGCCGACTGTAAAGACATGGGTCATGGAGCCAGGTTCGAGCGCGAAATGGCTGACCGGATGGCCGGACCGCCGCTCCTGGATCGTCAGCAGCGCCTTCCCTTCGACCTCGCCCTCGACCGAGGCCGCCAGCACCCGCGCCGCAGGGTCCAGTAGGGCCCGTGCACTAGCACCTCCCCACAGTTCGCGCTGCGATGCAGCTCGCCGGGCGGCAGAGGCGAGCCTGCGACCAAAAGCTGCGGCGGATAGAGCGAGAACCGGGCACGGTCGAGCCCATCCGTCAGTCGCGCCGGACGCGCGGCCACGACATAGCCGCCCCAGGCGGAGAGTTGCCCCGGTGCGAGCACGGTAAGCCGGCAGTCGGCCCCTACCGCGCCCACAGCTCGAACCCCGCCGCCGCGAAGAAGCCCTCCAGCCACGCCTCGGTTCCCGCCTCGGGCACAGCTTATCGGAGAGGATCACGATGCGGGGCAAGCGCGCGATGATCCCGCTCATCCCCTCCAGCACTTCGAGCTCATGCCCCTCGACATCGATCTGGACGAGATCGCACGCGAAGTCCGAGCCGAAGGCGTGGTCCGGCCGCTTCATCTCGGCGTCGATGTAGGTGAAGCCGGGATGGGCCGCGTCGTGCCGCACGAGGTCGAGCTCGATACGTTGCAATTGCCGATTGTTTTCGACGAGCAGCTCCCGCAGTCCTCGCACGACGCCGATACGCCCGACCAGCCGGTCGAGCCAGGACGACGCCATAGCCGTGCCGTCAGCGGCCGCCCGGCAACCGTGTCACGGTGCGCCGCGGCGGCATCGCCGGTTCAGCCCCCGGGCTTGGAGCTGAAAAACTTGTCGTACTTGCCCTCTACGCCCTTCATCTCATCCGCATCCGGTGGATACGGCTTCTTGCGCGTGATGTTGGGCCAGGTCACCGCGTATTCGCGGTTCATCTCGAGCCACTGCTCGGCTGCGGTCTCGCTATCGGGAATGATCGCCTCGGCCGGGCACTCGGGCTCGCACACCCCGCAATCGATGCATTCGTCGGGGTGGATGACCAGCATGTTCTCGCCTTCATAGAAGCAGTCGACCGGGCAAACCTCGACGCAGTCCGTATATTTGCACCGGATGCAGGCCTCTGTGACGACATAGGTCATGGCAGCGCAATCTCGCGGGGTTGAGCGGCGGAATGGCTAGCACGACGGTCGCCAAAGGGGCAACCCCGACGGCGTCAGGGTCTTAGCTCCAGCGTCGCTCGGACCCGCTCGACCAATTATCCCCTCTCCCGCACTGCGGGAGAGCGTGGATCCGGGCGCAGCCCGAACACGGATGAGGGCCGGGCTGCTAGCCCCAGCCATTCGCCGCCGGAGACGCCACCCCATCCGGCGGCCACACCTGGACGCCTTCGCCGAGCGGGATGCGCAGGTTGCGAAACAGCATCGAGAACATCAGCCAATTGCCCATCGCGATGACGAATTCGACCTGTTGCGCCGGGTCGGAGACGTGTTTGGCGATTTCGGCCCAGGTGGCGTCGGAGATCGATTTTCCGGCGAGGCTTTCGTCGGTGGCGGCGAGGATCGCGCGGTCGGCGGGGCCGAGGCGGTCGGATTTTTGCCAGTCGCGCACGGCGAGGATGTCCTCGGGCGGGAGGCCGGCCGTCGTCGCCACCCGCCAATGGTTGGTCCACTCATAGGCCGACCCGGTGACCCAGCCGATCCGCATGATCATCAATTCCCTGAGGCGGATATCGAGCTTGTTGTTCTCCAGCAATTGCATCAGCTGGCCGAACGCGACGCGGGCGACGCCCGGATTGTTGGCGACGGTGCGGAATGCCTCGCTGGTGGTGCGCCGCGCCGGCATCCCCATCGCGTCGCCCAGCTCGCGGGCCCGTTCGAGCGAAACCATCGGTACGCGTGCGGTCATGTTTTCCTCCCGTCGTCTCTCCTGTGCGATCATGCCACACCGCGAGGCGAGCGCGAGGCGGGAAGAATCTTTCCGGCCTCGCGTTGTCCGCCCGCCCTATTGGTGACACGAGAGCCCCTTGCCCCATCGCGGCCGCATCGTCCTCCTCCACTTTGCCGGCCAGATGCCGCTCGCCGGGATCGCCTGGCAGGCAGTGCACTACCTCGTCGCGCTCGAACGCCTCGGGTTCGAGGCCTGGTATGTCGAGGACCACGGCGCAAACCCGTATGATCCGCGCATCAACAGCGTCGCGATGGATTGCGCCTACAACCTCGAAATCCTGCGCGCGGCGATGGAGCGGCATGGTCTCGGCGAGCGCTGGGCCTATTGGGACGCGATCAACGACGTCTATCACGGCCTCGCGCGCGAGCGAGTGCGCGAGCTTTATGCCGAGGCCGACGGGCTGATCAATCTGTGCGGCGCGACGAGGCTGCGCGACGAGCACATGGCCTGCCCGGTCAGGATCATGATCGACACCGACCCGGTCTACGAGCAGATCAAGTACGCGCTCGCCGACCCGGCCGCGCGGGCCTATCTTAACGACCACACGCACTTCTTCACCTATGGGGAAAACCTCGGTACGCCGGATTGCACGATCCCGCTGTCGGGGGTGCCGTGGCGGCCGACGCGGCCTCCGGTCTCGGTCGATCTATGGCCGGCGCCCGCGGCGGCGGCGCCCGATTTCACGACGATCGCGACCTGGGAGAACAAGGGCAAGAACATCGAGTTCGAGGGCCAGAGCTACGTCTGGTCGAAGCACGTCAACTTCCTACGCTTTCTCGACCTGCCGCGGCGGCGGCCCGAGACCGGGTTCCGCATGGCGCTGATCGCCGAGACGCAAGACATCGTGCGGGAGGTCGAGGGCCATGGCTGGCGGGTCGTGGATTCGGTGCCGGTCTCGGCGACGATGGACAGCTATCGCGATTTCATCGCCGGGTCGCGCGGCGAGTTCACCGTGGCAAAGGACATCTATGTGCGGCCGAATAGCGGCTGGTTCAGCGACCGCGCCGTCTGCTACCTCGCCGCGGGCCGGCCGGTGGTGACGATGCGCACCGGGTTCACCCGGCATTATCCGGCTGGCAAGGGGGTGTTCGACTATGCCAATCACGACGAGGCCTTGGCCGCGATCGACGCGATCGGCGCCGACTATCCGCGCCATAGCCGCGCCGCACGCGAAATCGCCGGCGATGTCTTTGGCGCCGAGGCGGTGGTCGGCCGGCTGCTCTCGGAGTGCGGCCTGTGAAAGCAGCAATTGTCCTTAATTGTGCAAAGCCGCTTGACACCTTTGCCCCGCTGTCGTCAAACCTTTAGCCGAACAGGCAGGCGTTAGACCAAACCAAAACAACGCAAGTTCAGTACGTCTGGGATGAGTACGGCATCAAGTATTCCGATCGACGCACCTTCGCCGGCCTGGGCTCCATGGCGCCGGCGGTGGCTGCGTATGACCTCCGAAGAACGGCTGTGGGGCGGGCTTTCTCTCGCCGTGCTCGGCGTCACCACCGTGCTGGTCCTGTTGACCTTCCGCGATTACGGGGTGACCTGGGACGAGGACGTCCATAACTGGTACGGCCATTTCGCGCTCAACTACTACCTCTCCGGCTTTACCGACCATCGGGCGCTACATTTCCAGGACCTGATCAACTACGGCGCCGCGTTCGACATGACGGCGGCGCTGCTCAACAAGTTTTCGCCGCTCGGCATATACGAGACCCGGCACCTGCTAAACGGCCTCGTCGGCGTCGTCGGCCTTGCCGGAGCGTGGAAGGTCGGCCGCACGCTGGGCGGGCCGCGCGCCGGGTTCCTGGCGATGCTGTTCCTGGTGCTGACGCCGAACTACTACGGCCAGATGTTCAACAATCCCAAGGACATCCCGTTCGCGGTCGGCGGGATCTGGTCAGCCTATTACATGGTACGGATCCTGCCCACGCTGCCCCGGCCGAAATGGCGGCTGGTGGTAAAGCTTGGGGTCGCGGCCGGGTTTGCGATGGGGGTGCGGGTCGGCGGCCTACTGTTCCTGTGCTATCTCGGCCTGATCCTGGCTCTGTCCGGGATCTGGCAGGCGATCGCGGCGCGGAGCGTCAAGGTGCTGCTCGACGCTGCGTGGGCGAGCCTCGTACGCGTGTTCCTGCCGGCCGCGGCGATCGCCTACGCGATGATGCTGGTGTTCTGGCCGTGGGCGCAGCGCGACCCGCTCGACAACCCGCTCTCGGCGCTCGCGGTGTTCTCGCACCAGGCCTTCCCGTTCAACACCCTCTTCGACGGCAAATTCGTGCCGGCCTCGAACCTGCCGTGGGAATACCTGCCGACCTATATCGCGATCGCGCTGCCCGAGCTGACCCTGGTCCTCATCGCCCTCGCGCCGATTGTTGCGGCGGTCGCGTTCTGGCGCGGCGCACGGCGGCGGGAGATCGTGTTGAGCCGGTTCCTCATCGCGTTCCTGATCGTCTTCCCGATCGGCTATGCCATCGCCATCACCGCGGTCCTCTTCGACGGGATGCGGCATTTCATCTTCACGCTGCCGCCGATCGCGGTCGCCGCGGCGCTCATCGCCGACATGGCGCAGACCCGGCTCGCGCGGTTTCGCTTCCGCGCGCCCCTCTATGCCGCGCTCGGCGCCTACGGGGTCATGCACGTCTCGATCATGGTGATGCTGCACCCCGACCAGTACGTCTACTACAACGCCTTTGTCGGCGGGGTGGACGGGGCGCAGCGCCGCTTCAAGCTCGACTATTGGGCCAATTCCTACGCCGAAGACGTGCGCGGGCTCGAAGGCGTCTTGCGCGCGCAATACGGCGCCGATTTCGAGGACCGCGAGTTCACCGTCGCGGTATGTGGGCCGGCGACCTCGGCACGGTATTTCTTTCCACCCAATTTCCGCCTGACCTACAAGCGCGCCGCCGCGGATTTCTTCATCGCCTTCACCAAGGACAATTGCGACCAGACGCTGCCTGGCGTTCCGGTCTACCGGGTGACGCGAATGGGGGCGCTGCTTTCCGAAGTCATCGACCGCCGCCAGATCCTCGCCGACCAGCGCCGGATGGCGCAGCCGATCGCCGCCGGGGCGATGCGTCCATCCCAGGAAGGCGCCTCGGCGATCCGCTGAGGTGGACCCCGCCGAATACGACAAGCTCGACGCCGCCGAGGGGCGGATGTGGTGGTTCGCCGCCCTCCACGCCAACCTCGTCGCAATGCTCGACCATGCGGGACCGCTACGCGGCCTTTTGCTCGACGCCGGCTGCGGAACCGGCGGGCTCCTCACCAGGCTCGCAGGCCGCGGCGCAGTCGGGCTCGACCGCGAAGCCGCCGCCTGCCGCCGCGCCCGCGCGAAAAGCGGCCGGCCGGTCTGCAACGGCTCGATCAACGAACTGCCGTTCGGCGACCGCGCTTTCGCGGCGATCGTCAGTGCCGACGTGCTCTGTCACCGCGCGGTCGACGAGCAGGCGGCGCTGCAACAGTTTCACCGCTGCCTCGGCCCCGGCGGACTTCTCGTCCTCAACCTGCCGGCCTATCGCTGGATGCTGTCGCGGCACGACATCGCGGTCCACAACACCCGGCGGTACACGCGGAGAGCTGTCGCAGCGCTGCTGTGCGCGGCGGATTTCCGGCCGATCTATATCGGATACTGGAATACCCTCTTGTTTCCGTTGATGCTGGCGACGCGGAAATTGTTGCCGGCGCGGCGCGGCGGGGACAGCGACGTCAAGCTCTATCCCGCGCCGATCGAGGCGCTGTGCCGGGCCGCGACGGCACTGGAGCGAAGGCTGATGCGATACGGCGTCAGATTGCCGTTCGGCGGCTCGATCGTCGCGGTCGCGGTAAAGGTGGAGGCGCCTGATGCCTGAACCGACCCCTGCCCTCTCGCTCGTGATCCCGGTCTACAACGGGGCCGAGAGCGTCGGCGAATTGTGCGATGCGCTCGAACGGCTCGAGATCGCGGGCGGACACGAGATCATCCTCGTCAACGACGGCAGCCCCGACAACAGCCTCGCCGTGTGTCGCGAGATCGTCGCCCGGGCACGCATCCCGATCACCCTCGTCGACCTCGCGCGCAATTACGGCGAACACAACGCGGTGATGGCCGGGCTGCGCCATGCGGCCGGCGCCCACGTGATCACGATGGACGACGACCTGCAGAACCCGCCCGAGGAGGTGACGCGCCTGCTCGCCCACGCCCAGGCGACCGGCCAGGACGTCGTCTACACCTACTATGACGAAAAGCAGCACGCGTGGTGGCGCAACCTCGGCAGCCGCTTTACCAACTGGGTCGCCGGGTTCGTGCTCGACAAGCCGAAGGACCTTTATCTCTCGAGCTTTCGGTGCATGAGCGCCTTTGTCGTCCGCGAGGTCACGCACTACGAAGGCCCGTTCCCCTATGTCGACGGCCTCCTCCTCCAGGTGACGCAGAATATCGGCAGCCTCCTCGTGATCCATTTGCCGCGCGCCGTCGGCCGCAGCAACTACACGATGCGGCGGCTCGTCCGGTTGTGGATGAGCATGTTCGTCAATTTCTCGGTCATGCCGCTCAGGATCAGCACGCTGACCGGGTTCGCGCTCAGCGCGTTCGGCGCGGTCGGCGGTATTGCCGCGATCATCGAGGCGGCGTTCTTCGAGCCGCCGGCCGGCTGGTCGTCGCTGATGGCCGCGGTGTTGTTGCTGTCGGGGGTGCAGCTCGTGATCCTCGGCATCGTCGGCGAGTATCTCGGGAGGCTTTACCTGACCGCGAACCGGAAACCGCAATCGGTGATCCGCAGCGTCACCCGCGCCGAGCCGACCGCCGAGCCGCTGCGCCTGCGCCGGCCGGGCTGACGCGATGGGGATCTTCTACACGAGCCTCGTCGCGTCGATCCTCCTCGGCGTCGGCGGCCAGATCGCGCTCAAATCCGGCGCGGTCGAGTCGCTGACGGTGTGGGACCAGTTCCTCAATCCGCGCACGATGCTCGGCTTTGGCATCTACGTCGTCGCCGCCTTCCTCTACATCGTCGCGCTGAAGCGCATTCCGGTCTCGGTCGCCTTTCCGTCGGTCGCGGTGAGTTACGTGGTCGTCGCCGTCCTTGCCCACCTCCTCTGGAACGAACCCTTCGGCTGGTCTCAGATCGCCGGCCTTGTCCTCATCGGCGGCGGGATCTTCCTCATTCATCAACACTGATCATTTGCGCCGGATCGAGACGATGAAGTCCTCGACGGCAAAGACCGCGCGGTCCGGCGTTGCGAAATCGACCTCGATCGCATGGTTTTCCGGGGTCGCGCAGCCGGTGCCGAGCGACTTCCACGAGAACCCGCGAAAACCGAGCTTTTCGGCCAGTCGTTGCGCCGAGATGTAGCCGCCGCTCGGATCGGTGTCGTCGGCCGCGGTCTTGTCGTCCGTCAGGATGCGGTTGACGAGCCCGCCGTCGAACATCGTGGACGCGGTGACGCCGCTCATCGTGTACTGCGCCTCGGGACAGGCGATCGGCGGCGGCCCCTCGACCGAACCCGGTTTGAACACGACTGCCTCGCCGACGAATTTTTTCAAGGCGTCGAGCTTGTCTTCCTCGTAATAGCCGTGGGTCCACGCCGCCGGTTCGACCGCGATGATCTGCCATGTTCCCAGATAGAACGGCGGCGGCTGAGCAGCTATGAGACAGAGCGCCGCCGCCGCGCCGAGCACCCGGCGCGCCGTCATCGCGCCGGGTACTGATGCAACAGGACCAAGGCGTCGCCTTTGAGGCGGAACAGGTCCTGCAAAATGTCGGCCCGGTGGCCCGACAGGCAATGCTCGGGCGGATTGTCCGACGGGGTCATCTCGATCCGCCCGTCGGGGCCGATCGCGAGGTCCAGCGCGGCACAGCACAGGCCGACATCGCGCGTGAAGCTCTTTTCCGGCACTGCCAGCGGCGACAGCGAGACCTTGCCGTCGGCGGCACGCCTCGCCAGCGTAAAGCGCGGGCACGCCTTCTCCGGATCCTGCTGCGCCGGGTCCTGCTCCTCGCCCTCCGCGTAGTGCCACGGGGCTGGCGCGAACACGGCGATGCAGGCGCCGCCCGGCAGCGCCAGCGTCGGCGAGCCACCGGTATCGAACGTGCACGGCTTTTCGGCGAAGCGCCCCGACACGGTCTGCTGGGCCTGCAGCGAGATGCGGATGCTGTCGCACGACGGGTCCGTCAGCGGCGCGCCTTCGCAGTATTTCCGGCACTGGGCGAAATTGAAGCGGATCGCGCGCTGCAATTCGGGCGGCAATCGCGCCAGCTCGGGTGCAGGCGTGCGCGTCACCGGCATGTAGTCCAACAGCGCCTGGAGGCAGGCTTCGTCGTCGCCTTGCCGATGCGCAAGCACGGCATAATCGCTGTTGAGCGCGGCGACGATGACCGCGGGCACGCCTTTTTGCGTCGTGCAGCGAGCCCAAAGCGGCTCGAGGATCCGGCTGGCTACGGTGAAATCCTTAAGATCGTAGGCCTGCTGGAACGCGCCGCGCGTCCTCGCGACCGTGGCTGCCGAGCAGTCTTCGTCGGCTCGCGCCGCTCCGGCCGCGGCAATGGCCAGCGCCAGCGCCACCAGCCAGCGCAGCATTCCGAATTAGCCGAAAAACCCGCGGACCGCGGTGATCACCCGCTCGACAGCTTCGTCCGAAAGCTGAGGGTACATCGGCAGGCTCAAGATCTCCGGCGCCGCCCGCTCGCTTTCGCCGAGCGGACCGGCGAGGCGGTTGGCGTAGGCCGGCTGCCGGTGCACCGGGGCCGGGTAGTGGATGCCCGTGCCGATCTCCTGGGTGCGTAGATGGTCGCGAAGCCGGTCCCGGGCGACGAGGCGGATCACGTACTGGTGATAGACATGCGTCGCGCCGGCGCGGCATGGCGGGAGGCGCAGGTCGAGGCTCCCGAGCCCGGCATCATAGCGGGCGGCGATCGCGCGCCGATGCGCGTTGTCGGCGGCGAGGCCGGGAAGCTTGACGCCGAGGATCGCGGCCTGGACCGGGTCGAGCCGCGTATTGATGCCGGCACGGGCGCTGATGTAACGGTCGCGCCAGCCGTACTCGCGGATCTCTCGTGCCGCCGTTGCGAGCGCGGCGTCGCCGGTCACGACGATCCCGCCATCGCCAAGCGCGCCGAGGTTCTTGGTGGGGTAGAAACTGAAGCAGGCGATGTCGCCCCATCCGCCGGTCACCCGTCCGTCGAGCGCCGCACCATGGCTTTGCGCGCAATCCTCAATGACGCGGAGCCCGTTCTTGCGCGCGAGATCGAGGATCGCCGGCAGCGCCGCGGGCTCGCCATAAAGATGCACCGGCACCACGGCGGCCGGCCGACCCTGCGGTGGGGCGCGCAGCATGGCGGCCAGCGCGGCCGGGTCCATGCAGTACCCGCCCGGCTCGATATCGACGAGCACCGGCTTCGCCCCGGCCCGCTCGATCGCCGCCACGGTCGCGACCGCGGTGTGCGAGACGGTGAAGACGAGGTCGCCGGGGCCGATCTCGCAGGCGCGCAAGGCAAGTTCGATCGCGTCGGTGCCGTTGGCGCAGCCGATCCCGTGCCCGACCCCGATCGCCGTCGCGAAGGCGGCCTCGAACGCCTCGACCTCGGCCCCGCCGATATACCAGCCGCTTTCGAGGACGCGCCTGATGGCCGGGTCGATCGCCTCGCGCCCGGCGAGGTAGGCGGCGCGCGGGTCGGTCTGAGGGATCGGGGTCATTTCGGGCTCACACGTATTGCGCCATGCGGGAGCGGTAATATTCGACCGAGCGGGCGATGCCCTCGGCGAGGGTCGTTTTCGGCGCCCAGTCGGCGAGCTCGCGGAATTTGCGGTCGTCGATGACGAGATCGCCGACATCGATCTTCTTACGCTCTTCCGGAAACTCGCGGATCGTGTAGGTGCCGGCGCCATTGGCCTTGACGAGCGCGGCGGCGATGTCGAGGAGCGGACGGGGCACGTCGCCGCCGACATTGAGCGCGAGCCCCGCAGTCGCCGGGCTCACCGCGGCAGCGAGAAAGGCGTCGACCGCGTCGTCGACGTAAAGCATGTCGCGCCGCTGCTCGCCGCCCCATACTTCGAACGGCTTCCCTTCGAGGGTCAGCCTTAGCCAGATGCCGAGAAAGTTCTGCCGCGCGTCCTTGATCCGCATCCCCGGGCCATAGACGTTGGTGAGGCGCAGCGCGCGAGTTTTGATCCCGTACACGTCGTGATAGAGGATGTGGTAGTACTCGCCGGCGATCTTGTTGACCCCGTTGACATCGACCGGGTGCAACGGGTGCGCCTCGTCGACCGGCACGTAGCGCGGATGCCCGTAGATCTGGCGGGTGCTGGCGTGGACGATCACGATCCCGGGCGCCACCTCCCGGCAGGCTTCGAGGATGTGAAGCTGCGCGGTGCAGTTGATCGCGAGATCGTCGTCGGGCCGGGTCATCGAGTCGGCATGGCTCGTCTGGGCCGCGAGGTTGAAGAGGAAATCCTGGCCGCCGAGCATATGCCGCATCGCGTGGCTGTCGCGGATGTCGGAGATGTTGACGCGAACGCGCCCCTCGACATCGGCGATGTTGGCGAAGTTGCCGCCGTACTCGGGGATCATGCTGTCGACGAGGAGAAGGTCGGCGCCGAGCGTCATCAGCCGCCGCGCCAGCGCCGAGCCGATCTGCCCGACCCCGCCGGTGATCATCACCCGCGCGCCGCGAAATACGCCGAGCCGCGAATCAGCCTGGGAATCCACCATCGACCACCCGCCGGACCCGGCCTCCAAATCCCTCCCGTTCCGCCCCACCCTGTTGATCGAATGAGGTTTTCCCGGGGTCGCCATGACCCGTGGGCCGATCCGGCTTGACCCGAGGCGGTGGCAGGATACGACCAAGAACGAACAGAGTCTGGAGCTATTCCGGCATGCGCCGGTCATTTCTGGTATTGGCGCTGCTGGCGCCGCTGCTCGGCGGGTGCTTTCTGTTCCACGGCGGCCCGTCGGAAGAGGCGGTCGATACTGAATGCCTCGCCGATCTCGACCGGCAGGACATCGCATACACGTCGGTTCCGAACCCCGAAGCCAGCAACCCGGCCTGCCATGTGAACACGGCCGTCAGGGTCGAGACGATCGAGGCGCGCCTCTCGCACCCGGTGCTGATGAGCTGTGCGCTGGCGAGCCGGCTCGACCGCTTCGAGCGCGAGGCCGTCGCGCCCCTGGCCGAGCGCGACCTCCGCCGCCACGTCGTCGGGATCACCCACCTCGGCGCGTATTCCTGCCGCGGCAACACCGGCCGCTCCGGCGAGCTGAGCCAGCACGCCTATGGTCGGGCGATCGACATCTCGGGATTCCGCTTTTCCGACGGCACCACCGCCCGGGTCCAGCGCGACTGGCACGGAAGCGGCCCGACGACCACGTTCCTCCACGACGTCGCCCGCAACGCCTGCCGCTACTTTTCCGTGGTGTTGACCCCGGATTCGAACCGCGCCCACTACAACCACGTCCACCTGGACATCGGCCCGGGAAAGGTGTGCTCGGTGGGGGGCTGATAATCCCCTCCCCGCAGTGCGGGCGAGAGGTAAAGTTCAGCCCTCCTCCAACAGCGATTGCCACTCCGGCGCGGGCCGTTCCTCGACCTCGATCTCGTCGTACAGCCCGCGTGCCTCCAGCGCCGGGCCGCGGCGGTCGCCGAGCGCCACGATGCGGATCTGGCGGCGCGACTTGCCGAGGCGCAGGCCGAGAAGGTCGCCGGGACGGATCGCCTGGCTTGCCTTCTTCGCCTTCTCGCCGTTGACCGAGACGGCGCCGCCGGTGCACAGGCGGGCAGCGAGGGAGCGGCTTTTGACGAAGCGGGCGAACCAGAGCCATTGGTCGAGGCGCCGTGTGGCCGGGGCGAGCTCGGTCACGCGAATTTCAGCTCGTTGAGCTTGGCGAACGGGTGGCCTTCCGGCGTCCGGCGCGGGCGCGCTGGCGGCGGCGGGCGGCGTTTGGGTGCCGCGACGACGACGGCCTCGGTCTTGCCGGCGGCGACGCGGAAGCCGAGCTCGGCAAGGACCGCGGGCGCAGCATCGACCGGAATTCCGGCGAGCGCTGCCAATTCGGCGTCGACGGCGAAATGCCCGGCACGCGCCTTGCCGCGCGCGGCGGCGGCGAGGCGTTCGAGCCGGTCGGCGCGGATGGCGAGGCCGGCGGCGACGCGGCGCCCGATCGCCGCGTAGAACGACGCCGGCAGGCCGGGATCGGCGGCGATCGCCTTGCCGAGGCTCCGCGCGCCCGGCAGGTGCGGCACCGCCCTCCCCTCGTGGATCGCCCAGAGGAGCGCGCGGAACCGCACCGCCTCAACCCCCAGCAGCGGTTCGAGATAGATCCGGTCCGTGCCGAAGCGCAGCCCGAGGCGGCCGAGCAGGCGGCGGGCCGATGGGTCGAGCGCGCGCACCTGCGCCTCGACCTCGCCGGCCGGGAGGCAGCCGAGCGCCTCGACGAACTGAAACACGAGCCCTCGCGCCGCCCCGGTCAGGGCCGCGTCGTTCAGCGCGAACAGCGGCGCAAGGCGGCGTTCGATCTCGCCCTTCGCGAAACCGGCGAGGCGCTGGCGCACGCGCTCGCGCGGCTCGCCGTCAAGATAATTGCCAGCGGCGACATCGACCCGCGGCGTCAGCATCGTGTCGCCGGCGACGAGCCGCCCGACCGCGGCGCCGCGCCAGATCAAGGCGCCGGCCGGGTCGAGGGTGAATGCCTCGTCCCCGGCGGCGGCCAATTCCCGCGCACGGCCCGCGACTTCGGTGCGGAGCGCCCGGTTAGCCGCGGTCATCAGCGTGCGCATCGCCGACTCGGACGCGTCATCGGGAATGAAGCGGAAGCCGTCGAGCCGCCCGATCGGCTCGCCCTCGACCCGCACCTGCCCGGCGCGGTCAACCGAGGCGAGCAGGTCCACATCGGCGGAAAGGCGCCTCGCCAGATAGGCCGAGCGGCGATCGACAAAGCGCTGGGTGATGCTGTCGTGGAGCGCGTCCGACAGGCGGTCCTCGATGCCGCGGGCCCGTTCCTGCCAGTCCTGGGCGTGGTCGATCCAGTCGGCGCGATGGGTGATGTAGGTCCAGGTGCGGATATGCGCGATCCGCGCCATCAGCGTGTCGATGTCGCCGTCGACGCGATCGAGCTGCGCCATCTGCCCGCCGACCCAGCCCGTCGGCAACCGCCCCGCCGGCGCCGCCAGATGCGCAAAGCACTGACCGAGAAAGCGGGCGTGGCTATCGCTCATCACCTTGCGGAAATCGGGGATCTGGCAGACCTCCCACAGCAGCCGCACGGCGCCGGGGTTGGTCGCCAGCGCCATCGTCTCGACGCTGCGCGACAAATGCTGCAGCGCGCGGTGGTCGTCGGCGTCGCGGGCGGGAACGAGGGCCGGGGTCGGCGGGCGCGCGTCGAGGCTTTGCAGCAGCGCCGCGACCGAGCGGAAATTGAGGTTGACGTTGCGCCACGACAGGCGGGTCAGCGGCTCGAAGCGGTGCTCCTCGACCGCGGCGACGATCTGTGGGTCGAGCTCGCCTTCGTCGGCGGTCGTGCCAAAGCTGCCGTCGGCCATGTGGCGGCCGGCACGGCCGGCGATCTGGGCGATCTCGGCCGGGGTCAGGCGGCGCGGAAAGCGGCCGTCGAACTTCGCGACGCGGGCAAAGGCGACATGGTCGAGATCCATGTTGAGCCCCATGCCGATCGCGTCGGTCGCGACGAGGTAGTCGACCTCGCCGGCCTGGAACATCCCGACCTGCGCATTGCGGGCGCGCGGGCTCAGCGCGCCGAGGACGATCGCCGTGCCGCCGCGCTGCCGCCGCACCAGTTCCGCCAGCGAGAATACGTCGGCGATCGAAAAGGCGACGACGGCGCTGCGCGGCGGCAGGCGGGTCACCTTTTTGTGGCCGGTGTAGCTGAGCGTCGACAGGCGCGGGCGGGTCACGTACTCGGCGTTCGGCACCAGCTTGCGCATCAGCGGCCGAATCGTGTCGGCGCCGAGGAACATCGTCTCGCTGAGGCCGCGCGCGTGGAGGAGGCGCGCGGTAAAGACGTGACCGCGCTCGGGGTCGGCGCAGAGCTGGATTTCGTCGACCGCGAGGAACTCGACCGGGCGGTCGAGCGGCATCGATTCGACCGTGCAGACGAAATAGGACGGGTTCGGCGGCAGGATCTTTTCTTCGCCGGTAATGAGGGCCACGGCCCGCGCCCCGCGCTTTTTGACGACGCGGTCGTACACTTCGCGGGCCAGCAGGCGCAGCGGGAACCCGATCATCCCGCTCTGATGGTCGAGCATCCGCTCGATCGCGAAATGGGTCTTGCCGGTATTGGTCGGCCCGAGGACCGCGACGAGGCGCGGCGCTGAGCGGTACAGGCTCATGGGACAAAAGTGCTGTCCCACCGCCCGCAGGGCAAGCCCAAAAGCGCGAGCCGTAAGGTGCAGTTAAGCCTTCCTTATCCATCGGGCGTGTAAACCGATCGGACCATGACGACTGCAACATTCCTGAAGACGCGCCAGCGCGGCGCAAACACGCTGCTCAGCGATTATTGCCTGCAGCTCGGCTCGCTCCTGGAGCGGCAGCACACCGAGCGGGCGCTCATCACCGCGAAGGAGCAGGCCGTCCGCGCGGCGGTGCTGGCCGAGGCGTCGATGCGCCAGGCGCAAGAGGCGGACCGGGCGAAGACCAAATTCCTCGCCAACATGACGCATGAGTTGCGCACGCCCTTGAACGCGATCATCGGGTTTTCCGAACTCATTCAGAACACGCCGGCGCAGACCGGCGAGCACCCGGCCTATGCCGGATATATCCACGATTCCGGCACGCACCTTCTCGGCATCCTCAACGGCGTCCTCGACCTCGCGCGGATCGAGGCCGGGCGCCTCGTGCTCGAGCAGGGCGACGTCTTGATCGCCGAGCTGATCGAGGCGACGGCGGCGACGCACAGCACCGCCGCACAAAAGAAATCGATCGCGATCCTGAAGCACGCGCCGGCCACGCTTGAAGCCTGGCTCGACGCGACAAAGCTGAAGCGGGTGCTCGACAACCTGCTGTCGAACGCGATCAAGTTCACCGCCGAGGGCGGCACGATCGAGCTCAGCGGCGGCATCGCGAAATCGGGTGAGTTGGTGATCGCGGTCAGCGACAACGGCTGCGGCATCCCGGCCGAGCATCTCGACCGCGTGCTCGAGCCGTTCGGCCAGGTCGAGGACCATCTGACGCGCGAGAACGACGGAGTCGGGCTCGGCCTGCCGATCGCCCGCGCGCTCGTCGGCCTGCATGGCGGGGCGCTCGGGATCGAAAGCGAAGAAAAGGCCGGCACCACCGTCGAGGTGCGGCTGCCGGCCGAGCGCGTGCGCACCCACGGACATCCTTTGGCGAGCTAGGCGCCCCCGCGGCGCCGATCGGGGAACGGGAAGATCATGGAAGTCGCTGATTTGCAAATGCAGCCCAATACGCGTCTCGGCCGCATCATCGCCGTGTCCGCCGCCCAGGTGGTCGGGCTGCTGCAACCGCGCGACCGGAACGGGTTTGTCGTGCCCACGGCCTCGCTCGAGATGGGCGCGCTCGTCAAGATCCACACCCGCGCCTCGACCGTCTACGGCATGGTCAGCGGGCTGCGCGTACCGCTGCCGTCGGTTGCCTCGTTCGACGACGACCTGAAGATCGTCGAGATCGAGCTGCTCGGTGAGAAGGCGCACGGCGCTCTCGGCGATGCCCAGGGTTTCCGCCGCGGCGTCTCGATCTTTCCAGCGCTCGAAGACCCGATCGACCTCGCCACCCCCGACGACATCGCCGAGGTCTATGCCCCGCCGCAGGTGACGACGGCCCCGGTCGGCACGATCCATCAGGATGATTCGGTGACCGCCTACCTGCTCGTCGACGATCTCCTCGGCAAGCATTTCAGCATCGTCGGCACGACCGGGTCGGGCAAATCCTGCGCGGTGGCGACGATCCTGCGCGCGGTGATCGGCCGGATGCCGAACGCCCACGTCCTCCTCATCGACCCGCACAACGAATACGCCGCGACCTTCGGCGCGCAAGCCTGCGTATTGAGCCCCAGCGACGGGCTGCGCCTGCCGTATTGGCTGTTCAATTTCGAGGAGCTCGCCGAGCTCATCCTGGGCCGCGGCCACGATGCCGAGCAGGTCAAGGTGCTGGCCGACGCGGTGCTCGCGGCAAAGCACACGCATTTCGTCAAATCCGGGCTCGAACAGCACGGCACGGTCGACACGCCGGTGCCCTATCGCATGTCGGACGTCCTGCGCTTTCTCGACACGGCGATGGGCACGCTCAACCGCGGGGAAAGCGTCGCTGCCTACCAGTCGGTGAAATCGCGGGTGATGGCGCTGCAGACGGACGCGCGCTACGCCTTTGTCTTCGGCGCCAGCCTCAGCCTGCGCGACGACATGTCGGACGTGCTGTCGCAGCTCTTCCGCATCCCGGTCGACGGTCAGCCGGTGACGATCCTCGACATCTCGGGCGTGCCGTCGGAAGTCTTGAACGTCGTCATTTCGGTGATCTGCCGTCTCACGTTCGATTTCGCGCTGTGGAGCGAAAAGCCGATCCCGATCACGATCGTCTGCGAGGAGGCGCATCGCTACGCCCCGCGCGACCGCGCGCTGGGGTTCGAACCCGCCAAGCGGGCACTGTCCCGGATCGCCAAGGAGGGCCGCAAATACGGGGTCTCGCTGTGCGTCGTCAGCCAGCGCCCGACCGACCTCGCGCCGGGTCTTCTCTCGGAATGCAACACGATGTTCGCGCTGCGCATGAGCAACCAGGAAGACCAGGAGATCGTCCGCGGGGCGCTACCCGAGGCGTCGCACGGCCTGATGAACTTCCTCCCGGCGCTCCGCAACGGCGAGGCGATCGCCGTCGGCGAAGGCGTGTCGATGCCGATGCGGATCTGCTTCGCCCCCCTCCCCGACGAAAACCAGCCGCGCAGCTCGACCGCCTCCTTCGCGCGCGCCTGGTCCGCCGACATCGCCGACCGCAACGCGGTCAACCAAACCATCGACCGCTGGCGCCGCGGGATCAGGGACGCCGCGTAATCTCTCGCTATCCCCTCCCCGCATTGCGGGAGGGGGTGGCCAAGGGTCATGTGAGGGCGCGGCGACGCGTGCGGCAGCCGCCGCTGACCCTCACCTGTTCGCTGTGCGAACGGTCCCTCTCGCGGATTGCGGGCGAGGGATAACGAGGCCCTTGCGATCGGATCGCAGTAGCCTCATATCTCGCGGCAATCCCTTCCAGATTCCCGCCCCGAGATGACTGACGAAACTGCGAACCCTGCCGTTGAGACCCGGAGCTTTGAGGCTGAAACCAGCCGGCTCCTCGATATCGTTGCGCACTCGCTCTACAGCGAGAAGGAGATTTTCCTGCGCGAGCTCATCTCCAACGCGTCCGACGCCTGCGATCGGCTGCGCTACGCGGCGCTGACCGAGCCGAACCTTGTCGAGGGCGACCCGCTTTACCGGGTCGTGCTGACCCCGATCAAATCCTCGAAGACGCTGACGATCGCCGATAACGGCATCGGCATGAACCGCGAGGAATTGATCGAGAACCTCGGCACGATCGCCCGCTCGGGCACCGCGGCCTTTGTCAACGCGATGTCGGGCGACACGAAAAAAGATTTGAGCCTGATCGGCCAGTTCGGTGTCGGGTTCTATTCGGCCTTCATGGTGGCCGACAGGGTCGAGGTGTTGAGCCGCAAGGCCGGCGACGCCGAGGGCTGGCGCTGGACTTCCGATGGTCAGGGCACGTTTTCGGTTGAGCCCGCGCCCGATGTGAAGCGTGGCGTCAAGATCATGCTCACGATGCGCGACGACGCCCAGGACTACCTGGAACCGCAGCGGCTGCGCCAGATCGTCACGACCTATTCGGACCACATCGCGCTGCCGATCGTGCTCGCGGACGGCAATAAGGAAGACACGATCAACACGGCGTCGGCTTTATGGACGCGGCCCCGCACCCAGATCACCGAGGAGCAGTACAAGGAGTTCTATCACCATGTCGGGCACGGCTTTGACGAGCCATGGCTGACGCTGCACACGAAGGCCGAGGGGACACTCGAATATACCTATCTGCTGTTCGTGCCCTCCGCGAAGCCGTTCGACCTTTTCGATCCCGACCGCAAGACGCGCCTCAAGCTCTATGTCCGCCGCGTCTTCATCACCGACGAGAACACCGAGCTGGTGCCGTCGTATCTCCGCTTCCTCCGCGGCGTCGTCGACAGCGAGGATCTGCCGCTCAATGTCAGCCGCGAGATGCTGCAGGCAAATCCGATGGTGGCGCGCATGCGCCAGCAGCTGGTACGGCGCGTCCTCACGGAGCTCGGCAAGAAGGCGACCGATGCGCCTGAGGAATACGCCAAGTTCTGGGACAATTTCGGCGCCGTCTTGAAAGAAGGCCTCTACGAGGACCGCGACCAGCGTGACACGCTGATGGGGCTCGCCCGCTTCCGCTCGACGACGCGCGACGGGCTCGTCTCGCTCGACCAGTACATCGAGGCGATGCGGCCGGGACAGGAGGCGATCTACACGATCACCGGCGACAGCCCCGACTTCGTCGCCAAGAGCCCGCAGCTCGAAGGGTTCCGGGCCAAAGGCGTCGAGGTGCTGTACCTGACCGACCCGATCGACGAGTTCTGGATGCCCGCGGTCGGCCCCTACAAGGATAAGCCGTTCAAATCGGCGACCCGCGGCGGTGCCGACCTCGCAAAGATCGAAGCGGGCGCCGACAAGAAGGATGACGCCGAAAAGCCCGCGCCGCCGGCGAAGCTCGCCAGCCTCATCGCGATCTTCAAGCTGGCCCTGGGCGAAGCGGTCAAGGACGTCCGCGGCTCGGAGCGGCTGACCGACAGCGCCGTCTGCCTCGTCGCCGACGAGGGCGACATGGACATGCACCTCGAACGCCTGTTGAAGGCGCACCGCCAGCTCGACGCGAGCGCCAAGCGCATCCTCGAGATCAACCCAAGCCACCGGCTGATCGAGCGCCTCGCCGCCAGCGTCGGTGAAACCGGCGCCTCCGACCAGCTCTCCGAATTCGCCTGGGTGCTGTTGGACCAGGCGAGGATCGTCGAGGGCGAGCCGCTCCCCGACCCCGCGGCGTTCGCCCGCCGACTGGCCGGATTATTGGAAAAGGGGCTGCCGGCGGGTTGATCGCCCAAATGCGCTAGCCGCCCGGCGCCGTTCCCCAGAACGAGACAATCAGACCGCCCGCGATGATGAGGGCGCCCCCGACGAGGATCGGCGGGGTGGGGACGGCACGGAAGACGGCGAAGCTGGTGATCTGCCACATCGCGAAGAGGGTCGCGATGTAAAGCCCGGCGACGCGCGCGAACGGCAGCGGGGCGAGGTTGAGCATCGCCCCGTAGCCGAACAGCAACAGCCCGCCGCCGAGCAGTATCCCGGCGCGCGCCGCTCCCGTCCGCTCGAACAAGCCGATGCGGACGATGGCGTCCCCGGTCGTCTCGAAAGCCGTCGCGGCGATCAGGCAGGCCCAGATCGTCAGGTACGACGGCATCAAGGGAAGTACGGCGCCTGGCCCGGCGGCAAGGCGACCTCGAACACGTTGAGCGCGTTTCCGATCGCCGTGTAATAGCCGATGATCGTGCCGAGCTCGACCACCCCCGCTTCGCCGAACGCACCCTTGGCTTCCGCGAAACTGGCGTCCGACAACCGCTTCGTGTCGATCAGCTCGGTCACGAGACGGTAGACGAGGGCCTGGTCCTTGGCCGCGAGGCTCGGTGTCGCGCCGGTGCGGATCGCCTCCATCGCGGCGGCGGGAACGCCGGCCTCCACCGCGAGCGGACAATGCGCATGCCATTCGTAGTTGGCGCGGATGTGCCGGGCCGTCAGGCAGATCGCCAGTTCCGAGAGCGCCGGCGACAACGAGCTGCCCCAGCGCAGGAACTCGCCGAGCCGCGACAGGTGGCGGCATACCTCCGGCGAGCGGTAGAGGATCTCGAACGGGCCGCCGAAGCGCCCGCGCTTGCCCCCGACGATCTCGTCGACGACTTCCTGCTGCGCCGCACTTCTTTCGGCGGGGGTCAATGCACTGTAGCGGGCCATTCGCTGCTCCCTGGTGTTTACGCGGGTGGATCATAGCCGAGGCCCGCGAGGTTACAGCGAATTAATCCGCGTGAAAGCGGCGTGTCAGGCGGGTTTCGCCATGTTCAAGGCATAGGAAGCGGGGATCCTCGGCGGTGCCTCGCGCGGCAGGAGAATGGCATGACACATAACGATTTCGATCAGGGACGCCGGCCATGGTGGAAGGGCCGGCGCGGCGTTGCTTTGGCGGCCGGGCTTGGTGCAACGATGGCCTTGTCGCCATTCGTCTGGGCCGAAACCACCACGGCTCCCAACACGTCGACCGGCGCCGCGACGCCGATCCCCAGTCCGGTGATCCCGCAGCAGAGCTTCGCCCCGCTCGTAAAGCGGGTCCTGCCGGCGGTCGTCAACATCTCGGTCACCGAAAAGCCGGGCGCCACGGACCTGTCGGACGAATCGTTCGGCGACAATGGCGACAACGGCGGCCAGAACTCGCCGTTTGACCAGTTCCTCAAACGGTTCTTCGAGCAGAACGGCAACGGCCAGCTTCCGCACCAGTTCGGCGGCACGCCGAATGAGGAGGGCGGCGTCAAGCGCATCGCGCTCGGATCGGGCTTCATCATCGATCCGGCGGGCTACATCGTCACCAACAACCACGTCGTCGGCGAGGCGGCCAAGGTGCAGGTGATCCTCCAGGACGGCGACAAATACGCCGCCAAGATCGTCGGCCGCGACCAGCGCACCGACCTGGCGCTCCTCAAGATCGATGCGGGCAAAACGCTGCCGAGCGTGCAGTGGGGCGACAGCAATCAGTCGCAGATCGGCGACTGGGTCGTCGCCGTCGGCAACCCGTTCGGGCTCGGCGGCTCGGTCACGACCGGCATCATCTCGGCGCGCGGCCGCGACCTGCACGAGGGACAGTTTGACGACTTCCTGCAGATCGACGCCCCGATCAACCGCGGCAATTCCGGCGGCCCGACCTTCAACCTCAATGGTCAGGTGATCGGCATCAACACCGCGATCTATTCACCGAACGGCGGCAGCGTCGGGATCGGTTTTGCGATCCCCTCGAACGCCGCCTCCAAGGTCATCGCCCAGCTCAAGGAGCACGGCAAGGTCGACCGCGGCTGGCTCGGCGTACAGATCCAGGAGGTAACGCCGGCAATCGCCTCGAGCCTCGGCCTCAAGAGCGACGAAGGCGCGCTCGTCGCCGTCGTCACCAAAGGCAGCGCGGCCGCCAAGGCCGGGCTCAAACAGGGCGACGTGGTGCTGTCATTCAATGGCCAGGACATCAAGAAGCTGCGCGACCTGTCGCGGTTTGTCGCGGCGACCCAGCCGGGCGCGAGCTCGAACATGGTCGTGTGGCGCGATGGCCAGCAGGTGACCCTGCCGGTAACCGTCGCCGAGGCGCCGGAAAATCCGCAGAAGGTCGCCTCGGCGGACCAGTCGCAGCGGGAGGACCAGAACGCCAGCTCGTCGGAGGCGCTCGGCATGCATTTCGCGCCGCTGACCAGCGACGTGCGGCATGAGCTCGGCATCGGCCGCGACGTCGCCGGCGTCGTCATCACCGGCGTCGACAACGGCAGCGTCGCCGACGATCTCGGCCTCAGCCGCGGCGACATCGTGCAGACGATCAACCAGCAGCCGGTGAAATCGCCCGAGGAGGCGGCCCGCAAGCTCGACGAGATCGCCCACTCCCAGCACAAGGATGCCCTCTTGCTGCTCAACCGCCACGGCGTGACCCAGTATGTCGGGATCACCGTCGCCAAGGAGCATGAGCACGGGTAGTGCCCGATCCGCAGGATGGCCCGATCCCTAAGATGGCCCGGTTCGTAAGATGGCCCGGTTCGTAAGATGGATTGAGGGTCGCGAAGCCCTCCCATCATCGGCCGGAAACAGAAAGGGCACCCCGTTGGGTGCCCTTTCTTCATGCGTTACACGAACTAGCGCCCCATCGCGGGAGCGCCTGGTCTACCGGTGCCGCCAGTTCGGCTCGCCGCGGCCTTCGCTGTCGCGCGCGCCGAGCGGAACGCGGGCTTCGAGGCGTTCGAGCTCGATGCGGGTGCGGGCGCCGGCGCGCAGCAGGCGATCGGTGGCCTCGCGCAATCCGGCCCGGCTCTCCAGCGTGTCGCCGGCCAGCGCGGCGTCAAACGCGGCGAGAAACGCGGCGATGTCGCCATCCACCCGGTCACGCAACTCCTGGTCGATAAAATTACCAGTGTCTTTATTCCGGCGCGCCGAATCGGCATCAGGCCGCGCCGTGTCATTGAAGCTGCGCTCGCCTTGCTGGGGAAACCCGTAGCGTGGCTGCGGCATCGGCCGCGCCGGCTGCTCCGCCCGCTCGTGCGGCTGGGCCTGAGGCGGTGCGTACGGGCGCTCCGGGGCACGAAAGCCGTTGCCGGATTGGGGCTCGGCCCCGTTGCCGTTGGAATGACCGTTGCTGTGGGCGCCGTTGGCCGCGCCGTTCGCTGGCCCGTTGCCGCCGAGCGACAAGTGCAGCGTGCGCCGACCGTCGCCATTCGTAAGCTGGCCATTCGGCTGCGGGGCCGCCGGTTGCGGCGCGGCCGCGTCGCCGTTGGACCGGTGTGGCATGCCCCGCGCGAGGGTCGCCGCGAGGCCGGCGCTGCGCTCGGCGAACGGCGGCGCCGGTTCGGCGGGCGCCAGGGCCAGCGCCGGTTCCGGCGCCGCAACAACCGCCGCTGGCGCGGGCTCCGGCACCTGGTTCTTGACCAGTTGCGGCTCGGCGGCCGGTACCGGCGCCTCAGCTTCCGGTTGGCGCTCGCGGCTGCGACTGACGATGTAACTAATTGCCGGCGGCGAGCAATCATACGTCCGCGCGATACTTGCCAGCGTTTCCCCCGCCTCGTATCGGGCCATGATCGTTGGCCAATCCGTCTGCGGAATCTTACCCCGTCTACCCGACTTTTCCATTCGATGACCCTGGTGTTTCTGATGTTCTGTTGTGTGGTTCGGACTATTCTCGTAAATCCCAAACGATCGCGACGAGATTGCTGCGGCGCACGAAATACGCCGTGGACAAAGACGAGGCGATGATATCGCTGTCGCTCGGCTACTTGCCGAGTTTTTCCGGTGGCTGATGACCCGGTGGATTTTTCTCTAGTTAATGATACTAGCGACACCCAGGTGAAGATTGAAGCCTTTTTATTCGGCCGGCAACGGTAAAATCGCCGGTCGGTTGACGATAGGGGCAAGTCAGAGCCGGACGATCTTGCCCGGGTTCATGAGATTGTCGGGGTCGAGCGCGCGTTTCAACGTGCGCATAACCTCGACCGCGTCGCCATGTTCAGCCGGCAGGAATTCGAGCTTGCCATAGCCCACACCATGCTCGCCCGTGCAAGTACCCTCCATTGCCAAAGCCCGCGTCACCATTCGATCGTTCAGACGACTTGCTTCGGTAATTTCTTCGGGTTTCTTCGGATCGATCATGAAAACGAGATGGAAATTCCCGTCGCCGACATGCCCGACCAGCGCCGACGGGATCGACGACTGGGCGAGATCGCGTTTCGTCTCGGCGATACATTCGGCAAGGCGAGAGATCGGTACGCAGACATCGGTGGCCCACCCCTGGCTGCCCGGCCGGAGCGCGAGCGCGGCGTAATAGGCGTCGTGCCGCGCCTGCCACAATTTGTTGCGTTCCTCCTGTGTGGAGGCCCAGCGGAAATCGCTGCCGCCATTGTCGCCGGCAATCTCCTTGACGATGTCGACCTGCTCGGCGACCCCGGAATTGGTGCCGTGGAACTCGAAAAAGAGGGTCGGCGCGACCTGGTTGTCGAGTTTTGAATACTTGTTGATCGCGTCGATCTGCGCCTCGTCGAGAAGCTCGATGCGCGCCACCGGCACGCCCGACTGGATCGTCGTGATGACCGTGTCGACCGCCGCCTCGATCGTCGGAAACGCGCACACGGCCGCCGAGATCGCCTCCGGGATGCCGTAGAGCTTGAGCGTCACCTCGGTGATGACCCCGAGCGTCCCCTCGGAGCCGACGAAAAGCCGGGTCAGGTCATAGCCGGCGGCCGATTTCCGCGCCCGCCGCGCCGTGCGGATCACCTTGCCGTCGGCGAGCACGACGGTGAGCGAGAGCACATTCTCGCGCATCGTGCCGTAGCGCACCGCGTTGGTGCCCGAGGCCCGCGTCGCCGCCATCCCGCCGAGCGAGGCGTCGGCGCCGGGATCGATCGGGAAAAAGAGCCCGGTGTCGCGCAGGTATTCGTTGAGCTGCTTGCGCGTCACCCCCGCCTCTACGGTCACGTCGAGATCCTCGGCCCCGACGCGCAGCACCCGGTTCATCTGCGACACGTCGATGCACACCCCGCCGCGGAGCGCCGCGACATGCCCTTCGAGCGAGGTGCCGGTGCCGAACGGGATCATCGGCGCCTGGTACCGGGCGCAGAGCTTGACGATCTCCGAAACTTCCTCGGTGCTGGCGGCAAACGCGACCGCATCGGGCGCATGCGGCTGGTGGTACGACTCGTCCTGCCCGTGCCGCGCGCAGATCGCCGCCGATGTCGTCAGCCGGTCGCCCAAAAGCTGGCGCAGACTTTCGTGCAATCCCGGATCGAACGGTTTACGGACAAAGGCGGTTAAGGCCATGATTTCATCTTCGTCTTAAAGACGGGGCAAACAAGCATTATCCCCACATTTTATAAGCTGCAATGCCCTGGCAGGCATCACGCTCCTCAATCCATCTTACAAGTTCCGCGAGCTACGATGGGTTGACCAAAGCGAAACCCATCATTGCGCCGCACGCAATCGTGACCTGACGAAGCCCCCGTTCAAGACCGATCGGCCCCGATGAAAAGAATCTCGGCGATGCCGTCGCCGATTGGCGCCTGAGCATCGGGCTCAAGAGTTAAACAAGGCGCAGAATCGCATCGCTATTCAACTGCCTCCCACAATATTGCCGCTTCAAATTATCCTCAGATTTACGTATCGACACATACCGTTCACATCCGGTCACAAATCCCACGGCATCGATCTTGATTGGTTACATAGGAGGGGGATTACTGTGAGAGTCTTAACAGCCTTTCTCGGTTTATTTACTGTTGGGTTTGGGTTTTCCGCGCACGCAGCACCTTTTTTTCCAATCTTGCACTTCCAGGACGTCCACGCCTACGTGACCGGTTACAATACGGTGCCGGGGCAGACCGACGACACCCCGTGCATCGCCGCCTCCGGGGCCAATATCTGCGGCCGCACCGACGCGGTCGCGTGCCCCCGCCGCATTCCGCTCGGCACGTTTGTGACCATCCGCGGCCAGTTCTATGTGTGCGAGGACCGGCTGGCGAAGAAATTCGACCACCGCTTCGACATCAGCTGCGACAAAGACACGACATGCCCGGGCCAGGTCACCGGGTGGGTCGACATCAAGATCTCCAGCGAGAATCTGTGTCGCGTGCCGCCGGCGATCGCGGCGGCGCAGCCCGCCGTCGCGGCGAGGCCGACCGCCACCCTGCTGCGGCCGGCAAAGGCATGGGACGTTCGGCACCGCCTGTGGGTACGCGCGTAGCCGCGGCCGTCCCCACCGGTCACCCGGCGCGGGCGACAGGTGCGGCAACGCTTCTTCCGGCGGTTGCCGCCGGCGAGTTCAGCAGCGGCTGAAGCTCGGGCTGCAAGACCTTGAGGAGCTGCACCGCGAGCGCGCTGGTGAAGGTGAACCGGGCGGCCTCGGGCCCGGAGACGTACGCCGTCACCGTGCCGAAGAAGCGGTCGCCGAGATAGAAGACAAAGGTCGCGGTGCGGTCGACGGCGCGCGACGAGGTGATGCCGCCGCCGGCGGAGAAATGATCGAACCGGTTGTCGCCGGTCCCGGTCTTGCCGCCGACCGGCAGGAGTTGCTGGTCGGCCGTCGTGTAGACGTCGCGCAAGCGTGAGCCGGTGCCGTCCGACACCACGCCGGTCAGCACGCCGCGCAGTGTCCTTGCGACGTCCGGCGCCATCACTTGCACCGGCTGGCCGCTGCGGACGAGGGTCGTCTCATACGGCGTCCCTTTTGCGAAACGCAGCCTGTCGATCGACGTCATCGGCAGCTTGACGCCGTCATTCTCGATGATGCCCATCAGCTCTGCGAGCGAGTCGGGACGATCGCCCGAGGCGCCCAGCGCGGTGCCGAGCGAAGGCACGAGATGCGCGAACGGGTAGCCGAGCGTCCGCCACTGGTCGAGGATGTGTTCGAACGCATCCTGTTCGAGGAGGATCTTGATCCGCTCATCCTGCTTGTAGAGGCTGCCCTTGAAGAGCCAGCGGTACGCCTGCTGGCGCACGTCGGTGCTGGCGTCGACCGCCTGGTCCCATTTCGCGTCGGGATGGGCCAGGAGGTAGCCGGCCATCCACAACTCGAGCGGATGGATGCCGGCGACATAGCCGCGATCCTGCAGCGAGAGGCGATAGGGCGTATCGGTGGTATAGGCGTGCCACATCTCGTCCTGCGTCAGGTGCGGCAGGTAGAAGGTCAGGAATTTCTTGAAATCGCCAAATCCGGCGTCCGGATACATCGACAGGAAGATCGTCGCGATCGGGCCCGGCGCGGGATGCGCCCGGCGCACCATCCGGTCGATCATCCCGGCCGGCGAGAGGCCGCGCAGGTCTTTGTAATAGCGGTAAAGAAAATGGCGGCCGTCGGCATCGGCAAAGCGCTGCAGGTAAGCCTCGCGATCGGGATAGCTCCGATCGTCGAGGAGCCGCGATAGGTCGACGCCGCTCTGCGCATTGTAATAGGTCACGATGTCCTTGAGCAGCCGCACGTAGACGAGGTTGATCGAGTGCTGGAAGGCGAGCGTCAACGGATAGTCGCCGCCGTCTTCGGTGCTCTCGAAATTGCCGAAGCCCTGGGTCCCGCCGCCGGTGAAGAACGACGCCGGCGCCGCGGAGTAATGCCGATCCATCGCCGCGTCCAGCATCGGCTGCAGGCCGCGATCGCCGGCCTGCGCCATATAGCCGGCCGCCCAGCGCGTCAGCGGGTCTTGAGAGCGGGCCGCAATCCGCAGGAGGTCGCGCGGCGCCGACGCCGCAAAGCGATCGTGCAGCTGGCGCATGATCTCGAGATACGTGGCGAGCGTCCGCAGCTTCGCGGTCGAGCCGAGCTGCAGCTTGCCGCCGGAATTGATGTCGAACGGCTTGTTGAGGCTTTCGGCGCGGACCCGCAGGTAATTGGCGTTGGCGCCGCGCTCGTACAGCACAAAGCTGTAAGTGACGCTCGCCGGATCGGCCGCGCCCAGGAGCTGCTTCCCGACCATGCCGGAAGCGCGCAGGAAGGCCGGGTCCGACAGTTTCTGCAAGACGGCCGAGACCTGTTCCTGAGCGGTTGGGTCGAGCGTTGTCTCCGCGCTCAGATCGACCCGATCGAGGCTGTAGAGATCGGGCAGCTTCAGCATCGACACGAGCTTGTTGCGGGTGTCCTCGGTGATCCTTTCGCGGACGTAGGACACGGCATCAACGGCGGGCGCGTGATCGCGAAAGGTGAGATGCGCGGCCAGCGCGGCCTCGTGCAGCTCCGGCCCGATGACGCCTGCGTCGGAGAGCGCGCCGAGATATTTGTCGATCAGCGGGTCGAGCGCCTCGCGGTGCAAGACGAGGTAGTAGCTCGGGCGGCGCTCCGAGAGGATCAGGCTCAAGACCTGGCGATACGCCAGCCCCTTCAGTGCCCAGCCCGCCGGGTCGCGAGGTTCGCTATTGAGCACCCGGCTGGCCGCCTGATAGTCGGTGCCGAACCAGATCCGCAGCGCCTCGGGCAGCCCGATCACCTCGCCGTACCCCGGCATCGAGGCCAGCGGCGTCGAGTTGAGATAGGTGGTCACCACCTCCTTGCGCCGCGCCATCGTGTCGGGGCCGTCGAGGTAGATGCGCGCCGACGCCGTCAGCATCTGCCGCAGCTTGTCGCCGACGCCCTCGGTGCGCCCGCCCGGCGAGTGGCGGAATTTCTCGATCTGGGTCGCGAGCGTGCTGCCGCCGCCCCAGTGCACGCGCGGCACCACCACATCGAGCGCGCGCCCCGCCACCGCCAGCCCGAACCGGTCCCATTCGATCGCCGAATTATGCTCGGGATAGGTCGGGTCGAGCAGGTAGCGGTCTTCGATAAACAACAGGCTGTTGCTGACCAGCGGCGGGACATCGCTATAGTCCCGATAAGTAGCGTCGGGGAAACGGGCGCGGTAGATCTGGTGACCATAGCGGTCGGAAATGCTGAGGCCGCCGCGATCCTTCTCCCGGTAAACCGGAAACGCCCCGTTCGAGACGAACTTGGTGAGCTTGGGCGACCAGCGGGCCTGATCGGCGACTGCGTAGCCGTTTCCGGTCAGATCGGAGACGAACTGCCCGAGCTTCGTGTAGCCGAACCGCTCGTCATAGGGGCCCGACTTGGGAAAGACGGCCGCCGCGTTCTGCCCCGGCTCGAGCCGGTAGGTCATGTCGCGGTCGAGATGGGTGAAGAACCACGCCTCGAGAGCCGAGCTGTGCATCTCGTTCGCAGCCCCCCAACCTACCAGCAGGCCAACCGCCGCCAGGGTTCCCAGGCGCAGGACCGTGATCAGCCGCAGCCCCGTGATCAGGCGCAGGCCCGGGCGGCGCAAGGCCGGCATTCGCCATTCCGTGCTGCGCAGGCGGCTGGGCCGACTGAGGTGGCCGAGTCGATCCCAAAATGTATCGATGAGAGCCACCGGCGTGTTCCCCAAACAACGCCACCCGGCGTCTGGTTCAAGAAACGTCCGCAACTCGCGAAGCAATCCCGCAAGGCGTTCGGCGTTGCATCTTTAGGGCATTTAATCTCCTCATGCACGACAATACTCGCGACATATGCACGAGGTGGGCCGCGATCTGATCCGAAGCTTTGTTACCGATAATTCCTTCTACCGACGGAGGGATTAGGTGGTGACCTCGCCGAGGCGGGCGCGCTCCGCGCTCTTGCGGCCCGGAACGCCGAGGGCCAGGAGCGTCGAGACCAGCGCGCATCCCGCCAGCACGTAGATCCCGGCCGCATAGCCGCCCGTCCGCTCCTTGACCCAGCCGAGCAGCATCGGCCCGAAGAACCCGCCGAGATTGCCGACCGAATTGATCACGGCGATGCCCGCGGCGGCGGCGGTCCCGCTCAAGAAATCCGAGGGCAGCGGCCAGAACACCGGCTTCATGCCATAAAACCCGATCGTCGCGAGGCACATCGCGAGCAAGGCCCACCACGTGCCGACCGTGTAGCCCACCGCGACCATGCCGACAAAACCGCAGCCACAGGAAATCACGAGGTTCCAGCGCCGCTCGTTCATGCGGTCGCTGATCCAGCCCCAGACGATCATCGCGATCGATCCGATCACGTAAGGCAGCGACACGAGGAGACCGGTCATCATGTTGGTGACGCCGAGCTGTTTGATGATTTGCGGCAGGAACGCGACCATCCCGACGCTGGCGATGCCGATGCCGAGAAACAGCACCGCCAGCGATAGCACCCGCGGGTTGGTCAGCGATTGCCACAGCGTATAGACGTGAACCGATTCCACCTCGCGCCGCTCTGCCTCAAGCACACCTTGCAGCCAATTCCGCTGCTCGGCGTTGAGCCAATGCGCCTGCGCCGGGCGGTCGGTCATATAGAACGGCACGACGAGGCCGCCGATCAGCGCCGGGATCGCCTCGCAGATAAAAAGCCATTTCCACCCGGCCAGCCCGAAAACACCGTCCAATTCCATCAGCGCGGTCGAGATCGGGGCGCCGATTGCCACGGCCAGCGGCAGAGTCACGAGATAGCATGCGATAATGCGACCCCGGTACTCAGCCGGGAACCAGTAGGTGAAATAGAGAAAGATCCCCGGCGCAAACCCGGCCTCGGCCACGCCGAACAGAAAGCGCACGACGATAAAGCTCGTCGGCCCACTGACAAACGCCATCGCGCCGGACAAGAGGCCCCAGGTGATCATGATCCGGCAGATCCACAGCCGCGCCCCGACCTTTTCGAGGACCACGTTGCTCGGCACCTCGAACAGGCAATAACCCCAAAAAAAGATCCCGGCGCCCCACCCGTAAAGCGTCGGGGTAAGCCCGATCTCCTTGTTCATCGTCAGCGCGGCAAACCCGATATTGATCCGGTCGACGTAGCAGATCAGGTAGAGCAGCGACGTAAACGGCACGATCCGCAAAAACACCTTCCGGATCGTGGCGCGTTCCATGGCATCGCGAACTGGGGCATCGGGCACAGACGGCTCTCCCGTGAGGGTTTCTGGTCGTTGCGGCGATGCTAACGGGTCGGGGCGCGCTGGCAAACCGACTGATGGGTTTCGCTGCGCTCTACCGATCCTACAGGGTTCGGTGCCGAAGGATCGGTAGAGCGCCGAAGCCCATCAAACAGCAGCCCAATTGAGCCGCGGGGCCGCAGCCTGTAACCTGCCGGCAGATCACTGGAAGAGAACGAGGATGGCCGCGAGGGCTCACGGGTTGGCGGCGGTTTCGCTCGACGACAAATACGCGCTGGAAAGCGGCCGGGTCTACCTGACCGGGACGCAGGCGCTGGTGCGGCTGCCGCTGTTGCAGCGCCAGCGCGATGTCGCGGCGGGGCTCGATACCGGGTGCTTTATCTCCGGGTATCGCGGGTCGCCACTCGGCGGGTTCGACCAGGCGCTGTGGGGGGCACGGCGGTTTATCGAGCAGAACCACATCCGGTTCAACCCGGGGGTCAACGAGGAGATGGCGGCGACCGCGGTCTGGGGCGCGCAGCAGATCGGGCTCTTTCCCGGCGCCAAATACGACGGCGTCTTCGCGATCTGGTACGGCAAGGGGCCCGGCGTCGACCGCAGCGGCGATGTCCTGAAGCACGGCAACTCGGCGGGCACGGCACCCCATGGCGGCGTCCTCGCGATCGCCGGCGACGACCACACCTGCAAATCCTCGACGTTAGCGCACCAGTCCGAGCTCGCCTTTATCGACGCCGCGATCCCGGTGCTGAACCCGGCGGGGATCGAAGACATCCTCGACCTCGGCATCTACGGCTGGGCGATGTCGCGCTATGCCGGGTGCTGGGTCGGGTTCAAGACCGTCGCGGAGACAATGGACAGCTCGGCCTCGGTCGCGGTCGGGCCCGACCGGGTGACGATCGCGCTGCCCACCGACTTCGAAATGCCGATGGGCGGGCTCAACATCCGCTGGCCCGACCCGCCGCTCGACCAGGAGCATCGGCTCCATCGCTGGAAGCTCGACGCCGCCCGCGCCTTCGCCCGCGCCAACGGGCTCGACCGCATCGTCATCGACAGCAAGGGCCCGCGGATCGGCGTCGTCACCACCGGTAAATCCTATCTCGATCTGCGTCAGTCGCTCGAAGACCTCGGCATCGACGAGGCCTTTGCCGACGAGATCGGGCTCCGCGTCTACAAAGTCGCGATGCCGTGGCCGCTCGAGCCCGAGGGTGTGCGGCGCTTTGCCGAGGGGCTCGAAGAGATCCTCGTTGTCGAGGAAAAACGCGGGGTTATCGAGCCGCAGTTAAAGGAACAGCTTTACAACTGGCCGGCAAACCTGCGCCCGCAGATCTTCGGCAAATACGACGACCGCGACAATTGGATCCTGCCGTCGAACGGCGAGCTGGGCCCGGCCCAGGTATCGCGCGCGATCGGCCAGCGTTTCGCCCGGTTCGATCCGTCGGGGCGGCTCGCGGAGCGCGCCGCGGTGCTCGACGCGCGCGAGCGCAAGAACAGCGGCGTCGTGGTGCCGTTTGCCCGCACGCCCTATTTCTGTTCGGGCTGCCCGCACAACACCTCGACCAAGGTGCCCGAGGGGAGCCGCGCGCTCGCCGGGATCGGCTGCCACTACCTGTCGCAGTTCATGGACCGCTCGACCGCGACATTCAGCCAGATGGGCGGCGAAGGCGCCGCGTGGATCGG
Source organism: Allostellaceae bacterium (assembly GCA_036489765.1). Lineage (GTDB taxonomy): Bacteria > Pseudomonadota > Alphaproteobacteria > ATCC43930 > CGMCC-115725 > DATARH01. Next base: position 2,215 of record DASXFE010000155.1, on the reverse strand, counting down.
GCAGGCGCCGTTTGTCGAGACGCCGCACGTCTTCGCCAATATCGGCGACGGCACCTATACGCATTCCGGCATCCTCGCGATCCGCTCGGCGGTCGCGGCCAAAGTGCGGATGACCTACAAGGTGCTCTTCAACGACGCCGTCGCGATGACCGGCGGCCAGCCGCTCGACGGCGGGCTGACCGTACCCACGGTCGCGCGGCAGCTTTCGGCCGAAGGGGTCGGACCGATCGTCATCGTCTCCGACGAGCCCGAGAAATATGCGCCGGGCACCGATTTCCCGGCGAACGCGACGATCCGGCACCGCGACGAGCTCGACCAGGTACAACGCGAGCTCCGCGAGATGCCCGGCGTCACCGCGATCGTCTACGACCAGACCTGCGCCGCCGAAAAACGCCGCCGCCGCAAGCGCGGGCGCTTCCCCGACCCGCGAAAGCGCGTCTTTATCAACGACCTCGTCTGCGAAGGCTGCGGCGATTGCTCGACCCAATCGAACTGCCTGTCGGTCGTGCCTGTCGAAACCGAGTTCGGCCGCAAGCGCACGATCGACCAGTCGAGCTGCAACAAGGATTACTCCTGCCTCAAGGGGTTCTGCCCGAGCTTCGTCACGGTCGAGGGCGGCTCGCTCCGTAAGCGCGAGGCCGGCGACATCGGCGAGGACGGGCTCCCTGCCCTCTCCGAGCCCGCACTACCCGCTCTCACCGAGCCCTACGGCATCCTCGTCGCCGGGGTCGGCGGCACCGGGATCGTCACGATCGGGGCGCTGATCGGCATGGCCGCGCATCTCGAGGGCAAGGGCGTCAGCGTCCTCGACCAGGTCGGGATGGCGCAAAAGGGCGGCGCGGTCTTGACCCATGTGCGCATCGCCCAGACGCCGGCGGCGCTGCACGCGGTGCGGATCGCACATGGGGCGGCGCGGCTGCTCGTCGGCTGCGATCTCGTCGTCGCGGCCGGGGCCGAGGCGACCGCTGCGCTCGATCCGGCGACGAGCCGCGCGATCGTCAACAGCTACGAGACGATCACCGGCGATTTCACCCGCAACCCCGACCTCGCCTTCCCCAGGCGCGACCTCCGGCGCGCGGTCGAGGCGGCGGCGGGGTCGGACAACACCGAATTCCTCGACGTGACCCGGCTCGCGACCGGGCTCCTCGGCGATTCGATCGCGACCAACCTCTTCGCGCTCGGCTACGCCTATCAGCGGGCCTTGGTGCCGGTGACGGCCGAGGCCATCGAGCGGGCGATCGCGCTCAACGCCGTCGCGGTCGATTTCAACCTCGCCGCCTTCCGCTGGGGCCGCCGCGCCGTCATCGACCGCTCCCTCGTCGAACAGCGCGCGGCGCCTTCCGGTGCTAAGCCGGCGAACCACCGGCTCAGCGAGACGCTCGACGAGACGATCTCGCGCCGCGTCGCCTTCCTGACCGAATACCAGAACGCCGCTTACGCCACCCGCTATGCGGCGCTGGTCGCGAAGGTGCGCGAGGCCGAGGCGGCCGTGGTGACCGGGAAGACGGCGCTCGCCGAGGCGGCGGCGAAGGCGCTCTTCAAGGTCATGGCCTACAAGGACGAGTACGAGGTCGCCCGGCTCTACGCCGAAAGCGATTTCCGCCACCGCGTCGCCGAGCAGTTCGAGGGCGACTACACGATCAAATTCCACCTCGCCCCGCCGCTCCTCGGCAACCGCGATCCGCAGAGCGGGCACCTCAAGAAACAGGCCTTCGGGCCGTGGATGCTCAAGGCGTTCGGCGTCTTGGCGAAATTGCGCTTCCTGCGCGGCACCGCCTTTGACATCTTCGGCCGCACGCCGGAGCGCCGCGCCGAGCGCGCCCTCCTCGCGGAGTATCGGGCGCGGCTCGACGAGATTTGCGCCGGCCTGTCGCCGGCCAATCACGCGGTCGCCGTCGAGTTGGCTGCGGTGCCGCTGGAAATCCGCGGGTTCGGGCACATCAAGGAGGCGGCGCTCGCCACGGCACGGGCGAAAACCGAAGCGCTCGCCGCCCAGTTCCGCACGCCGCCGCGGGCATTGGCGGCGGAATAGAGCGAGGGGGACGGCGTGAGGCGTTGGATGGGGGCTGCGGCGCTCGCGCTGCTGCTGGGGGCGAGCGGTGCGGCCGAGGCCTGTCAGTCGACCGGCGCGCCAACGCTCACCGAAGATTTCAAGAACCCGGATATCGGCTGGGGCAAGCCAGACGCCATCGCCTCCTACAGCCAGGACGGTCTC
>DASXFE010000117.1:0-2562 GCA_036489765.1 Allostellaceae bacterium | reverse complement strand
AGGCTTTCGGCCTCGATCAGGAACACGGTGACGTCGCTCGGGAAATTGTCGCGGTAGATGCGCCGCCCGGCGGCGATCGCGTGGTCCCAGCGGAAATCGTGCGTCGCGAGGGGCGGGGCGTGATCGGGTTCGAGTTCGGCGCCGGGCACCTCGAACACGGCGCCGGGCTCGGCGCCGGTGCGGCAGGCATCGACGATGACGAGACGCCGGCAACCGCGTGCGGCGAACATCACGGCGACGCCGTCGGTGCCCGCGTCGAGGAGTTTTGTACGGTCGGACGCGAGCGGGGCGAGGCGCCGCAGCACCTCGCCGGCGACGCCGTCGTCGCGGCGCGCGGGGTTGCCACAGCCGATGACGGCGATCACCGGCGCGGCGTCCCTAGATCCGCCACAGGCGGCAATACCATTCCGGCTCGACCGGCACCGCCAGCTCGGGGAGGTCGCACCATTTCCGGTTCACGAGGAAATTGATGCACTCCATGCAGCGCAGCTTGTCCTCGCCGTAGGGCTTGTTGAGGAAGCCGCTGAGCACGAGTCTGCCTTCGAGATCGTCGTGATCGAGCCGGCGGAGCTGGGCGATGATTTCGGCAAATTCCTTTTCGGTCTCGGGGAACGGTTCGACGATGGTCTCAAGGTCGGAATCGAGCAGGTCTGCGATCGTGCGCAGGGTTTCGGCGTTTTTCTCTTCGGTTGTCGTCATCAGGCAGTCCTGAAGCGGGCGAGCTCTTCGCCGGTCTTGCCGTCATGGGCGTGGACGGTGCAGACGAGGCAGGAATCGTAGGACCGGCAGACATGCCCGACCTCGACCGGGTCGCGCGGGTCGAGGATCGGCGTGCCGATCAGCGCCTCTTCCATCGGGCCGCGATTGCCGGCGCCGTCGCGCGGCCCGACATTCCAGGTGGTCGGCGCGATGATCTGGTAGTTGCGGATCTTGGCGTCCTCGATGTCGATCCAGTGGCAGAGGGCGCCCCGCGCCGCCTCGGTCGCGCCCCAGCCGATGCCGTCGCGCTCCATCGGCTTGATGTACCAGGCATCGTTGAGATGGAACTCGCGCAGGCACCGCTCGGCCTCGCGGTAGTGCGCGGCGACCTCGTGCATGCGTGCGAACTGGCGCAGCATCACGCTGGCGCCGCCGAGTTTCTTGAACATGTCGTAGATCAGCGTCTCGCGCGCCTGCCACGGCTCGCCATGCGGGCCGGCGGTGACGAGCTGGCGCGCGAGCGGCCCCGTTTCGAGCCGGCCATGCTCGATATGCGACACCGCGGTCGCCCAGGAATAGCGGCCGGCGAAATCGGGCGTGTTGTGGTCGCTCGGCACGGTGACGCGGTCGAGCGGGTGGACGACGCTGTTCTCTTCGTACCAGGCATGCGAGGTGTCCTCGCGGGTCGCGGCCTGGTCGACGGGGCGGTGCGTGTCGCTCGACGAATCGTAGACGCCACCCTTGCGGATCAGCGCGGTGGCGCGGCCGGCGATCGTCGGGAAATTGTATTTGTCCTCATGCGGCAGGTAGCCCCAGGTCAGATACCGACCGGGGCCGCTTCCATAGGTGTCGAGCCCGATATCTTGGCTCATCCGCCAATACATTCCGAGATCGGAGTTGGCGTGCTCCGGCTTTTCGTCGAGCCACGCTTGGAAGTCTGCGAAGGTGCGGATCTCCTCGTAGCGTTCGAGGGAACAGCCGAGCCACGCCGGCTCGATCCAATTTCGACGGAAATGCTCGAGGATCGACCAGGCGCGGGTCACGTCGGTCAGGGTCGGCGCGCACATGACGCCGCCCGGGACCATAAAGCTCGAATGCGGCCATTGCCCGCCGAAGAGCGCGTAGATCTCTACCGGGCGGCCCGAGATCGTGACGCCCAGCTCGTAATTCGTGCCGGTATAGGGCGCCCAGCGCCGGACCGCCTCTTCGTAGAACGGCGAACCGGCGTATTTCCGGTTCGTGTAGTCGATCATGAAGAGCCCGTAATGGTGCCGCACGAGGCTCTGGATCGACTCGACGATCTGGCCGAGGTTGCGCGCGAGGATCGCGTTGCGCGGCACCTCCGTCTCCCAGGCGGTGTCGAGCGCCCAGGCGGCGCAGGTCAGGTGCGAGGCGCCGCAGATGCCGCAGGCGCGCGGGGTCACGATCAGCCCCGATTGCGGGTCCTTGCCCCTGAGGATGACCTCTAGCCCGCGGAACAATTCGGCCTGGGTCCAGGCGTTGACGACGCGGCCGTCCTCGATGTCGACGCGAACGTCGAGATCGCCCTCGACCCGGCCAACGGGCGAGATGTCGAGGGTCTGTAACGCGGCCATCGGCTCAGACCACGAAGATGTCGTCTTCGGCCCAGCGCGGCGACGCCGCCTTGGCCGCGGTCGACAGCTTGATGTAGCCGATCTTGTCGACGCCCGTCGGCAGCGACCGCGGCACCCCCATCAGCGTCTGCGTCTTGAACACGGTGCCGGGGGCGAGGTCGGAGAACGGGAATTCGGGCTCGGTGCAGCCGAGGCACGGCATGCCGGCGCGGGTCTTCGACGATTGCCGGTTCCACAGGATGCGGTTGCACGGCGAATGGGTCATCGG
>DASXFE010000113.1:0-42914 GCA_036489765.1 Allostellaceae bacterium | reverse complement strand
CACCGTAATCCCCTGCGTAATCCCCTGTCACCGTAATCCCACCGTAATCCTGTCACCGTAATCCGAACATCATGCACTGTCACCGAAATCCACCGAAATCCCACCGAAATCCGCCCACCGAAATCTGCCGGGATGCTGCTTTGGACGATCGACAGCGGCATCTACAAGCCCGTGTCAGATCGTCACCCCACCTCCTTGAACTCCGCCCCCAGTGTCCGCATCAGCGGGGTGAAGTCGGGGAAGCTGGAGGCGATCGTGCGGGCGTCGTCGATGGCGACGGGGTCTTCCGTCGCGAGGCCCAGGACCAGGAAGGACATGGCCATTCGGTGGTCGAGGCGGCTCTGGATCGTGGCACCCCCGTGCGGGGGCTTGCCGGTGCCGTCGACGATCAGGTCGTCGCCTTCGATCGTCACCTTGGCGCCGCACGCGGCGAGGCCTTCGGCGGTGCCGGCGAGGCGGTCGCTTTCCTTGACGCGGAGCTCGGCGAGGCCGCGCATGCGGGTGCGGCCCGCGGCGCAGGCGGCGGCCATGGCGAGCACTGGATACTCGTCGATCATCGTCGGGGCGCGTCCGGGCGGGATGTCGGCGCCCTTGAGCGCGCCGGCGCGGATGCGCAGGTCGGCGACCGGCTCGCCGCCCTCGACGCGGTGGTTGAGCTGCGTGATGTCCGCGTCCATCTCGGCGAGGCATTCGAGAAGCCCGGTGCGCGACGGGTTGATCCCGACCCCGGTGAGCGTCACGTCCGACCCCGGCACGAGCAGCGCGGCGACGAGCGGGAACGCGGCCGAGGACGGGTCGCCCGGCACGTGGATCGGCGCCGCCGCGAGCTCGGGCTGGCCGATCACGGTGATAAGCCTGCCGCCGCCCTCATGCGGCTCGACCCGGACGGTGGCGCCGAAATGGGTGAGCATGCGCTCGGTGTGGTCGCGGGTGATCTCAGGCTCGATGACGCTCGTGTCGCCCGGTGTGTTGAGCCCGGCGAGGAGCACCGCCGACTTCACCTGCGCCGACGGCACCGGCAGGCGATAGGTTTGCGGCACCGGGTCCTTGGCGCCGGTGACGGCGAGCGGGAAGCGGCCGCCCTCGCGGCTGACAAAGCGGGCGCCGAAGCGCGACAGTGGGTCGATGACGCGATTCATCGGCCGCGTGCGCAGCGACCCGTCGCCGGTCACGAACGCCGTAAGGTCATGCGTCGCCAGGATGCCGAGGAGGAGGCGCGCCGCCGTGCCGGAATTGCCGAGGTCGAGCATGTCGGCCGGCTCGCCGAGGCCGCCGACCCCGACCCCGTCGACCCGCCAGCGCCGGTCACCGATACGCTGGACTCCGGCGCCGAGCGCGCGCATCGCCGCCGCCGTCGCCAGCACGTCTTCGCCCTCGAGAAGCCCGTCGATCTCGGTGCGGCCGACCGCGAGCGCGCCGAGCATCAGCGAGCGGTGCGAGCACGATTTGTCGCCGGGAATCCGCACCGTGCCGGAAAGCGGCCGGGGCGGGCGGACGCCGGCGAGCGGCACCGCGGCGTGGGAGCTGTGATCGTCGGGCATGGAGAACTCAAAACTTGGGCGGCGGCAGTGTAGGTCACTCGACGGCGAATGCGTAGCCTCGCAGCACCTCCCGCAGCGATTCGTGGCCGGGGTCGTCGGGCCCGAGGCGGAACACCGCGTAATCTCCGGCGAGCGAATCCGGAACCTCGATGATCGGCACCGCCCGGGCGGCGACCGCCGCCACCGCCGGCTTGACCGACCCCCAGGAGGCGTCGTCCATCACGACAAACCCATCCGGCTCGAGCAGCGGCAGATACAGCTCGACGTCCTTCATCACAGGCGCGGTATCGTGGTTGCCATCGATATGAACGAGACCGAAGCGCAGGCCCTGCCGCGCGAACTCAATGGCCGCATCGGCGCTCGCTTGGCGCACCACGGTGCAGTGGCGGTCGAGATCGAACGCGCCGCGCAGCTCGATGACGCGGTCGTACATCGCCTCCCAATCGGTCGCGCGCGTGTGCGCCCCGATCCTTTCGGCGAGTTCGATGTTGTCGTACTCCATCGCGGCATAAGGCGAGTAGGGATCGACGCCGTAGGCCATTCCGCCGGTCGCCACCTTGTGGGCGATAGCCTGCGGAAAGAGCGAACGGCCGCGATAGACCCCGATCTCGCAAGTCGCCCGGATGTTGAAATGGCGGATCAGCCAGGCCAGCACGTTGGCCTTTGGCACCGGGCAGCCGCCGCCGAAGTCGGACGGGATCAGATTCAGCGCCGAAGCAATGACCCCGAAGAGCGGATCGGACATGGGCTTGGTCCTTGTCGGCGGGGCCGCGGCGGCCCATATGCCGGCCCTCAGCCGATTTGCTTTTGACAGGCCGCGCCCGCTGTGGCAATGGCGCAGCGCGATTGCCGACACCCGTCCGAAGCGACGAACCGTTGAAGTAACCAAGGAGCCACCGTGGCCAAACCCGAATGGGGCACCAAGCGGATCTGCCCGAGCTGCGGCACCCGCTATTATGATTTGATGCGCGAGCAGGTGATCTGCCCGCGCTGCAGCACGCCGTTCGATGCCGAGGCCTTCCTCAAGGCGCGGCGGTCGCGCCCGGTGGCGCCGGTCGAGAAGGAGGTCGCCCCGGTCGGCGGCGAGGAAGTCGACGCCGAGGCCGAAACCGACGATATCGAAGAGGTCGAGGACGAGGAGGAAGACGAGGCGGTGCCGATCGCCGGCGGCGACGACGAGGAAGACGAGGAACTGATGGAGGACGCCTCCGAGCTCGGCGAAGACGAGGACGACATGGCCGAGGTCATCGACAATGTCGAGGAGGAAGAAAGGTGATTTTCGCCTGCGGCAGGTTTTATGCTTGCTGAGGCGGCCGGGCATTCCTAATTTCCCGGCCACGCAAGCGCGGGGGCCATAGCTCAGCTGGGAGAGCGCTACAATGGCATTGTAGAGGTCATGAGTTCGATCCTCATTGGCTCCACCAAATTTAAAACAAGGGGTTAGCCCAACGGCTAACCCCTTTCTGATTCCAGTATCTCACCACTCGCTAGTGGGGAGCCCCGTGCGTCGCCGCATCACACGAGCCGGCACCTGTGATCGCTTCGTCTCTCACCAAGAAATGACCGTTCTGCGCATCAACGAAAACTTCCTCTCGTACCGGGATGCGGACCACAGTATTGAAGCCGAGAAATTTGGGTTCGACGCGCCCCGCTCCCACGATCAGGGTGAGATTACCGGCGCGATCGAGGGCGAGCACGGTGTTCTCGGTGAAGATCACGGCGATATGAGAGGCTGGCATTTCGGTAACGTTGCCCACATGGGTGCCGGTGCCCGGCGGCAAGGGTAGTTCGACGAGCCGATCATCCCGGGTGAGTTCGAAGAGGCCATGCGCCCCGGCGATCAGAACCTTGTCGAGCGCGGGCAGGTCATACACCCACACCGTGGGACCGATAGCCTCCTCGCTCCAACCCGAGACATCGCGGAGCGGATGCTGTCCGTCGTAAACGGCGATGGAGGTTTCGCCGGTTACGATTACCTCGTGCCGCGACGCGACTCCGTGCAAGTAAATCTGCCCGCTCATGGCGTTGTGGCCGCCGCCGATCGCGGCGGGCTCGGTTCCCTCAAGCTTGTAAAGACCGCGCCACGAGAAAATCCCCGGGGAGCCGTAGGCGAGAACCTGATCGACCTTCGGGTAATATGCCCAATCGGTGAGCGCATCAATCGCCGGTAGAGAGACGGCCGCGCCTGGGACGTATCCCGTCCCGTCCCGACGCATGGGCACGATGAACTTCAATCCTGGGAAGAGAGATACCGTCGCGTGAATCTCTTCCTCACTCCGCATGCAGCCGACAGACCCGCGAACGACCCGTTCGATATCGGCCACAAGCCGCCGCGAGCAGCGCGGCATCGGCGAGATTGCGCCGCTGGATACCGTCGCGGAGCGGCGGACGCGTCTCGCGCAGCATGTAGACCGCGCCCAGCGGGAGGGCCTCGGCCGAGGCGGCCTGCGGCGCCACGTAAAACTTCTCCAGCCCGGACCGAACCGCCGCGCCGCGGGGATCGGCGAGATCGAGGCGCTCTATCGCCTCCGCCCAGAGCTTGAGCTGGCGGCCATCGGAGTGGGCGAGCGGAGCGCCGGCCGGGTCCAGGCCGATCGCGCAGAAATCGTCGTTCAGCAGCGAATAGCCGCATGGGACGAGGGCCGCGGCGAGGGTCGATTTGCCCGCGCCCGAGGGGCCGCAAAACAGCCCCGCCTTGTCGCCGGCGCACGCCGCGCTGGCGTGAAGAACGATCAACTCGCGTTGATGCAAAAGGATGCCGAAAACCGTGCCGAGGATGAAGGTCGCGGCGGCGCTTGCCGGCACGCCGTCCTCGAGATCGTAGGAGATGTCATGGCCGGCGCGCAGCAGAAACCGCGCGACACCGGGGATCCGCAGAAGGAGCTGCTCGCCGGCGATCTCCCAGGTCGGCCCCTTTTGCGTTGCATCCCCCAAGGTCGCGGGCACGCGGTGCCGGTGCACTGCCACATCGGGCGATGTCGCCCCCTCCGGCATCGTGACAAGTCCCGGCAGGACAACATCGCTCCGAACCGACAGCCTCGACGTACGATAGGAATGCACTCCGCCTATCCTTCATCCCGAGATCCAGCGGCTTCCCCAACGCTATCCTCTTCGATGCTGGCGCTGGAAGCGAGTGCCGGTGGGACAACCCATAAACTCGCATGGTGCGCCTGAAGATTCAGGATTTCTCCGCCCGGAAGAATGTCTGCCGAACGGCGAATAACGGTTCCGACCGGAACTGCTCTTAGTTTGCGCCGCCGCGCTATCGTGTGGATCGAGCAGGGCGTCAGGGATAATCTCGGCGGAGAAGAGGTAGCAATGACCGCGTACGCGCCCGCCTTGATCATCGGCATCGTCGCCGGCCTGCGCACCTTTACGGAGCCGGCGGCGATCATCGGGGATGTGGCCGCGATCGCCATCGCGGCCGCGGTGGTGTCGGCATGACCCGGCAGTTCGACGCGATCATCATCGGCGCCGGGCAGGCCGGCCCGCCGCTGGCCAGCCGGCTGACGGGCGCCGGGATGAGCGTGGCGTTGGTCGAGCGCAAGCTCTTTGGCGGCACTTGCGTCAATACCGGCTGCATGCCGACCAAGACGCTGATCGCCAGCGCCTATGCCGCCCATATGGCGCGCCGAGCCGCCGATTTCGGCGTCGTGCTCGGCGCGCCGCCCCGCATCGACATGGCGCGGGTGAAGGCGCGCGCGGACACGGTGTCGGCGAATGCCCGCGGCGGTGTCGAAACCTGGCTCAGGGGGATGAACGGCTGCACGGTGGTCCAGGGTCACGCCCGCTTCGTCTCGCCGAATACGGTGGGCATCGACGGCGAACAGCTCGGCGCGGGCCGCATCTTCATCAATGTCGGAGGCCGCGCCGCCGTTCCGGGCTTCCCGGGCGTCGACAGTGTGCGTTACCTCACCAACACCTCTATGCTGGAGTTGGATCGGGTTCCGGGCCATCTCGTCGTCATCGGCGGCAGCTATATCGGTCTCGAATTCGCTCAGATGTATCGGCGGTTCGGGGCCGAGGTGACCGTTGTCGAGAGGCATCCGCGGCTCGTTTCGCGTGAAGACGAGGATGTGTCGCAGGCCATCCGCGAAATCATCGAGGGCGAAGGCATCGCGGTGCGCACCGGTGCCGAGTGCATCACCATGGCGCCGCACGCCGAGGGCGTCACGGTGGGGGTCGACTGCATTTCGGGCGCCCCCGAAATCACTGGCACCGACGTGCTGCTCGCCGTCGGACGACGGCCCAACACCGACGATCTCGGGCTCGACCAGGCTGGCGTGGCGACCGATCCTCGGGGCTACATCGAGGTCGACGACAGCCTCGCGACCAGCGTTCCCGGCATCTGGGCGCTGGGCGACTGCAACGGTCGGGGCGCCTTCACCCATACCGCCTACAACGATTTCGAGATCGTCGCGGCCAACCTGCTCGACGGCGAAGAGCGCAAGGTCAGCGCGCGCGTGCCGGCCTACGCGCTTTACACCGATCCGCCGCTCGGGCGCGTCGGTATGACCGAAACCGAGGCCGGCGCCACCGGCCGCAAGCTTCTGATCGGGCGGCGGCCCATGAGCCGCGTCGGCCGCGCGGTCGAAAAAGACGAGACCCAAGGTTTCATGAAGGTGGTCGTGGACGCGCAGACACGGCAAATTCTCGGCGCCTCCATCCTGGGCACCGGCGGCGACGAGGCCATCCACGGCATTCTCGACATGATGAACGCCGGCGTCCCGTACGAGGTGTTGCAACGCGCCGTGCCGATACACCCCACGGTGTCGGAGCTGATCCCGACACTGCTGGGCGAGATGAAGCCCGCGTCATGACAACAACGCGAGCAACTCTCGCGCCGCAACCATGTCGGCGGTATCGAAGCCGTCGGTGAACCGCTCGTAGACGGGCACGAGGGCCTGTCTTGCGTCCTCCATCCTCCGAATGAAGAGGGCGCGGGCCTACCCGAAGGGAGGCCGCGTCAGCCTCACGATCCGAGGCGCCGCCACACTCGTACCACCTGATGAGACGGCGGGTGCTATAAGGTCGGGAAAAAGGGGGGGAGGACGTGTTGGGAGCCTTCGATGCCGGAGATTGGGGGCAATATGCCCCGGCAGGGTGCCTGCACGGGTCGATGATGGGGCGGATGCGATGCCCGATGTGACGACCGATAGGAGCGGACCGGCGAACCAAGGCGGTGCGCCCGATTCCGCGGCCAAATCGCCGCCGGCTCCGGCGTCGGGCCATCGATTCACGGGCCGCCGAAAACTGGTGCTCGGCGTCGTTGGGGTCGTGGTTCTGGTGCTTCTCTGCGTCTTTGGAATTCCCTGGATCGGGCGCGCTTTCAACACGGTTTCGACGGATGACGCCTACGTAAACGGGCACGTGACCTTCGTCGCTCCCCGCGTGGGTGGGCAGATCAAGCGGGTTTTGGTTGACGACAACAATCGCGTCCGCAAGGGCCAGCTTCTGGCCGAACTGGACAAGGAGCCGTACCAAGTCGCGGTCTCGCAGAAGCAGGCGGCGGTCGACACCGCGGAGGCCGACCTCCGGGCAGCCAAGGCCGCCGTGCGCGGTATCGAGGCAAATGCCAGAAGTCGACGCTGGGCGCTGCAACATGCCGTGGAGGACGTCGACAACCAGATCGCCCTCCTGCATGCGCGGGTCGCCGAACTGGACAAGAGCAAGGCCGCGTTGACGCTGGCACAAGTCGAGTTCGATCGCGCGCAAAAGCTTGTCGTGTCGGGGACGGCGAGCCGCGAGGAGTTCGACCGGCGGCAGGCTGCGTTGACGACGGCGACCGCGGGGGTTACCCAATCCCTGGCGGAAATCTACCAGATCCGCGTGTCTCTGGGGCTGCCGACGAAGCCTGAGCAGGGCGAGGATCTCGGGTCCGTGCCGCCCGATCTCGACGAGACATTCTCCGGCGTTCTTCAGGCGCAGTCGGATCTGATTCAGAGCGCGGCAGAGCTCGGCGTCGTCCATTCGTTTGACGAGCACCCGAAAGCGATGATCGCGGCCTTTGAGCAGCAGGGCGACGTCGACGCCACCTTTGAAAAGCTCGCGGCCGAGGCCCCGGCGGTAAAGCAGGCGGAAGCCAAGCTCGAAGTCGCCCGGCGCGATCTCGCCCAGGCACGGCTGAACCTGCGCTATTGCGACATCGTCGCGGACATCGACGGCGTCGTCACGCGCCGGAACGCCAACCCCGGGAACTACGTTCAGGTCGGCCAGAGCCTGATGGCGATCCGATCGCTCAGCGACGTCTGGGTCGACGCCAATTTCAAGGAAACGGAACTGCGCGATTTGCGCATCGGCCTCCCCGTCGATCTCTATGTCGACATGTACGGCAGCCGGCGCGTCTTCAAGGGTCGGATTTCCGGCTTCACGAACGGCACCGGATCGACGCTGGCGCTGCTTCCGGCGCAGAACGCCACCGGCAATTTCGTCAAGGTCGTGCAGCGGCTCCCGGTCCGCATTGATCTGGAAGGTTACGATCCGGACAAAGAGACCTTGTTCACCGGCACTTCCGTCACCCCGTATGTCTATATCAACAAGCCGGCGACCGGCGCAGATGCCGGGAAGTTCCTGCAGACCGATGTCTCGTCCCAGAGTGCGCCGGGCGCCGGAAAATGACGGTTGCCGCGCTTTCATCGGGCCGGCCCCGAGCAGCGGCGAACCCATGGCTGGTGGCGGCGATCGTCGTGGTGCCGACATTCATGGAGGTGCTCGACACCACCATCGCGGTCGTCGCGCTGCGCTACATCGCCGGCGGCTTGTCGGCCACGGTCGACGATGGCGAGTGGGTCCTGACCAGTTACCTCGCCGCCAACGCCATCATTCTGCCGATCACCGGCTGGCTGAGCGCGCATCTCGGCCGGCGCAACTATTTCCTGCTGTCGATCGCCGTCTTCACCCTTAGCTCTGCACTATGCGGGTTCGCCGGGAGCCTGAGTCAGCTGATCCTGTTCCGCGTTCTCCAAGGGCTGGCAGGCGGCGGTCTGCAGCCGAGCAGCCAGGGCGTGCTGCTCGACGCCTTTCCTCCGGAAAGGCAGGGCGTCGCGATGACGCTGTTCGGCTTTGCCGCGCTGATCGCGCCGGTCCTCGGTCCGACCCTCGGCGGATGGATCACCGACTCCTACTCTTGGCGGTGGGTCTTTCTGATCAACATCCCGATCGGTCTGCTCGCGTTCGCCGGATGCTGGGCCACGCTGCGCGACCCGGATTACCTGGTCGCCCGGCGTAGGGAGTTGCGGAAGCAGCCGTTCCGGTTCGACTCGGTGGGCTTGTCGCTGCTCGTCATCGTCATGGTCAGCTGGGAAGTCATGCTCAGCAAGGGCCAGGAGTGGGACTGGCTGGGCGACCCGTTCTGGCGGGTGCAGATATTGGTCGCCCTCTGTGTCGTCGGCCTCGCCGGTCTCGTGTTCTGGGAGCTGCGGCACCGGAGCCCGGTGATCAATCTCCGGCCCCTGCGCGAGCGCAATTTCGCCGGATGCTGCATCATCGTCTTCTGCGCTTATGTCTCGCTCTACGCCGCCAGCACGACGCTGCCGGGGCTGCTCCAGTCGCTGTTCGGCTATGACGCGCTAAGTGCCGGGCTGGTGATGTCGCCGGCCGGTCTTTTCGCGGTCCTGGCGATGCCCATCGTCGGCCGCCTGCTCGGGAAGGGCATGGACGGCCGGTGGCTGATCGTCATCGGATTGCTGGCCATGACCGCCGGCAATTACTGGATGTCCCAACTGAACCTGGACACCAGCCCCGGGGAGCTCATCTGGCCCCGCGTGGTCCTGGTCGCGGGATTGGCGATCTGCTTTGCCCCCGCGAACGTCGCGGCCTACCTATACACGCCGGTAGAGTTGCGGGGCGCCGCGGTCGGCTTGTTGAGCCTCCTGCGCAACGAGGGCGGCAGTGTCGGGACGTCGCTTGCCCAGACGTTCCAGGAACGGCGCGATCAATTCCACACCCTTCGTCTCGGCGAGTATCTCGATCCCTTCAACGCGGCGGTAAATTCCTTTGTCGCAGGCGGCAAGGAGTTCTTCTACCAGTTGACCGGAGATCCGTCCGCATCGCAGCAATTGGCGTGGCAGCAACTGGCAAACCTGCGCCAGCAGCAGGCGGCGTCGCTCGCCTATTTCGACTGCTTCTGGATTTTCGCGATGCTGACCCTGGCGCTGGTGGTCGTGCCGCTCTTCATGAAGCGCTCCGTTGCCCGGAAGGGCGCCCATATCGCCTCGGAGTGAGTTCGAAACCGCCGTTTTGGGACAACGTGGTTGGATAGCTGGACCTGGGGCCTTTCGCTGATCGCGCTCACCCTCGCTGTTCACGTGACGGGCGTGACGGTCCTGGTGTCGGTGCTGCATGGTTTCCGGGTTCGCCTCCAGAGCATGAGCTTGAGCTTGCCGCGTATGTTCGGGGTCCTGGTCGCGGCGTTTACCGGAATGGGGTTGCTGCTGGCCGTGCTCCACGGGATAGAGGCGGTATTCTGGGCAGCCGCCTATTGGTGGCTCGGCGCGGTGGCCTCGCCTGCGGCCGCGATCCTCTATTCCATCGACTCGATGGCGACGCGAGGCGGCTCGGGGCTGATGCTGCGGGCGCACTGGCAGATGATGGGCGCGCTGGAGGGCGCCGACGGCATGCTGCTGTTCGGCATCAGTACGGCGTTCATTTTCACCGTGATGCAGTTCTATTACCTGCACCTCGGGCTGCTCGACCGTCCGGCCAAGTCCGCCAAGGCCGGGCAATCCCCGGCCGGCCGGCCCGCCGATGCGTGAGAAATCGCAGAGAGAGGTCTGGTGGCTGCATGGCACCCGCGACCGTGTCGAGCACGCGTTTGCCGAAGAGGTCCTCGACGCCCTGCCTCGCGCACGCATCGGGCGCGCTGCGCGACGCCGATTTCTACCTGCGGCCCGGGAGCGCTTATCGCTGATCTGTCCGAGGGGCTGGCGGGCTGGGGCGTGCCGGCTCGGGATCCGCCGGCCGCCAATAATGTGCTGATCTGCTGCTCGCAACCCGAGGCCGATATCGTGATCGACCTTTGATGGAAGGAGGTTCGATATGGAAGACGGCGACGCTCGCGCGGCCCTGGAGCGCCACTGGGCTGCCTCCGATGCGAACGACTTCGAGGCGGAGCACGACATCTACAGCGAGGACGCGGTGCTCGAATATCCGCAATCGGGCGAGCGCATCCGCGGCCGGCGCAATATACGGTCGTCGCGCGCCGCTCAGCCGAACCGGAAGCGTTTTACGGTGCGGCGGATCACCGGTGCCGGGGACCTCTGGGTCACCGAATATATCCTGAGCTATGACGGCCGGCCGTCTTACACCGTAAGCATCATGGAATTCCGCGACGGGAAGGTGGCGCGCGAGACCCAGTATTTCGGCAACCCGTTCGATCCGGGGCCTTCACGCGCCCGTTGGGTCGAGCGGATGTCCTGAAGTTCGGTCGGAGACGCCGAGCCCTGGTGATGCTGGGAGTGCGGCCGTCAATGCCTCGGCGTGTGCTTGGCCAGAAAGGCCTTTACCTTTGGCCGGGCCGCGTCGAGGGCGGTGCCGCTCTTCCATTCGGGGATGAATTCGCAGTTCGGGATGAGCTTTGAAAGCTCTTCCGAGATCGGCCACGGGTGCGCGTCGTCGTTGCCGGCGAGGAGCAGACAGGGCGTCTCGATCGTCTTCACGAAATCGCGGTCGGCGCAGTAGACGAAGCCGGGCGCGTAGAGATTTTGGCAGAAGGCGTCGAGCACCGGCGGCGTTGCCTCGGGGTGGTCGACCAGCGTCTCGGCCCAGCCGTTGAAGCGGGCAGGGCGGCCCGGCGCCATCGCGCCGACACGGCCGATCGGCTGCGCCAGCACGGCGCTCGCGACGCGTTCCGGGTGGTGCTTCAGCATGTTGATGATGAACGACCCGCCGATGCATTGGCCGTAAAGGTGGCAGCGGTCGATGCGCAGATGATCCAAGACCGCGATGTGGTCGGCGGTGTAGTCGTCCCAGCCGCTCGTCGCGGTGATCGGCGCACGCGACTCCCCGCCGGCGTTGCGCTGGTCCATCGCGATGACGCGGAAACCGTCGGCGAATTCGGTGGTCGGGTTGATCGGTGCCGAGGGCTGGCCCCACACGGCGATCACCGATTGCAGCCCCGCCGGGGCAAAGGTCAGGATCGGAAACCCTTGGCCGAATTCCTCGTAATGGATATGGGCGCCGTGGTGGTCGAAGCTCGGCATGGCGGGGCTCCTCAGCATGGGGGAGCCGCACGCTAGCCGATCGGGCCCGGCCGCAAAAGGGGCGGTTCAGCCGGCCGTGTCGAACGTGACGCCGGCGAGAATGATGTCGACGGCGCTGTCGTCGGGCGACAGCGGCAGAAAGCAGGCCTCGAATTTCCGGTAGGATTTATCGCGGTGCCAATGCGCGAGGCCGGCGCGGAAGCGCGGCGCGCGGCGCGCGATGACGCTGTCGAGGATCTCGATCGTGATCTCGGCAGCTTTCGCGGGCATCGCCGCCGCCGCCGGCTTTCCGGTCGCATCGTAGCCGGTGAATTCGACGATCGCCTGGCCCACCAGGCGAACGCGGAATTGGCCGGGGCCCAGCACGTCGTAGAGGATGATGTTGGTGGCGAGCCCGCGCAGTTCGATCGGCGGGTCCATGTCGGCACGGGCCGGCATCGAACGCCCGGCGCGCTTTGCATTCCAGTATTCGAGGATGCGCACCAGCACCGGATCCTGCGGCCCCGAAATATCGCGCGCCTCGCCGCCGGCGTCAGGAGGATTGCTGGTCACCGGACGCCTCGATATTGCCCACAGACACAGATACAGATACGCACCGACGCCTCGGCTTAGCCGATTCGATGCGCGGGGACACCGGCTAAATTGTCGCCGATGCCTGTTTGACAAGGAGATATGGGGCGGGCGCGCAAGGGGCTCGAACGCCGGACGCCGAGCCGTCAGCCGCTGCCCGAAAGCGCTTCCCGCAATTTTACCGCCAGTTCATTGCTGCGGTAGGGCTTGCGGATGAGAGGATAGAGACCGCTTTGATCGCAGTCGCCGTCGTAGCCGTATCCGGTGGTCAGCAACACGCTGAGCCGAGGGCGTTGCCGCCGCGCCTGATCGGCCAATGTCCGCCCGGTCATTCCGCCGGGCAGCCCGATGTCGGAAAACAGGAGATCGAAATGCCGTCCGGTGTCGAGGACCGCCAATGCCGAAGGTCCGTCTCGTGCCTCCTCGACGTGGTAGCCCATGCCGACCAGTCGCCGGAGCGTGATGCGCCGAAGGGGCTCGTTGTCGTCGACGAGCAGGATCGTCTCTCCGCCTGCCGGCGGCGGGGCGTCCGGTTCCGGGACGGTCTCGACGGGCTCGTGCCCGTCGACCGATCGAGGCAGATAAAGGCGAACCGTCGTGCCGACGCCGATCTCGCTGTAGATGTTCAGATGACCGCGCGACTGCTTCGCAAAGCCGTAGATCATGCTGAGGCCCAGCCCGGTTCCCTGGCCCACCTCTTTTGTCGTGAAGAACGGCTCGATCGCGCGCTCGACGACATCCGGCGGCATCCCGACCCCGGTGTCGCTCATCGCCAGCATCACGTAATCGCCCGCCGCGACCTCGGGATAGAGCGACGCGTACTGCTCGTCGAGGCGCTCATTGGCCGTCTCGATGGTCAGCTTTCCCCCGCGGGGCATGGCGTCGCGCGCGTTGATCGCGAGGTTCAGCAGGGCGTCCTCGATCTGCGTCGGGTCCACCGCCGTTCGCCATAACGACTTTCCGAGCGCTGTCCTGATGGTAATGCCTTCGCCGAGCGTCCGCTGCAGGATCGTGACGATCCGCGGCAGCCCCGCGTTCAAGTCGACAATTTGTGCCGATAGCGGCTGCTGGCGCCCAAAGGCCAAGAGGCGATGGGTCAGTTGCGCGCCATGCGCGGCGCTGGCGAGGATTTCGTTCACCAGCTCGGCTTGAGAAGGGTTGCTCTTGACCGCTTCCAGCAGCAGGTCGGCATTGGCGACGATGACCCCCAGCAGATTGTTGAAGTCATGGGCGACACCGCCGGTCAACTGACCCATTGCCTCCATTTTCTGGCTGCGCCTCAGTTGCTGCTCGATGGCCGCGCGCGCCTCGGCCGCTTCGAGCTCCCTGCGCAGGACCTCTTCACGGATCTGCCGGTTCTCGTCTTCGAATTGCTTGCGCCGCAACTGGGCGAGCACGCGCGCGCGCAGGACCTCGAAATCGCTCGATTTCGCGACGTAGTCGTCGGCGCCCGCGGCGAGGGCACGGAGCATCACCTCACGGTCTTCGAGGCCGGTCAGGATGATGATCGGCGTGTTCCGCATCCCCGGCGCGGCCTTGACGCGACGGCAGGTCTCCTCGCCGCCTATCCCCGGCATCATCAGGTCGAGCAGGATGCAGTCGACGGATTGGACGGCGAGCAGTTCGAGGGCCTCCTCGCCGGAGCGGGCCGGCACTACCTCGTAGCCTTCGACGCGCAGTGAGTCCGCCGCGGCCTGGAGGTAGGTTTCGCTGTCGTCGACGGTGAGAATGCGCTTGGGCTCGTGCAGGCTGGCCGCGGTTTGGTCTGCCGTTCGCGTCGCCGCGCTCCTCAGGATCGCGCTCAGCTTGGCGAGGACGATGGAGACGTCCTCCTGCTTTCGGACAAAGGCGTCGGCGCCGGAATCGAGCGCGCGGATCTCGGCACCGGCATCCTCCGCGCCGGTGAGCAGCAGGCACGGCGTGCTGCGCAACGCGGCGTCGAGCCGGATGCGGCGAATGACCGATATGCCGTCCTCGCCCGGCAGTACGCCGTCGACGATCACCCCGCTCGGCCGACGCTGCGCGGCCACCCGCAGCCCGTCTTCTCCGCTGACGGAGACGAGCACGCGAAACCCGGCCGCCTCCAGAGCGTCTTTCAGCGCGGCGCGAAAGGTGATGCTGTCGTCGATGACCAGGATGGTTTGGGCGGAGGTGTCCTCGGCATCGCGCACCAACTCGCGCGCCCGCGCCACCAGGTATCTCGCCTCGTACGGCTTGCCGACATAGTCGTCGGCGCCGGTTTGCAGGCCGCGCACCCGATCGCGCACTTCAGCCTCGGTGGACAAGAGGATGACCGCCTGGGCTCGCGTCGCGGGGTTTTCCCGGATCTCCTTCAAAAGGTCAACGCCATCGCCGTCGGGTAGCAGGACGTCGAGGATCACGAGCGAAAAAGGGGTTTGGGCGAGCGCCTGCTGTGCTTCGGCGACGCTGGCGCAGGTAACGACTTCGAAGCCGGCCGAGGTCAGGGTCTTCCCGAGATCCATGCGGACGGTGAGGCTGTCATCCACGATGAGTATCGGCCTGCTCATGCCTGGGCCTCGATCGTTCGGGCCATCAGCGCGCCGAGCGCCGGCCCGATGTGCTTGAGGGGGAGGACGCGTTCCGCCGCGCCCAGGCGCGCCGCCTCGCGCGGCATGCCGTAGACGACCGAGCTTTCCTCATCCTGCGCGACCGTCGCGCCGCCGGCGTTGCGGATCGCGAGCAGCCCCGCGGCGCCGTCACGCCCCATCCCGGTCAAAAGCGCCGCCGCCACCCCGGGGCCGTATTCGAGCGCCAGCGACTCGAACAGCACATCGATCGACGGTCGGCAGGAATGACGTTCCGGATCGCTGTTCAGGCGCAATTTGCCGTTGCGGACCAGCAGGTGCCGGCCGGGTGGCGCCATGACGATTCGCCCCGCTGCGGCGGCCAGCGGGTCACCGTCGCGAGGGTAGGCGACCGGCCAGTCGGTCTGCCCGTCGAGCCACTCGGCGAACGCCGCGCCGAACGGTTCCGCGATGTGCAGCACCAGGAGGATCGGGTAGGAGAAAGGCGGCCGCAGCCCGCGCAGCACTTCGACGACGGCGCCCGGGCCCCCGGTGGAAGCGCCGATCGCGAGCACGTCGGCGTGCCGCGCGCCCGTCTCCGATCTGTCGGCGGCCCCGACTGCGGACGGGGCCGCTCGGTTGAGCTGGGGGAGCCGCTGTCGCAGATGGGTGATGACCCGGATGCGCGCCACCAGCTTGACCTGGAGCAGGAGCCTCCGCTCCCACTCCCCGTCGGGCTCCAGTCCCGTCGGCTTTTCGAGGACATCGACCGCGCCGGCGGCAAGCGCATCGTAGGTCTTGAACAGCTCGCCGCGATTGAAGGAGGACGACACGACCAGGATCGGGGTCGGGCAGTACGCCATGATGTACTCGGTCGCGGCGAGCCCACTCATGACCGGCAGGATCATGTCCATCGTCACGACATCGGGACGCACCTCGCGGCAGAGGTCGATCGCCTCGCGGCCGTCGCCGGCCTCGCCGACGAGTTCGATTGCCGGGTCGGAGCCCAGGACCTCGCAGATCCGCCGGCGCACGGTCAGCGAGTCTTCGACCACCAGAACGCGCGTCCTGATCATCGCCTAGGCCACCAGCGGCTCGATCATCGACAGCAACGCCGTCTGATCGAACTCGCCCTTGACGATATAGCCTTGCGCCCCGACGTCCCGCCCGCGCTGCCGGTCGGCGGGATCGGACCGCGATGTGACCAGGATTGCCGGGGTCTCGCGCAGCACCGGATCGACACGGACGCATTCGACAAACTCGAAACCCGTCATCCCGGGCATGTCGACATCGACGAGAAACAGCGCGTAGCGCCGCCGACGGGCTATCTCCAGCGCCTCCTCCGCGGATACCGCCAGATCGACCTCGTATCCGGCCGCTTCGAGAATGCCCTGCTCGAGCATCCGCGTGGTGAGCGAGTCGTCCACCACAAGCACGGGGCGCCGTACCGATGCGGGCTGAGGCTCGGCGGCTGCCGTCTGCCGTGCCGCGGCGGCTAGCCCTTCCGGGCTCAGAATGAGCTGCGGCTTGCCTTCGCCATCGAGCGAGGCTCCGGCGACGATCGGCGAGCCGACGCTCAACTCCGGCAACGAGCGCACGACGATGCGCGCGACGCCGAGCAGGCGCTCGACCCCGATCGCGGCAAGGCCGGCGGCCGATGCGATCACGGCGCACGGACAACGGCGCGCCGGCGGCTGCTTCACGCCTCCGAGCGCATGGGGCAGCCATAAGAACGGAACGGCGCATGAGTCATGAACCACCGTCGTTTCGCCGGTTCGGTACGAAACGGCGGGGCGATCCAGCAGCATCGTCGTCCGCACCGCGTCGAACGGAATGGCGACGCTCGTGCCCCCGGCCTCCACGAGCAGGGCCTCGATAGACGCGAGCGAGAGCGGCACGGCGATTTCGAAGGTGGTGCCCTCGCCGCGCTTGGTCTTGAGATCGACGGCGCCGCCGAGCTCTTCGACAGCCACGCGAACGACATCGAGCCCGACCCCTCGGCCGGCGATCTCGGTGACGGTCTTCGACGTACTGATGCCGCCGCGGAGCAGCAGTTCGGCAAGCTCGCGGGTATCGGAACCGTCAATCCGCTCCGACGTCGCGCCGCGTCGCGCCGCCGCGTGCCGCACGGCATCGAGGTCGATGCCGTGCCCGTCGTCGGTGCAGGAAAAGATGATCCGGTTGCCGCGCCGTACGATGGCGAGGGTGATGTTTCCCGCTTCCGGCTTCCCGGCGCGGCGGCGTTCGGCCGGGCTCTCGACACCGTGCGCGACCGCGTTGCGGATCAGCTGGATAAGCGCCCCCTGCACGACCGCGAGCACATTGGCGTCGAGCCGGATATCGCCGCCGCGCACGGCGAACGCGATCTGCTTCCCGACGGACCGGGCCATGCCGCGCGCGATGCGTTCGAGCGCGGTGACCACGGTGCCCGTCCCGACGAGCCGCATCTGCTGCGCGGCGTCGTGCGCCTGCCGCAACTCGCGGTCGATCAGGTCGACCGCGGCGCTCAACCGGCGCTCGACGCCGACGATGCCTTGCCGCACATCGTCGGCCAGCTCGTAGGTCATCTTCGCGCCGAGGCCGCGCTTGAACGAACCTGCCGCCTGGCGCGGCGCGAGCTGCTCGGTCACGAGCTCGGCCAGCCGCTGGACCTCTTCGACCGTCCGAAGGGTCGAGCGCAGCCCCGTGACGAGAGCATGCGTCTCGGTGATGCTGTCGAGCAGGGTGTCGACCTCGGCTATTTCCGCACGGATGGTTCGGACCGGTTCCGCGGCGGCTGAAGGTGCAACGGTCGGAGCCGGGCTCTCGTCGGTCCCGTCGAGCCTGCTGAACCGCTCGAGGATCGCATCGAGGTGACGCCGCACGGTCTCGATGTCGGCGTGCCGCAGTCCGTCGGTGTCGTCGCGAAACGGCGACAGCGCGTCCTCGACGGCGTGCGCACCGTCCGCGATTTCCGGCTGTTTGACGACCCTGGCGGCGCCCTTGAGCGTATGGGCGATGCGCAACATGCGCTGGACATGGGCCGCGCCGCCGCCTTTCTCGAGTTCGAGCAAGGCCGCACTCGACTGGTCGAGGAGATCCCGCGCCTCGAGCCGGAAATATTTGTAGGGATCGTCCGCCATGCTCAGGCCGCGATGGCTTGCGGGCGGATGATCCGCGACAGACCGGTCGATAGCTGCGAGAGCTGCGACGCGGTTTGCAGGGTTTGGCCGGCGCTCGCCTCGGTCTCGTGCGATGCTTGCGCGACGCTGGCGATGGCGATGTTGACCTGCTCGACGGCCGTCGTCTGTTGCTTCGTCGAAAGCTCGATTTCGCGCGCCGCATCGGTTGTCGTCAGGATCAGCGCGGCGATCTGGCGAAAGCCTTCCGCAACCTCGCCAAACTGCTCCGAGCCGGTCTCGACCGCCTTCGATCCGGTTTCGGTGGCCATCACGGTCGTGTTGACGGCGCTTCTGACCTCGTCGATCAGGGCCCGGACTTCCTTGGTAGACCCTGCCACCCGATCGGCCAGCTTGCGGATTTCGTCGGCGACGACCGCAAACCGTTTCCCGCCGTCCCCGGCGCCTGCGGCCTCGATCGTGGCGTTGATCGCCAGGATGTTGGTCTGCTCGGCCAGCTCGGCGACGATGTCGAGCACGGCGCCGATCTGCTGCGATTTCTTCCCGAGATTGAGCATGTAATCGACGATCTGGTCGACCTGGCGACGGATACCGGTGATGGCATCTCGCGCCACATCGACCGTGCCCTGGCCCGAGCGGGCGTCGCCGGCCGTCTGCTCGGCGATCTGGGCCACGCGCTGCGCGCTCTCCGCGATTTGTCGCGAGGTCACGAGAAGCTCGGTGATCGTCGTCGTGATCTCGCTCATCGCGGTCGCCTGCTCGCGCAAGCCGGTCGCCTGCTGGTTGGCGGCCGCCTGCAGCTCGGCCGCGGAGCTCTGCACGTGCTGGACGGCGGTGCCGATCTGGCCCGACAGGGACCGCGTGATCCCCCATCCGACGGCGGCGACGGCGATGGCCCCGGCGATGCCGCCCCAAAGGATGATCGTCAGCGTCCACTCCGCGCTCGATTTCGCGATCGCCTCGCGGGCGTTGAGAAGGTCGGTCTCTTCTCGCCCGGCTTCGGCGACGAGGGTTCGGATGCGATCCATCTCCGTCTTGCCGGCCCCGGTCGACACCAATTTCGCGGCCGCATCGAGGCCGTCGCTCTGGCGCAACGCGACGGTACGTGCCGAGTAATCGAGGCTGGCCGCTATCGCCTGCTGGATAGCGGTCAACCTGCGTTGCTGATCGGGATTGTCGGAGGTCAGCTGCCGAAGCTCGTCGAGATGAGTTTTGACGGCTTCGGTCCCTGCTTTATAGGGCGCCAGGAAGCTGTCGGCGCCGCTGATCACATACCCGCGGGTGCCGGTCTCGACATCGATCAGATCCGCGAGGAGGTTGCCGAGCCGCTCCTTTACCAGATAGGTGTGGGTCACCAGGTCGTCGTTGGCGATAAGGTCTGCCGTCGTCCGATAGGCCGTCACGCCGACCAGCAGAAGGGTAAACCCGGCCAGCCCATAGCCCGCCGCGAGCCTTTTGGTGAAGGTCCAGTTCTTGAACATCACTCAACACCCCTGAGGTTGAGAGTTGCCGACACCTCGCGCCGGATGGCCTTGAGGACGGACGAAAGATCGATGACGCGGCGCACCGAACCCGACATGTGGACCAGGTGTCGGACGTGCCCGCCGGGCAAGCCGTCCGATTGGTCGACGATCGCCTCGGGCGGAATGCTGAGCCGCCCCTCCTGGGCGGCGAAAGCGAACGCCACCGGCGCTGCGGCAGCCAGCACCAGCCATCGCGCCGATCCGGTGGAAGGGTGGCCGAGCAGTACCTGCAGGTCGTAGACCGGGACGATTTCGCTGCGGAACCCGACGATGCCCAGTTGGACGGTGCCGGCGCCCGGAAGAGGCACGACCTTACGATCGGCAAAGAGGCCGGCGATGTCGGAGAGGGGGAGCGCATACGCTTCGGCGCCCAACCGAATCCCCAGCATCTCCTCGGCAACGACCGCGCCGGTTCGCAGCGGCTCGCTGAAAGATCGGTCGAATGCCTCGCGCAGCGATGCCGCGCGAGACAGCAGCTCCAGCCCGTCGTCGCTCATCCCGGCACCCTGCAATCCCGTGGCGCAGGACCGCACATCGAAAGAAGCGCCTCGCGATTGAAACCGCCGCCAAACAGCAACACACGGGCAGGGTCCTCGCGTTGGAGGAGGATCGAGGCGTGCGCCAATTCCTGCTCGGCATCGGCGCAACGACCCGCCCGCCGGGACAGCAGCCCGAGGTGCAACCGGGGCATCGCGAAGGTCGGATCGAGATTAGCCGCCACCCGATCGTGTTCGGCGGCCTTCGCCGGATTGCCGGCGTTTTCGCAGCACAGGGCCAAGACGTAGTGAGCCCCGGCATTGAGCTCGTCGAGCTCCAGCAAGTGCCGGCACGTCCGCTCGGCGCGGGCCAGTAGCCCGACATGCGTCAGCAGCGTCGCTTCGAGCAGCAGAATGTCTGGGGCCTTCGAGCCGCCAGATGAACACTCTCGAAGCCGCTCCAGCGCCTCGGTGAAACGTTCCGTACGAACAAGGTCGAGGATGGCGGCCACATTGGTTTGAGGCGGACGCTTGTTTGCGGCCCGCCTGCTTGTCGGAAGGCTTGCCAGCGCGGCGACCCGCGCGGTCGCGTCGCCGATGAGGTCGACCCAGGCGTCGCGTCCGGCGATTGCGGGCCGGTCCGGCTCGCGCCTCGCCGCCGGCGAGTTCTCGGTTTCCCCCCTGCGCTGGTAATAGAAGGTGTCGTGCGAGTGACGGAGGTGGAAATCGTCGGACAGTCCCCGCAACGTCTCGGCGTGTCCCAGGAACAGATAGCCGCCCGGCCGCAGCGCCTGGGCGATCCGCGCGACCAGCGTCCGCGCCTGCTGCGGGGTGAAATACATCATCACGTTGCGGCAAAACGCAAAATCCAGACTACCGGGCAGCCAAAGCTCGCTGTCGTCCGCGGCAAGGTTGCGCTGGTCGAAGCGAACGGCGCTGCTGATGGTCGGATCGAGCAGCAGGTCGCGTCCCGCAGTGCGAAACCAGCGATCCCGTTTCTCGGTCGGCGTTTCCCGCAGCGCCCACGCCGAATATCGGGCGCGAGCGGCTTTCTCCAGCGCGGCCGGGTTGATGTCGACGGCCCGGACAAGCGCGTCCCAGCCCTGTGACGCGGTGGTCTCGCGCAACACGATCGCGAGCGAATAGGCCTCCTCGCCCGAGGCGCAGCCGGCGGACAGCAGCCGGAGCCTTCGCGTCGACTGGTTCGCGCGCATCCGATCGGGCAAGGCAACCTCCGCGAGGGCGCGGAATTGCTCGATGTTGCGAAAGAAGTAGGTTTCCCCAACCGTCAGCTCGCGGGCGAGCGCCGCGCATTCGGCCGTGCCGGCGGACAAATCAAGGTCCCTGAGATAGGTGTCGGCAGGCTTTTTGACCTGTCCGAGGCGTCGTCGCAGGACCTCGCAAAGCACGCCGAACTTGCGGTCGTCGAATTGCCAGCCGAGGCGCCCGCCGAGTATCGCCCGGAAACGCTCGACATCGCCGGTGTGAACTATCGCGGTCACTCGACCTCGCCGAGGTCGCCGATTGCGTCGAGCGTGCCGTCGGGGATCAGGCGGCTCGCCTCGAGCCGGAGCAGGAAATCGCCGTCGCGGACATCGATCGCACCAACGATCCTGTCGATTGCGCCGCGCAGCAAGGGTGGCAGCGTGCTCGCGATGTCTTCTGCAATCGCGCTGACCCCCACGACGTCGTCGACCAGGATCGCAACACGGCGTTCGCCGACGCTGACCGCAACCAGGCGCCGGGGATCGGTCTGGGGCTCACCCAGCAGGGCCCCGGTGTCGAGGACAGGCACCGCTTCACCGCGAATGATGGCGGCGCCGACAGCGAATCCTTCGGCGTCGCGGATCGGCATGAGGCCAGCCGCCCGCATCGTCTCGGTGACGAAGGCGAGCGGTATGGCGCAGCGCCGTGTGCCGACGCGGCACAAGAGCCATTTCTGCTCGATGGATTTCACCATGGAGATGCCGACCTTTGCCCAACCGACGCCGGCTCTGCCTCGTATACGATAATGATATAACAAGAAGACACCTATAACAAGATATATAACTTCTAAGAGAAGAATTTGTTATTCCTATAACCCGCTTGACAGATCGGCGCAGGCCGGGTGGGCGGGTTCGCGAGTGTCTGACGGCTAGGGCACATCGCGAAAAACAGGAACACCGCGAGGATAGCCTGGTGCACGATGCCTTGCAGGATGGCTGTCGGGTCAGGAGGTTCATAACGATGCACGACCGTATCGCAGCGATTGAGACGGCATCCGGACAGATGGAGACGTTCGTCGCGCATCCGGAACAGGGCGGGCCGTTTCCGCCGGTGGTCATGTACATGGATTTTTGGGGCGTGCGCGAAGAGCTGTTCGATATCGCGCGCCGGGTCGCCACGGTCGGATATTACTGCGTGGTCCCCGACCTTTATTACCGCCAGGGACGCGTGCGGAACGAATGGCGCAACGAGAAGAACGAGATGATCTCGATGCATCGGCTCGACCCGGAGCGCCAGCGGCAGGCGCGGATCCCGCTGGATCAACTGTCGAACGCGATGGTGATCGAGGACACTGCGGCGCTGCTCGATTTTATCGATCACGGCGAGCCGGTGCGCCCGGGGGGTGTCGGCGCCTTCGGCTATTGCATGGGCGGCCGCCATGTCCTCTGCGCCGCCGGCACCTATCCCGAACGGTTCATCGCCAACGCGAGCCTGCATGGCACGATGCTGGTATCCGACCGCGAGGACTCGCCGCATCGCCTCGCCGAGCGTTTTCGCGGCGAGCTCTACTGCGGCTTTGCCGAGCACGATCCGCACGCCTCCCCCGAGATGATTCGGGAGCTCGGCGCCATCCTCGCGCGCTGTACGGTCAAGTATCATCACGAGATTCATCTCGGGGCCGAGCACGGCTATGCGCTGCCGAACCGCGATATCCATGACAAGCGCGCGACAAACCGGGACTGGGAGCTGATCTTCGCGATGTTTCGGCGCCAGTTGCCGCTGTTCTAGTCTTCGCGACCCGTCGCGACCGTCGCGACAGTGCCGACTTTGCCCTTGCCCGCTTGTATCCGGACGCTAGATTGCGCGCTCAAAAGAGCGACGGGGGGAGCACATGGGGGCGCGGCTGGGACGACGGGAATTGCTGGCTGGTGCGGCGCCGGCGGCGGATCTGCCAAAGCCGGCAATGGCGCAAAGCGCCCCCTTGAAGATCGGGCTCCTGACGGTGAAGACGAGAAATGGTTTCTCTCTCAGCCGGTTTATTCGCGCGACTATCCGCCGCTGAAAACCTGAGACGGCACCGCGGCAACCAAGAACGGCCTGGGTCGCGGACAACGAAAAGGGGAGGGACGCGATGACGACGACGCGGCCGACGCGACGCATGCTCCTCAAGGGCGCCGCGGCTGCAACCGCTGCGGCGAGCCTGCCCGCGCCGGCCATTGCCGACGCGCCGCCGATCAAGATCGGCCTGCTGACGGTCAAGACCGGTCCGCTGGCGCAGGGCGGCATCCAGATGGAGCAGGGGACCGACCTGTTCTTCAAGCATGTCGGGAACAAGCTTGCCGGCCGCCCGGCCGAGCTGGTCATCGCCGACACCGGCGGCAACCCGGCCGGCACCAAGACAAAGGCCCAGGAGCTGATCGAGCGCGATCGTGTCGACATGATCTTCGGCCCGCTGGCGGCGTTCGAGCTCCTGGCGATCAGCGATTACGTCGCGCGGCAGAAATGCCCGATCCTCAGCCTTGCGGCCGCGGAGGACATGACCCAGCGCAAGCCGAACCCCTATTTCATCCGCTCGTCAGCCACCTCCGCACAGGCGATGCGCCCGCTTGCCGATTACGCCCGCAAGGAGCTGAAGTATTCGACCGTCATCACGGTCGCCAACGATTTCGCCTTCGGGTACGAGGAGATCGGCGGCTTCCAGCGGGTCTTCGAGGACGAGGGCGGCCGCGTGAAGGCAAAGCTGTGGCCGCCGCTGGTGACGCCAGACTACACGCCGTTTCTCGCCCAGATGAGCGGCGTCGACGCCATCGTGTCGGGGCTCGGCGGGTCGAACCCGGTCAAGTTCATGCTGCAGTACAAGGACCAGAACATCGGCCTGCCGCTCCTCGGCGGCGGTGTCGCGATGGACGATGGCCTCCTGAAGAGTTTTGGCGACGAAGCGATCGGCGTCATCTCGAGCGCCGCCTATACCGTCGATCTCGACACGCCGAGCAACCGCCGTTATGTCGAGGACAGCATCCGTGATTACGGCGGGGTTCCGGGGTCCTACGCCGCGGGCCTCTACTGCAATGGGATGGTGGCCGAGGCGGCGTTGCAAAAGACCGGCGGCAAGACTGATGACAAGGAGGCGCTGATCGAGGCGATGCGCGCCGTTTCGCTCGCCGATTCGCCGCGCGGTCCGTTTCATTTCGATCATTTCGGCAATGTCGTCGGCGACATCTTCATCCGCCGCTGCGAGAAAAAAGACGGCAAGCTCGTCAACACGACGATCAAGACCTACCACGATGTCAGCCAGTTCTGGACCTATGACGAGAAGTGGTTTCTCGCGCAGCCGGTCTACAGCCGCGACTACCCGCCGCTGAAGAGCTGAGCCTCCCGATCGGCCACACAGGTAGCATCGTGAATCGCTGCGGAAGCGCCCTGCCGTACTCACCTCGCCCGGTTCAGAGCCGCCGGCGATGAACCTCTGGGTGGTGCTCGGCGGCAACAGTATCGCCTTCGGCGGCCTGTTGTTCCTGCTCTCCGCCGGCTTTGCGCTGATCTTCGGGCTGATGCGCATCCCCAACCTGACGCACGGCTCGCTGTTCATGATGGGGGCCTATTTCGGCGTCTCCCTGATCGGTTGGGGTTTGGGCTTCTGGCCTGCGGCGCTCCTGGCGGCCCTTGGTGTCGGCGCGTTCGGGGGGCTCGTCGAGCGCCTGCTCCTGCGGCGGCTGCCCGGCGCCGAACTGGCGCAGGTGCTGGTGACGCTCGGGCTTTCGTTCATGATCGCCGATGCGTGCCTGCTGGGCTGGGGCGGCGACCCACTGGCGATTGCCGCGCCGTCGGAACTGCATGGATCCATCCGTATCGCCGGCTTCGCCTTTCCGCTCTACCGGATCGTGGTGATCGTCGTCGCCGTCCTGATCGCCGCCGCCCTGTGGATACTGATAGACCGGACGCGGCTCGGTGCGATGATCCGCGCCGGTGTCGATGATCCCGACATCGCCCGGGTCGTCGGCATCCGCGTTTCGCTGCTGTTCACGATCGTGTTCTCGCTCGGGGCCGGCCTTGCCGGGTTTGCCGGCGTCATCGGCGGGCCGATCCTGTCGGTCTATCCGGGGCTCGACCAGGACATGCTGCCGCTCGCGCTGGTCGTCGTCATCCTGGGAGGCTCGGGCAGCCTCGTCGGGTCCTTTGTCGGCAGTTTCGTGGTCGGGTTTCTCTACAATTTCGGGCAGGCCCTGTTTCCCGAACTTGCCTATGTGGTGCTGTTCCTGCCGATGCTCGTCGTGCTGGTGGTGCGCCCGCAAGGCCTGTTCGGCCGGGCGGCGCCATGAAGCGCGCAGCCCTCGGCCTGGTGCTTGTCGCCCTCGCGACACTGCCGCTGTGGATCGGCAACGAGTACTACATAAACATCGCGGCGCAGATCCTGCTCTATGCGGTTTTCGCGCTCGGCATGAATGTGCTGGTCGGGTATGCCGGGCTGGTGTCGCTCGGCCATGCCGGGTTGTTCGGCATCGCCGCCTATGCCGGCGCGGTCGTCATCACCAGCGGCGGGAACCACTTCGTGGCGATCGTCACGGCGCTTGCGGTGACCGTCGGCGTGGCCGCCGCTTTCGCCGTCTTGGCGCTGCGCGGCACGGGTCTCGGTTTCGTCATGATCACCGTGGCCCTCGGACAGATCGTCTGGGGCGTGGCCTATCGCTGGATCAGCATCACCAACGGCGACAACGGTGTCTCGATAACGAGCCGGCCGAGCCCGTTCGGCTTGTCGCTGGCGACCGCGTCCGGGTTCTATTGGGCGACCCTCGCCGTGTTTCTGGTCGCGCTGGCGAGCATCGCGATCCTGGCGGCGTCGCCGTTTGGTGCAAGCCTGCGGGGCACCCGCGACCAGCCGCGGCGCATGACGGCGCTCGGCTACAATATCTGGGTGATCCGCTTCCTGGCCTTTGTGCTTTCCGGCTTCTGGAGCGGCGTCGCGGGGATGCTCTTTCTCTACTACAACCAGTTTATCAGCCCGCAGGCGGTGGCGCTGAGCGCGTCGGCCGAGGCGCTGCTGATGGTGATCGCCGGCGGCACCAGCACCCTGCTGGGGCCGGTCGTGGGCGCCGCCCTGGTCGTGATCATGAAAAACGTCGCGAGTGCCTACATCGAGCGGTGGAACTTCGTCCTCGGTGCAATCTTCGTGGCGATCGTGATCTTTATGCCCGAGGGGTTGGTGCCGGGTTCGGCGAGGCTTGGGCGCTGGTGTCTCGCGCGGCTGCGGCGGCGCGCGGTCCCCGCACCGACCGCCGCCGCCCCACGATGGGAAGTGGGGCGGGAAGTGGGGCCGGAGGCGGGCTCGGAGGTGGAGCCGTGACCGCCCTCGAAGTGCGCGGGCTCGCCAAGGCGTTCGGCGGGCTCCAGGTGACGGCCGGGGTGAACCTTGTGGTCGAACCCGGCGAGCGCCGCCTGATCATCGGGCCCAACGGTGCCGGAAAGACGACGCTTTTCAACCTGATTGCCGGCGAGCTGCGCCCCGATGCCGGTTCGGTGTCGCTGTTCGGGCAAGACATCACCCGGGTTTCGCCCCGGCGCCGGGCGCATCTCGGGCTCGCGCGCACGTTCCAGATCATCACGCTGTTTCCGCACGACACGCTGCTGCGCAACGTCACGCTGTCGCTGCTCGGCCTGTCGCCGATGCGGTGGAACCCGCTGATCCGGCTCGACCGCCAGACCGCACTGATCGAAGCGGCTCGGCAAACGCTCGCGCGGGTGGGGCTCGACCACCTTGCCGATCGCCCGCTCGGCCAGATGGCCTATGGCGAACGGCGGCGGGTCGAGATTGCGATGGCCCTGGCCCAGAACCCGAGGGTCCTGCTTCTCGACGAGCCGTTTGCCGGGCTGTCGAGCGACGAGCGCCGCGACATCCAACGGCTGCTGGCGACGATCCCGCCCTCGGTGGCGATCGTGATGATCGAGCACGACATGGACGTCGCCCTTGATTTTGCCGGCCGGATCACCGTGCTGCACTTCGGCAAGGTCGAGGTCGAGGGCACGCGCGCGGAGGTCGTCGCGCATCCGCGCACCAAGGAGATCTACCTTGGCGAGTGACGCCTTACGGCTCGCCGAGGTCGACGCGCTCTATGGCGACAGCCATGTGCTGCATCGCGTCTCGTTCCGCTGCGGCGCCGGCCGCCTGCTCGGTCTTCTCGGGCGCAATGGCGCCGGCAAGACAACCAGCCTCAACGTCGTGACGGGGTTGCTGGCGCCGCGCCGCGGACAGGTCGAGATCTATGGAACGCCGGTCGCCGGCCGGTCGCCCGAGGCGATCGCGGCACGGGGCGTCGCGCTGGTCCCGCAGGGCCGCCGCATCTTCCGCAGCCTGACGGTCCGCGAAAACCTGGCCGTGGCGGTGCGCAAACCCGAGGCCGGCCAGCCGCGGCTGTGGACCATCGACACCGTGTTCACGGCGTTTCCCCGGCTGCGCGAGCGCCGCAACCAATATGCCGGGACGCTCTCGGGCGGCGAGCAGCAGATGCTGGCGATCGGCCGGGCGCTCGTCTCCAACCCCCGCATCCTCTTGATGGACGAGCCGTCCGAGGGGCTGGCGCCGCAGATCGTCGCCGACGTCATGGCGACGATCCGGCAGCTCAAAGAGCAGGGGCTGTCGATCGTGCTGGTCGAACAAAATGCGAAACTGGTTTTCGACGTGGCCGACGATATCGTGATCCTGAACAGCGGGCGGGTCGCGGTCGAGGCAACCGCCGCCGAATTGAAGCAGAGCGGCGGGATCGACCTGCATCAATATCTCGGAGTTTACTGAGCGTCCGGCCCCGGCATCTTCCGGCGCGCCGAGAACGGCCTGCGCACCGCGTGGGTGGACGCGATGGTTACCACCGCGCTGATGCCTGTCGAAGATTTGTATCCAAGTCCGACGGATAGGCGGTGGCGGCAATACACGATCAGCATGTTAGAATAGTTTTAACCATGATTTGATGTGGATTTTATGTGTATCGGAGATATGAAGCCGTCATCTCTAATGAGGGACACTTTTCGCATGAAGGCAACTGCGGAATTTCCGGTTCGCGAGCACATCGAGACTGTTGATGAGTTCCTCGCTCGCGGTGGCAGAATTCAAACGATTACCGATCATCCCTCGCCAGAAGGGCGCGTGATGCGTCGAGGGCATTCCACCGGGGCGAAGGGCCATGTGCCCTTTATGTTTGCGCGTCAAACGGGTCGGCAAGATCGGCCCTACAAAAACCATCACAGGACCTAGCAAGGGCCGACGGGGACGCAGCGGGTGCGCCGGATCCGTCGTCGAGCGGCGGTGAGTGCTAAGCGCTAGGTGGTAGCGTTCTGAAAAATGCTTCGATCTCGGCGTCGCTCACCTGAGCACCGCCTGGCGATATCACCTTCAGCAATTTGCCTCGCCGCAAAAATCTGCACGCCTGTTGGAGAGCGCTATCGCGCGCGACATATAGGCGGCGACTTTATCTCCCGACCGGGATCGTCCTGGTAACCGTGTGTGTCCGATCCGCCAATGTCCGCTATGTCTTTGAAATAGTGGTGGGTGCAGTAGGACTCGAACCTACGGCCCGCTGATTAAGAGTCAGCTGCTCTACCAACTGAGCTATGCACCCTTTTCCCAATGATATCTTAGAGTTACAAGGCGAAGGGGTCCTAGAACCCCGACCACTTGGAACCCTCCTAGAACCCGGACGGCACCACCGGCGCGGAACATAGCCGATGGGGTAGTGGAGGGCAACCGGGGGTGGCTACCGGGATCGTCGATAAGTCGGGCCCGGCCTCGTCTTAGCGTCGATAATCTGGATTTTATCATCCCCCTTGGCGGGGCTTGTTCCGGCCATCCGCGTCATCCCGTCCGAGCGAGACGTGGAGTGCCGGGTCAAGCCCGGTAGAGGCGAAGCATTGATACGGCTCGCGTCTCTACCCGGCCATCGCCCGCTGCGCCTTGCGGGGGTGGGCAGCGGGGATGACGCGGGTGGGCGGGAGGATCACCGTCACTATGGTGCCGACGCCCTTTTCGCTCGCGAGGTCGAGCGTGCCGTCGTGGAGCTCGGCGAGGCGGGCGGCGAGGGGCAGGCCGAGGCCGGTGCCTTCGTAGCGGCGCGAGTGATCGGCCTCGACCTGGCCGAAGGGTTCGAGCGCGACGACCATCTGTTCCGGCGTCATCCCGGGCCCGGTGTCGCGAACCGCAAAGGCGACGCCGCCGTCGATGGTCTCGACGACCGAAACCGTGACCAGGCCGCCGGGCTGGGTGAATTTGATCGCGTTCGACAACAGGTTCAGCAGGATCTGCTTGAGACGGGTCGGGTCGGCGATCAGGCGCGGCAGATGGCGTCCCTCCTCGACCGTCAGGTGCAGCTCTCCGGTCTCGGCTCGGTCGCGCACCAGCGAGATGCAGGAGGCGACGATCTGCGCCGGGTCGATGCCGTGCTCGATATGGAGGTCGAGCTTGCCGGCGTCGACTTTGGCGAGGTCGAGGATGTCGTTGATGATCGTGTGGAGGTGGTCGCCGCTCTGATGAATGAGCGCGGCGTACTCCTCCTGCCGCGGATCGAGCGGCCCGGCGATGCCGAGCTGCAATGATTCGGAAAAGCCGAGGATCGCGTTCAGCGGCGTCCGCAGCTCGTGGCTCATGTTGGCGAGGAATTGCGACCGGGTGCGGTTGGCCGCCTCGGCCGCCTCCTTGGCGCTGCGCAGCTCGCGCTCGGTGTGCACCGCGTCGGTGATGTCGCGCGCACTCCCGCGATAGCCGAGAAACCGGCCCGCGGGGTCGAAAAACGGCGTGCCGCTGATCGAGCGGATGCGTTCGGTCCCGTCATCGACCCGGCGCGGATAGGTAAAGTCGCGGAACGGTTCGCGGCGGGCCAGGCGATCGAGGTGGTCCTCCCATTTGGCCGCCTCGTCGCGGTCGACGGCCATCTCCATCCGGCTGCGGCCGATGCTGCTGGCGGGATCGCTGCCAAAGGCCCGGATGCCTTCGGAGATGAAGGTGAAGCGATGGTTCTCGTCGGTCTCCCAGAACCAGTCGGAGGAGACGAGGGCGTAGTCGCGGAAGCGCCCCTCGCTCTGCGCGAGCGCCGAACCCCGCTGTTCAAGCCGGCGAAGCTGGGCGGCGAGCGCGCGGAAAAGGATTGCAAAGCCAATGACGGCCCAGGCCGCGCCGATCGCGATCAGGATCGCCTTGCGCCGCCACGGCGCCAGCGCCTCCGCCTCGTCGATGCCGACCGCCACGGCGATCGGGTATTCGCGGATCGGCTGCACCGAGACGATGCGCGCCTCGCCGTCGATGTAGCCCGGCGACCGATAGGTACCGCCGCCCTCCGCGATCCGCGCGTAGAGCGGCGAGTCGAGCGACACCCGGCTCCCGATCATGCTTTGGACAGCCGGATAACGAGCGAGCAGCATGCCGTCGTCACGCAGGAGGCTGATCGAGCCCCCGTTGTCCGTTGTGACCGCCTTGTAGAAATCGACGAAATAGCGGGCCTCGACCACCCCGGCCACAACGCCGAGGAAGGTGCCGTCGGGCGCGCTGACCCGCCGCGCCAGCATGATCGTCCAGGCCCCGGTATAGCGGTTGACCACCGGCTTGCCGATAAAGGCGCCCGGATCGTTATTGTCGTGCAGATACGTGAAGAAATCGCGGTCGGCGGCCTCGATATGCGGGATCGGCCAGGTGTGCGAGAAATTGACGATGACTCCGTGATCGTCGAGCAGCGCCAGCGAATTGGCCTGCGGCAGGCTGTGCAGCCGGTGCAGCAGGATGCGGTGGACCCGGTCGGTCGCCATGCGGTCGCGGAACTGGTCCGGCGTGGTCACGCCGTCGTTCGCGATCATCGTCCGCGTTTCCTGGATCACGAGGTCGACGGCCTGGATCGCCCGCCCGCTCTGCTCGGCGAGCACGACCGACAGGTTGCGCGTATCCTTCATCTCGTCCGCGATGCGGTCGCGATACATCATGTGAATCGCAAGGCCGGCGGCGACGATCGTGATGGCGACGAAGAAGAAACCGCCGAGATAGAGATAGCGGCTCGATCGCGACGGCCGGTCGGCGCCGGAATGCGGCTTGAGCGCCGCTCCGACTCGTCCGACCGCTCGACAGGCGGTTTCTGCAAAGCCCAACACACTGAACGGCTTAGGTGAATACAATTAAAACATCCTGAATAGTCTTTGGCGCGGGCGTCTTTTTTTGGCTTGTCACGGGCTTTCCGCCTCGACCCCCATTGGCTATCGTCGTCACCGTAGGCGAGGGGGACGACGATGGCTGACGAGAATACCTACGACTTCATCGTGACCGGCGCCGGCTCGGCCGGCTGTGCGGTGGCCGGGCGCCTCAGCGAGAACGGGCGGTATCGCGTGCTGCTGCTCGAAGCAGGCACAAAGGACACCAACCCGTGGATCCACGTTCCGCTCGGCTACACCAAGACCTACACCGACCCGCGGGTGAACTGGATGTTCGACAGCGAGCCGGAAAAAGAATTGAACGGCCGCACCCTCTACCAGCCGCGTGGCAAGGTCCTGGGCGGCACCAGCTCGATCAATGGCATGGTCTACATGCGCGGCACTCCCCGCGACTATGACGGCTGGCGCCAGCGCGGTTGCGAGGGCTGGGATTACGACTCGGTCCTGCCGTTCTTCAAGAAGGCCCAGAACCAGGAGCGCGGCGAGAGCGAGTTCCACGGCGTCGGCGGCCCGCTCAATGTCTCGAACCCGGTGCGCTGCGCGCTCGGCGACGCGATGGTGCAGGCGGCGGTCGAGGCCGGCATCCCGGCCAACAGCGATTTCAACGGCGCGAAACAGGAGGGCGTCGGCTATTACCAGACGACGACCAGCAACCGCCGCCGCTGGAGCTCCGCCCGCGCCTATCTCGGTGCCGCCAAGGGGCGGCAGAACCTGACCGTCGAGACCGAGGCGCACGCGACCCGCGTGCTCTTCGGCGAAGGCCGCGCGACCGGCGTCGAATACCGCACACCCTCGGGCCCGAAAACGGCGCAGGCGCGGCGCGAGATCGTCGTCTCCGGCGGCGTCTACGGCTCGCCGCAACTGCTCCAGCTATCGGGCGTCGGCCCCGGTGCGCTCCTCCAGGAGCACGGCATCCCTGTCGTCTCCGACATGGAGGGGGTCGGCAAGCACCTGCATGACCATTTCAACACCTATCTCGTCTGGCGCTGCTCGCAAAAGGTGACGCTGAACGACCTCGCCGCCAGTCCGCTGATGAAACTGACGCACGGCGTCAAATACGTCTTCACCCGCACCGGCCATTTGTCGAATGCGGGTATCTATGCCGGCGCCTTCGTCAAGAGCGACCCGCGGCTCGAAGAACCCGACCTGCAGATCAACATGTTCGGCTGGAGCGCCTTCGAGCGCCTCCGCACCGGGATCAGGCCGCACCCGTTCTCGGCCTTCACCTTTTCGCCGGTGCACCTGCGCCCCGAGGGGCGCGGCACCGTGCGGATCAAAAGCCCCGACCCGATGGCGCCGCCGGCGATCCAGTTCAACTTCCTCGCCAGCGAATACGATTTCCAGGCGCTGATCTACGGCAGCCGCCTCAGCCGCAAGATCGCCGCGCAGCCGGCGCTGAAGCCCTACGTCATGGAAGAGGTGATCCCCGGCGTCACCTGCGAGAGCGACGAGCGGCTCAAGGAGGAGATCCGTCTCCGCGGCGTCTCCAACCTGCACCCGGTCGGCACCTGCCGCATGGGCCGCGAGCCTGACTCGGTCGTCGACCCTCGCCTGCGCGTCCATAACCTCAAGGGCCTGCGCGTCGCCGACGCCTCGATCATGCCCCAGGTCCCCGGCGGCAACACCAACGCCCCGTCGATCATGATCGGCGAAAAATGCGCGGCGATGATCCTGGAGGATCAAGCCGCCGCTTGACGCGCTACATTCGTCGCAGCCCGCCGTATGGAACCTAATCTCTGGGGAGAGTCTCGTCGTTGCGAGCAACGAGTGGACAGAATGGCACCTGACACCGAGTGTCGAGTCGGTCGGGCGTCATACCTTCGATCATCCGACGCAGCTCTCCCGGAGGCAAGTCGGCTTCGTCGATCTCGCATAGCTCAGCCCAAACCCATGCGTGGTTGTGGGTGCGCGAGTCCAAACAAAGGGCGTACAGTGCTCTCGACAATGTGATTCGGGAGGGCTCGTCATGCAGTACCGCCGCATTTCCGCCGATTGCCATCTCGATCTGCCGTGGCTGCCGCCTGAGCTGTTTGTCGAGAACGCCACCCGCGAATTCAAGGACCGCATGCCGTTTGTCGAGGACGGCGCCGACGGCCCGAAATGGGTCACCAAAAAGGGCGTCCAGATGGGGATCCCGGGCGCGGTCGGCTCGGTGGGCGCGCCGTTCGTGCCGGGGCAGAACTACCGCGTCGACAAGATGGCCGAGACCGGGCTCTACGAGGCCGGAAAGCGCGGCGAGCGCCGGCCCGGCGACCCGCACCTGCGCATCAAGGAGATGGAGAAGGACGGGGTCGACGCCGAGATCATCTTCGGCATTCTAGGCGTCGTCTCGCGCCTCGAAGACCACGAGGCCGCCAACGAGTGCCTGCGCATCTATAACGACTACCTGAAGCATTTCTGCAGTTTCTATCCCGACCGTCAGATCGGCCTCGCCTGCCTGCCCTACGGCGATATCGAGGCGGCGGCGAAGGAGGTCTACCGGGTCGCCAAGCTCGGCCTCAAGGGCCTCGAGCTGTCGTGCTCGTGGGACATGGACCCGATGTGGCACCCGTGCTGGGAGCCGCTGTGGAAGGCGGTCAACGACGTGCAGCTCCCGCTGCATTTCCACACCTTCCCGCAGATGCCGCAGCGCGTGCGCAACCAGCTCCCCGCGAGCATGCGGCGGCAGGCGCAGTTCACGACGGTCGCCGGGTTCCAGATGAACCTCATACAGATCATCGCCGCGATCATCGGCGCCGGGGTGCTGGAACGGTACCCGAACGTGCGGATCGGCTTTGGCGAGAGCGGGATCGGCTGGCTGCCCTATGCGCTCGACCGGATGGACTTCGAGTTCGAGGACCGCTTCCGCGACCTGATGAAGATGAAGCCGAGCGAATACTGGCGCCGCCAGTGCCGCGCGACGTTCCAATTCGACCGCATCGGGCCCAAGCTGATCGAAGAGATCGGCCTCGAAACCCTGATGTGGGGCTCAGACTATCCCCACCCGGACGGCGTCTGGCCGGAGAGCACGAAATACATCGAAGAGCAGTTCGCCGGGCTTCCCGCCGACACGATCCACAAGATCACCTGCGAAAACGCCGCCAAGTTCTACGGCCTGGTGAATTGACGACTTAATCCGCCACCTCCCCCCATCGTCGTCCCGGCGCAGGCCGGGACCCACGGTTCAAACGCACGAGCGGATGACGGGTGGATTCCGGCCTTCGCCGGGACGACGACAAGGGAAGGTGCCTCAGACACGGAGACCTAAATGCCTTACGACATCCTGATTAAGAACGGCCGCATCGTTGACGGGTCGGGGGCACCGAGCTTCCGGGGCGACGTGGGCATCAAGGACGGCAAGATCGTCGAGATCGGCAAATTGTCGGGGCCGGCCGGCCGCACCGTCGATGCCGGCGGGATGGTCGTGGCCCCGGGCTTTATCGATAATCATTGCCATTACGACGCGCAGGTCACCTGGGATCCGCTCTGCTCGTATTCGTGCGACCACGGCGCGACCTCGGTCGTCTTCGGCAACTGCTCGCTGAGCCTCGCGCCGGTGCGCAAGGACCGGGCGGCTCAGCGCCGGCTCAGCGAGTTCCTCAGCTACGTCGAGGCGATCCCGATGGATGTGCTCGACACGCTCGAGATCACCTGGGAGACGGTGCCGCAATACCTCGAGCAGATGGACCGCAACCTCGGCGTCAATGTCGGCAACCTGATCGGGCACACCGCCGTCCGCCATTACGTGATGGGCGAGGAGTGCCAGAAGCGCACCGCGACCGATGACGAGATCCGTGAGATGCAGGCTCTCGTCCGCGAGGGCATGGAGGCCGGTGCGCTCGGCCTCTCGGTGTCGCGCAATTACGGGCATTTCGACCCGCAGGGCGTCCACATCCCGGCGATCTGGGCCGACGAGAAGGAGATCTTCGCGCTTGGCGACGTGCTCAAGGAGATGGGCACCGGCCTCATCCAGTCCGGCGGCGGCAACGGCGCCGAGATGAAGGACGCGCTGATGAGCCGCCTCTCGGAGGCGACCGGCCGCACCGTCGTCTACAACAATCTCGGCCAGACGATGCGCCGCCCCGGCCAGTGGCAGAAGCAGATGGAGCAGGTCAACTCGACGACCGCCCGCGGCATCCGCGCCTTCCCGATGTGCACGCCGAACCGCATCACCGATTTCTTCGAGATGCGCAACACCCAGACCTTCCGCGGCCTGCCGGTGTGGCATCCGATCTGTCTGTCGAGCCCCGAAGACCAGCTCAAGGCCTATGCCGACCCCGAGGTGCGCAAGAAGCTCCACGAGGAGGCGGTCGAGTTCAAGGGCGGCCCGGCGATTGGCATCTGCTCGACCTGGTGGGACTATATGGTCGTGCAGACGGTCGTCCTCGAAAAGAACAAGTGGATGATCGACAAGACCCTCGGCGAGATCGCCAAGGCGCAGGGCAAGGGGATCATTGACTGCCTGTGCGACCTGACGATCGAGGAGAACCTCGACACCGGCTGGCTCCACGGTGAGAACAATGTCGACGACGAAGCGGTCGCGCAGATCCTGACCTATCCGAACGCCGTGATCGGCCTCTCGGACGGCGGCGCGCATGTCCAGTTCCAGAGCGGGTTCGGGTTCTCGACCCGGCTCCTCGCCGAATGGGTGCGCGAAAAGAAGATCATGTCGCTGGAAACGGCGGTGCGGCGCCTCACCTTCGAGTCGGCCTCGATCTTCGGGCTCTACGACCGCGGCCTGCTGCGTCCCGGCATGGTCGCCGACATCGTGATCTTCGACCCCGACACGGTGAAGCCGCTGCCGCTCGAAACGGTCTACGACTTCCCGGCCGGCGCCAAGCGCATCAAGGAGCCCGCTCAGGGCATCCACATGACGATCGTCAACGGCCAGGTCCTGATGGAAGACGGCAAGCACAGCGGCAACCTCCCCGGCCGCGTGCTGCGAAACACCTACTACAAGGCCAACCACGCCTAGGTTGCCGTCATTGCGAGGAGTGCAGCGACGCGGCAATCTCGCGCCGAGGCGCCTATCCCGCCCGAGATTGCCGCGTCGTCTGCGGCTCCTCGCAAGGACACTCTGAGGCACCGA
Source organism: Allostellaceae bacterium (assembly GCA_036489765.1). Lineage (GTDB taxonomy): Bacteria > Pseudomonadota > Alphaproteobacteria > ATCC43930 > CGMCC-115725 > DATARH01. Next base: position 6,514 of record DASXFE010000113.1, on the reverse strand, counting down.
TGCCCAACACCATCGCCACCACCAGCCGCATCCCTGTCCTCGACGTGGGCCCGTTCCTCGCCGGCGAGCCTGGGGCGACGGCGCCGCTGGCGCGGGAGGTGGCGCGGACTTGCGCGGATACCGGGTTTCTCGTCGTCGCCAATCACGGCATCGATCCGGCCCTCCCCGCCGGCGTCTTCGCCGCCGCCGAAGCGTTCTTCGCCCACCCCGAGGAAGATAAGCTCGCCTACAAGATCGGCGATCTGAATATCGGCTACCTACCCTTTGGCGGTCAGACCGTCCGACACTCCCCCGTCAACAACAACACAAAGCCGAATTTCAGCGAGTCGTTCTACATCACGCGTGATCGCGCCCCGGACCACCCGGATATCGTCAACCGGAAGCCTTTGATCGGGCTCAACCGCTGGCCGGCCGGCATGCCGGAATTCCGGGCTGCCGCCACGGCCTACTACGCCGCGATGGAGGCGATGACGACCCGTCTGGTGCCGGTCTTTGCGGCGGCGCTCGATCTGCCCGAGGACTATTTCGCGGCGGCCTTTGCCGAGCCGAACTGCACGATCCGGCTGATCCATTACCCGCCGCAACCGGAGCCGGGGAACAACGAGTTCGGCTTTGCGCCGCATACCGACAACAACTTCATCACCTTCCTCGCCCAATCCGAGCTGCCGGGGCTCGAGGTGCGGACAGCGGAAGGCGAGTGGATCCGGCCGCCGGCGGTGCCGGGCACGTTTGTGGTCAATACCGGGGCGATGCTCGGACGCTATTCGAACGACCGGTTTGCGCCGACCCCGCACCGGGTCGTCAACCGCAACGACGCGTCGCGCTACGCGATCCCGTTTTTCCTCGGGCCCAATCACGATGTGGAGGTCGCTTGCGTCCCGACCTGCATCGGCCCCGACAATCCGCCGCGCTATGAGCCGACCACCTACGGCGCCTTTTCTTCCAGGCTCTTGACCCTCAATTTCGCGCATCGCCGCGGCGAGGCCTGATCACGTCTACTTTCCCGTGCGGAACAGCTTTGGGGTCGGCCTTGTTTATCGGCTGACTTCCATCGCATGAGGATCGGTGATGATCAGGCGCTCTCTACCATTCGCGGCCGCCGCGTTCGTGGTCGTGGCATCTGTGACGACTGCGGCGATGGCCGAACAAGACCCTCGGGCCTTTGTCGACCAGCTCGGGCGCCAGGCGATCCAGGTTATGGGGCCGAACGTACCGATGGAGCAGCGCGCCGCGCGGTTCGCTCAGCTGTACCGCGCCGATTTCGCGGACCAGCAGATCGGCCAGTTCGTGATGGGACAGTACGGCCGCACCGCCTCGCCGGAACAGCGTCAGCAATTCCAGCAGGCCTTCTCGCAATCGATCTCCGAAGCCTATGCAAGGCGCCTCAGCGAGTATGCCGGCGAGCCGTTCCAGGTGACCGGGACGCGGCAGCAAGGCGGCGAGACGGTGGTGTCGAGCCGGGTCCCGCGGCCGAATGGCGGGTACCTGGAAATCGAGTGGTCGCTGATCGACGAGGGGGGCCAGCCCAAGATCTCCGATGTCAAGATCGACGGGCTCAGCATGCGCGTGCAGGAGCGCGACCTGTTTGGCAATCTGATGCAGCAGAGCGGCGGCCGGATGGATATCGCGCTCGTGGCGCTCCGCAAGGCGAACACAAAGGATTAAAGCGACGCCCGCCGGCTGGCGCCGGCGGGCCTCCGCGTTCGTTTACTGTTGCGGCGACGGGGCTGACGGGCTGCCCGAATGTTGCCGGCGCTCGGCCATGAACTGGTCGAACTCGGCCTTGTCCTTCGCTTGGCGCAGGCGTTCCAGAAAGCCCAGGAACTCACGCTGCTCGTCTTCGAGCCGGCGCAGGGTCTCGGCCTTGTATTCGTCGAAGGCGCGGTTGCCGCTCGGCCCCGAGCCGAAATGGGCCGGTGCCTCCTGCTGGTACCGGTCGCGCCAGCGCTCGGCGGCTTCATGCATCCGCTCGGCGCCGCGCTGCATGCGCTCGGCCCCGCGTTGCATTCGCTCGAAGCCGCGTTGCATCCGGCGCTGCCAGCGATCGCCGGTGTGATTGGTCCAGCATCCCATAACCCGACCACTCCCTATCAAGAAGCCCAGGAGAACGAGGCCAATCGGCCAACACATCACAAAGCTGACGACGACAGCAGCGATCCAGGCAGGCTTGCCGAAATCGTCGACACGGTCGATCAGGGTCATCGCCGCACCTATGTAAATGTTACTAACATTGACATAGGTCGCCTTCCGGAGCCTGTCAAGCGGGCACCTTCAAGCCTTCGGATCGCCGATCAGATCGAGCCCACGCAGATAGACAAGCACCGCGGCTTCAAGCAGTTCCTCAGGTTGCATCGGCAGCGCGCGGCGGCCTTCATCGCCGCGGCCGAACAATGAAGCGATGCCGTGCGACAGCGCCCAGACATGGAGGCTCATCATCAGCCCGGGCGGCCGCTTCTCGGCGGGCGCCCGGGCGAGCAGGGTTTCGGCCGCGAGGCGCAATACCCCAAAGGCGCGGTCCGACGCCTCGTTCAGCCCCGGGACGCTGTTGAGCGGGATCCCGGCCTCGAACATCGACGAGTAATAGGCCGGCTCGTCGCGGGCAAACCCGAGATAGGCGCGGCCGAGGTTCCGGAACGCGGCAAAGGCGTCGGGCCGCCCGTCGTCCCACGCCGCTCTCAGATGGGCCTCGAACAGCTCGAACCCGCGCTTGGCCACATCGGAAATGAGGGCGTCGCGGTCGCGGAAATGCCGATACGGCGCCGCCGAGCTGACCCCGGCCGAGCGCGCCGCATCGGCAAAGGTGAACCCGGCCGGCCCCTTTTGCGCGATCAGGTTCAGCGCTGCATCGATCAGCGCCTCGCGCAGATTGCCGTGATGATACCCACGCCGCTCGCGCGGATCTTTGCCGGTCCAATTCATGTGAGGGAATCTTACATCGCCTGTCTCCTCCGCACTCGCTCTTTCTTCGCCCCTTCCCTCGGCTCCCCCGGGACAAGGCACCCTATGCCGAGCCTCGAATGACGGCTGAAGAGGGCTGTGTTAACGTCGTCATGGAAAGGGGAGGGATCGCATGGCCGGGCTGGAGATATTCCTCGACGAGGCGAAGGAGCTTCTCCCGGCGGCGGTCGCGGTGCGGCGGCGCATCCATGCCCAGCCGGAGCTGGGGCTCGACCTGCCGCTGACGACCCAGGCGGTGCTCGACGGGCTCCGGGGCCTCGATGTCGACATCGCCCGCGGCACCTCGACCTCGGGCCTCATAGTCTCGCTCACCGGCACCAAATCGGGCTCGCAGAGCGGCCGCACGATCCTCCTCCGCGGCGACATGGACGCGCTGCCGATGCCCGAGGAAACCGGGCTCGATTTCGCCAGCCAGGTTCCCGGGCGCATGCACGCCTGCGGCCACGATTCGCACACGGCGATGCTGGTCCAGGCCGTGCACCTCCTGCACCGGCACCGCGACGAGTTGCCCGGCACGGTCAAGTTCATGTTCCAGCCCGGAGAGGAGGGTTTTGCCGGCGCGCGCCACATGATCGAAGACGGGCTCCTCGACGCCGACCCCAAGCCCGACGCCGCCTTCGCGCTCCACATCTTCCCCAATTTCAAGGCCGGCGCGATCGCCGGGCGGCCGGGGCCGATCCTCGCCTCGGTCGATACCTGGACGATCAAGGTCAAGGGCAGCGGCGGCCACGCCTCGATGCCGCACCTTGCGACCGACCCGGTGCCGGTTGCCTGCGAGATCGGCCTCGCGCTGCATGCGATGGTGACCCGCCGCACCAACGTCTTCGACCCGGCGGTCTTGACCCTCACCAAGATCACCGGCGGCACGACAAGCAACGTCATCCCTGAGACGGTCGACATGCTCGGCACGCTGCGCACGACCTCGGAGGCGGCACGGGAGATCGCCAAAGAGGGTATCCGGCGCGTCGCGACCAACATCGCCGCCGCGCATTCCTGCACCGCCGAGGTCAACATCCGAACCGGCTATCCGGTCACCGTCAACGACCCCGGCTTTGTCGAATTCGCCCGCGGCATCGCGACCGAGATGCTGGGGCCCGACAACTACATCCCGATGCCGGCCCCGTTCATGGGCGCCGAGGATTTCTCCTACGTCCTCCAGCGCATGCCCGGCTGCATGATGTTCCTCGGCGTCATGCCCGCGGGCCACCACGACCACGATCCCATCGCCTCATGCCACTCCAACCACATGATCCTCAACGAGGATGCGATGGCGATGGGGATCGCGATGCACGCCGCGATCGCCCACCGCTTTCTGACCGAGCCGCCCGTGAGTTAGGGCCTCCTATGGCCCCGTCGCGGGAACCGGTGCCGCTCGAGTTCCCCTCTCGGACACAAAGCCGAGAACGATGGAGGGACGATCGCCGGCTTTTGCCCCAAGGCGGCCATGTCGCTACTCTATGATCTTGTCGGCGCGCGCCAGCAGCAATTGCGGCACACTTACGCCGATTGTCTTGGCGGTCTTGAGATTGATCGCCAGCTCGAATTTGGTGGGCTGCTCGACTGGCAGATCGGCTGGGCTCGCACCCTTGAAGATCTTGTCGACAAAGACCGCGGCCTCGCGTGCGCCCTCTTGCGGATTATTGGCATAAGACATCAACCCGCCAGATTGGGCGTAGCTCGACAACGGACAAGCCGTCGCGAGGCGATATTGCAGCGCCATCTCCGCAACGTGTTTCAGCGGCAGGCTCGGCTGAATGATCGCAGCGACGACACTCGCTTTCGCCATCGCCGGAAATACGGCGTCCAGCGGAGCGCCCGCCGTCACCATGAACGGCGTGATTTCGACGCCATTAGCCTTTCCTGCCGCCACGACACCGTCGCGGAAAAATTTCGAAAAGGGGTCCGCCTCGTTGCCGAGCACACCGATTCGTGTTGGGTCTGGCAGCATCTCTTTGAGCAACTCGACGATCTTGCCCGCAAACTCCGCGGTCAAGCCTGCCATCCCGGTCACGTTGCCCTCCGGACGCGCGAGGCTCGCCACAATGCCCATACTGACCGGGTCGGCCGCACCGATCATGACGATCGGAATGCTTTTCGTCGCCTGTTTTGCCGCCAGCACGGCGGGGGTCATCCAAGTTGCGACGACATCGACCTGTTCGCGTGCAAGCGCTGCAGCCAGTTCGGGCAGGCGTTCCAGGTCGCCGGCGGCGGAGCGCACGAGGATCCGCACATTCTGGCCATCGACGTAGCCGAGCGTTTCCAATTGGTCACGGAAGGTCTGCAGCAACGGCGCCGGGTCCGGCTTGCCGATGATCAGAACGCCAATCGTTCGAATTTTCCGCGGCTGCGCGAGACCGACAGCCGACCGGAACATCCCGACTGCAGCACCCGCGATAAACGTGCGCCGCCTCATTCCATCACCTCGTCCGCGCGGACGGGCATCTGGTCAGCTATTGGACGGTGCATCGCTCTCCTCGATGCTGGCTACAGAAACTTACATTAATCTGACGGAGTCGTGATGCCCATGTCCGTCGCGGGCGCCCGTTTGAGAGCAATTCGGATGGAGCCAAACCTCGGCGCCATGTCCGTCAACGGCGCACCACCGCCATTCTCCATCCGCCCATCGGGGAGGAAGCATTGCGGCGCTGCCGCCTCCCGAGGCCCGCTTGACGATCCTGTGACAACCTGTCCTTAATTGGGGCAGTCCAAGGGGTGCCCCGGCAGGGGCTGAGATTCGCTGGATCGCGGAAACCCTTTGAACCTGATCCGGGTCGTGCCGGCGTAGGGACAGGGCATCTCGCCAGATATCCCCGCTTGGTCCTCGCTCGGGTCGTTGTAACGACGCGCCAGGAGATGTCGCATGCCCGATTCCGCGCCGCTATCGAAGAACGCCGAGCCGACCGTCACGACCGGCCCGTTCCCCGCCTCGCGCAAGATTTTCGTCTCCGGCAAGCGCCACGGCGAGATCCGCGTCGCGATGCGCGAGATTGAGCTGGAAGCGCGCGCGAACGAGCCGCCGGTGCGGGTCTACGACACCTCGGGCGCCTATTCCGACCCCGCTGAGAGCCCCGACATCAACAAGGGCCTCGCCGAGTTGCGCCGCTCGTGGATCCTCGCCCGCGGCGATGTCGACGAGACCGGAGGCCGTGAGGTCAAGCCCGAGGATAACGGCCTGAAGCGCGGCGAAGAGTCGAACGTGCCGATCTTCGACCGGGCCCAGCGGACGATCCTGCGCGGCAAGCCCGGCCAGTCGGTGACCCAGCTCGCCTATGCCCGCCGCGGCATCGTCACCCCGGAGATGGAATACGTCGCGATCCGCGAGAACGTCGGCCGTGAGGCGGCGGCGGAGCGGGCCAAGGCCGACCTCGCCGACGGACATTCGTTTGGCGCGGCGATCCCGGAATACGTGACGCCTGAATTCGTCCGCGACGAGATCGCCCGCGGCCGCGCGATCATCCCCAACAACATCAACCACCCGGAAACCGAGCCGATGATCATCGGCCGGAACTTCCTGGTGAAGGTCAACGCCAATATCGGCAACTCGATCGTGACCTCG
>DASXFE010000069.1:0-45165 GCA_036489765.1 Allostellaceae bacterium | reverse complement strand
CGCGTCTACGAGATGAACCTCGACCAGCCGACCGCCGATATCGTCGAGGCTCCGGCGATGACCGAGGAGGAATGCGCCGGCGCGATCGCCTACGGGATGATGGCGGTCGAGCCGGGAGTGGATGTGCTAGCATTGGGCGAGATGGGAATCGCCAACACGACCTCCGCCGCGGCGTTGGCGCAGGCCCTCTTCGGCGGCGAGGCTGCGGATTGGGTCGGCCCCGGCACCGGCGTCGCGGGCCCGGCGCTCGCCAACAAGCGCGAGGTCGTGGCCGCCGCCGTCGCCCGCCATGCCGATCCCGGCGTCGACTCGTTCGAGAAGCTGCGCCGGCTGGGCGGGCTCGAGATCGCGGCGATCACCGGCGCCGTGCTCGCCGCACGCATGGGCCGCGTGCCGGTCGTGCTCGACGGCTACACCTCGACCGTCGCGGCGGCGGTGCTCTTTGCGGTCAACCCGCAGGCGCTCGACCACTGCATCGTCGGCCACGTCTCGGCCGAGCCCGGCCACCAGCGCCTCCTCGACCGAATCGACAAGGCGGCTCTCTTCAATTTCGGCATGCGCCTCGGCGAGGGCTCGGGCGCGACCCTGGCGCTCGGCGTGCTCCAAGCCGCCGCCGCCTGCCACACCGGCATGGCCACCTTCGCCGAGGCCGGAGTCAGCGGGAAGGCTTAGCGGCCTGGCCATTTAGCCTAAACCCAGCTCCTCTTTCTTGGCTCCCCCGGGGCTTGTCCCGGGGGTCCACGAATTGCCCGAAGCGGGGCGTGGATGGCCGGTCAAACCCGGCCAAGCCAAGAGGGGAAGAGATTCCTTACTGCGGCGGGTAGCCGTAACCCGACATGCACGACCAGTAGTAGTTGGAATAATATTGCTGGATCGTGGCGTTGTCGTATTGAGCGTTGGCCGCGCCGGCGCCGGTGCCGACGACCGCGCCCGAGGCCGCGCCGATCGCCGCGCCGCGGCCGCCGCCAACCGCCGCACCCAGCGCCGCGCCGAGACCGGCGCCGAGCAGGGTGCTGCCGACCTGGTTGTTGGCCGCCTGGTTCTGCATCGGCGCGATCTGGGAGGAGGCGTAGTTCCGGCAGCTCATATCGGCCTGGGGATAGGGCATCGACTGGGCCATCGCGCCGGTGGTGAGTGCAGTAACAGCCAGCGCTGCGCCAGCAAGGGAGATGGTGATCGACCTCATCGCGTTTCTCCGCCTGAAAGTTTCCTACTCTCCCATCTGCAACAGCGCACCCCGGTGGCGGGCGTTGCGGAAGGCGATGAAGAAGATGGTGATGCCCAACCCCAGGTAAAGCACGTCAAGGGCAGCAGCCTCGAAAAAATAGTCGGTGCGGAAGGTTCCGTCGAACAGCATCGCGCGCATCCCCTCGAACACATAGGTCTGCGGCAGACACCAGGCAACCGGCCGCAGCCAGACCGGCAGGGTCGTCACCGGGTAGTAGACGCAGGACACCGGCGACAGCGCGAAGATGATGGTCCAGGCGAGGCTTTCCGCACCCATCCCGTGCCGCAGGATCAGCCCGCAGATCGCGAGGCCGAGCGCCCAGCCCATCCCCATCAGCACGACGACGAAAGCGACGAGCGGCAGCCCCATCGAAAAGATCGAATAGTGGTAGAGCGGGATCGCGAGAAGCGCCGCCGGCACCACCCCGATCACGACCCGAACGACGCTCATCGCCAACAGCGAGATCACCCACTCATAGGCCCTGAGCGGAGTCACGAAGAGATGGCCGAGGTTGCGCGACCACATCTCTTCGAGAAACGAGATCGACAGGCCGAGCTGGCTGCGAAACAGCATGTCCCACAGCATCACCGCGCCGAGCAGGACGCCAAACGCCTGCGCGACATAGGAACTGTTTCGGGACAGGAACTGGCTCATGAACCCCCACACCAGCACCTGCAGGGTCGGCCAGTACAGGAGCTCCAGGGTACGCGGCCACGAGCTTTTGAGGATGTAGAGATACCGCAAGAGCATCGCCCAGACCCGCTCGGGCGAGAACGCGACCGCACTGCCGGGGCCGCTCACGATACCGGCTCCAGCGCGTCGTGCGGCGAGCGGGCGATGTGCAGGAACACCTCCTCGAGGTTGGCGCGGCCGTAGCGGCCGATCAAGTCGCCGGGGCTGCCGCGATCGACGATCCGCCCGGATTTCATCATCATCACCTCGGAGCACAGCCGCTCGACCTCGCCCATGTTGTGGGAGGCGAGGAGGATCGTGGCGCCGGTGCGGGCCTGGTAGGCCTCAATGTAGCTGCGCACCCAATCCCCGGTGTCGGGATCGAGCGATGCGGTCGGCTCGTCGAGCAGCAACAGTTCCGGCTCGTTGAGGAGCGACTTGGCGAGTGCGACGCGGGTCTTCTGTCCGGATGACAGCCGCCCCGCAGGGCGATCGAGAAACGCGGTGATCTGCAGGTCCTTCGCCAGGGTCTCGATCCGCTCGCGACGCTGCTTCAGGCGGTAGAGCCGGGCATAGACGAGGAGGTTCTGGCGCACCGTCAGCCGATGCGGCAAGTCGACATAGGGCGACGAGAAATTGATCCGCGGCAGCACCCGGTAGCGGTGGCGCAATACGTCCTCGCCGAACACCCTGACCGTGCCCGAAGTCGGCAGCAGGAGGCCGAGGAGGATCGCCAGAGTCGTCGTCTTGCCGGCCCCGTTGCCGCCGAGCAGTGCGGCGGTCACGCCCCTCCCTACGCTGAAACCGATCCCGTTCACGGCGACCGCACCGCCCGGATAGCGCTTGACCAGATTGTCGACATGGATGACGGGCGCGGACATCGGTTCTATATGGCGCATCATGAGGCACGGAGCCAGGGCGCGAGAGGTGATCCGGTGAGCGTCGGCGGCGGAAGCGCATCGGGCGAGGCACAGGCCGGTTTCGACCGGATCAGCCTGCGGCGGCTCGTCTTTATTCGGTGGGTCGCGGTCAGCGGGCAGGCGCTGGCGCTGGTGACGGTGCATTACGGACTCGATTTCCGCCTGCCGCTGCTCCCTGCCTTTGGGGTTGTTGCCGCCTCGATCCTGTTCAATCTCATTCTCGTGCTGTCGCGGCGCGCGACGACGCGGCTCGGCGAACGCGAGGCGACGCTTTTTCTAGGCTACGACACGCTGCAGCTCGCACTGCTCCTGTACCTGACCGGTGGCCTCGAAAACCCGTTCGCGATCCTGATGCTGGCGCCGGTCACCGTGGCGGCGACGATCCTGTCGCAGCGCCCGGTCGTCGGGCTCGCCGGGTTCGCGATCGCGGCCGTCACGGTGCTGGCGCTGTGGCACCTGCCGCTGCCCTGGCGCGGCGAGGGATTGCCGTTTCCCCCCGAGCTCATCATCGGCCATTGGGCGGCGCTGGTTTTCGCGACGGGGTTTATCGCCTCCTACACCTGGGCCGTGGCGCGCGAGGCGCGGCGGCTGCGCGATGCGGTGTCCGCGACCCAGCTATCGCTCGCCCGCGAGCAGCGGATCTCGGCGGTCGGCGCGCTCGCCGCCGCCGCCGCGCACGAACTCGGCAGCCCGCTCGCGACGATCGCGGTCGTCGCCCGCGAGCTCGCCCGCGACCTTCCCGCCGATTCGCCGCATGCCGAGGACGCGATGCTGCTCTTGAGCCAGTCCGAGCGATGCCGGCGCATCCTTGCGGAGCTGGCGCAGCAGCCGCCCGAAGACGGCGAGTCGCCGTTCGCCCGCTTGCCGATCTCGGCCCTCGTCGAGGCGGCCGGCGCTCTCTACCACGACCCGCGCGTGCACCTGATCTTCGCCGCGACCGGCGAGCCCACGGATTCCGAACCCGAGGTTCTGCGCAGCCCGGAGATCATGCACGGGCTCCACAACCTTATCCAGAACGCGGTGCAATTTGCCCGCCGCGAGGTCACCGTCGCGACATTCTGGGACGAGAACGCGGTGACGATCGACATCACCGACGACGGGCCGGGCTATCCGCCCAATCTGCTCGGGCGGCTGGGCGAGCCCTACCTGTCGAGCCGGTCCGGCACCTCGGGCCATATGGGGCTCGGCATCTTCATCGCGCAGAGCCTCTTGGAGCGCAGCGGCGCCGGGCTCGCCTTCGGTAACCTTGATGAAGGCGGCGCACATGTTGTCATTTCGTGGCGGCGTGACAATTTGGAGGCGGTGGCGCGACACCCTGCCGCTGCAGCGGCCACGCCCGGCAGTGAAAGGCAAGCGGTATGAACACGACGATAGATCGACCCCAGCGACCCATCCCCGCCGATGCTCCAGCCCCGCCGCTGCGCGGCCTTGCGGAATCCGACCGGACCCTCCTGATCGTCGATGACGATGCCCCGCTGTGCCAGCGCCTCGCGCGAGCGATGGAGCGGCGCGGCTTTGTCGTCTCGACAGCCGAAAGCGTGGCCACCGGCATGGCCGCCGCGACGACGACCCTCCCCGCGTTCGCGGTGGTCGATCTGCGCCTCGGGGACGGCAGCGGGCTCGACGTGGTGAGTGCCCTGCGTGACGCCCGCCCCGGTGCGCGCATCGTCATGCTGACCGGTTACGGCAACATCGCGACGGCGGTCGCCGCGGTAAAGGCAGGGGCGGTCGACTATCTGCCCAAGCCCGCCGACGCCGACGCGGTCGAGCGTGCCCTGTTGGCGCAAGAGGGCGAAACCCCGGAGCCCCCCGCCGACCCGATGTCGGCCGACCGGGTCCGCTGGGAGCATATCCAGCGCATCTTCGAATTGTGCGAGCGCAACGTCTCCGAGACCGCCCGCCGGCTCAAGATGCACCGCCGCACCCTGCAGCGCATCCTGTCGAAGCACGCACCGCGGAGCTGAGGGGTGAGGCGCGGTTCGGGCATCCGGCGCTCGGTCTGCGCTGTTCTTTTCACCTTCTGCCTCGCCCTTCCCGCAGGGGCGCAGACGCTGGACCACATCCGGCTTCAGCTGATGTGGTTCAACCAGGCCCAGTTCGCGGGCGTCTACATGGCCCGTGACAAGGGCCTTTATGCGCATGAGGGCCTCGACGTCACGGCGATCGAGGGCGGTCCGGGGATCGTGCCCGCGGATGTCGTCGCCAAAGGCGGCGCCGATGTGGCGATTGCCTGGCTCCCGTCGGCGATCGACGCACGCCGGCGCGGCGAGGACGTCGTGAACATCGCGCAGATTTTCCGCAAGCCGGGCATGACCGTGCTGTGCCGGCGCGACGCCGGGGTGAACACGATCCTCGACGTCGCCGGCAAGACGATCGGCGTGTGGAATGTCGGCGACGAGCTCAACGTGCGCGACTGGCTCAGGGGCTACAGCATTCCGCTCGACCGCGTGAGCCTGGTGCAGCAGAAGCCCGACGGCGCCGATCTTGTCGCCAGCCGCGTCGCCTGTGCCACGGCGATGATGTACAACGAGTATTGGTCGATCGTCGCGGGTGGGCTGACGCCGGACAAACTCGTCGACGCCCGCCTCGGCGACAGCGGCTACGCCTTTCTCGAAGACGGGCTTTATGCGAGCCGGGGAGCGATCGACGACCCCGCCCGCCGCGCCGTGCTGGTGCGCTTTCTGCGCGCGACGCTCGCCGGCTGGCGGCTTGCCGCGCAGCACCCCGACGATGCGCTAGCCGCGACGATGGCGGCGGCGCCCCACGCCGATCCGTTGCACCAGCGGCGGATGCTCGAGACGATCCTCGGCCTGATCGGCGACCCGGGGCATACCGGCGAGCTCGACCGCCGTGCCTACGAGCACAGTGTCGAGGGGATCGCCCGCGAAAGCCCCCAGCCGCAGGCCATCCGCGCGGCGGCGGCAGGCGGGTTCACCGACATGGTATGGCGCGCTGCGACCGCCCGCTAGGCCCTAACCTACGAGCAGCGCTCGCCGATAAAGCGGTCGACCCGCGCAAACCACACGTCGCGGATCTGGTCCTGTTCGAGGAACGGCTCGTGCTTTGATTCCGGCAGCTCGACCAGCTCGCAATCGGGGAGCAGGCGGGCGGCGCGGCGATGCGCGGTGCGGGAGACGACCGCATCGCGGCCTCCGCTGCCGATGAGGATCGGGGTGTCGATGCCGGTGAGGAACTCGGCCTTGCCGATGCGGCCGAGCACCGCCAGCGTCGCGTCGATCCAGCCAAAGGTCGGGCCGTCGACGCGCAGCTGGGGATCGGCCGACAGCCATGCGTGATGGAGGCGGCAGCGCTCCGGATCGCTGGTCGCGCGGCTGCGTTCCGGCGACGGCACGCGCCCGGGCGGCCAGCGCCGCTTGGTGCCGGGGACGAGCCGGGCGCCGAACCCCACGATGCGCAACGGCCCGGTGATCGCGCGCAGCGACGCGGGCGGCACGCGGCCGAGCCGCAGCCCCAGCATCGGCGACGACAGCACCGCCGCGTCGAACAGGTCGGGACGCGCATGCAGGCAGAGGAGCGCGATCGCCCCGCCCATCGAATGCGCGATCAACACGCGCGGCAAGGTGCGCGAGAGTTTGGCCTGGGCGAACGCGGCGAGGTCGTTGGCGTCGCGGTCGAAGCGGCGGGCGCGCGGGCGGGTCGGCCAGCGCCGCGGCCGCACCGAGCGCCCCTGGCCGCGCCAATCGAGGCACCACACCTCGATCCCGTGCGCGGCGAGGTCACGTACCGTCTCGAACTGCTTTTCGATGAACTCGCGGAACCCGGTGACCATCAGGCACACGGCGCGCGGCTTGGCGACCGGCAGATGGCCCCAGCGCAGGATCGCCCCATCCGCCGTCGTGAAATCGCCCCAGACAAAATGCTCGGGCACCATAAAGCGCTCGGCGAGGTCGGGCAGGCGCGCCGGCCGGGCAACAACAGACGCCAGCAATGCGCGCTCCGACATCGATCCTTCCTCGGGCCCGGACGGGTAGCCGGCTATAGCCGGCAAGGGGTCAACTAATCGTCAAAAATGTCCGTCCTATGGCAGAGCCGGGAAAGTTTCGTGTCGGGTTCAACCGGGGATGCGAAACCCGACATCGCCCTCCCGCTCGATCTGTCCGACGAGCCCCGTCTCCCAATCGAGATAGCGCTGCCGTGCCCCCTCGCCGGCATAGGGATCGTAAGGCCGCCGCCAGCAATCGTTCGGCGTGTCGGCCATCGCCTCGCGCCCGCCGGTGAGCGGCAAGCCGGCCGCGCGCCAGGAATCGGTGCCGCCGGCGAGCACGCGGAGCTCGGTATAGCCGCTCACCGCCAGCTCGGCCGCGGCAAGCCGCGCCAGCGCACCGTCGGGCGAGGTCAGCACCAGCATCGCCGCCTTGGGCACTTTCCCGAGGCTGTCGCCGAGTCGCGCCCTGACCGCGAACCACGCGCCCGGGATATGCCCCGCCTCGTAGGCGAGACTGCGGGCGAGATCGACGACGACCGCCTCGCCGCGATCGAGCCGCGTCTTCAAATCCGCGGCCGAGATCGTCGGAGTTTGCGCCGCTTCGAGCTCGGGGATCGGCGCTGCGCCGCCGCCGGTGACGAGCTCCCGTCCGTCGAGGCCGCCGTCGAGCAGGTATATCTCCGCCCAGCCCATCTGGCGCAGCCAATGCCCGGTCATCGTTGCGCGGACGCCATCGTCGTCGACCAGCACGATGCGGGCGTTGCGCGTGTTCATATAGACATCGGTCGCCTGGACGAGCTGCCCGCCCGGCGCCGAGCGCGCACTCGACAGGTGACCGGCCGCGTATTCCTCGGGGCTGCGGACATCGAGGAGGTAGAGCGTGCGGCTTTCGGCCTCGGCCCGAAAGCGGGCCAGCGTCGCGTCGTCGATGCGCGGAAGGGTGAAGCGCTCGGCAACCGCGCCGGCGAGGGCTTGTGCTCTGCCCAGCCCGGCCGAAGACGGCACCGGCAACGCCTCGTCGCGCCCACGCGCGAGTTCGAGCCCCGCCAATTCCCACCCCATTGTGCCGTTTTCGAGCGCCATGACCGGGTTCGCAAGCCCGGCGTTACGCAGCGACTGGGCGCCGATGATGCTGCGGGTGCGCCCGGCGCAGTTGACCACGACCAACGTATCCGCCGAATCGATCCGGTCGGGCACGCGATAGACCAGCTCCGCCCCCGGGCAGTCATAGGCGCCGGGAATGCTCATGTTGCGGAACTCGCCGATCGGGCGGCTGTCGACGATCAGGATCTTCTCGCCGGCATCGAGCCGCTGCTTCAGCGCGGCGGCGGTGATGTGCGGCGTGTGGTTCTTGTGCTCGACGATCTCGCCGAACGCCTTGCTCGGCACGTTGACGCCGGTGAAAAGCTGATACCCGGCCGCCTCCCACCCTGTCGCGCCGCCTTCCATGACCGAGATGTCGCGATACCCCATCGCGCGTAGCTTCGTCGCGGCGCGCTCGGCGAGCCCGTCAGCGCCGTCGTAAAGCACGATCCGGGTCCCGAGCCGCGGCACCAGATCGCGCACCAGCAGCTCGAGCCGCGACAGCGGTAGCGAGCAGGCGAAGAAAGGGTGCCCCTCGTCCGAGAACACCATTTCCTCGCGCAAGTCGAGAAAGGCGAGCTCGCCGCCATCGTAGAGCATCGCCCGCACGGATTTTGGTGAAACGCGTGGAGTTTCCGGCATCGTCGCCTCCTCGTATCAGCCCGCGAACCATAGCAAGCGCGCCCTGACGCGGAACGGGTTTTTCTTGTGTATCTCGCGCCGAATTCACAGGGAGACGGGCTATGCCGGACGGTCGCGGCGATCTGCACCGCAACAAGACCGAAAACGACATCACCACCGAGGTGCTGGAACGGTTTGCGGCAACCCCCAACCCGCGCCTCCGCAAGATCATGCTGAGCCTCATCGGCCACCTGCACGCCTTTGTCAAAGACGTGCAGCTTGCCGAGGCCGAATGGTTCAAAGCGATCGAGGTCCTGACCGAGGCCGGCAAGATGCGCAGCGACCGGCGGCAGGAATTCATCCTTTTTTCCGACACGTTCGGGGTGTCGATGGTGGTCGACCTCATCGGCCACCGGAAGCCGGAGGGCGCGACCGAGTCGACCGTGTTCGGCCCGTTCCATCGCCTCGGTACGCCGGAGATGCCGGCCGGCGGCAACATCGCCCATCGCGACACAACCGGCACCCCGGCGATCGTCACCGGCCGCGCGTCGACGGCGACGGCAAGCCGATCGCCGGCGCCGTGCTCGACGTATGGCAGGCCCAAACCAACGGGCTCTACGACTCGCAGGACAACGAGCCCGACCACCTGCACATGCGCGGCAAGTTCCGCACCGACGGCAACGGGTGGTATGCGCTACGCACGGTAATTCCAGTCAACTACCCGATCCCGTCGGACGGACCGGTCGGCGCGATGCTGAAAGCGACCGGGCGGCACCCGTGGCGGCCGGCGCATATCCATTTCGTCGTCTCGGCCGACGGGTACGAGCCGGTGACGACGCATATCTTCGACCGCCGCGACCCGTACCTGCAAAGCGACGCCGTGTTCGCGGTCAAGGATTCGCTGATTTGCGACTTCACCCGGCACGAAAACGGCAGCGGCAGCGGCATTTCCGGCCCGTATTTCAGCGCCGAGTTCGATTTCTGCCTGGCCCCGGCCGGAAGTGCGGTAGTCGATGTCGAGGATGCCCAGCGTCGGCTTGCCGCCCTTGGCGCCCGCGCCTAGCATCCGTGTAAACCATATCGGCGAACCGTCCCCCCACGGCTTCACCGATTTTTAAGCATGCCCGTTTACCAAGGGCCTGTGAGACAGCGAGTTCATTAGGGGGACGTGATGTCGGATACCGTTGTGACCTCGATCGCCGCGTTGCGGCCGGCCGGCGGCGCCGTCGAGCAGAAAGAGTCCACCGGGCGCGAGCGCCGCGAATCCGAACGCGCGATCGCCTACTGGGAAAAGAAGATAGCCCAGCTCGGTGGGAATATGACCATTGCCGGGCTCGACCTCGCCGAGATGCAGTCGCCGGAATGGTCGCACCGCTTTGTAATCGCGGTCGATCCCGTGCCCGAGAATTCGGCCTTGCTGCTGTACGGCTCCGATTTCGGCCGGCTCCTCGACCTGCCCGAAAAGCGCACGCCGCATGTGCCGATGGTGCGCCAATTGCCGAAGCGGTATTCGGACGTGTTCATCCGCGGCTGCGGCGACGCCGAGCGCCAGGGCCTGCCGATCCGCCTCGAAGGCGAGGTCGCGCGAGACGACGGCTCGGCCGAGCTCTACCGCGCCGCCTTCATCCCGGTCGGCGTGCGCGAGAACTCGATCACCCATATCGCATTCGGCGCGTTCAATAGCTGCCTCGCCAAGAAGCTGGCGGCGTAATCGCTCGACAACTTCCCCTTGGCCGGGCTTGGCCCGGCGCAGGCGAAGAACGGAATCGTATTTGGTTCCTGGCTACCCTACCCAATCAGCGACCGCGCCTTTTCTCCCAGGCCCAGCACGCGTCCGCCATAGAGGCGGAAGCGCCCGTCCTGGGTTTGTCCGCGCAGGAAGCGGATGTAGATCTGTTGGATGATCACCGCGAGCTTGAACGCGGCGAAGACCTGGTGCCACCCGACCGCCGACACATCGAACCCGGTGCGCGCGGCGTAGCGCTCGACCGCGTCGGCGCGGGTCGGAAACCCGTCGCGCCAGGTCGGCATCGACGCGATCGCGCGCCAAGCCGGGTCGTCTGTCGGCTCGACCCAGTAGTTCAGCACATAGCCCAGATCGGCCAGCGGGTCGCCCTGGGTACACATGTCCCAATCCATCACCGCGGTCATGCGGCCCGGATCGGCCGCGTCGAGCAGGCAATTGTCGAGCCGGTAGTCGTTGTGCAGCAGCGCCGCCGCGCCCGACGGCGGCAGGTTGGCGGCAAGCCACGCCAGCACCGGGGCGAACAGCCGCTCCGCATCTCCCGCCTCGGGCCCGCCTTGCGCACCGCGCCAGCGCCGCGTCCAGCCCTCGAGCTGGCGTTCTAGGTAGTGTTCCGGCCGTCCGAGCGTCTCGAGCCCGGCTTCGGCCGGCACGACCCGATGCAGATCGGCGAGGGCGTCGACAAGCGCCAAGCCGATGCGCCGGTTGAGCGCGGGCCGAGCGGCGAATTCGTCCGGCAGATCGTCGCGGATCACAAAGCCGTGGCGCCGTTCGAGCACGATAAAGACGGCGCCGATGACGCTCTCGTCCTCGCATAGGACGAAGCTTTGCGGCGCCAGCGGAAAGTGCCGGTAGAGCACCGACAGCACCCGATGCTCGCGCCGCATGTCATGCGCCCCCGGCGGGATCGGCCCCAACGGCGGGCGGCGCAGCACGTATTCGCGATCGCCGAAGCGGATCAGATAGGTGAGGTTTGCCTTGCCGCCTCCGAACTGACGAATGGCAAGGCCGCCCGACACACCCAGATGCTCGCGCAGATAGGGAACGAGCCGTGCTGTCTCCACCCGCTCATCCGGCCGCTCGTCGATCGTCTCGGCCGCTTCGAGTTTGTCGGCCACGACGACGGCTTGCATGCTTACTTCCGCAACTCGACTCGCGCCACGGCGCGGCGGTGCACCTCGTCGGGGCCGTCGACGATGCGCATGATGCGCGAGCGGGCCCAGGCGTAGGCGAGGCCGAAATCCTGGCTGACGCCGCCGCCGCCATGCGCCTGGATCGCGCGATCGATGACGGCGAGCAGCATCTTTGGCGCGATCACCTTGATCATGGCGATCTCGGCCTGCGCGACCTTGTTGCCGACCGTGTCCATCATATGCGCGGCCTTGAGCGTCAGGAGCCGCGCCTGCTCGATCTCCATCCGCGAATCGGCGATCCATTCGCGGATCACCCCCTGATCGGCCAGCGGCCGGCCAAAGGCGACGCGGTTCTTGACCCGCGCGACCATCGCCTCGAGGCAGCGCTCGGCCAGGCCGATCATGCGCATGCAGTGGTGGATGCGCCCCGGCCCGAGCCGCCCCTGCGCGATCTCGAACCCACGCCCCTCGCCGAGGAGGATGTTCTCGGCCGGCACGCGGACGTCTTTGAACTCGACCTCGGCATGACCGTGCGGGGCGTCGTCGTAGCCGAACACGGTCAGCGGCCGCACCACCCGCACACCCGGCGTGTCGCGCGGTACGAGGATCATCGATTGCTGCTGATGCCGCGGCGCGTTGGGGTCGGTCTTACCCATCAGGATGAAGATCTTGCAGCGCGGGTCCATCGCGCCCGAGGTCCACCATTTGCGGGCGTTGATCAGGTAGCCCTGGTTGCCGTCGCGCTCGATCCGCGCCTCGATATTGGTCGCGTCGGAGGAGGCGACCGCGGGCTCGGTCATCGCAAAGGCCGAGCGGATCTCGCCGGCCAAGAGCGGCTTCAGCCACTGTTCCCGCTGCGCCGGCGTCGCGTAGCGGACGAGCGTCTCCATGTTGCCGGTGTCCGGCGCCGAGCAGTTGAAGATTTCGGGCGCGATCGGGCTCCGGCCCATGATCTCGCATAGCGGTGCGTATTCGAGGTTGGTGAGCCCGGCGCCGAGCTTGCTTTCCGGCAGGAACAAATTCCACAGCTCCTGCTCCCGAGCCTTCGCCTTCAGCTCCTCCATGATCGGCGGGATCTGCCAGCGGCTCGGCGCCGCGGCGAGCTGCTCCTCGAACACCTTCTCGGCCGGATAGACATGCTCGGCCATAAAGCCCCGAAGCCGCGCCTGATACCGCTGCGTTCGCTCGGAAAAATCGAAATCCATGACATACCCTCCGCCGATCGGCGGCAGTCTAGCGGTTGCCCCAAGGTCCGCGCGACATTATCCGCAACAGGCCAGCCGATGAGTCGGGCTGCTGGGACTCGGCCCTGGCCCTAACCCGCATCCGCCTCTTCGCGCAGCCAGTCGTGGAAGGCTTTGACCTTGGGGCGGTCGAGGGCCTCGGGGGCGGTGACGATGTAATAGGCGAAGCGGTCGGGGAGCGACAGGGCAAAGGGGCGGACCAGGCGCCCGGCCGCGAGGTCGGCGGCGGCGATGGTGCTGTAGGCGAGGACGACGCCGTGCCCGGCGATCGCCGCGTCGAGCGCGAGGTGGCTGCCGCTGAAGCTGATCCCGTGCTCGGCCGGCATGTCGCTGATCCCGGCGGCACGCAGCCACATCGGCCAGGTCGCGGCGAGCGGGTCGCGGTCGACGCTCTGGTCGTAGATGAGCTTGTGGTGGCGCAGATCGCCGGGGGACTCGAGCGGCGGCCCGTTTTTCAGCAAATCCGGGCTGCACGCCGGAAACACCTCGTTTTCCAGCAGTTTCTCGACGACAAGCCCGGGATAGCGCCCGGTGCCGTAGCGGATGCCCATGTCGAAATCGCCGGCCGCGAGATCGACGAGGTTGTCGCTCGCCGAGATGCGCACATCGATATCGGGATAGCGGTCCTGGAACCGGTGCAACCGCAGCACCAGCCACTTGCCGGCGAAAGACGGCGACGCGGTCACCGTGAGCGTGCCGGTATCGGTGTGCGCGCGCAGCCGGCGCACTGCGGCGCGCATCCCGTCGAACGCCTCGGTGAGCCCCGGCAGCAATTCCTTGGCCGACGGCGTCAGCGCGACAGCGCGGTTCCGGCGACGGAATAGCGGCACGCCGAGATCCGCCTCGAGCGCCGCGATCTGATGACTGACGGCCGCCGGGGTCACGGCGAGTTCGTCGGCCGCCTTGGAGAAGCTCTTGTGCCGGGCCGCCGCCTCGAACGCGCGCAGCGCGCCGAGCGGCGGCAGACGGGACGTGTTCTGCATGAGGAAAACTAATCCGATGGCTGAGAAAGTCTCGTTTGTCGCTTTATGTCGTAATGCCAATCTTCTCGGCAAGGAGCAGTGAGCGAAAACCGAGCTGCTCCGGACCGAAAGATTAGGGGTACTCACATGAGTGCGATGAAAGCGATCCGCAAATGGCAGCAGCGCATCCGCGCCCGCCATGAGCTCGCCGGGCTCGGCGACCGCATGCTGAAGGACATCGGCCTCACCCGCGCCGACGCCCTCGCCCAGGCTAACAAACCCTTCTGGAAGGAGTAACCGAGATGACCACGACCACGCACACCGGCGCCTTGCGGCGCACCACCCGTGCCCTCGGCCGTTTTTGGCACAACCTCG
This sequence comes from Allostellaceae bacterium, assembly GCA_036489765.1. Lineage (GTDB taxonomy): Bacteria > Pseudomonadota > Alphaproteobacteria > ATCC43930 > CGMCC-115725 > DATARH01. Next base: position 31,237 of record DASXFE010000069.1, on the reverse strand, counting down.
CCGAAGCAGCCGCCAACCCGCGCAGGCCTCTTAACGAGGCCAAGTGGAGCGACTATCCTCGCTTCCCCTGGTTCTGAAGCCGCGCCCCATTCACGGAGGACCTACCGATGACCGACCGTGCCCAGCTGCCTCATGTCGAGGCCGAGCTGAACTATATGGCCCCGATGGCGACGCGGCCGAGCTACCTCGCTTACGACCCGGAGCCGGGCGAGGCGCGGTCGAACATGACCGCCGACACCCACAAGGTCAGCATCTACGACATGCGGCCGATCCAGCATGAACTGGACCTCGACCGCGAAGGATTCGGCCTCGTCGAACATCGCTCGGCGGTGCAGGATTTCTGGGACGATGACGAGGTGCGCCGGGTCTACTACCCGGAGGCCGAGCGTTTCATCAAGGAGCACACCGGCGCCAGCCGCGTCTTTATCTTCGATCATCTGCAGCGCCGGCGGGTGCCGGGTCTGCAGGACTACTCGCGCAGCGGCCCGCGCCAGCCGGCGAGCCGGGTCCATGTCGACCACACGGCGCGCTCGGGCCCGCAGCGGGTGCGCGACCTGATCCCCGACGAGGCCGAGGAACTGCTCAAGGGCCGCGTTCAGGTGATGAACATGTGGCGGCCGATCAAGGGCCCGCTGCAGGATTCGCCGCTCGCGCTGTGCGACTCGCGGACGGTCGCGGCCGATGACCTCGTGGCGTCGGACCTCGTCTACAAGAACCGGGTCGGCGAGACCTACTCGGTGACGTACAACCCGGCGCATCGCTGGTACTACGCGCCGGAGCTACGCCGCGACGAGGCCCTCTTGCTCAAGATCATGGACAGCAAGACCGACGGTCGCGCCCGCTTCATGCCGCACACGGCCTTTGTCGACCCAACCAGCCCGCCCGACGCCTTCCCGCGCGAGAGCATCGAGCTGCGGACCCTGGTGTTCCACCCGGCATAAATCTCCCGGGCTCAGCGGCCCCCACCCATGCCCTCCCCCGCCGGCGGGGGAGGGTTTTCTTTGCGGTAACCGTCAGGCGGAAAAGCGAAACGCATTCCGCCGAGTGGTGGCTGGCCCGGCGGAATGAGCTTCGCTTTTCCGCCTTACGCGCTACGCTCGCGATCACGCATCAGGGGAGAGGCAAATGGCACCCAGTCTGAAGAACGCCGCACGTGAAAAACTCAAAGCGGGCGAGTTGGCGCTTGGGATCATCCTGCGGCAGGCGCGTACGGTGGATATCGCGCCGGCGATGAAGGCGTGCGGCTTCGACTGGCTGTTCCTCGACCTCGAGCACAATTCGATGGATCTCGACACGGCGGTGCAGATCTCGGTCGCCGCGCTCGGCGCCGGCATCGCCCCCATCGCCCGGGTGCCGTACGGGCAGTTATGGCTGGCGACGCGACTCTTGGACGGCGGCGCGCTCGGCATTGTCGTGCCGCATGTCGACACGCCGGAAGAGGCCGAGCGCATCGCCCGCCACCTGCGCTATCCCCCGCGCGGCCATCGCTCGGTGGCCGGCGGTCTGCCGCATCTCGCCTACCAGAAGCATTCGCTGCGCGAGACCTGCGACGCGATCGACGCGGCAACCTTCGTCATCGTCATGCTGGAGACCCCGACCGCGATCGCCAACGCCGACAAGATCGCCGCCGTGCCCGGCATCGATTCGCTGCTGATCGGCAGCAACGATCTGGCGATGGAGCTCGGCATTCCGGGCAATTTCGGCGAGGAGCGGATCGCCGCCGCCTACCAGACCGTCGTCGACGCCTGCAAGAAGCACGGCAAATGGGCCGGGGTCGGCGGCATCTCGGATGACGCCCTGCTCAAGCGCTACATCCGGATGGGCGTGCGCGTCGTATTGCCGGGCAGCGACCTCAGCATGCTGCAGAAGGCAGCGACCGACAGCGCAGCAGCGATGCGGGCTCACCTCTAGGCGAGACCTCCCTCTGAGCGAAATCCTTCGGGCGATCCTGCTGATGGTCGCCGGCGTGTCGCTGTTCCCGTTCATGAACGCGACGATGAAGTACCTGGCCCTGCACTACCCGGTGCCGCAGATCGTCTGGGCGCGGTTCACCGGCCATCTGGTGATCATGCTGGTCGTGTTCCTGCCGCATTACGGGCGGCGGCTGATCGCGACGCGGCGGCCGGCGATCCAGCTTGCGCGCTCGGTGCTGATGCTGGTCAGCAACCTCGTCTTTGTCGCCGCGATCGGCCGGGTGCCGCTGGCGACGGCGTCGGCGATCGGGTTTACCTCGCCGCTGCTGGTTACGGCGCTGTCGATGCCCTTGTTGCGCGAGCGGGTCGGGCCGCGGCGCTGGAGTGCGGTCATCGTCGGGTTTCTCGGCGCGCTCCTGGTCATCCGACCCGATACCGGGCTCGCCGATCCGGCGGTGCTGCTGTTGCTCGTCTCGTCCTGCGCCTACGCGCTCTACCAGATCGCGACGCGCTGGATCAGCGCCTATGACACGGCAGCAACCGGGATCGTGTTCGCCGCGCTGATGGGCTCGCTGGCGACGAGCCTGTGGATGCCGTTCGTTTTCACCCTGCCGCGCAGCGGGTTAGACGCCGCGCTGTTCATCGGCATCGGGCTCCTCGGCGGGTTCGGCCATTATCTTATCATCCGGGCGTTCCAGCTCGGGCAGGCCGCGGCGCTGGCGCCGCTCGGCTATGTCGAGCTGGTCGGCACCGCGACGCTCGGCTATGTGATCTTCGGCAATCTCCCCGATCTCCCGACCTGGATCGGCGCCGGCATCATCATCGCTTCGGGGCTTTACATCGCGCTGCGTGAGCGGCGGCTGCGAAACGTGTAAGATATCCGGCGATGAGCGAGGAATATCCCAGGATGCGCCCGCGCCGGGTGCGCATGCGCCGGTCGCGCAACCCACCGCGGCGGCTGTCCGGCTTTTCCGTCAACCGGATGGTGCCGAACATCCTGACCGTGCTGGCGCTGTGCGCCGGGATGACCGCGATCCGCTTTGCGTTGAGCGGAGATTTCATGGCCGCGGTCTATACGATCATGATCGCCGGCGTGCTCGATGGACTCGACGGACGGGTGGCGCGGCTCTTGCGGGCGACCTCGCATTTCGGCGCCGAGCTCGACAGCCTTTCCGACTTCATCAGCTTCGGCGTGGCGCCGGCCGCGGTCATCTATCTGTGGACGATGCAGGAATTGCACGGCGCCGGCTGGGCGATCGTGCTGTTCTTTGCCGTGTGCTGCGCGCTGCGGCTGGCGCGGTTCAACACTCAGCTCGGCGCCGAAGTGCCGGTCTACAAGAGCCAATATTTCACGGGCGTCCCGGCACCGGCCGGCGCTGGCCTCGCGATCATGCCGATGTTCCTCGCCTTCGAATGGGGCGACTGGATCGTGCGCTCGCCGTATTTCGTCGGCGTCTGGGTGACCGGGATCGCGCTGTTGATGGTCAGCACGCTCCCGACCGTGTCGCTCAAGAAATTCCGCATCGCCCCGCACCTGGTCGTGCCGACCCTGCTCGGCATCGGCATCCTCGCCGGGTTCCTGACGACGGCGCCGTGGCCGACCTTGACGCTGGTCGGCCTCGTCTATCTCGGCTCGATCCCCTGGACCATACGGAGCGCCCGCCGGATGAAGGCGGCAGCCCCCTCACGCAAGACCGAGCCCGCCGAAACCCCGGCGCTCACGCCCCCGACGCACACGCTGGGCACGGGCACCGCCCCGACTAGCGATCTGCGCCACTGAACCTTTGCACCCGGAGACAGGCCCATGCTCGCGTTCGACCTCAAGAAGGAAGAAAAATTCGATCCCAAGCACCATGTCGAAAAGATCCTCGGCAAGGCCGGCGAGGGCGACGTCACGGTCGCGTGCTGGGAGCCCGGCCAGACGAGCCCCTATCATTGCCACCCGAACGCAGTGGAGCTCTATTTCTGCTACGAGGGGGGCGGCACGATGACCACGCCCGAGCAGACGATCGAGGTCAAGCCCGGCTCCTTCGTCGTCCACCCGCGCGGCGAGCTCCACGAGTGGAAGACCGGACCAGAGCGCACCCTCCTCTTCCGCGTCCGCTACGGCGAAGAATTTTCCGGCCGCACCAAATCCTGGGACAGCAACAAGGACTGGCAGCCCCGGCCGGCGGATGACGAGTATTTCAAAGGAAAATAGGCCGTTGCACTATCCCGCGTGCCTTTAGACTGGGCGTGAGGCCATGAGGAAGCATCGATTGTCCCCCGAGCAGGCCTTAGCCGCGATGGCAATTTTCCTTGAGCGATATCGCGTCCGAACCGCCGACGGCGACGTGTCGGCACTGCTCGGCGATCTCCAGATCAACACCAGTGACGGCCGGCCATTTGATCCGGCGGCATGGTCGGATTGGCTCGACGCGGTCGACGAGGCTTTGCACCAGAGCGAAGAACTCCTATCGGCGCGCCGATAGGAATGCAGAGGAGCCCGATGGATAACGTAAAACCCGGGCCGTTCGCGGCCTCAGAGGATGATGTGCCGATCCCGTATCGGCATCGCATCGCCAGCTATTACCAGGCGCTCGGCTACGGCGAGGCGTATCGGTGGGCGCATTATGCCGAGGTGCCGTTCGCGCCGCTGAGGAAGCCGCTGGCGGAAAGCCGTATCGGGCTTATCACGACGGCGGCGCCGTATCAGCCCGACAAGGGCGATCAGGGCCCGGGCGCCCCGTACAATGGCGGCGCCAAGTTCTATACGGTCTATTCGGGCGACACGGCGGTCGATCACGACCTGCGGATCTCGCATATCGGCTACGACCGCATCCACACGACCGCGACTGACAGCAATGCGTGGTTTCCGCTACCGGCGCTCAGGCGGGCCGCAGCGCGAGGACGGATCGGCGAGATCGCGCCGCGTTTCCACGGCGCGCCGACCAACCGCAGCCACCGGGTCACGCTCGAGACCGATTGCCCCGAGCTCCTCGGCCGCTGCCGCGAAGACGGGATCGACGCCGCCATCATCGTCGCGGTTTGACCGGTGTGTCACCAGACCGTGAGTCTGGCCGCCCGTCACCTCGAAGAAAATGGCATCCCGACCGTCGTCATGGGCTGCGCCAAGGATATCGTCGAGTATGTCGGCGTCCCGCGCTTCCTGTTCAGTGACTTCCCGCTCGGCAACCCGGCCGGCAGGCCGCATGACCTCGCCTCGCAGGATCTCACGCTCGACCTCGTCCTCCGGGTTCTCGAAACCGCGCCCGGCCCGCGCACGACCGTGCAATCGTCGCTGCGCTGGAACGACGACCCAAGCTGGAAGCTCGACTTCTCGAACATCGACCGCCTGTCGCCCGAGGAAATCGCCCGCCGCCGCGCCGAATTCGACCGGCAAAAGGAGATCGCCAAGGGGATCCGGGACAAGGAAGCTGAGTAAATCTGGTGGCATGGGATGACGTAAGGTGAAGGGTAAGGAAAGACAAGAAACCTTATTGGGGGAACCTCGATGGTCAGGCGGGGGCATATCTTCTTGTTCGATATTATCTATACTGTCATATTGATGATTGTTGCGGTCGCATATCTCAAATGCTCGAACTTCCAGGGCTGGTTGCCGGAGGTTCTTCGCGTCCCGGTCCAGGCTGCCTGGTTCGGGGCTCTCGGGGGCATCATCATCAGCCTGAAGGGCGTTTACGACCATGCCGGCGGCAAACCCGCCAACCAATGGGACAACAGCTACGATCTCTGGCATCTGGGCCGGCCGCTCAGCGGGGCCGTCGCCGGCGGCATCACCTATCTGCTCCTGCGGGCGATCAACCAGTCGGACCATTTGACCGAGCCCGTCGTCTATGCCGGGGCCTTTATTCTCGGCACCCAGGAGCGGCGGTTTTTCAATTTTCTGTCCGAGGTCGGCCGTCTTGTCGTTCAGGTACCGGACGAAACAAAGACACCCACATTCCAGCTCGGCACGATCCAGCCGGCGCAGGGTGCCGCTGGCGAAACCGTGCTGCTTTGCGGACACGGTTTCGCCCCGGGGCTCACCGTGGCGATTGGCGGCAGGCCGGCGGGACAAGTCGTCGTCGCTGCCGACGGCACGAGCGTGGCGGGCGTCCTGCCGGCGCATGACGCCGGTCCGGTCGACATCGCCATTACGAACCCGACCGGTGAGAGCGCGACGCTGCCCCGCGCCTTCACCTATATCGCGCCGGCCCCCTGAACAGGTTCCTCGGTGACCCCATGACCAAACCTTTCGCCGGCATCCGCGTCCTCGACTTCACCCGCTACCTCGCGGGGCCGTTCGGGACGTATCAGTTCGCCCTCCTCGGCGCCTCGGTCACCAAGATCGAGCCAAAGGCGGGCGACGACATGCGGCATTCGCAGTTCTCGAAGGAATGGGCGGCCAAAGGGATGGGACCGTCGTTTGCCGGGATCAACTCGAACAAGCGCAGCCTGACCCTGGACTTGCGGAAGCCGGCGGCCGTCGCGATCGTCAAGCGCCTGGTGGAGAGTGCCGACATCGTCTGGGAAAATTTCCGGCCCGGCGTGATGGAGCGGTTCGGGCTCGGCTATGAGGCGCTGAAGACGATCAACCCGCGCCTGATCTATTGCGCCGTCTCCGGCTTCGGTCAGCAGGGGCCGGAGCGCGGCACCGCGGCGTTCGACGGCAAGCTCCAGGCGATGAGCGGCATTATGTCGATCACCGGCCACCCCGACAAAGGCCCGACCCGTGCCGGCTTTGCGCTCTGCGACACGATCGGCGGAATGACCGCGGCGTTTGCGGTCGCCAGCGCGGTGTATCAGCGCACGCATACGGGGGTCGGCCAGTTTGTCGACGTGGCGATGCTCGACGCGGCGCTGAGCTTTCTTTCGGGGCCGGTCGCCGAGCACACGATGACCGGACATAAACACGGCCAATACGGCAACGGCTCGACGACCGGCAAGGCCACCGGCAATCGTTTCAAGGCCGGCGAGGGCGACCTGATGCTGGCGGTGATGACCGAGCCCCAATTCGCCAGGCTGATGAAGGGGCTGGGCCGCGAGGACGCACTCTCCGACCCCCGCTTCCAGGACTGGCCGAGCCGCAGCACGCACGAGCCGGCCTTGCGGCAGATCATCGAAGACGCGCTCGCCGGGGACAGCGCCAAAAACTGGGAAAAGCGCCTGACCGCGCTCGACGTCCCTTGCGCCGGGATCTGGTCCATCTCCGAGATCGTCCGCCACCCCCAACTCGCCCACCGCGACGTGGTCCAGAACATTGCCTCCGCCGATGGCGACCTGACGCTGATCGGATCGGGCTTCAAGCTGGACCATGGCGGAGGAGGCATCGACACGCCGCCGCCCCATATCGGCGAGCACAACGAGACGATCTTGGGGGAAGTCGGCTACAGCGCTGCGGAGATCGCCGCGTTCGGCGAGGACGGGGTCATATAGGAGGGCGGGCATCTCGCCCGCCTTTGGCCAAGACCGAGGATCCCTACCGTCGCGGCGGCCACGATCGAGGGCCTGTTCCATAACCATGCCCGCGGGCGGTCCAGCGCCTGGGCGACCGCATCAAGTTGGTCGTTCAATTCAGCAGGCACCTCGACCTGCAATTCGATCGTCTCCGACATGGCCGCCTCTTTGCCGCCGTATCAGCTTCGCGACAATACCATCCCCCCGCTATACTGCCCCGCCTTACGTCTGCTCCCGCGTTTCCTTGAACCGGATCGCCGGGAACTCGTCGATCGTCGTGCGCAAATCCCAGGAGTTGCGGGCGAGGAAGACCGGGATACCATCGTGGTCTTCGGCGAAGGCGCTGCTGTTGCGGGAGCGGAGCTTGTCGAGCTCGGCGCGGTCGGCGTCTAGCCAGCGGGCGGCCTCGTAGGGCGCGCCTTCGAGCCGGGTCGCGAGGTTGTACTCGGCCTCGAGCCGGGCTTGCAGCACGTCGAGCTGCAGCGGGCCGACGACCCCGATGACCCAGTCGCTGCCGTTTGACGGCTTGAACACGCGCGTGACGCCTTCCTCGGCGAGTTGTTCGAGCGCGTGGCGCAGATGCTTCGACCGCATCGGGTCCTCAATGCGGACCCGCCGCAGCAATTCGGGGGCAAAGCTCGGGATGCCGGTGACGCGGATCGAGTCGCCCTCGGTCAGCGTGTCGCCGATGCGCAAGGCGCCGTGATTGGGGATGCCGATGATGTCGCCGGGCCATGCTTCCTCGGCGAGGTTGCGTTCGCGGGCGAGGAAAAACACGGGGCTCTGCACCGACATCAGCCGCCCGGTGCGGACGTTCTTCAGTTTCATGCCGCGCTGGAACCGTCCCGAGCACATGCGGACGAGGGCGATGCGGTCGCGGTGTTGCGGATCGATATTGGCCTGCACCTTGAAGACAAAGGCCGAAACGGCGTCGCCCTCGGGCCGGATCGCCTCAGGCTCCGCGGGCTGCGGGCGCGGCGGCGGGCTTTCGGCGGCAACGCCGTGCAAGAGCTCGCGCACCCCGAAATTGTTGAGCGCGCTGCCGAAATACACGGGCGTCAGATGCCCTTCGCGGAAGGCGTCGAGATCGAACGGCTTGCACAGCCCGCGCACCATCTCGACCTCTTCGCGCAGGCTCGCGATCGCCTTTTCCGGCAACAATTGCGGGAGTTTCGGATCGTCGAGGCCGGTGCAGCGGATCGGGTCGGTCAGCCGGTCGTGGCTGTCGCGATCGAACAGCAAAAGCGCATCGTTGAAGAGGTCGTAGGTGCCGAGGAAGTCGCGGCCCATGCCGATCGGCCAACTCGCCGGGGTGACGTCGAGCGCCAGCGTCTGCTCAATCTCGTCGATCAGGTCGAACGGCTCGCGAGCCTCGCGGTCCATCTTGTTGACAAAGGTTACGATCGGCACGTCGCGCAGCCGGCACACCTCGAAGAGTTTCCGCGTCTGCTCCTCGATGCCGCGTGCCGCGTCGAGCACCATGACCGCGCTGTCGACGGCGGTCAGCGTGCGATAAGTGTCCTCGCTGAAATCCTGGTGGCCCGGCGTGTCGAGGAGGTTGAAGGTCAACCCCTCATACTCGAACGTCATCACCGCCGACGACACCGAGATGCCGCGTTCCCGCTCGATCGCCATCCAATCCGACCGGGTGCGCCGCCGCTCGCCGCGCGCCCGCACCTCGCCGGCAAGCTGGATCGCGCCCCCGAACAGCAGCAGCTTCTCGGTCAGCGTGGTCTTGCCGGCATCGGGGTGCGAGATGATCGCAAACGTGCGGCGGCGCGCGATTTCGTCTTGGAGGCTTGGCATCAGGTATCTTGCTCGTGCGCCGCGCGTCTCTTCGAGACTACGACAGCAGTTTCTTCATCCGCTCGGCGATCTTGTCGGCCGGGTCGTCGGGGGCGAAGGTCGCGGTAAAGCGGCCTTCTGGGTCCATCACATAGATAAGCGCGCTGTGGTCCATATCATAGCCGCCATCCTTGGTCGGATGCTTGGCGTAGTAGACGCGGTAATCCTTGGCCGCCTCGGCGATTTGGGTAGCGGTGCCGGTCAGCGCGGTCACCGGCGCGGAAAAGCTCGACACATAGTCCTTGAGCACCGCCGGCGTGTCGCGGTCGGGATCGACGCTGATGAAAATGACGCCCATTTTGCTCGCCGCCGCCGACCCCAGCTTGCCGAAGGCAAGCGACAATTCGTTGAGCGTCGTCGGGCAGACGTCGGGGCAATGGGTGTAGCCGAAGAAAACAAGCTGCCACTTCCCTTTCATATCGGCGTCGGTGAAGGGTTTGCCGTTCTGGTCGACCAGCGAAAACTTGCCGCCGATCATCGCCGACAGCGGCGTGTTCGCAGCGCCGTGCGGCCTGTAGTTGAACGCGTAGAACAGCAGCGCCCCCGACGCCAGCACAAGCAGCCCGGCGGCCACCACCGCCGCCAGCAGCAGGCGTTGCCCGGCCTCGGGTCTTGGTTGCGACTTGGCCATCGCCGCGCCCTCAATGCCCCGTCTTCATGCCGCCCGTGCCGCCGGCCGCCGGGCCCATCGCGCCGATCTTCTCGACCGGGACGGAGATCTGCTCCGCGCCGGCTTTGGCGAAATTGAGGGTCAGGGGCACGCTGTCGCCTTCCTTGAGCGGGCCGGTCAGCGCCGAAAGCATGATGTGCATGCCCCCGGGCTTCAGCGTCACCTTCTGTCCGGCGGGCAGGTCGACGCCACCGGGCAGCGCCCGCATCTTCATCACCCCGTTATCCATGCTCATCTCATGAAGATCGGCCTCGCGCGCGGCTGGTGTCGACACCGAGACAAGCTTGTCGGCAGCCGGCGCCTCGACGGTTAGATAAATCGCCGCCGTTGAGGCGCCGGCGGGGGTCGCGCGTGCCCACGCGTTCTCGACCTTGATTTGACCGGGCTGGGGGCCGGTCTGCGCCAGTGCCGTGGCGGTCATCGCGGCCAGCGCCGCCGCGAGCGCGAAAACCCTGAAGCTCATCCGAACCATCCCTGCCGCGTGCCGAGGCCTGGAAAGATAACCCCGTCCGAAGGCGGACCCTGCGGGCTTTTGGTCGCGCCCGTTATTCGGTCAACAGGTGCTCGACCTCTTCAATGAGATGGCGCAGGTGGAACGGTTTTGCCAGCGCCCGCGGGCGATTCGGCGTCATCGCGTCGTCGTGCAGCGCGACTGCGGCGAATCCGGTGATGAACATGACCCGGATCCCGGGCTGCATCCGCGAGACGCGCCGCGCCAATTCGATGCCGTCGAGCTCGGGCATCACGATGTCGGCGAGAAGCAGGTCGTAATTGACCTTTTCCGCCAGCGCCAGCGCCGCCGCGCCATCAGGCAGGGCATCGCAGGAATAGCCGGCGCGGTTCAACCCGCGCTGGAGGAAATTACGCAGCTGATCGTCGTCTTCGGCGAGAAGGATGCGGATCATTTGTCTCAAATATGCGGATCGTGGAAGGCATCTAACACGGCGAACGGCACGGCGAAAGGCGGCCGCCACCGACGGCGGCAAACACATTGCGGCAGCCTCGTGACAGCGACGCGGCGCGGCACTACTCTCACGCAATGGATGGTCCCGATCTGTGCGAATCCGCGCGCAATGACGCCATCGCGGTGCGTCGGCCGGTTGCGCCCTTGCTGCCGCTCGTCCTGGCGTCCCCGCACAGCGGGCGCGATTATCCAACCGCCTTTGTCGCCGCCTCGCGGCTCGATCCGCTGACCTTGCGCCGGTCCGAAGATAGCTTTGTCGACGAGATCTTCGGCACCGCGCCCGACCTCGGCGCCCCGCTGATCGCAGCCTCGTTCCCGCGCGCCTATCTCGACGTCAACCGCGAGCCCTACGAGCTCGACCCGACGATGTTCTCGGACACGCTGCCGAGCTACGTCAACGCGCGCTCGCCGCGGGTCCGGATGGGGCTCGGGACGATCGCCCGCGTCGTCGCCAGCGGCGAAGAGATCTATGCCGGCAAGTTGAGCTTCGCCGAGGCCGAGCGGCGCATCGACGCGCTCTACCAACCTTACCACACGGCCTTGCGCGGCCTCGTCGGCGAGGTCGAGGCGCAATTCGGCGGGTACCTGCTGATCGATTGTCACTCGATGCCCTCCGCCGCCGGCGCGACCGACGGACGCGACGCCGCCGATATCGTGCTGGGCGATTGCCACGGCGCCTCGTGCAGCGAGCGCATTGTCGATGCGGCCCGCCGTTTTCTCGGCGAACGCGGGTTTGCCGTCGCGCTAAATGCACCTTATGCGGGAGGCTTTACAACCGGTCATTACGGCCATCCGCGCCGCGGCCGCCACGCACTGCAGATCGAGATCAACCGGGCGCTCTACATGGACGAGCGCAGCTATCGCCGCAAACCGGCTTTCGAGGAACTGGCGAGAGAGATGGCCGCGCTGACCGAGCGGCTCGGCACCGTCATGCACGAGTGCCTCGCGCGGACGCTTTAGCCCGCCCTTCGATGCACCCTGGCGCAAAAAAAACGGGCCGTGCAAGCACGGCCCGAGTTCAGGGAGGAAACGCCTAGAAGACGTACAGTACGATCATCGAGTGACGATCCATACTGCACTGCACAATTTAATCTTTGCGCCCGAAGAGTCAACCCCTCTTTTGAAACATCGTTATTTCTCTTCGGGTTAATGACAAAACGTCGCACCCGACCCCCAACCTCGCTTACGCTGCAACGCACAAGGATTCCCCTGCTTCATCGCCTCGCAAGAGGCACGCCGTTCTGGCATCGTGAGCCGTAAATCCCCGTGATTCGTTAGCAGATGCAGGACCATAGGAGCGGCCATGGCAACGGCGACGGAAACTTGGCTCGTCGGTGATATCGGTGGAACCAACGCGCGGTTCGGCCTGATGACGCCGGAGCGGAAACTTGTGCATTCGGAGGTCCTGACCGACGATGATTATCGCGACATCAGCGACGCGATCGAAGCGTTTTTGAAGGGCCGCGGCGATCTGCCGGCGCCGAAGCAAGGGGCGATCGCGATCGCCTCGCCGATCACCGGCGACCTCGTCGACATGACAAACCACCCCTGGCGGTTTTCGATCGCCGAATTGCGCCGGCGCATCGGGTTCGACCGGCTCGAGGTGATCAACGACTTCACCGCCCAGGCGCTCGCGCTGCCGCATTTTGGCGATGGCGACAAGGTGCCGGTCGGCGGCGGCAACCCGGTCGAGGGACGGCCGCTTGCCGTGCTCGGCCCCGGCACGGGGCTCGGGGTATCCGGGCTCATCCCCAGCGGCGGGAAATGGCTCCCGCTGACCGGCGAGGGCGGGCACGCGACGATGCCGCCGTTCGACGACCGCGAAGGTGCCGTGCTCGCCCATATGCGCCGGCAGTTCGACCACGTCTCGGCCGAGCGCTGCATCTCTGGCCCCGGTCTGGTCAACCTCTACAACGCCCTGACCGCAATCGACGGCGTGCGCGCCGCGCAGTACACCGCCGCCCAGATCACCGACGCCCAGATCAGCCGGACCGATGCGCATTGCCACGAGGCGACGCAGATGTTCTGCGCGATGCTCGGCGCCGTCGCCGGCGATCTTGCGCTGACGCTTGGCGCGCAGGGCGGCGTGTTCATCGCCGGCGGGATCGTGCCGCGGCTCGCCGCCCGCTTCGCCGCCTCGCCATTTCGCGCGCGGTTCGAGGCGAAGGGCCGGTTCCACACCTATCTCGCCGCGATCCCGACTGCCGTCGTCACCCACCCGCTTGCCGCTTTTGTAGGCTGCGGCGCCGCCCTCGCCGATTGATTCAGCCCCGGGGGGCCGCCGCGCGGCGCAGGCGATCGTTGATCGCCCGTCCCAAACCCGTCTCCGGGATCGGCATAACGGCAATTGCCGAAAATTTGGGTAGATCGACCGCACGCAGCAGCGCAAACAGGTTCGCGGCCGCCTCTTCAAGGTCCCCGCCGCGCGAGAGATGACGAATCTCGGCGAAGCCTCCGGGCGCCTCGCCAAAGGCCAGCAGCACCTCACCCGGCCGCGCGTCGACGGCGTCGAGCCGCACCGCAAGGCTCGGCGCGTAGTGGCTCTGCAATTGCCCCGGCGCCCGCGGGCTGGCCGGGTCGGCGGCCGGCGTGGCGATCTCGCCGAGCGCCGCGCTCAGCGCCTCCAGCGTGACCCCACCCGCGCGCAGCAATGCGGGCGTCGCACCGGTCAGATCGAGGATCGTCGATTCGACCCCGATCGGGCACCGCCCCCCATCGAGCACCATCGCGACGCGCCTCCCGAGATCGCGGACATGCGCTGCCTCGGTCGGACTGACCTTCCCCGACCGGTTCGCCGACGGCGCGGCCACCGGCACCCCCACCGCCCGCAGCAACTCCTGCGCAACCGGATGCGCCGGGATCCGGACTGCAATCGTGTCGAGCCCCGCGCAGGCGAGCAGCGATACATCGCTTTCCGCGTGGCGTGGCAGCACGAGGGTCAGCGGCCCCGGCCAGAACCGCCCGGCGATGTCGCGCGCCCGCGCATCGAACACGGCGATCGCCGCGGCGGCGGCGAGATCGGGCACATGCACGATCAGCGGATTGAACCGCGGCCGCCCCTTCGCGGCGAAGATGCGGGCGACGGCCCGGTCGCTCGTCGTGTCGCCCCCGAGCCCGTAAACGGTTTCGGTCGGGAATGCGACGAGGCGGCCGGCGCGCAGGAGCGCGACCGCCTGCTCGACGGCGCTGGGTGTCGCGGGGGATATCACGGCCCTGCCCCAACGGCCGCCGCGCTTCGCGCGCCCTCACCCGCCCTTCGGGCACCCTCGCCCGCACCGCGGGAGAGGGTGGCTCGCGCAGCGAGAGGGGCGAGGGCCGAGGTCAGCGCGGGCCGCGACCGGGTTGGGCGTCGACGCCCATGCGGCCGGAGCGGTTCTGGTAGAGGTGCACCTCTTTCCGCATCCGCCGCGGCGGGTCGCCTTCGAGCCAGAGCCGGTAGAGGAGCCGCTTGCGGTTCGGCTCGTCCCAGTCGCTGAAGGCGGTGCGGGCGTGGAGGATCTCGTAGTTGTTGATAAACGACGCCTCGCCCGGGTTGAGGCAGATTTCGAAGCGCACGTCTTCGCGCACCGCGACCTCCTCGAAATAACCCAGCGCCGCCTCTTCGAGCGGCGACAGCCTCCGGCCAAGCGTCTGCGCGCCGCGATCGATGACGCCGCGGACATAGCGGCAGCTCAACACCCCGTCGACGGCCGAATACACCGGCACGCGATAGGGCGTGACGGCATCGTCTTCGGGCGCCTCCTCGCCGCGCCGGTCGCAGCGGAACCCGCGTTCCAGCACCGCGAGGTATTCGGGATGCTCGCGCGCGACGATTTCGTGGATCTTCGGCGAGCTCGAATAGATGCTCATTCCGCCCGATTTCGCATCGCGGATGCAGAGGAGCCCGACGATCTCCGCCGAATCGGTATGGAGGTTGAGCTCGCGCGCGGTCGTGTACCCGCGCGACGCCTTTTCGACATTGGTGACGTGGCCGAGATAGTCGCCGTCGGCGCTCTGCGACACGGCACGGCCGAAATGGGCGCCGACACCGAAATAGACCGCCTGCATCTCGCGGGGCGTGTATTTGTCGATCGGAAACCCGCGCATGATCAGAAGCCCCGGCCCGGTCTTGATCCGGTGCAGCACCTCGGCGAGCGCGCCGTCGAGATCAGGATGCGAGAATTCCGCCCTGGCGATCAGGTGCGGCGGCCGGTCGCTCCCGAGGATCGGCCGCATCAATTCATCGATCGCGCGAAGCTGCACCGGGCGGAAATCCCAATAGAGCGACCCGCGATCGAAATTCCTGCCGAGCCAGCCCGCCATCGCGTTCCCCCTCCGCTATCGGCTACCGCGGACGCGCCCGGTGATCAGCACCGGCCACGGGTCGGGCATCTCGCCGACCGGCACCTCGATGAGGGTCGGTCCGCGCCGCTTGATCGCCGCTGCCAGCTCGCGGCGCAATTCCGTCGGGCTCAGCGCCCGCACCCCGGCGATCCCGTAACTGTCGGCCATTTTCGGGAAATTCGGGTTGAGGAGCTCGGTCGCGATCAGCCGGTTGCCGTAATCGTCTTTCTGCATCCGGCGGACATTGCCGTAGGCGCCGTCGGCGAAAACGAGGGCGATCGCGTCGATGCCGTGGAGGGCCGCGGTCGACAATTCCTGCACGTTGTACATGAACCCGCCATCGCCCGAGAGCGACACCACCGGCACATCGGGCCGCGCGACCTTGGCGCCGAGCGCCGTCGCATACCCGAACCCGAGCGTCCCCTGGTAGCCGCTGTTGATATAGGTGCGCGGCCGGTAGACCGGAAACCCGAGTCGGGACACATAGCCGACCTGGGTCAGATCCTCGACGAGGATGCCGTCATCCGGCAATTCAGCGCGGATCGCGTCGATGTACTCGCATTGCGGCCCCAGCCGCTCGCGAAGGTGCGCGAGGCTTTTGGCCTTGACCGCCTTCAGCTCTTCCTCGCGCGAGGCTGGCTTGCCGCCGCGGGTTTCGAGGGCGGCAAGGAGCGCGGCGCAGGTTTCCTTGGCGTCGGCGACCAGCGAGATCGCCGGCCGAGAGACTCGGGTAATCTCGACGGGGTCGAGGTCGACGCGGATGATCTTGATGTTGGCGTCGGTGCCCCAGCGGGTCAGCGGCTGGTTGAGGCGCGTGCCGACCGCGAGCGCGACGTCGCAGGTCTTCCACAATTCCTGGCCGCCGAGCATGTTCTGCGCCGCCCAGTGCCGGTCGCTGACGATGCCCTTCCCACCCGTATAGGTGACCACCGGCGCCTGCAGCCGCTCGGCGAGCGCGGCCACCTCCGCCCCCGCGGCCATCGCGCCGCTGCCGACATAGATGAGCGGCTGCTTGGCCGCGGCGAGAAGATCGGCGGCCTTGTCGACGAGGTCGGTGTCCGGAGCCGGCTGCGGGGAGGCGGCCACGCCTTCCGGCAACGCCACGTCGGTCGCGAGCGCCATGACGTCGAGCGGCATCTCGACCGCGACCGGCCGCGGGCGTCCGTCGGCGAGCTGGCGGAACGCCTCGTTGACGATCTTCCCGGCCTCGGTCGGGTGGTTGATGCGGGCGGCATATTTGGTGAGACCCTTGAGGATCGCGAGCTGGTCCGGGATCTCGTGCAACAGGCCGAACCCGCGCCCGATCAGGTCGGAAGGAATCTGCCCGCTGATACAGAGGACCGGCGCATTGGTCGCCCACGCGGTCGACAGCGCGGCGGTGGTGTTGAGGAGACCCGGCCCCGGCACAACCGCGAAGGCGCCAGGCCTGCCGCCCGCCTTGGCATAGCCGAGCGCCATATAGGCGGCGGCCTGCTCGTGGCGGGGATGGATCACCCGGATCGCCTCGCCAGCATCGTAGAGCGCGACGAACAGCGCGTCGTTCTGCACGCCGGGGAGCGCGAAAAGCGTATCGATGCCGTTTCGCATCAGCATCTCGACGAGGGCCCGGCCGCCAGTCATTCGTATACCCGGCATTCGCGTCATCGCGACCTCCCTAGTGGGTCTCGTCGGTCAACCGGTCCATCCAGGCGAGCAGCAGACCGGCGACGACAAAGGCCATGAACACGGCGATTTTCCAAATGAGCTCGCCCTTGTCCACCGTCTCGATCTCGACAAAGCTTTCGAGCAGGTCCACGGCGGCGATGGCGATTATCGAGGCGACGATCTTGAGCTTGAGCCCGGCGAAATCGTCTTTGCCCATCCATTTCGGCAGGTCGACCTGCGCGTCCGCAACCGCCCGCGACACCACCGTGTCGAGCCCGACCCCGATCACGATCAGCACCAGATTGCCGACCAGCACGATGTCGATGAGCTTCAATGCACCGAGGATCACCCCGTCCCGATGCAGATCGCCAAATCCCGCGACGATCCCGACGAGATCCTGAAAGAACCCGATCACCACGACAACCAGGACGGCGATCAGCCCGAGATAGAGCGGCGCCATCAGCCACCGGCTGGCGATCAACAGCTTGGCAAGGAGCTTTTCGCTAGCCTGAAGCATGGTTGCGCTTATCCATCGGCCGGGACGATGTCAACCATCGTGCGGCGAGGTAAGCCTGTCGTCACTTCCACAATTTCCGGTAGGGTAATCGAAGCGGCGGTAGCGGCAGCGCGCGAGGCAGTCGCTGGAGATCGACGTCAAGCCTTCGATCAGGGCAAAGCTTCACCCGAAGCAGAGGCGGCCGATCAGATTGCGGCTGCTATGGAAGGGGACCGACAATGATCCCAGATTTTCCGTTCCGCGTTATTGCTGAATATCAAAAAATATTGCCCGTGGATGTCGAAAAACTGGCTCGCCGTCTGGGTCTTTCCATCCGTCGCGGTGACTTGGAGGATGGTGTCTACGGAAAATTGTCACAAAATTATGGTGATAGCTATGCGTCAGGATATACGATCTATGTAAATCGAAATGATGCTCGCATTAGACAGCGCTTCACCATTGCACATGAAATCGCTCATTACATTCTGCACCGTGATTTAATTGGCTCTCAGGTGGTCGACCGAGAGATGTATCGGAGCAATTTGGCCAGCATATATGAGACCCAAGCCAATCGGCTGGCGGCCGACATCCTAATGCCCGCCGCCTTGGTGGAAGATGAGTTTCGAAATTATCGCGATATAGCATTGCTGGCCCGGCGTTTTGACGTTTCGGCGGCTGCGATGGAAATTCGCCTACACAGCTTAGGGCTGAACCCGGAGCTTCCAGCGTCGGAGACTTCTCAGGCGAGCCGGTAGTCGGGCAACGCAGCGTTGCCGAAGCGGCGCTTGCCGCAGCCCCTGGGCGCTGCCTATTTTGACGGCAAGCGGTTTTGACATCTGAATGGGCGGGAGGCAACGCAGGCATGGCAAGCGTGACCGCCGCGATGGGCGGCGGGAAGGGGCAGACCGGCGAAGTCCATGCGATCACGCTGGTATCGCTGGCCCATTTCACCAACCATTTCCAGAACCTGGTTCTGCCGCCGCTGTTTCCGCTGTTGAAGGCGCGGCTCGGGATCGGCTTCGTCGAGCTCGGCTTTGCGCTGACGATCGCCAATATCCTGTCGGTCGCAGCGCAGCTTCCTGTCGGCTTCCTCGTCGACCGGCTCGGCTCGCGCAAGATGCTGATCGCCGGGCTGACGATGGCCGGCCTCGCCTTTATCGGCTTCGGCCTCTCGCCGACCTACCCGCATCTCCTCATCGCGATGGTGTTCATCGGCCTGTCGAACAGCACCTTCCACCCGGCCGATTACGCGATCCTGTCGGCGGTGGTGCCGCCGTCGCGCGTCGGGCGAGCGTTTTCGATCCATACCTTCTCGGGCTTTACCGGCAACGCGCTGGCGCCGATCGCACTGCTGGCGATAGCCGCGAAATGGGGGATGGGGCCGGCAATAGTCGCGGCCGGGTCGATCGGGCTGGTGATCGCGATGCCGCTGATCCTGTCGCCGAGCCTCGACAGCAACGTGCTGGTCTCGGCGGCGGCACGCGCCAGCGGCGGAGGCGGCCGCGGGCTCACCTCGATCCTGACGCCGATGATCATCTTCCTGACCGGGTTCTTCGCACTGCTGAGCCTGTCGGGCAGCGGGATCAGCAATTTCTCGGTCGTCGCGCTCGGCGCCGCATTCGGCACGCCGATCTCGGTTGCCAGCATCGCGCTGACCGTCTACCTGAGCGCCCAGGCGCTGGGCGTGCTCGCCGGCGGCCTCATCGCCGACAAGACGCGTCGGCACGCCGAGGTCGCGTCGGTCGGTTATGCGATCAATGCCTGCATCGTCCTCTGCATCGGCACGCTCGGCCTCGGCACCGCGCCGCTGATGATGGCGATGGCAGCGGCCGGGATGCTCGGTGGCCTCATCATGCCGTCACGGGACATGCTGGTGCGCGCCGCGGCGCCGGCCGGCGCGGTCGGCCGCACCTTTGGCATCGTCACCAGCGGGTTCAATATCGGCGGCATGATCGGGCCGCTGATGTTCGGGTTCATCATGGATCACGGGATGCCGCGCTGGGTGTTCGGCATGAGCGTCATCGTGATGGTGCTCGTCGCCCTCGTCGCCCTCGTCGGCGACCGCCGCTCCGCCCGCGCCAAGGCCGCCACGGCGGCCGCAGAGTAGCTAGGCCCGCAACGCCGACAGGCTGGTGCGCTGGCCACCCCCGGCATCGAAATTGCCCGGGTCGAGCCAGCGCACGAACGCCTCTTTGACCGCCGGCCAATCGCCATCGGTCATCGCGAACCAGGCCGTGTCGCGGTTGCGGCCCTTGACCACCTCGGCCTGCCGGAAGATCCCCTCGTACTGGAACCCGAGACGGAGCGCCGCCGCGCGCGAGGCGGCGTTATGCGAATTCGTCTTCCACTCGTAGCGGCGATACCCGCATTCGTCGAAGACGCGCCGCATCATCAGAAACATCGCCTCGGTAGAGGCAGGCCGACGCTGCAAAGCCGGCGCATAGGCAAGCGCCCCGACCTCGATACTGCCCGAGGCGGGCTTGATATTGAGATAACTCGCGACGCCGAGCGCCTTGCCGCTCGCCGCATCGACGATCGCGAAGGTCAGGCGCTCGCGGTTGGCGGCGGCGGCGCGCGAGTTCGCCAGATAGGTCTCAAACTCTGTAAAGGGCCCCCAAGGCAGATACGTCCACATCCGCCCCTCGCGGTCCGCGCTGTTGGCGGCGAAGAGTTCGCCGGCGTGACGGTCGGGGTCGAGCGGCTCGAGCCGGCAAAAGCGGCCCTGCACGACCGTATGCGCCGGAACCGGGCGCGGAGACCACTCGGCAACCGGCGCCCCGATCGGCTGGCCCAATTCATTCATGTAGTCGCTCATTTCACCGGTCCGTAAAAGACGACCCAGGCCGCGAAATCGCCGGAGAAATCCTCGAAGCGATGCACCTCGTGCGCCACGACGCAGAGGAGCGCACCGGGCGCGAAGGGGTCGACCCGATCGCCGACGCGGAACATCCCGTGCCCGGCCGCGACGACATAAAGCTCATCGCGGTCGTGCGGGATTTGCGGATCATGGCCTTTCGGCGCGTAGAGGCGGATTTCGAGGTCGCCGTCGACAAACACCTCGGCGGAGCGCCGCCCCTCGGGCAGCGGCAACGCCAGCGCGGCGACGAGCGCCAGCGGCGGCGGGCTCTTATCCATCACATCCCCTCCCTGCGGGCAGCCGCCAGCAATACCCGGTCGAGCGCCGCGCCCTCGGCAAAATGCCCGATTTCGGGCTCGGGGTCGGTGCGCGGCGGCGTGATCGGATCCGCGATCCGGGCGCCGAGACGCTGCGAGATCGGGATCGTCCCCGCCCAGCAATCGGCGCCGTAATCGTCCTCCATGTCGAGCGGGCCGCCGCTGCGGATTTTCGCCGAGACCTCGTCGATCCCCATGCCGATCAGGCTCGTCGCCTTCAGCTCCTGGGCGTTGATGTCGCGCATGAGGCCGGTGCGGCCGGGGTAGAGCCGCTCGATGAAGGCGTTGAACCCGACCTCCTTGTGTTTCGGGTCGGTGATGATCTCGGCGGTGCCGAAGACCACCACAGCACGGTAGTTCATCGAGTGGCGGAAGGCGGAGCGCGCCAGAATCAGCGCATCCATGTGCGCGACGGTCAGGCACACCGGGATGCCCTGCGACTGTGTCCGCAGCATCCGGCTCGCCGACGAGCCATGCCAGTAGAGCCGCTCGCCCTCGCGCCAGAACAGCGTCGGGGTGACATAAGGCAACCCATCGATGACGTAGCCGATATTGCACATCAGCGCCGCATCGAGGATCGCGAAGACCGTATCGCGGTCGTAGTGCGCCCGCTCGGGATGGCGGCGAACGCGGGTCCGCGGCGTGCGGACGAAGGCGGGCGGCAGCGAGGTGTCGGGCATGATGAGCGTCCGGAATGATGCGCCGCGCAATTTAGGCGGCGATCCGGTCTGACAGAAGGTCCAGTTTCGGAGGAACAATCAGACCGGTTTGCGGGAGAAGATCTCGGCCATACGGTCGGTCGCGCGGGTCATCGCGGCCTCGCTGTGCCCGGTATAGCCGAGCATCAGGCCCGGCGGACGTGGTGTCTCGATGACCAGCGACGACAAGGGCACGGCGACGACCCCGGCCTCGCCGAGCGCCCGCGCCGCCGCCGCATCGGACCAGTCCGCCGGCAACCAGGCGATCAGGTACATGCCGCTTTCGGTCGGATGGGCCTCCAGGAGTCCGCCGAGCCGGCGCCTTATCGCCGCGATCAGGAATTGCTGGCGCTCGGCATACAGCGCTCGCATCCGCTTGAGGTGCCGCGCGAAATGCCCGCCGAGCATGAAATCGGTAAGGATCGTCTGCATAAGCCCGGTGCTCTGTCGGTCGGTCAGGTAGCGCGCGGCAGTCACCGGCCCTACCAGATCCTCGGGCAGGACCGCGTAGCCGAGCCGCAATGACGGGAACAGCAACTTGCTGAAGGTGCCGAGATAGACGACGCGCCCAGCCCGGTCGAGCCCCTGCAGCGACGGCAGCATCCGCGCCGGGTGCTGGAACTCGCTTTCGTAATCGTCCTCGATGATCCAGGCGCCGGCCCGCTCGGCCCATTCGAGCAATTCGACACGCCGCGCGAACGGCATCGCCATACCGAGCGGGTATTGCCGCGCCGGAGTCGTGTAGACGAGGCGCGGCGGCGCTTGCTCGCGGCACCGGCCGATCGCGAGCCCGTCGTCGTCGATCGGCACCGGCACGATCCGCGCCTGGGCCATCGCCAGGATCTCGTAGGCAGAGCGGTAGCACGGGTCCTCGACCCAGGCCGTGTCGCCGGGGTCGACCAGGACCCGGCAGGCGAGGCTCAGCCCCTGCTGTGTCCCACCGGTCAGCACGATCTGCTCCGGTCGGCAGCGCACCCCGCGCGCGGCGCCGAGATAGCTGGCGATCGCCGTGCGCAGGTCGTGGTCGCCCTGCGGATCGCCATAACCCCAGTGCGACCGCGTCCGGTGGCTGAGCACCCTGGCCGCGAGCCGCTTCCAGTCGGTCATGAAGCGCCCGTCGATCTCGGCGTTGCCGCTTTCGAACGGGCGCGGGTCGCCGCGGTGCGGCGGGACGAAACCGGCAAGGCGCCGCGCCTCGCGCGAGACCGGGCGCGGCGCCGGCGAGGGGGCCTCGCCATTGCGCAACGGCGCCGGCCGCGCCGGCACGTAGTATCCCGAACCCGGCCGCGACAGCACGAACCCCTCGGCCGCGAGCTGCTCGAACACGCCGACGACCGTGCTGCGGGCAAGCCCCAATTCGGTCGACAGCACCCGTGTCGACGGCAGCCGCGCGCCGGCATCGATCCCGCCCTCGGCGATCGCCCGCCGGAGCGCGACCGCGAGCTGCCGCGCCACCGGCACGGCGCTGGCGCGGTCGAGATGGGTCGTCCACAGGCTGGTCACGGCGGCGGGCATGGCGGCTGATCTATCGCATTCGCACGTTTCGGGGTAGCCGCCGGTTACACTCACCTTCCCATCGCCACGCGACGGGCCCCTCCCTCTCCCGCAAGCGGGCGAGGGGTTTGGTTTTCTTCCCGTTGCCCGCTTGCGGGAGAGGGTGCCCGAAGGGCGGGTGAGGGTTGCTTGGGACGGCGAGTTTATCGAGTAGGATTACCAGGCAACGCAACGAGGTACGGAATGAGTGTGGGGCCGCTGGTGGTGACGTTCAGCATGAGCGAGCGCAGCCGTACGATCGTTGCCGAGGAGCTCGGCGCCGCCGCCGAGGCCGTCTACCTGACCGATCTCGCCGAGGCCGAGCGCGAGGCCGCCTTGCGGGGCGCCGGGGCAATCCTCGCCAACGACACCGGCCAGGAGCTGTCGGCGGAGGAGCGGCAGATGATCGGCGGCGCCAAGCTGCTGCAGTTCACCGCCGCCGGGATCGACTGGGTGCCGCTCGCCGAATTGCCGCCAGGATTGCCCGTCGCCGGCAATGGCGGGGCCTCGGCCGAACCGATGGCCGAGCACGTCGTCGCGATGGCGATGGCCTGCGCGAAGCACCTCTTCATCGAGCACGACAACCTGAAACGCGGCGAGTTCAACCAGCGCAAACCGACGAAGATGCTGAGCGGCGGTGTCTGCGGCATCCTCGGCCTGGGCGGCGTCGGCGTCGCGACGGCACGGCTGATGCGCGGGCTCGGCATGAAAACCCACGCGATCAACCGCAGCGGCAACAGCGACGAACCGCTCGACTGGATCGGCACCCCGGACCGGCTCGACGAGATGCTGGCGGCGGCCGACGTCTTTGTCGTCTGTCTAGCCCTTACCCGGCATACGATCGGCATGATCGGTGCTCGCGAGCTCGGGCTGATGAAGGACGACGCGATCCTGATCAACGTCGCCCGCGGCGAGATCGTCGACGAGGACGCGCTCCATGCGCATCTCCTCGCGCACCCGCTCTTTTTCGCCGGGATCGACGCGTGGTGGATCGAGCCCGTGCGTCACCACCGCTTCGACATGAACCACGATTTCCTCGGCCTCCCCAACGTCGTCGGTTCACCGCACAACTCGGCGGGCGGCGGCGTCTGGCGCGACGTGTCGTTACGCCGGGCGGTGGCGAATTGCCGCCGCGCGCTCACCGGCGAGCCGGTCTTGCGCGTAGCGCGCGACGAAGAGAGGATGATGTAGTCAAGGGAACGCGCCGTACGGGGGAGTTTTGGGGATGGCTGAAGCGACGGTGGCTCTGGGCGGGGCCGGGACGACCTATCAGCGGGCGATCACCGCCGGCGTGATCGGCAACGTGCTCGAATGGTACGACTACGGCGTTTACGGCTACCTCGTGCCGATCCTCTCGCAGCTGTTCTTCCCGAGCGGCGACGCGACGATCTCGCTGCTCTCGACCTTTGCCGTGTTCGGCGTCGGGTTTGTGATGCGGCCGGTCGGCTCCATCGTCTTCGGCATCTACGGCGACCGCCGCGGCCGGCGCAAGGCGCTCTCCGCGGTCATCTTCGTAATGGCCGCCTCGACCTTCGCGATGGGTCTTCTGCCCACTCATGCACAGGCGGGGCTGTTGGGGCCGGCGCTGATGGTCATCGTGCGGCTGTTCCAGGGGCTCTCGACCGGCGGCGAGTTCGGCGGGTCGAGCGCCTATATCGTCGAGTTCGCGCCGCAGCACCGGCGCGGCTATTTCGGCTCGTTCCAGCTCGTCGGCGTGGCGACCGGGTTCCTCTGCGGCTCGTTGACCGCGGCGCTCCTCAACTCGCTGATGACCAAAGAGATGCTGATGGCGTGGGGCTGGCGGCTGCCGTTCCTGTTCGGCCTCGCGGTCGGGATCCTCGGCGCGTATATGCGCTGGAAGGTCAGCGACACGCCGATCTACACCGGGATCGAGGAACAGGGCGCGACCGCAAAGGCGCCATTTGCCGAGGCGATCACGCGGCATCCGAAGGAGACCTTCCTCGCCTTCACCAGCACGCTGCACAACACGGTCGCGTACTACATCGCGCTGATCTATCTGAACAATTACATGATCCGGATCGGCAAGCTGGAACAGAAGACGGCGCTGTGGATCAGCACGCTGGGGCTCGCCTTTATGATCGTCCAACTGCCGTTCTGGGGCGGATTGTCCGACCGGGTCGGACGGCGCCCGTTGATGATCTTCTCCTGCGTCTCGTTTATCGTGCTCGCCTATCCATTCTTCCTGCTCGCCTCGTCGGGCAATGTCGGGCTCGCGATCCTCGGCGAGTTGCTGATGATGATCTGCTACGCCCCTTACGCGGCGACCTGCGCATCGTTCTTGACCGAGATCATCCCGACGCGAGTGCGCTATACGTCGATGTCGTTCGGGTACAATACGGCGGTGGCGATCTTCGGCGGGTTTGCACCGTTCATCTGCACCTGGCTCGTCGAGCGTACGGGCAGCTCGGTTGCTCCCGCGCTTTATCTGGCCGCCGCCGCGATCGTGTCGGTGATCGCCGTTCTCCGCTGCCGGGAAACCGCGTTCTCGCCGCTCAGCTAGGGCCGGTGCAATTCGGGCGGGCGGCGGGTGACCGTCCGCCGCCCGAGCTTCCACACCGCGAGCGGTGGCCGCAGCTCGGCGACCGCCTGCTCCGGCGTCTCGGCGTCGAATACGGCGATATCGGCCGGGTTGCCGACCGCGAGCCCGTAATCGGCGAGGTTGAGCAGCCGCGCCGAATGCTCGGTCAGCATCAGGAACAGCTCACGCAGCCGCGCCGGAGCCGAGATTTGCAGAAGATTGGCCTGCAGATTGGCGATGCGGATCAGCGACCCGTCGCCGTAAGGAGTCGCCGGGTTTAGGATGTTGTTGCTCGACAACGAGCAGGTGACCCCGTGCTCGCAGAGAAGGTTGGCGTCGGCGACCCCGCGGCGTATCGCGTGGTCCTGGTCGCGGCCCATCAGGTAAAGATCGGTCGCCGGCAATACCGTCACCGCGATGCCGGCACCGGCGAGCCGCCGGGCCATCGCCGCGGCCTCCGCCGGCGGCAGCAGCGACAGTTTCGCCATGTGTCCGACGACGACCCGCCCGCCGCGCCGGTACCGTTCGGTCAGCGCCAGGACGTGGTGGATATCCATGTGCTCGGCGGTGTCGCCGACATCGAGATGCAGGTCGAGATCGACGTCGTAGTCGCGGGCGAGAGCGAACACCCGGTCGAGCTGGCCCGACGGGTCGGTGTCGTAGCGCGGCGCTCCGCCCAGCACCGGCGCCCCCGCCTTCAGCGCCTCGACCAGCAGTTCCTCGGTGCCGGGGTAGTTGGTCAGCCCCTCCTGCGGAAAGACGCAGATCTGGAGATCGATCGCCCAACGATACGCCGCGGCTAGCGCCCGGACCGCCTCGAACCCGATGAGCCCGATCGCGGGATCGATCTCAACCTGGCTGCGCATCCGGGTCGCGCCGTTGACGAGGCACCCGCACAGCGTCTCCTCGGCGCGCGCATAGACATCCTCGACCGTGAAATCCTTCTTCAACGGCGCCGTCAGCGTCACCGGATTGACCCGCCGCCCCTCGACCGGCGGGCATCGCCCGATGATCCGCGACTTGTCGAGATGGATATGCGTCTCGATGAGACCAGCGCAGACGAGGCGACCGCCGGCGTCGTAGGTCTCGCCCTCCGCGGCAAGGTCGGACGCGATCGCCACGATACGGCCATCGGCAACGCCGATATCGACGAGCGCGTCGGGCGCGATGACCGAGCGGGCTTTCTTGACGATCAGATCCATCCCGAAGAACTCCCGACCGGCACCCCATCACCTTGGCCCGGCCAACCGCGCTACACTTCGGGCAATTCACCTCCCCCGGACAGGTCCGGGGGAGGCGATGGAAAGGGGCGGAGGAAGTTGGGCCCTAGGCTTCGAGCTTCGCCGCGATCTTTTTCGAGATTTCCGCGCGCCACTCCTCCATCGGCTTGAAGCCGGGCTTGGCGCGGCAGAGTTCCTCGGTCTCGCGGTAGAGTTCGTCCTCGCTCTTGTCGAGGTCGATCTCGTAGCCGAGCGGTTGCGGCACGTACCAGGGCGTGTCGCAGAACATCTCGATGCGGTTGCCCTCGGGGTCGCTGAAATACACGGACCAAGCAGTGCCGTGGCAGCGCGGGTCGATGACCTTGCACTCGGCCGCCTTCACCTTGCGATACGCCTTCCGCACATTGGCGAGGGTTTCGACGTTGAACGAAACCTGCTGGACCATCGGGATCTCGTCGTCGGTCTGCCGCCCCTTGACCAGCACGACCTGGTGATGGTCCGACGGGTTACGCGACAGAAACGTGATCCGCCCATCCTCGGCCCCGTCGCTGACCACAAAGCCGAGCACGTTCGTATAGAAATCGATCATCTTCGGCACATCCCGGACATAAAGCCCGACATGGCTGAGGCGCGGCGCGGTTTCGGACATGTGCTGTCTCCCGGAAGCTGATTTCCTGGCCCGATGATACCACTTTCTCGTCATCCCGGCGAACGCCGGAACCCACCGTTCAGCCGTCCGAGCGGCGGAGCACTGGGCCCTGGCCCGCGCCGCGATAACGGTGTTTTCTATTTCGCCGCGTCCGCCATCCTCGGCGCGCCCGAGAACAGCGGCATGATCTCGTTGGCGAAGCGGCGGATGTTGGTGATCGAGCCGCCGAAGTTGATGAGGACATATTCGACGCCGCCGGCGCGGAGGTTGTCGATCTTGCGGGCGATCTGGTCGGGGGTGCCGAAGATCGCGGTTTCGTTGCAGAGGTGGCGGGTCTTGGCCTCGTCGTGGACAAAGCGCTCGCGGTCGTCGCCGGGGCGGGTGGCGAGGCGGTTGACGCGGAGGTGGCCTTGGTAGCGGCGTTCAAGCGCGTGGTCGAGGTCGTCCTGGCTGTCGGCGAAATGGACGGCGCGGGCGATGCCCATCTCCATCGGATTGAATTTGCGGCCGCGCGCGGCGATGTCAGCCTTGAACTGGGAGACAAAGCGCAGGACGTCCTCCGGCATGTCGTACTGGCCGAGCAACAGGTTGTAGCCGCGGTCGGCGACCTGGCGCACCGAGCGCTCGCTGCCGGCGCCCATCCAGAACGGCGGGTGCGGGCGCTGCGCCGAGGGTGGCTCGACGACGACGTTGTCGTATTGCCAGTGCCGGCCGTGATGCGTCCACGGCGTGTCCTCGGTGAAGGCCCGGGTGATCACTTCCATCGACTCGTCGAAGCGGCTGTCGGCCTCTTCCATCGGCATCGCAAACCCGGCGAACTCGTTGTAGCGATACCCCTTGCCGATGCCGAAATCGAGCCGCCCGCCCGACAACAGGTCGAGCGTCGCGGCCTGCTCGGCCAGCAAGACCGGGTTGTGCCACGGCAGCACCAAGACGGCAGTGCCGAGCCGCAGGGTCTTGGTACGCGCGCCGAGCCAGGTCAAGAGGTTGAGGCTCGCCGACACCTGGCCGAAGCCGGTGAAATGATGCTCGACGACAAACGTGCTTTTGAAGCCGAGGGTTTCGGCCTCGACATTGTTGGCGATCCACTCGTGAAAGCCCTGGCTGCTGTCGGTCAAGACATCGCCGGGCTCCGGCCGCTTCGCCTGGGCACTGCCGAACAATCCAAACTGCATATTCCCGCTCCTGCCGTCTTGCCGTTCAAGGTAAGCGCCGGTCGGCAATATGCAAAATGCTGGAATCCTATCGCAGCGATATCATTGTGGCATGATGGACTGTCATTGCGAGGAGCGCAGCGACGCGGCAATCTCGATGGACCGAGACTCATGCGGATCGAGATTGCTTCGCTCCGCTCGCAATGACGGGGTAGGGAGGACACGCGATGCTGATCGTCGACTCGCAAATCCACATCTGGGAAAACGGCAAGATGTCGGCGCATCACCGGCAGATTCCGACCTATGACGTCGACGACGCGCTCGCCGAAATGAAATCCGCGGGGGTCGACGCCGCCGTGCTGCACCCGCCCTCGACGCTTGGCGAGGCGGTCAATGTGCAGGCGGTCGAGGCGGTCAAGGCGCATCCCGACAAATTCGTCATCCTCGGCCATTTCGACCTCGAGGCGCCGAACAAGGAGGAGATCGTCCGCAACTGGCGCTCGCGGCCGGGCATGGTCGGGTTCCGCTTTACCTTCAACCAGCCGCACCAGAAGCGGTATTGGACCGACGGGTCGCTCGACTGGTTCTGGAAGGCGTGCGAGGACCAGGGGTATGTCGTCGGCCTCCTCGCCGGCGCCAACATCAAGGATTTTGCCCGCATCGCCGAGCGTCACCCCGGCCTCAAGATGCATATCGACCATCTCGGCCGGCACGGCGGCGGCGCGGGCGGCACCGACGACCCGGCCTGGGCCGATCTCGACGACATGCTGGCGGTCGCGAAGCTACCCAATGTCGGGGTCAAGATGTCCGGTGCGCCGAGCTATTCGAGCGCGCCCTATCCCTACAAGAACATCCAGGGGCATTTGCAGCGCATCTTCGACGCATTCGGGCCGAACCGCTGCTTCTGGGGCACCGACATCACCCGCATGCCGTGCAGCTATCGCCAATGCGTGACGATGTTCACCGAGGAATTGCCGTGGCTCAAAGGCAATGACCTCGACCTCGTCATGGGCCGGGCGATGTGCGACTGGCTCGGTTGGAAGCACCCTGGGTTGAAATAAACACTCAACCTTAACGGGATGCACGAGACATCCCACGCGTATCATCAGCAGCGATGACGGAAGCGCCAGCGAGGAGTATGATGGCCTCTGCTCGGTTAGCTGGGTGAGATCATGATCGGCCCGCCGGGATTGCCCATTTTTGGCCGTCGCGCCCTCCCCCCCGCGGCGCGCGCCGCGTTGCACGCGCGGAGCAGTAACAACTGGCGCTGGCTCGCCGGCCTGTATCTTGCCGGGATCCTGGCGCATTTCAGCCACCACATGGCCTTCGACCTCCCCGCCGGCGGCATCAACCCGAGCCTCGGCGTCGTCCTGGCGAGCGCCCCGATGAGCCTCGTCTGGCCGGCCGACCTCATCCACACGCTGATCGAACTGAGCTGACCCGGACCATGACAGGCGGCCAAGCGGTCTTGGCGGTTGCCTCGGCGATCCTCGTCGCCGGCGTCATCCCCCTCGCCCGCGCCGACGAACTGTCGGATTTGCGGGCGAACAACGTGCTGCTCCAGCAAAAGATCGACCAGGCGCGGGCGCTCAACGGCGATGCGCCGTCGCCATCCGGAGAGGGCGGGCCAGGCTCGCTGCAGGGCAGCTTCCCCGGCTCGTTCCGCATCCCCGGCACCCAGACCTCGGTCCGCGTCGGCGGCAACGTCACCGCGACGGCCCACGATTCGCTCGAGCGGTGATCCCCCGCATCGGCGTCAGAGGCTTCGGGCGCAAGCCGGCGACATGGCCGCTCGCCGTGCTTTTCGCCTGCGCCGCTTTCGCTGCCGAGGCCGCCGACGAGACGCCGCCGCCGACGCCCGACGAGGTCGGCCGCTCGACCTTTGTCGTCAACCAGGTCGACGGCCAGGCCGGCACCGCGCCGTCAAAGCAGATCGCCGTCAATGACGACATCCTCTTCCGGGAGGACATCACGACCGGCAGCGAGGCGAAGACGATCCTTCAGTTCCGCGACGGTTCGACCTTCGAGATCGGGCCCGACGCGGTCGTGCGGATCGACGCGTTCGTCTTCAACCCCGAGGAAAGCACCAGCCAGAAGACGCTGCAGGTCACACGTGGGGTCTTCCGCTATGTGTCGGGCTATGCCGCCGGCAATCAGGACACCAAGATCGCGACGCCGAGCGGCGCGCTGGCGATCCGCGGCTCCGTCGCATCGGGCATTGTCGAGCCGGACGTGCCCAATTTCATCTATGTCGGCGAGGGCAACGCGACCTTCACCAACCCGGCCGGCAGCAGCCCGCTAAACCCGGGCGAGGCGATCGCGGTCCCGTCATCCTCGACCGCGCCGATGGCCGCGGCGGCGATGCCGGCGCCGGTCGCAGCCCAAGCGCTCGGCGTCATCGAGCGTCGCCTGCCGCCGCGCCAGGCGCTGAGCACGCGCCCGACCGAAAGCGACGACTGGCTCAAGCGCCAAGGCGCGGCCGACCTCGTCCCGGCCGCGCAGCAGCAACAGCGCCAGGCCGGGGCCGCCGTCAGGGCGATGCCGAACGCACCGGCCCGTGGTTCTCTCGCCGGCGAGCTCGGGTTGCTGACCGAAGGCAGCCGGGTCGGCCTCTTCCGCGCCAATGCGGGGCCGCGGACACCGGAACAGACCGCGTTCATCGCGCGGGCGGCGCGCGAGAACCCGAATGCGCGGGCGGCGATGCTGCGCTACGCGGGCGAGGCGCGGGTCCTGCACACCGAAAACCGCGCCGCCGGGACACGGTTCGTCATCCGCGGCGTCGGCCATTCCGGGGCGTCGCCCGAGGTGGTGCGGCGGGTCCATGCGGCGACGATCCGCGCCAACCCGGCCGCCGCCGGGGAAATCCGCCGCGAGACCGCCCATCCCCCTAACCGCGCCGAACCGCCGCGGCAGCGCGAGGCCCGGCCCGAGCGGGAAAGACCAGAGCGGCAGCGGCCGGAGCGGGACAGATCGGAGCGG
>DASXFE010000161.1:0-36919 GCA_036489765.1 Allostellaceae bacterium | reverse complement strand
CCAGCAATATCAAGGTGTTGCCTAACTTTTATCCAACTGATTAAAAAAGATGCAGATATAGCCCGAGAAAAAACCGCCGCCGCAAACACATGTTTTGCGGCGGCGGCTTTGGGAGGGGAATCAGTTCTATTGGATGACTTCGCCGTGGAGCGAGAGGTCGAGGCCTTCGCGCTCGGCGTCGAGGTCGACGCGCAGTCCCAGCACGAGGTCGATCACCTTGAGCAGGACCAGGCTCACGACCGCGTCATAGGCGATCGTGCAGCCAACCGCGTAGAGCTGGACGAGGACCTGGTGGGGGTTTCCGTCGATAAGCCCGCTGTGCCCGTCGCCCCCGACGGCCGCGACCGCGAGCACGCCGGTCAGGATCGCCCCGACCGCGCCGCCGACCGCGTGCACGCCGAACGCATCGAGGCTGTCGTCATAACCGAACATGTGCTTGAGCCCCGTCGCGCCCCAATAGCAGGCAACGCCGGCGGCGATGCCGATGATCAGCGCCCCGCGCGGGTCGACGAAGCCCGAGGCCGGCGTGATCGCGACGAGTCCCGCGACCGCGCCGGATATGATTCCGAGCACGCTCGGCTTCCGGCGCAGCGTCCACTCGACGAACATCCAGGTGAGGGCCGCGGTGCCGGTCGCGATCTGCGTCACCGCCATCGCCATCCCCGCGCTGCCGTTGGCCGCGGCCGCCGAGCCGGCATTGAACCCGAACCATCCGACCCAGAGGAGCGACGCACCGATCACACTCAGCACCAGGTTGTGCGGCGCCATCGGCTCGGCGCCATAGCCGCGCCGCTTGCCGAGCATCAGCGCGCACATGAGGCCCGCGACGCCCGCGTTGATGTGGACGACGGTGCCGCCGGCGAAATCGAGGACGCCGGCATTGTTGAGAAACCCGTCCGATCCCCAGACCCAGTGCGCGATCGGCGCGTAAACGCAGATGGACCACAGCCCGACGAACCAGACCAGGGCCGAAAACTTCATCCGGTCCGCGATCGACCCGCAGATCAGCGCGGGGGTGATGATCGCGAAGGTCATCTGAAAGCACATATAGACCGATTCGGGGATCGTCTTGGCGAGGTCGTTGACCGAATCGACCGTCATCCCCATCAGCAGGATCCGGCTTCCCCCGCCGATGAACGGCGTACCCGGGGTGAAGGCGAGGCTGTAGGAGACGATCGTCCACAGCACGGTGACGAGGCAGGTCACCATAAAGCTCTGCATGACGGTCGCCAGGACGTTCATCTTGCGGACCATGCCCCCGTAGAAGAGCGCGAGGCCGGGCACCGTCATCAGCAGCACGAGCGCGACCGAGGTCAGCATCCATGCCGTGTCGCCGCTGTCGATCTTCGGCGCGGCCGGCGCGGACGCCGGCGCCGCGGTCTGCGCCATCGCGGACATGGACCAGAACGAGGCGACCGACGCAAAAAATGCCAGACGCCGTGCTATCCTACGCACGAAACACATTGTTGACTCCCCCAAGGCGCTATCGCTTAAGACCAAGCCGTTCGCCGCTGTTCGTAACCGTCCCCTGCGATGGGGAAGGCTTCGGGCGGGTCTCGTCACCGGAGAATGGGGCCGGCCCGTCACGGCCGACCCCGCCCGCTCCCTTGTGCCGTAAAACCTGAGCTATTCGGCGGGCGCGGCTTCCTCGCCGTCGCCGAAATTGTAGGCCGTCTCGCCATGAACGGCGTCGTCGCCGACCCGCAGTGTCGTCTCGTCCATCCGCAAGGCGACGAAAACCGAGATGGCCTTGAGGATGATCGTCGTGCCGACGGCATTCAGCACGATGATGAACAGGGCGGCGTAGATCTGCATCAGCAGCTGGTGGCCGCTGTCGCCGTAAAGGAGCCCGGTGACGCTGACGCCCGGCGCCTCCTTGTCGGTGCCGATATACACGAGCATGTCGGGGCAGGCGAAGATGCCGACCGCGAGGCCGCCGATCAGCCCGGCGACGCCGTGCGTCGACAGCACCGACAGCGTGTCGTCGACCTTTCTGAACAGCGCCGTGGTCTGGACCTTGTTCATCATGATCCACGGGACGATGCCGGTGATGACGCCGATCGCGATCGCACCCCAGCCGTTGACGTAGCCGGCGCCCGGGGTGATGCCGACGAGCCCGGCGATCATGCCGTTGATGGCACCCACGACCGACGGCCGGCCATAGGCGAACGAGTCCATGATCGTCCACACCAGCAGCGACACGCAGGTGCACAGGTTGGTGGTGAGGATCGCCGCCGAGGCGTCGGCATTGGCGAAGTAGGGGTCGCCGCCGTTGAACCCGTTCCAGCCGAGCCACAGGATCCCGGCGCCGGCGAGCGCCATCAGCAGGCTGTTCGGAGGAAAGTGGTCACGGTCCTGCTGGATGCGCGGCCCGATCAGCGCCGCCGCGACAAATCCCGACGTTCCCGCGGCGAGATGGATCACGTAGCCGCCGGAGAAGTCGGCCGCGCCAAGCCCGGCGAGCCAGCCGCCGCCCCAGATGCTGAACGCGCCGACCGGATAGATCAGCGTCATCCACACCGGCACGAAGATGATCCAGGCCTTGAAGCTCATCCGGCCGATCAGCGACCCGGCCATGATGATCACGGTGATCGCGGCGAACACGAACTGAAAGAACATCATCGTCGACATCGGGAAGCCGAGCGCGGGCATGCCCGACGCGGCCGCCGGAACCGTCGCCTGGCCGAGCAGGAAGTCGGCGGAAAGCGCCGGGCCCGGCGTCCCGAGGAACGGGAACCACTGCGGCCCGAAGGCCATGTTGTAGCCCCACAGGACCCACACGATCATGACCGCGGCAAACGCGTACATCGCCATGAACGCCGAATTAAGCGCCCACTTCTTCTTGACGATGCCGCCATACAGGATCACCAGACCCGGAATGCTCTGCAGACCGACGAACGTCGCCGCCGCCATCTGCCAGGCATTTGAGCCGGTATCGAGCCATTTCGGTGACGGGACAAGCATGCTCCACCCCTCGTAACTATGCCCGGACCGCGTTGGACGCTCGTTTCCCCCGCCGGGACTGTGGGAGGCGTCGTATTCGCCCGAGTGGTTGGCAAGATTCGTGCCTAGCATTGCGATGGTTGAAAATTCAGGGTGATCCCTTTGAAAATGCTCGAATCAATATCGCCTCTTGCGACCGGCATTCTGTTCGTATTGGCAATGGGTCCGGCCTGCGCGGAAAACCTGCGGTTTCGCTGCACCAACGCGACGAGCGGCGCGGCCTGGGACATCAGCGTCGATGTCGACCATCGCCGCGTGGACAACCTTCCCGCCGAGATGAATGCAGCCTCGATCAGCTGGCGCGACGCCAAAAACCGGATCTACGAGCTCGATCGCGCCACCGGAGCGCTGCGCATGCGTAACGCATCGAGCACCGGCGGCTATTACCTCTATTACACCTGCAAGCCGGGATGACGCCCGGGCGGGCGATGTGCACGATTTCTGGGCACGTAAAGCCCCAGCACTGGGCTGCTTTTGTAGGCAATGTTGATCTTGTGCCTATAAATTAGGCAGTCTCGCGGAAGCGTGACTGGACCCGTTTTTGCTTCCACCGCTTACCTCGTCGTCCCCGCAACGGCGGGTCCAGCGGCAGCGACGAAGCGTTGCCCGTGGATTCCCGCTTTCGCGGGAATGACGATGAAAAGGATTGCTGGACGAGGGGTGGGACGATGACCGCAGCATCTTTCCGATCGGGGCGCTGATGGCCGACATTGGGGTTCAGGCCAGGATCGGGTTTGCGTCGAAGACGGGGCCGCGCAAGCAGAACGAGGATTTTGCCGGCGCGCTCTTCGGTGCCGAGCTGCCGCAGCCGCGGCAGGAGGTGATCGCCGCGATCGCCGACGGGATCGGCGGCGCGAAAGGCGGCCGCATCGCCGCCGAGACCGCGGTGCGCGGTTTTCTGGACGGTTTCTGCGACCTGCCCGAGACCATGGAGGTGCAGCGCGCCGGAGCGCGGATCGTCACCGCGCTCAATGGCTGGATCAATGCGCAGGGCCGCCAGGACCCGGCTCTCGCCGGGATGGGCTGCACGCTGACCGCCCTCGTGCTGCGCGCCCGCGTCGTGCATCTGCTCCATGTCGGCGACACGCGCGCCTACCGGTTCAGCGGCGACCATCTCAATCGGCTGACCACAGACCACGTCCGCGACGACGGTAGCGGCCGCTCGCATACGCTGACCCGGGCGATCGGGGTCGAGATCGACGTGCGGCTCGACTACGACGCGCAGCCGATGGCGCTGCACGACCGTTTCATGCTGTGCAGCGACGGGGTGCACGGCGCCCTCGGCGAGGCGAGCATCGCCGAGATCATGCGCGAGCGCTCGGCGCCCGAGGATACGGCGACCGCGCTTGTCAACGCTGCGCTCGATGCAGGCAGCACCGACAATTGCACCGCGCTCGTCCTCGATATCGTCGGGCTGCCGACGGGGGGGGCGGCCGATGTCAGCGCGACCGCAATGCGCCTCCCGATCATTCCGACGCCGCAAGGCGGGGAGACGATCGACGGGTTCACGCTCCGCGCGCTGATGTCGGATGGGCGCTACACGCGGCTTTTCGCGGCGCGCGACGAGATCGAGGGCGGTGACTTCGTCCTCAAATTTCCGAAGCCGCAGATCGCCGGCGACGAGACGTTGCGCGCCGCCTTTGTCCGCGAGGCCTGGGTCGGCGTGCGGGTGCACAACCCGGCGGTGGGGCGCATCGTCGAACTGCCGCCCGGCCGGCAGAGCTGCCTCTACACGGTGATGCCGCACTACCAGGGCGAGTTGCTGGAGACGCGCCTCGCGCGCGCACCGAGGCTCGGGCTGGAGGAGGGGAGGGCCATCGCGATTGCCCTCGCGCGCGCCGCGGCGGCGCTGCACCGGGCCGGGATCATCCACCGCGACATCAAGCCCGACAACGTCATCCTCGAGGGCGGCGGGGCCTTGAAGCTGATCGATCTCGGCGTCGTCCGGGTGCCGGGGCTCGAGGATTTTCCGGCCGACGCGATCCCCGGCACCAAGGCCTTTATGGCGCCCGAGATGGCCACGGGCGAGCCCGGCAACGAGCTCACCGACCTCTTCGCGCTCGGCGTCACGATGTTCCGCGCCTTTACCGGCGAATACCCCTACGCCAACGCCGACGCGATGAGCCCGCCGCGCCGCAGCCGCCCGAAGAGCCTCGCCGAATTGCGCCCCGATCTCCCGGCCTGGCTCGACGCCGCGCTCGCCCGCGCGCTCGCCCCCGAGCCCGAGCGGCGCTACGACGACATGATCGAATTCGCCCTCGTCCTCGAGGCTGGCCCGGCGCGCAGCCAGACCGAGCACCGCCGCTCTCCGACCCTCTACGAGCGCGCCCCGGTCCAGGTCTGGCAAGGCATCGCCGCGATCCTCGCCCTGGCGCTGCTGGTCTCACTTGTGATGCGCTGGCCGCATTAAAAGTGGCGTCATCGCGAGGAGCCGAAGGCGACGCGGCAATCTCGGGCCGAGTACGCACCCCGCCCGAGATTGCTTCGCTGCGCTCGCAATGACGCGGCTCAGCTTTTGTTATCGCCCCCAAACAAACTCCCGAGGATGCCGCCAACCGCCCCCAATCCCGCGGCGGTCGCGATTCCGGCGGCAGGGGTTGCGGGTGCCGAGGCTTGGGCGTGGGTGTAGCGGCCGATCTCCTCGGCGAGGTTGAGGATCGGCATGCTCTGTAACACGATATGGCCGGGGCCCGTGACGGTCGCGAGGAAGAGGCCCTCGCCGCCGAAGAGGATGTTCTTGAAACCAGGCACGAGCTGGATGTCGAACTGGATCGATGGGTCCATCGCGCCGACATGGCCGGCATGGACGAGGAGCCGCTCGCCGGGCCCGAGATCGCGCTCGACGACCTCGCCCGACATGTCGAGAAAGACGACGCCAGGCCCCGTGACCTTTTGCAGGATAAAGCCCTCGCCGCCGAAAAAGCCGGCCCCGATCCGCTTCTGCCAGGCCATCTCCAGCGTCACCGATTTCTGCGCGCAGAGGAATGTCTCCTTGCGGCAGATCACGGCTTCGCCGGCGGCGAGGTCGACGGGCATGATCGTGCCCGGAAACCGTGGCGCAAAGGCGACGTGGCCACTGCCGCGCGCGGTGAAGTCGGTGATGAAAAAGCTGCCGCCGCTAAGGCTGCGCAGAAACCCCGCGACCATCCCGCCGCCGGTGTGCGTGTTCATGTCGATCGAGTCGTTCATCCAGCACATCGAGTTGGTCTGGCTGAACACGACCTCGCCCGGGTCGAGATCGAGCGCCAGCGTCTGCATGACGGTCCCGGTAATTTCGTAGCGCATGTGGTGTCTCGTCCGGCAAGTGCGACGGTTTTGCGTGAGGCCGAGGATAGCACGTTGGCGGGCGTGGGCGCGGCGTGCTCTGATAGGCCGGCAAGCAGCGAGAGGCGATCCGATGTCAGACCCGAAACCGGCCCGTGCCCATGTGATCACCGGCGGCTTCCCGGCCGGAGCGATGGGCGGCCACGATCAGGATTACGCGCGGCTGCGCCTGTTGGGCCTGCTCGCCGAGCGCGATATTCCGGCCTCGGTCGGCAACGACTTCGCCGAGGTCGCGAAATGGCTGCCGGTGTCGCGCCTGCTGATCACCTACGTTGCGGGCCCGTATCCCGATGCCGCGCAATGTCGGGCGATCGGGGAGTGGCTCGAATCGGGCGGCCATTGGCTCGCGCTGCACGGTACCAGCGGCGGCCGAGCCCAGCGGGTCGAGGGCGCCCGGATGCGCCGTACGGTCCGCACCGACCATCACGCGCTGCTTGGCAGCATGTTCCTGACCCACCCGCCGATCCGGGAATTTCGTGTCGATCTCGTCGGCGAGCACCCGTTGACCCGCGGGCTGGATGCCTCCTCTTTCACCGTCGAGGACGAGCCCTATTTCATCGAGCTCACCGATCCGGCCCACACGCAAATCCTGCTCACCGCCGATTACGGTCCGGGCGCTGCCGCTGCGACGCAAGGCCTGTACGACAAAGACACGTCGCTCCAGTCCGACGGCAAGACCCGCGTCCTCGGCTACACGCGGAAGGTCGGCCAGGGCGACGTCACCTATTACGCCTTTGGCCATTGCCACAATCCCGCGATCCGGGCCTCGCGTGCCAGCCAGGACCCCGCGGATACGACGCCGCCGACCTTCCGCGGCCCGTGGGAGAGCAAGGCCGTCAACACCCTGTTGCGGAACGCGATCGCGTGGGGAACCGGCGTCGCGGGGTGAGACCCTACCGGGTTTTGGCGATCCGGCATTTGCCGTTCGTGTGCTCGAACGGAGTCAGGCCGAGCGCGCCGAAGAAATCGTCGTAGGCTCGGCGAACGGTCGCGCACACCCCGATGGTGAAATAATCGTCGTCGATGAGGAGGCCGCCCGGCGCCAAGGCGGGCCACCACGCATCAGGCTCCAAAACGGCACATCTCATTCATTTTGCACAAGGTGAACAGCATCTCGGCCGGCAGGGCCCCGCGATGTCGCTAAAAGGGCCGGGGAATTTCCCGGCCCTTCGCGCGTCGACGAACCGTACGTCACACTGACCTTTACGTCACACCGAATAGTACATCTGGAACTCGATCGGGTGCGGGGTGTGCTCGAAATTGTAGACCTCTTCCCACTTCAGCTCGATGTAGCTCTCGATCTGGTCGCGGGTGAAGACGTCGCCGCGGGTCAGGAACGCGTGGTCGGCATCGAGCTCCGAGATCGCCTCGCGCAGTGAGCCGCAGACCGTCGGGATATCCTTCAGCTCTTCCGGCGGCAGGTCGTAGAGGTTCTTGTCCATCGGGTCGCCCGGATGGATCTTGTTCTGGATGCCGTCGAGCCCGGCCATCAGCATCGCGGCAAAGCCGAGATAGGAATTGCAGGCGGGATCGGGGAACCGCACCTCGACGCGTTTCGCCTTGGGGCTCGACACGATCGGGATACGGCACGAGGCCGAGCGGTTCCGTGCCGAATACGCGAGCAGCACCGGCGCCTCGAACCCGGGGATCAGCCGCTTGTAGCTGTTGGTCGTCGGGTTGGTGAATGCGTTGATCGCCTTCGCGTGCTTGATGATGCCGCCGATGTAGTAGAGCGCGGTTTCGCTCAGGTCGGCGTAGAGGTTGCCGGCAAAGCTCGGCTTGCCGCCCTTCCAGATCGACTGGTGGGTGTGCATGCCCGAGCCATTGTCGCCCTTGATTGGCTTCGGCATGAACGTCGCCGTCTTGCCGTACTGGTGGGCGACGTTATGCACGACGTACTTGTAGATCTGCATCGCGTCGGCGGTCTTGACCAGCGTATCGAACTCGCTGCCGAGTTCGGCCTGGGCCGGCGCCACCTCGTGGTGGTGCTTTTCTACCTTGAGCCCCATGTCGGCCATCACCGACAGCATCTCGGCGCGAAGATCGCTCTGGCCGTCGACCGGCGGGACCGGGAAATAGCCGCCCTTGACCGGCGGGCGATGGCCTGTGTTGCCGTCGGGATAGCTCTTATTGGTGACCCACGGGCCTTCTTCGCTGTCGATCGTATAGCTGGCCGTGTTCATCGACGATTCGTAGCGCACGTCGTCGAAAATGAAGAACTCGGCCTCGGGGCCGAAATAGGCGGTGTCGCCGATGCCGCTCGTCTTCAGATAGTTCTCGGCCTTCTTGGCGGTTGAGCGCGGGTCGCGGGCATACGGTTGGCCGGTCAGCGGGTCATGGACGTCGCAGAAGACGATCAGGGAAGTCTGCGCCGCAAACGGGTCGAGGACGGCCGTCTCGCAATCAGGTGCCAGCAGCATGTCCGACTCGTTGATCGCTTTCCACCCGGCGATCGACGAGCCGTCGAACGCCACGCCGCCGGTCAGGAAATCGTCGTTGATCGTACGGATGTGATGAGCCAGGTGCTGCCACTTGCCGCGCGGGTCTGTGAAGCGGAAATCGACGTATTTCACGTCGTGTTCCTTGATCATCTCCATGACCTTCTTGGTCTCGGCCATCGTAAAGTTCCCTTTGCTGGTTAGGTTGGATTGTTCGCGTGACTAGATCGCGTGGCTTAGATCGCGTCTGGCCCGCGCTCTCCGGTACGGATGCGGATCGCTTCTTCGACCGTGCAGACAAATATCTTGCCGTCGCCGATGCGGCCGGTATGGGCGGCCTGCTGGATCGCTTCGACGGCGCGCTCGACCATCGAATCTTCCATGACCACTTCGATTTTTACCTTGGGCAGGAAGTCGACGACGTATTCGGCGCCGCGATACAGTTCGGTATGACCCTTCTGGCGGCCGAAGCCTTTGGCCTCGGTCACGGTGATGCCCTTGATGCCGACTTCGTGAAGTGCCTCCTTCACCTCGTCGAGCTTGAAGGGCTTGATGATCGCCTCGACTTTCTTCATGTGACCCTCTCTGGCGCACGGCGCCCCCTCGCTCCGATGGCTGAGCATAACCCATGCCAACCGGCGCGTCGCCGGCCCAGCGCGGATGCTGCACCGTTAGGCAAAACCGACCAATAATTGCCTATTTTGTGAGCATGTTAACGCGGTCAGGCGGCGTCGCTCTTTGGCTGATTGCCGAGGAAGCTGCGGATCCGCGCGACCGCCTCGGTCAGGTTTTCGAGGCTGTTTGCGTAAGAAAACCGCACATAGCCCTCGCCGTGCGCGCCAAAGCTGGTGCCTGCGATCGTCGCAACCCCGGCCTTTTCCAAAAGCTGTGTCTGGAATTCCTTGGTGTCGTACCCGGTGCCGGCGATGTTCGGGAAGGCATAGAACGCGCCGCCCGGATTGGCGCAGCGGAAGCCGGGGAGGGCGTTGAGCGCGGCGATGATCATCTTCCGCCGCTCGGCAAACGCCTCGACCATCCTGAGAACCGGCTCGCGCGGGCCTTCGAGCGCGGCGATGCCGGCGAACTGCGTC
Source organism: Allostellaceae bacterium (assembly GCA_036489765.1). Classification (GTDB taxonomy): domain Bacteria; phylum Pseudomonadota; class Alphaproteobacteria; order ATCC43930; family CGMCC-115725; genus DATARH01. Next base: position 27,063 of record DASXFE010000161.1, on the reverse strand, counting down.
GGCGCATTGACGCAGGAATGGCAGTTGATCGCCAGCTTTTCGGCCGCCTCAAAAAGGCCCTTGGGCCAGACGCCGTAGCCCATGCGCCAGCCGGTCATCGCGTAGGTCTTGCTGAACCCGTCGAGGAGGATCACCCGGTCGGCGATCGACGGATAGCTGAGAAGGCTCGTGTGCTCGGCGCCGTCGTAGAGCATCTCGCCGTAGATCTCGTCGCTCATGATCGCGACCTGCGGGTGCTTTTCGAGGCCGGCGACGAGCTTGTCGAGCTCTGCCTTGGGCACCGCGCCGCCCGTCGGGTTGGCCGGGCTGTTGATGATGATGAGCCGTGTCTTCGGGGAAATCTTCTCCAGGATCTCGTCGGCGTTGAACGAGAACCCCTTCGCCTCGTAAAGCGGCGTCGGCACCGGGGTCGCGCCGGAAAAGCGGATGACGCTCTCGTAGATCGGAAAGCCCGGGTTCGGGTACATGATCTCGACGCCCGGCTCGCCGAACATCAGGATCGCGAAGAACATCGTGACCTTGCCGCCCGGCACCACCAGCACATTCGCCGGCGACACTTCGACCTTGTGGCGGCGATGGAGGTCCCTGGCGACCGCCTCGCGAAGCTGCGGGATGCCGTTGGCCGGGGTGTAGCCGTGATGCCCGTCGCGCAGCGCCTTGATGCCCGCCTCGACGATATGTGGCGGGGTTGGGAAATCGGGCTGGCCGATGCCGAGATTGATGATCGAGCGGCCTTGCGCGGCCAAAGCGTTGGCGCGCGCCAAGACCTCGAACGCGGTCTCGGTGCCGAGCGTCGTCATCCGGTCGGCCATCTGCAACATTTCGTAACTCCCGTGGGGTCGCCGACGCCTTTTACTGCGGCGTCGCGATGAAGAACAGACGCGGGTAGGGCAGCATGATCCTGCCGTCGCTGCGCGTGGGATAGGCCTCGGCGAGGAGCGCGGCATAGCGGTCGAGGAACTGCTTCTGTTCGCCCTCGTCGAGGCGCGCGAGGAAGGGGCCGAGCCCGGTGCCGCGCAGCCAGTCGATGATCGCGGCGACGTTCGGCATGATCTGGATATAGTCGGTCTCCCAGATCGTCACCCGGGCACGGGTCGCGAGCAGATCGTAGTAGAATTCAGGCGTCTTGACCGGAGAGGGGTCGCGCGCGCCGACGAGGCGAGGCGCCCAAGGCCCCTCCGCGGCGACCTGCCGCATCAGCGCATGGGTTTGGAAATCGTGGTTGCGCGGCATCTGCACCGCGAGGCATCCGCCTGCTGCGACCCCGGCGAGCAACCGCGGGATCAGCCGCTCGTGGCCGCCGACCCACTGCACCGCCGCGTTCGAGAACACGAGGTCGTAAGGCGCGGGGGGTTGCCAGGCGGAAATGTCGCCCTCCTCGAACGCGATTCCGGCATGGTCGCTCCGGCCCCGTTCGAGCAGGGCGGCCGAGCTGTCGATGCCGGTGATCTCGGCGTCGGGCCAGCGCGCGCGGAGGATCGCCGTGCTGTTGCCCGGGCCGCAGCCGAGATCGACGACCCGACGAGGCTCCTCCAACTCGATCCGCGCCACCAAATCGACGGCCGGCCGCGTGCGCTCGCCGGCAAAACGCAGGTATTGCCCAGCATCCCATTCATGCATGGCCCTCTACTAGGGCGGGCGGCTCAAAAATGCAATCGCGCGCCCAGCCGCACGATGTTGCTTTCGCGCTGCCAGCGGAAATCGAGATTCGGCGCCGCGGCCGGCGTCGTCATCGACCCGCTGTCCCACCAGATGTGCTGATAGTCGGCAAAGAGCGAAGTTGCGGCGGCGACCGGCAGCGTCTGCATTGGCAATCCCCACTCGACCCCGCCGCCGAGGGCGTAGCCGGTTGCGGTGCGGCTCTGACTGGCCGTCGCCGGGCCGCCGAGATTGGCGGTGACGTTCTCCTGCGCCAGCGCGAGCCCCGTCTCGCCGTACCAAAGCAGCATCGGGTTTGAGAGATAGCCGAGGCGCGCTTCCAGGAGCCCGGCGTAATCGTCGCTTGTGTGCAGGACCTTGCCGGCACCGTTGCTGAGCCTGTCGAAGCTGGCCAGGGCCCCGAAGGCGAGCTGCCCCGCCTGCCAGTTGTAGCCGAGGTTGGCCCCGCCGCCGATCCCGCCGCCCGACGAGGTGAATTTGTGGAAGATGGCGCCGGTCGCGGCCGTCGTTTCCGTCGTGTCGACGCTGTCGATCGAGCCCGGCAACTCGGCCCCGACAAACGGTCCCGACCACTGGGCCGAAGCGCCGCTTGCCCCAAGCATGATCAGCGCGCCGGCGAATGCGACAAGGCAAATATGCGAGCGCATCTGAGCTCCCGGCGTTCCGCGCGGCTCGGTTATAGCGGGTTTTCAACCAGCGCGAAGGTATTGGATCGCGGCGTCTCGCTGAAACAGATAAAGGAGCGTGCGCAGCGCCGTGCCCCTCGGAGTTTCGAGGCCGGGGTCGCGCTCGAGGATGAGCCGCGCGTCGTCATGCGCGACGGCGACGAGATCGCCGTGCTGCGCGAGGTCGGCGACGCGCAAGGTCGGCAGGCCGCTTTGCCGCGTGCCGAGCACCTCGCCGGCGCCGCGCAAGCGCAGATCCTCCTCGGCGATGCGGAACCCGTCCTCGGTCTCGCGCAGGATCGCGAGCCGTTGCCGCGCGATCTCGCCGAGCGGCGCCTGGTAGAGCAGGAGGCAGGTCGACCGCCCGGTGCCGCGCCCGATCCGCCCGCGGAGCTGGTGGAGCTGGGACAGCCCGAACCGCTCGGCCCGCTCGATGACCATGATCGTCGCCGCCGGCACGTCGACCCCCACCTCGACAACCGTCGTCGCGACCAGCAAATCGATCATGTCGCCGGCGAACCCGGCCATCACCCGGTCCTTGTCGGGTCCCTTCATCCGCCCGTGCACGAGCCCGATGCGGGCGCGCGGGAGCAATTCGTGGAGGATGCGGTAGCGCTCCTCGGCGGCGGCGAGGTCGGCCGTCTCCGATTCCTCGACCATCGGGCAGATCCAATAGATCTTGGCGCCGGCATTCAGCGCCCGGGTGATACCGGCGACCACTTCCTCGATGCGGTCGACGGGCACCGTGCGGGTATCGACCGGCTGCCGCCCCGGCGGCTTCTCGGTGAGGCGCGAGGTGTCGAGGTCGCCGTAGACCGTCATCATCAAGGTGCGCGGGATCGGCGTCGCGCTCATCAAGAGGGTGTCGACCCCGTTGCCCTTCCCGGCCAGCGCGAGCCGCTGGTCGACGCCGAACCGGTGCTGCTCGTCGATGACCGCGAGCGCGAGGTCGCGATAGGCCACGTCGTTCTGGATCAAGGCGTGCGTGCCGACGACGATCGGGATGTCGCCATTCACCAGGCCGGCGAGCATCGCCTCGCGGCTCCGTCCTTTCTCACGCCCGCTCAGGAACCCGACCGCGATCCCGGAGGGCGCGGCGAGGCGCTGCAACACGGCGTGATGCTGCCGGGCCAGGATCTCGGTTGGTGCCATCAGCGCCGCCTGCGCGCCGTTCTCGGCCGCGATCAGCATCGCCAGCAGGGCGACGACGGTCTTGCCGCTGCCGACATCGCCCTGCAACAGCCGCATCATCTGCAACGGTGCCGCCATGTCCGCGGCGATCTCGGCGATCGCGACCCGCTGCGCCTGTGTCAGCTTGAACCCGAGCCCGGCCTCGACCGGGCCGGCGAGCGTCCCGGTGCCTTTCAGCGCGCGTCCGGGGCGCCGCCGGCGCCGCGCCCGGACCAGCGCGACCGCAAGCTGGCTCGCCAGCAGTTCATCATAGGCCAGCCGCTGCCGCGCCGGCGTCTCCGGCGACAGGTCCTCTGCGCTCTCCGGCGCATGGACAGACGCGATCGCCTCTTGCCACCGGGGCCAGTGACGCCGCGCCTGCAACGCCGGATCGAGCCATTCCGGCAATTCCGGCGCCCGCTCCAGCGCCGTCGCGACGCCGCGCTGCACGACGCGCGGCGTAAGGCCCGCAGTCAGCGGATAGACCGGCTCGATCCCCTTGATCCGCGCCGCCTCTTCCGGCGTGACGACATAGTCGGGATGGGCGATCTGCGGGATGCCGCCATAGAGCTCGACCCGTCCGCTGACGACCCGTTCCTGTCCGACCGGCAAGAGGCGCAACAGATGGTCGCCCTTGACGTTGAAATAGACGAGCGACATGTAGCCGCTGCCGTCGCCGACCGAGACTCGGTAGGGGCGGCGGCCTATCCCGGCCTCGTGCCGCACGATTTCGACCTTGATCGTGACGATTTGTCCGTCCGCGAGGTCGGCGACTCGCGGCGCCGCGCGGCGGTCCACGAGGCCCGTCGGCAGATGCCACAGCAGATCGACGATCAGCGGCCCGGCGGCCCGCTCGACCAGCCGGCCGAGCGACGGCCCGATCCCGCTCAGTGCGGTGACGGGTGCGAAAAGCCGGTCAAGGAGCTGAGGGCGCAAGTTCCGGGATATCCGCCATTCGCGCGCGCCGGCTGACGCGGCGTCACGAAATGACTATACCGGAGTCATCCCGCCGCCAACCGACCGATGATCGAATCCACCGATATCCGCCGCCGACGCCTCTATTTCCGTTCCTGGCATCGCGGGACGCGGGAGGCCGACCTCGTGCTGGGCTCGTTTGCCGACGCGCACCTGGCCCAATTCGACGAGGGTCAGCTTGAGCGCTACGAGGCGCTGCTCGACTGTCCGGAATCCGATCTCCTCGACTGGATTCTCGGCCGCGAGACGCCTCCGGCAGAGTACGACACAGACGTGACCCGGCTCCTCCTCGACTTCAAGTATCGCCCCAGGCCGACATAATGACCCTCGCGTTCAGGGCCATGCGGGGACGCTGCCCCCCAGCAAGCGGAGCCGGGCGATGAACCTGCCCGATCTTGCCCGCTCGCTGGTCGAGGCGCCGAGGGGGCTGACCATCCACGGCGCGCCCGAGGGGCACGACGCGGCGACGATCGGCGCGCTCGTCAGCGACACGTGGCTGCACGTCTGCCGCGACGATACGCGCATGCAGCGTTTCGCCGACGCGCTCGGGTTTTTCCACCCCCGCCTCAGGGTGCTGACGTTTCCGGCCTGGGACTGCCTGCCCTATGACCGCGTGTCGCCGAACGGCGAGATCACCAGCCGTCGCATCGACACGCTGACCCGCCTTGCCGCGGGCGACGAAAAGCGTCCGCTGATCGTGCTGACGACGGTCAACGCGCTCGCGCAGTACGCGCCGCCGCGCAACCTCTTCGACGGACGGGTGCTGAAGCTCGGCGCCGGCGGGCGGATCGTGCTCGACCGGCTGCAAGGCTTCTTCCGCAACAACGGCTATTTCCGCACCGACACGGTGCGCGAGCCGGGGGAGTTCGCGATCCGCGGCGGCATCGTCGACCTGTACCCGGCCGGTGCCGCGCAGCCGATCCGGCTCGATTTCTTCGGCGACCAGATCGAAACCCTGCGCAGCTTCGACCCGCTGAGCCAGCGCTCGACCGGGACGGTCAAATCCATCGTTTTGCGCCCGGTCAGCGAGGTCCTTCTCGACGATCCGGCGATCCAGCGTTTCCGCACCCGCTACCGCGAGATGTTTGGCGGCAGCGGGATGGACGACCCGCTTTACGAATCGGTCTCCGCCGGCCGTCGCCACGCCGGGATGGAGCATTGGCTGCCGCTCTATTATGAGCAGCTTGAAAGCCTGTTCGATTATCTGCCCGGCGCCGCGGTCTCGTTCGACCATCAGGCCGAGGAAGCGCGCACGCACCGGCTCGAGGCGATCGCCGACTTCTATGCCGCGCGCAAAAGCCTTGCCAAGACCACCGCCAGCGCCGCGACCCCGATTTATCGCCCGGTCGCGCCCGACCAGCTTTACCTCGACGAAGACGCGTGGGGCAGGGCGCTGAAGGGCAGGGCGCTCGTGCAGCTCTCGCCTTTCACCGCGGACGACGGCAGCCCCGACGCGATCGACGCCGGCGGGCGCCCCGCAAAAACCTTCGCGGCCGAGCGCGCCAATCCGAACATCCAGCTCTTCGACGCCGTCCGCGACTACCTCGATGCCGAGCGCGCGGCGGGACGGCGCACGACGATCGCCGCGTTCAGCCTCGGTGCCGCCGATCGCCTCGCGACGGTGCTGCGCGAGCACGGCGTCGCCGATCTGAGCCGCGTCGACAATGCCGCCGGCTTGGAGAAATTGCCGAGCGAGGCGACCGGGCTCGCGATCCTGCCGCTGGAGCAGGGGTTCACGACCGATGCGCTGTCGGTGCTTGGCGAGCAGGACATTCTCGGCGACCGGCTCGCGCGGGTGCCGCGGCGGCGGCGCAGCGTCGACCAGTTCATCACCGAGGCGGCGAGCCTCGCCCCGGGCGACCTCGTCGTCCATGCCGAGCACGGCATCGGCCGCTACGAAGCGCTCGAGACGATCGATGTCGCCGGCGCCCCGCACGACTGCCTCAAGGTGCTCTACGCCGGCGACGATCGCCTTTTCGTCCCGGTCGAAAACATCGAGGTGCTGTCGCGCTACGGTTCCGAGGATGCCGCCGCCCAGCTCGACCGGCTTGGCGGTGCGGCGTGGCAGGGGCGCAAGGCGCGGGTCAAGCAGCGTATCCGCGAGATCGCCGGCGAGCTGATCCGGATCGCCGCCGAGCGTCACTTGAAGCCGGGCGAGACGGTCGTGCCGCCGGAAGGCCTCTACGAGGAATTCGCCGCGCGCTTCCCCTATCCCGAGACGGAGGACCAGCTCCGCGCGATCGCCGACACCTTCGCCGACCTCGCCTCGGGCCGGTCGATGGACCGCCTGATTTGCGGCGATGTCGGGTTCGGCAAGACCGAGGTCGCGCTGCGCGCCGCTTTCATCACCGCATTTTCGGGTGCCCAGGTCGCGGTCATCGCACCGACGACCTTGCTCGCCCGCCAGCACATGCGCACCTTTACCGAGCGCTTTGCCGGCCTGCCGATCCGCATTGGTCAGCTCTCGCGCATGGTTGCGGCCAAGGACGCGAAAGCGGTCAAGGAAGAGGCGGCGTCAGGCAAGCTCGACATCGTCGTCGGCACCCACGCGCTCCTCGCCAAGGACGTCAAGTTCCACCATCTCGGCCTCGTCATCGTCGACGAAGAGCAGCATTTCGGCGTCCTGCAGAAGGAGCGGCTGAAGCAGTTGAAGGCCGACGTCCACGTCCTGACCCTCACTGCGACACCGATCCCGCGCACCTTGCAACTCGCGCTCTCGGGCGTGCGCGAGATGAGCATCATCGCCACTCCGCCGATCGACCGGCTTGCCGTGCGCACCTTTGTGACGCCCTTTGACCCGGTCGTGCTGCGCGAGGCGATCCTCCGGGAGCGCGATCGCGGCGGGCAGATCTTCTACGTCGCGCCGCGCATCGCCGATCTCGACGAGGTGCGCGAGCGGCTGCGCGAGATCGTGCCGGAGATCCGCATCGCCACGGCGCATGGGCGCATGGGGCCGACCGAGCTCGAAACGGTAATGACCGCGTTCGACCAGCGTGCCTACGATCTGCTGCTGTCGACCAACATCATCGAAAGCGGGCTCGATATCCCGTCGGCCAATACGATGATCGTGCACCGCGCCGACATGTTCGGCCTCGCGCAGCTCTACCAGCTTCGCGGACGGATCGGGCGCAGCAAGCTGCGCGCTTACGCCTATCTGACCCTGCCAGAGCGCAAAAAGATCGGCCCCACCGCGCTGCGGCGGCTCGAGGTCATGCAGACCCTCGACACGCTCGGCGCCGGGTTTCAGCTCGCCAGCCACGACCTCGACATCCGCGGCGCCGGCAACCTGCTCGGCGACGAGCAGTCCGGCCATATCCGCGAGGTCGGCATCGAGCTCTACCAGCAGATGCTGGAAGACGCCGTCGCCCAGGCCAAGAGCGACGACGGCGCCGCCGCGGCCGAGGAGTGGAGCCCGCAAATCTCGATCGGCATGCCGGTGCTGATCCCCGAGAATTACGTCGCCGATCTCGGCGTCCGCCTCGGCCTTTACCGCCGCATCGCGCAGCTTTCGAGCGGCCGGGAGCGCGACGCGTTTGCCGCCGAATTGATCGACCGCTTCGGCCCGTTGCCGGGCGAGGTGGACAACCTCCTGCAAATCATTGCGATCAAACGCTATTGCCGCGAGGCCGGGATCGAAAAGGTAGAGGCCGGCACAAAAGGCGCCGTCGTCACCCTCCGCAACAACCGCTTCGCCAACCCGGCCGGCCTCGTCGACCTGATCCAGAAGCACCCCGGCGCGATGCGCCTCAGGCCTGACCACAAGCTTGTTTACTTACGGAATTGGGAAGACGAGAAAACCCGCTTGAAGGGCGTCGCCGGGCTGACCCAAACGCTGATGCGGTTGGCGCGGGAAGGCGCAGCAACCGGCGCCGTGCAAGCGGCCAAATAAGCCGCGAACCCGCCCTTGCGACGAATCCCCGGAAGGCGGATTTATCGGGGTCGCCGGCCGGCTGTCTCCTTGCCTTTAACCTCTTGCCATAGGGCGTCCAGGGCCTCCAAATCTCGCCCTACTTCGCGCCCAGCCGCCAAAACCTCGACCTCTCGGAACCGCCGCTCGAATTTCGCGGTGGCGCGGCGCAAAGCCGTCTCGGGCTCGACCTCCAGTTTACGGGCCAGATTGGCCGCCGCGAAAAGGAGATCGCCGATCTCGTCCTCCAGTCGATCTCTGTCGCCACCGGCCATTTCGGCTTCGGTCTCAGCGACTTCCTCGTTGATCTTCGCAATGACCGAGCGAGCGTCGGGCCAGTCGAAGCCGATGCGGGCGGCGCGTTTCGAGATCTTCGCGGCACGCAGCAGGGCGGGGTAGGCGAGGGCGACGCCGTCTAGGACGCTTGCTTGCGGTCCGCGCTCCGCCGCCTTGTGCGCCTCCCAGGCGTCGTTCTGCGCCGCGACCGTCGCGATCACGGCGTCACCGAACACATGAGGATGGCGCCGTATCATCTTGTTTGAAATCGCATTTACGACATCGTCGAAGGCGAAGGCGCCCTCTTCCTCGGCCATGCGGGCGTGGAAGACCACCTGAAGCAGCAGGTCGCCCAGTTCGTCCTTCAGCGCCGCCATGTCCTTGCGCTCGATCGCATCGGCGACTTCGTAAGCTTCCTCGATGGTATAGGGCGCGATCGTTGAGAAATTCTGCTCGCGGTCCCAAGGGCACCCGTGCTCGGGGTCACGCAGCCGCGCCATGATCCCGAGCAGCCGGTCGATCGCTCGATAGGCGTGGGTTGCAGTCATCAATCGATCCATAAGCCGTTGGTTTTGTGCCAATCCTCGATCGAAAGCTCTGGATAGCCATCATAACATTCGTCGTCGGCGCCGACCTGCGGCACGATCCATTCGGCCTTGTCGCGCAAGAGGAGGTGGACGCTTTTCGGCGGGACGGGAAGGGGCGTGTCGATCGCGTTGGCGAACGGGTGCATCAACTCCGGCCAGCTTTCGTCGCTGACCCACAGCGCAGTGCCGCATTTCGTGCAGAACTGACGGTCGGCCGAGCCCTCATGGCCATCGATCATCGCGTGCCACACGCGGATTGCGCGTTTCCCGGTAACTTTAAGGGTATTCGATATACCCATGATATTTATCGCATAACCTCCACCCCCGGCACTCTTGCGGCAGATTGAGCAATAACAGCGCTGATAGGGATAAGGGGTGTGGCTGTCGACCGCGAATTTGACGGCGCCGCAGCGGCACGATCCATTGAGGCGCATCGGCATCGGATCATCCTTGCACGAGGGATTTCTGCAGAAAGATGCGCTGGTGGCCGGGTGGGACCTCGATCGTCCCGAACGGGACATAGCCGAGCCCTTTATAGAATTCGGGCGCCTGAAACGAGAAGGTGTCGAGCCAGGCGGAGTGGCAGCCAAGTTCGACCGCACGCCGTTCGCCCTCGGCAAGCAGCCCGCGACCGATCCCGCCACGGCGCAGATCGGCGTGAACCCACAGCAACTTAACGAACAGCCACTTCGCGTAAACCATCGCGTCGAGCCCGGCGCGGATTTCGCCCGGCTTGTTGCGCACGAACAGGGCGATGCGCGCATACCCGGTATCGCCGAGAAAGCCGCGATTGTAGTCGTCGAGTCCAAGCCCCAGCGCCTCGACATCGTTCTCGTCGGGATGCGTCTCGACCGTCAGCCGACAACCCCGAGGCAGGTTCACGACTTCGCTCCGTTCCCGGAATGATGGAGCCCCATGCTAGCGATCGACCCTCCAGATCGCTAGCGGGGGAGATCGGTTACGCAAGCCCGTTGGTCACCGTCGTCCATATATCGCATAATATATATTATGGAAAATACCGTTCCATATATAGCGCAGTGGGTTAGGCTCGATGCGGGCCTTTCAGGGTCCGGCGATCGGATTTGGCTTGGGCGGTGCGACGCGGCGGAGCATGTTTGTGTCGTGATGGTTGAAGGCCGGCGTCTGGCCGCGGATGGCGAGATCGGTGCGCGTGACGTAGGTCCAGCCTCCGTCGGCGTTGAACGTGATGTCGATGCGGTAATAGTCGGTGCGGAACGCTTCTTCGAGGAAGGTCGTCGAGCAGATCCCGAAACGGGTGTCGCCGCGGCGGGCTTCCACGGAAATCCGATCGTCGTCGGGTTTTGCGGTGCCGCCGGCGAGCACGACCTGCCCGCGGGGGATCGTGATCGACTGCATGATGAGGCCCGTCGCGGGCTCCCACAGCCAATAGCCGACCTGGTCGTGGAACGTGATCGCTTCCTCATCCGTATTGATGTGGATGTGGTAGCGCAGGCCGTAGAGAAGCTGCGGGCCGTTGTTCTGCGGGTCGATCGGGTCCATCCGGATGTGCTCACGGAAGAGGCGTCGCTCGGGACCCTCGGCTTTGGGGCTGACATCGACGCCTCGCGTATCGGATTGCCACTCGCCTGCCAGGCGGCGCAGCGGGCCGAGGTTGGCCAGCGTATCGGGCGAGAAGTCGGATTCGGTGTAGATGTCGTCGGGGACGTTCGGCATCGTCTGGCCTTGTAATGCAAACCCGTGCCGAGAGTGCGTCGCTGGGGTTATGATAGCAAGCGAAGGTCGCCCCAGGGTTGATGTACTCACGCCAACGTCTTGGTCATGAACACGCGGTCATAGCCGCCGTCGTTCCCGCGCCCCGTCTCTACAAAGCCGATGCGCTCGTACAGCGCGATGTTTTCGACCATCTTTTCATGCGTGTAGAGGCGGACTTCACGAAGGCCTAGCCGGCTAGCCTGGCGCTCGGCATGTTCGATCAGGGCGCGGCCGAAGCCTTTGCCTTGGCGGTCGGGGCGCACGGCGATGTTGTCGAGCAGCAGGTGGTCGGGTTTCGGGATGAGGACGATAAGCGCGGCGATCTCCGCGCCGGCTTCCTCGATCACCGAGACGGCGCCGTCGGCGATCAGTTTCGCGTAATTGTCGCGCATTGGGCCGGGCGGCTTGCCGATGCGCGGGATGTAGACGGCATAAGCGGCGCGGACGATCGCCTCGATCGCGGCCTGGTCGGCGGGGTCGGCCGCGCGGATCACGGCCGGGGCATCATGGGTCCGGGAGCTCGATGACAAGCCCGTCCCTGCCCGGTTCGATCCCGATCGGCAGCTCGGCGGCGAGCGTCTCGTAGTCGAGCGTGTGGTCCATGTGGGTCAGGATCGCGCGGCGTGGCTTGACGCGCGTCACCCATTCGATGGTCTTGGCGACGTGGCTGTGCGTCGGATGCGGCTCGTGCCGCAGGCAATCGACGATCCACACCTCGGTGCCGGCGAGCGCGGCGAAGGCGGCGTCGTCGAGCTCGGTGACGTCGGTCGAATAGGCAAAAGCGCCGATGCGGAAGCCGAGCGTCGTGCTGTAGCCGTGGTTCTGCGCGAACGGAATGAACGGCACGCCGGCCGCCTCGAAACGCCCGGCGATCTCACGCGGGATCAGGGCCGCGCGATAAAATGGCGGCTGCGCGGTGTCGTCGGCGAGCACATAGCCGAACCGCTGGCGGATCTCGGCCAGCGTGGTGGGGTCGGCGTAGAGCGGAATGGGCTTGTTCATCAGCCGGTTGACCGCGCGCAGATCGTCGATGCCGTGGAGATGGTCGGCATGCGCATGGGTCATCGCGATCGCGTCGACATGGGTGATGCCGGCGTCGAGGAACTGCTCGCGGAGATCGGGCGACGTGTCGATCAGGATCGTGCTGCCGCGGGCCTCGACAAAGAGCGAGGCGCGGCGGCGGCGGTTGCGCGGGTCGGCGGGGTCGCAGTCGCCCCAGCCGATGCCGATCGCCGGGACGCCGGTCGAAACCCCGCAGCCGAGCACGGTGATCTTCATGCCGGGCGCCGGGCCTTGGTGAACAGGCGGAAGAAATTGTCGGTCGTTTCGGCGGCCAGCGTCTCGGGGTCGACCCCGCGCAACCCGGCGATCGCAGCGGCCGTCGTGGCGACAAAGGCCGGCTCGTTGCGCTTACCTCGATAAGGCACCGGCGCGAGATACGGCGCGTCGGTCTCGACGAGGAGCCGGTCCGAGGGGATGTCCCGGACAATCCCCCGGAGGTCCTCGGCGTTCTTGAACGTCACGATGCCGGAGATCGAGATGTAAAAGCCAAGGTCGAGCGCCGCTTCGGCGAGGCCGCGGCCGCTGCTGAAGCAATGGAGCACGCCCGGCGGCGGAGCTTCTTCCGCGAGGATGCGGGCAATTTCATCATCGGCCTCGCGGGCGTGAATGATCAGCGGCACGCCGGTCGTCTTCGACGCGGCGATGTGCGCGCGGAATACCTGCTCCTGCACGTCGCGCGGGCTGAGGTCGTAGTGGAAATCGAGCCCGGTCTCGCCGATGCCGACCACGCGGTCGTGGGCCGAGAGCTCGATCAGGCGCTCGGTCGTCAGCGCGGCATGGTCGGCGGCTTCGTGCGGGTGGGCGCCGACCGAGCACCAGATGCGGTCGTCGCCGTCGGCGATCGCGCGGACGCCGTCGAACTGGTCGAGCCGGGTGCAGATGGTCACCATCGTGCCGACCCCGGCGGCGCGGGCACGGGCGATCACGGCGTCACGCTCCGATGCGAAATCGGGGAAATCGAGATGGCAGTGGCTATCGACAAGCATGCGGTATCCCTACCCCGCCGCCTCGCCGATGGCAAAGTATGTGCCGAGGATCGTCTGCTTCTTGTCGAGGTTGAGGCCGTCGGTGCGGGCGAACCGTTCGGCGATCTCGTCGCGCAGGCCCGCCCAGTGCGCGGCCGGTGCGCGCACCCTCTTCGCTGCCTCGCCTTCCGCCCCCGCCAGCGTATCGCCGCGCGCGGTCGCGACGGCGAGGCGGGCGAGGAATTGCGCCAGCAGGTCCTCGACGACGCGGTAGGCGTCCTCGGCGTCGGGTCGCGCGAGCTTGTCGGCAAACCCGTGCAGCGCGGCGATGTCGAGCTCGCGCGCGGGGCGGATCAAGCTTAGCGCGGCGCGGTACAGCTCGACCCCACCGGCCGCGACGAGATCGAGGGCGGCGCCGATGCTGCCGCCCGACAGGGCGACGACCGCGTCTCCGTCGGCCGGCGACAGGTCGGGGCGATGGCGGGCGAGCAGGTCGCGGATTGTGTCCGGCGGCAGCGGCGCCAGCGGAAGCCGGCGGCAGCGCGAGCGGATCGTCGGCAACAGGCGGCCGGCGCTGTGCGCGACGAGAAGCAGGAGGGTCTGGCGCGGCGGCTCTTCGAGGATCTTGAGGAGCGCGTTGGCGGCGTTGCGGTTCATCGCGTCGGCGCCATCGACGATGACGACGCGCCAACCGCCCTCGGCCGGGGTCAGATGCAGGAAACTGCCGATCTCGCGCGTGTCGGCGACGACGATCTCGCTTCGCAGCCGCTTGCGGCGCGGGTCGAAGGCGCGTTCGACGGTCAGCACATCGGCGTGGCCGCCGGCGGCGATGCGGCGGAAGACACCGCTCTCGGGGTCGGTCCACAGCCCCTCCCCCGCCGCTGGCGCGTTGCCGAAGAGGCTGCCGGCCTGCGGGGTCAGCACAAACCGGGCGAGACGAAACGCCAGCGTCGCCTTGCCGATGCCCCGCGGGCCGCTGATCAGCAACGCATGCGGCAGCCGCCCGGCGTCGAACAGTCGCCGCAGATCGCGCTCGGCGGCTTCATGGCCGACGAGGTCGGGATTGGCGCGGGGGGAGCGGGTTTCGGAGTCGGTCATCCGAGGTTAACGCCTAACCGAGCACTGATGGCGCCGAGCATAACGGCGTGCACCGCCTCCACCTCGCCCGAGGCGTCGACCACGGCGCAGCGGCCGGGCTCCTTTGCGGCGGTATCGAGAAAGCCTTGGCGCAGGCGCTCGTGGAAGTCGCGGTCGAGCCGTTCGAAGCGGTCGGCGCTGCCGGGACGGGCGGCGATACGGGCAAAGCCGGTCTCGACGGGGAGATCGAGGATCAGCGTCAGGTCGGGGGTGAGCGGGCCGAGGGTCAGGCGCTGGAGTTGGAGGAGGCCGGCGAGCGGGAGGCCCCGGCCATAGCCTTGATAGGCCAGGGTCGAATCGGCGAAGCGGTCGCAGACGACCCATTCGCCGCGCGCGAGGGCCGGTTCGATCACGGTCGCGACGTGGTCGCGGCGGGCGGCGCAGAAGAGGAACACCTCGCTCCACGCGTCCCAGCGGTCGTTGACGCCGCCGAGCAGCAACTCGCGGATCGCCTCGGCGCCGGGCGAGCCGCCGGGCTCGCGGGTGCGGCGCGCGGCGATGCCGGCGCCGTCGAGCGACGTCATCAACAGGCCCACTTGGGTCGATTTGCCGGCGCCCTCACCGCCTTCGACGGTGATAAAGCGGCCGCGCGCGGAACGGGTCAGTGCCGGTTGCCCCAGATCAGATAGGCCGCCACCGTCGCCATGCGGCCGATGGTTCCGATAGGCGCGACGGAGGCGCCAGCATATAGCGGCACGTCGATCGGCGTCACGTTGGGCGCGGTGATCGTGACCTTACCGACCTCCTGTCCCTGGGTGACCGGCGCCGGGATCGGCTTTGCATAGGACGCCGTGACCTTCATGTCCTTGCGCGAGGCGCGCGGCATCGTCACCAGCACGTCACGATGAACGACGAGCGGCACCTTGGGCTGCTGCGCGAGCCAGGTCTCGGCGTCGTCGATCTTGTCGCCGGCGGAAAAGAGTTTGTAGTCGGCAAACTCGCGGAAGGCCCATTCGACGAGCCGCTCGCCCTCCTGTCCGCGCGCTTTCATCGTCGGCAGCCCGTTCTCGACCATGATGATGTGGCGGTCGCCGCGCACGACCGAGGCCGTGAGACTGTAGCCCGATTCATCGGTATGGCCGGTCTTGAGCCCGTCGGTGCCGGGGGTGGTATATAAGAGCGGATTGCGGTTTCCCTGGTTTATATTGTTGAAACCAAACTCTTTTTCCGAATAGTAGTGGTAGTATTCGGGGAAATCCCGGATCGTCCGCCAGGCCAGGGTCGCGAGGTCGCGGGCGGTCATCCAGTGGTTCGGGTCGGGCAGCCCGTCGACGTCGGCGAAATGGCTGTTGGTGAGGCCGATTTCCTTGGCCTTGGCGTTCATCAAGTCGACAAAGGCCTGCTGGCTGCCGGCGAGGCCCTCGGCGAGAACGATGCACGAATCGTTGCCCGACTGTACGATCATCCCTTGGAGCAGGTTGTCGATCGAGATCCGCCCGCCGACCGGCACGAACATCTTCGACCCCCCGGTCTTCCATGCCTCGGCGCTGACCGGCAGCTCGTCGGTCAGCTTGGCCTTGCCGGATTTGAGCATTCCGAAGACGACATAGGCCGTCATCATCTTGCTCATCGACGCGGGCGGCATCCGCTCATCCGCGTCCTTGTTGAAGAGAACCGTGCCGGTTTCCGCCTCGACGATGATGGCGTGCCGAGCCTCGGTCGTGAACTCGGCGTTCGGGGCAGACGGAGCGCCCGAGGGTACGGGAGAAGCAGATCTCGCGGCCGCGCCTTTTGGCGCGGCCGTCTTATGCTTCTCGGCGGCCGTCACCCCCGACGTGCCGATGAGCAGCAAAGCCGCCAGCGCCGCAGCGCCGTGCCCGATCCACCCCCGTTTCACCTGGCCCCTGCCCTCTAGTTGTCGATCACCCGCGCTTCCCGATAGCCCCCCTCGCGCAGCCGTGCCCGCATCGCCTCGGCCTCGCGGTCGCTGACGTAAGGCCCGAGCTGCACGCGGTAGAACGGGGTGCCGCGATCAGAGATGGTGACGATCGCGACGCTGCCCAAGGGCGAGACCGCCGAGCCGACGTGCCGGGCGTACTGCTTTTCGTAGAACGTTCCGGCCTCGACATATACGCGGCGCTGGGGCCGCGGCGACAGCGTCTGCGGATAGCTCATCGGCGCCGGCTCGGCGCGGGCGATCATCGTCTGCGGGCGCGCGGGGGACGGCCGGTACGCGAGGGCCGCGGCAAGGATTTCCGGGTTCTGTCCGCTTTCGCGGATCACCGCTTCCTCGGCGGCGATGCTTTCGTTGCGCAGTACGCGCACCCGCACTTCCGCCGTGCCGACGCGCTCGAAGCCGAGAAGCTGCGCGGCGCGGCGTGACAGATCGATGATCCGGCCGTCGGCGAACGGTCCGCGATCGTTGATGCGCACCCGCAGCGAGCGGCCGTTCGACAGGTTGGTGACCTCGACCACGCAGGGGAGCGGCAGCGTCTTGTGTGCCGCCGTCGGCTCGTTGAGGTCGTAGACCTCGCCATTGGCCGTGTAGTGTCCCTGGAACTGCTGGCCGTACCACGAAGCGACGCCGGTGCGGTCGTAGCCGTAATCGGGCTCCGGCGTATAGCGGACCCCTTTCACTTCGTACGGCGCGCCGATCTTGAACACCGGATGCGGCGCGCGCGCTTCCGACCTGCCGAGCGGCCCGTAGCCCGCCCCGCCGCCGCAGGCCGCGAGCAGGCACACCAGCCCGAACGCGAAAAGCACCCTCACCACCGGTCCCCCCGGGCCACTGGTTTCCCCCAAAAATGTGCGTACATCGAAGGCTTCCGCCGTTTCCCCTGCCTTGGCCCCTACCCTCGCCCGATCCCGTCCGCCAGGTACCCCACCGAGGCGGCGAAAAAGGTCGATTTGTTCCAGCGCATGATCACGCGGAAATTGTCGTTGACGAGCAGCGCCTGCGGGCCGGCGCCGTCCGGCAGCACCAGCGAGGCGAGCTGCTGTCCCTGCAGCGTGCCGCCATCCGCCCCGCGCACGCCGAGCTGGCCCCATTGCGCCATCGGGCGGCGGGCGTCGAGCCCGGTATAGCGCGTGTCGAAATTCGCCGGCACCGTCGCCGCCTGACCCCACCCTTCGTCGCCCCGCCAGCCGAGCTGGGCGATGTAATTGGCGATCGAACCCAACGCGTCGGCCCGATCGGTCCAGATGTTGCGCTTGCCGTCGCGATCGAAATCGACAGCGTAGCGCAGGAAGGTCGAGGGCATGAACTGGCACTGCCCCATCGCCCCCGCCCACGACCCCAGCATGTCGTGCGGGGCGATGTCGCCCTCGTCGAGGATTCTCAGCGCGTCGATGAGCTCGTCGCGGAACAGCGCCCCGCGCCGCCCGTCATAGGCGAGCGTCGCCAGCGAGGCGGGGACGAAGTAGTTGCCGGTGATCTTGCCGAACGCGGTCTCGATGCCCCAGAGGGCCACGACATAGCGCGGCTGGACGTTATAGGTGCGCTGGACCCGCTGGAGGAGATCCCGGTTTTCCTGCAGCGCGGCGCGGCCGTCGGCCTCACGCTGCGGCGTCACCGCGCCGGCGATGAATTCCGCAAAGGTCTTGGTGCGCTCGGGCTGATGGCGGTCGAGCTCGATCACCTTCGGCAGGTATTCGACGTAGCGAAAGACGAAATCGACCGTGCTCGCCCGCACGCCATGCGCGACCGCGTCGCGCCGCACGCCGGCGAGAAATCCGTCCCATTCGCCTTCCGCCGCCACGGCCTTCCCGCCCCCCAGCGGGATGGACAGCAGCGGAGCGGCGAGCAATGCCCGCCGGCTCGGACGGAGAGGCATCATCAACGCGCCCCCGCGATTACTTTTCCCCAACCAAGTTCTGCACGAGAATGTGGCGAAAATCAATATTGGGGCCTGGACGAACACGGCTTTTATTTCGATTTTCGAACCGTGAAGTTACAAATTCAAAAGACGCGGCAACCGCAGCGATATTTCGGGAACATAAGTTACCAGCCTCGTCGCCGACGCGAGGCTGCCCGCAGGGACATAGGGCCGGGCCGGGCCGGGCCGGGCCGGGTCAGTCTTCGCCGGCCGGGGCCTCGCTGGCCGCCTGCGGCGGGGCGGAGGCCGGTGCGGTCGCGCGCTTGGGCCCCTTGATGAGCAGCACGAGCGGCAACGAGCACAAGAGTACCATCATCATCAGCTTGAAATCGTCGATGTAACCAACCATCACCGCTTGGCGCGTGACCTCGGCATTGAGCGCCGCGACGCCTGCAGGCGCGGTGAGGCTGAAATGATGGCCCAGCATGTGGCCTTGGCTGACGAGCGGGTTGTCGGGCCGCAGCCCCTCGACCAGCCGGGAATGGACGATCTGGGTGTTTTGGGTCAGCTGGGCCTCGAGGATGCTGATGCCGACGCTGCCGCCGATCATGCGCATCAGGCTGCGGAGCGCGGTGCCCTGGGTCAGGATACGGCGCGGCAGGTCGGAGAGCGCGAGAATGTTGAGCGGCACAAAGGTAAGGCCGAGCGTGAAACCTTGCGTGAAGCTGGCAAAGATGATCGGCCACGAACCCATGTAGAGCGAATAGCCGGTCATCTGCCACAGCGAGGCAGCGGTCAGCGCAAAGCCGACGACAATGAATATTCGCCCGTCGATCTTGTTGATCGTCTTTCCGACGAAAATCATCGCCAGCATCGTGCCGAAGCCGCGCGGCGCCATCATCCAGCCGCTGGTGAAGACCGGATAGTTCATCACGTCTTGCATCATCGACGGCAGCAGCGCCAGCGTGCCGCTGAGAATCCACCCGACGGACAACATCAACAGGCTGCCGGCGATAAAGTTGGGGCTCTTGAGCAGTTCCAGGCTGACGAACGAGCGGGCACCCGCGGTCGCGGTGTGGACGATGAACAGATAGAAACTGAGCCCGGCGATCGTCGCCTCGACCCAGATCTCCGTCGAGTGGAACCAGTCCTTCATCTGGCCGCGGTCGAGCATCAGTTGCAGCGCGCCGATCGCGATGCTCAGCATGCCGAAGCCGAGCGCGTCGAACTCGTCGCGCCGCAGGTTGCGGCTTTGACGGATGAAAAAGAAGATGCCGATCGCGCAGAGCGCGCCGACCGGAAGGTTGATGTAAAAACACCAACGCCAGTTCAGGTTGTCGGTGATCCAGCCGCCCATCGTCGGGCCGAGGATCGGGCCCATCATCGCGCCCGAGCTGAAGATGGCCATCGCCTGGCCGTGCTTTTCCTGCGGATAGACGGTCAGCAGCGTCGCCTGCCCGAGCGGTACCAACCCGGCCCCGAAGACGCCTTGCAGCAGCCGGAAGAGGACGAGTTGAGTGAGGCTCTCGGCCGCGCCGCATAGGCCGGAGGTGATCGTGAAGCCGATCACCGAGGTCATGAAGATGAACTTGATCCCGAACCGTCCGGCGAGCCACCCGGTCAGCGGCATCGCGATCGCCGAGGCGACGATGTACGAGGTCAGCACCCACGAGATCTGGTCCTGCGCCGCCGACATGCTGCCCTGGATATGCGGCAGCGCGACATTCGCGATCGTCGTGTCGATGCCCTGCAACACGCAGGCGGTGATGACCGTCGCGGTGATCATGCCGCGATTGAGCGGCGGCGCGCCACCGGTTGCAGCCGCGGCCTCGCCCCTCATCGAACCTTTCCTCTCCCTCGTCCCGCTTGCGGGGCGAGGGTCGGGGTGAGGACCTGATCGGGATTGGAGCGAGCAGCCCCAGACGGCCCGTCACCCTCCCATCGCCTCGCGACCGGTCTCTCCCTCTCCCCGCTTGTGTGCCGTCTAGTCATCGGCGGCCGCGGGTTCGGGGGTCATGCCCGTATCGCGCAGGGTCGGCGCGTTGACGCGAAGGAACAACAGGAGCGGCAGCGACAACAGCGCAACCAGCATCATCAATTTGAAGTCGTTGATATAGGCGATCATCGAGGCCTGGCGGGTGACCTCGGCATTGAGGGCGGCGACGCCGGCGGGCTGGGTCAGGCTATAGGGCAGCGGCAGCATCGATCCGTGGATCATCGGGTTGTCGGCGTGGAAGGTCTCGACGAGGCGCGAATGGACGATCTGGGTGTTCTCGGCCAACGCCGCCACCAGGACGCTGATGCCGATGCTGCCGCCCAGATTGCGCATCAGGCTGCGGATCGCCGTCGCCTGCGTCAGGATGTGGCGCGGCAGGTCGGACAAGGCAAGAATGTTGAGGGGCACAAATGTGCAGCCCAGCCCAAACCCTTGTATGAGGCCCGATATCACGATCGGCGACGGGTCCATCAGGAGGTCGAAGCTCGTCATCTGCCACATCGCATAGGCCGTCAGCGACAGGCCGAAAAGGATGATCAGCCGATTGTCGATGCGGTTGATCACCCGCGCTACCGCAAACATCGCAATCATCGTGCCGACCGCCCGCGGCGCGGTGACGACCCCGGTCGTAAACACGGGATAGTTCATCAGTTGCTGCATCATCGTCGGCAACAGCGCGAGCGTGCCGGTCATGATGAGCCCGATCACGAACATCAGCATGGTGCCGACGATGAAGTTCGTGCTGCTGAGGAGGCTGCGGTTGAGGAACGAATGCCCGGCCGTCGTCGCGGTGTGGACCGCGAAAAGATAGAACCCGAGGCCGGCGATGACCGTCTCGATCCAGATTTCCTGCGAGTGAAACCAGTCCTTCAGCTCGCCGCGATCGAGCAGGAGCTGAAGCGCGCCGACGCCGAGGCTGAGCGCGAAAAAGCCGATGGCGTCGAAGGGCTCGCGGTGGCTGTTGCGGTTGTAGCGGATGAAAATGAGGATCCCGATCGTGCAGAGGATCCCGACCGGCAGGTTGACGTAAAAGATCCAGCGCCAGGAATAGTTCTCGGTCAGCCAGCCCCCGAGCAGCGGTCCGCTGATCGGCCCCATGATCGTGCCGATCCCATAGACCGCCATGGCCTGGCCGTGTCGCTCGGGCGGGTTGATGCGCAGCAGCGTCGCCTGCGATAGCGGGATCAGCCCGGCGCCGCAAACCCCCTGCATGGCACGGTAGAGCACGAGTTCGTCGAGGTTTGTCGCCGAGCCGCACAAGGCGGACGCGACCGTGAACCCGGTGACGCAGGCGAGGAAGACGTACTTGATGCCGAACCGTCCGGCGAGCCAGCCGGTAAGCGGCATCGTGATCGCCGCGGCGACGATGTAAGACGTCAGAACCCAGGCAATCTCGTCCTGCGAGGCCGACAGGCTCCCCTGGATATGCGGCAGCGCGACATTGGCGATCGTGTTGTCGACACCCTGCATGATGTTGGCGAGCATGATCGAGGCAGTAATCCAGCCACGGTTCGGCACCGGCTGCCAGGCGGTATCGCCTCTCACGCTGATCGCCTCACGCGCCGGATTCCGCCGTCAGGCCGCCGCCACCTGCATCGTCGTCGGGGCGTCGCCGGCGACCGTCGTTCGGCGCATGTCGCGGACGAGGGTGTCGTCGAAGCGGCGGACGCGGTGCATCGTCTGCCGGTTGTCCCACATGACGAGGTCGTACTGGCGCCAGTGGTGGACATAGACATTCCCCGGCTGCGTCGCCGCCTCGTTGAGGTCGCGCAGGAACGCCCGCGCCTCGGGCATCGGCCGGCCGAGGATCGTGCCGGCATGGGAAGAGAGATAGAGCGACCTCCGACCGCTGATCGGATGCGTCCGCACCAGCGATTGCCGTACCGGGCGGAACGTGAGCTTTTCCTCGTCGGTCACGGTAAAGCCGAGAAGGCCGCGCGAATACATTAGCGAATGCTCGCAGACGAGGTCCTCGACCTGCGCCTTCGTCTCGTCATCGAGCGCGTCATAGGCCGCGCGCATGTCGGCGAACTCGGTGTTGCCACCCTTCTCGACCGTGATCCGGCCCGAGAGCAGCGAGTATTTCGCCGGAACCGGCCGGAACGAGCTGTCGGAATGCCAGAGCTGGTTGCCGAGATTGAAGAGGCGCCGGCGGTCGTTGCGGTCGAGCGGGCGATGGTGTTCGTCGAGGTTCGAAACGTCGTTCATCTGCTGGCCGAGCCGCTTTTGCCCGGGTCGGGTCACGTTTCCACCCTGCGAGTTCTCGATCTCCCCGAAATTCACCGAAAAGGCAACCTGCTGCTCGTCGGTGATCTTCTGGTCGTGAAACACGAGGACGGCGTAACGGTCCATCCCGGCATCGATCGCGGCCACCTCGTCGCGCGTCAGCGGTCGGGTCAGGTCGACTCCGGATACCTCACCCGCGAATTCCGGCTTGATCGCGCGGATCGAAACGGCCATTTCCGGCCTCCACATGCCCGTATAAGCGGCAAAACGATACGCCCATGTCGCTGATCTGTCATGCGAGGGGCGGGATTGGCTGCCATGCTTCGCTCGCTCCCTGGGGCTAATCTTCCTCTCCGCCATTGGGGGGAGAGGATATGCTCGGTGCACCCGCTGCTGAGGAGCCACGCATGGATCAATTCGACCTTATCTCGATCGGCGGCGGGTTCGCCGGGTTGTGCGCGGCGGCGCGCGGGGCCGAGCTGGGGCTGCGCACGGCGGTCATCGAACAGGGCGCGGATGAGCGCTATCTATGCAGCTCGCGCTGGGCGGGCGGGATCTTTCACGTCTCGTATCACGATGTGAAGCTCGACCCGGCCGAGCTCGTCGCCGCGATCGACCGCCAGACCGGCGGCGAGGCCGATCCCGAGCTCGCCCGGGCCGTCGCCGAGGACGCCGGCCGCCTCGTCGACTGGCTCGGCGGCCAGGGCGCCAGCTTTACCCAGGCAAGCCCGATCAACTGGCACCGCTTCACGCTGGCGCCCAACCGCGCCGCGGTTCACGGCCCCGACTGGCAGGGTCGCGGGCCCGATCTGTTTCTCGGCGAATTGCGGCGGCGGATCGAGGAACGGCAGGGCCGGATCTTCTTCGGGAGCAAGGTCGGAACCCTCACGATCGAGGACGGGCATTGCGTGGGTGTCGACGGGTTCCGCGCCGGTGCGGTCGTGATCGCAGATGGAGGATTTCCGGCCAGCGCCGAATTGTTTCGCCGGCACATCGGCCCCCGCCCCGACCTCGTCGTCCAGCGCCACGCCGGCAGCGCGCGCGGCGACGGGCTCCGGATGGCCGAGGCGGCGGGTGCGGCGCTGACCCGTCTCGACCGGTTCTACGGCCACCTGCTGAGCCGCGACGCGATGACCAACCCGGCGCTCTGGCCCTATCCGCAGATCGATGCGGTGGCGGTCGCCGGGATCGTCGTCGACGCGGGTGGGCGGCGCATCCTCGACGAAGGGCTCGGCGGCATCTCGATCAGCAACGACCTCGCCCGGCTCGACGACCCGCTCTGCGCGACGGTGATCTGCGACGGGGCGATGTGGGAGACCGCCGGCAAGGCGGCGCAGATTCCGCCCAATCCCGAGCTCCTCAGAGGCGGCGGCACGCTGCACCAGGCCGGTACGCTCGACGAGCTCGGCCGAATCGCCGGGATCGCAAACCTCGCCACGACGGTCGCCTCCTACAACGCCGCGCTCCGCGACGGGCGGCCCCTCCTGCCCTCCCGGTCGAGCCGCGGCGGCGTGCCGAAGCCGATCGAGACGGCGCCCTTCTTGGCGATCCCGATCTGCGTCGGGATCACCAACACGATGGGCGGGATCGCGATCGACGGGCATGGGCGGGTGAAGCGGCCTGACGGCTCGGTGATCCCGGGGCTCTATGCGGCCGGCGGGGCGACGGGCGGGCTCGAAGGCGGCGGCGCCGTCGGATATGTCGGCGGGCTGATCAAGGCCTGCCTTTTCGGCTTGCGCGCCGCCGAGCATGCCGCCGGCTGGAAGGAATAATTTATGAGTGTTTGCGAAAGATACTGTTCAACTCTTTTATACTGAAGGAGTGCGACGATGCATCGCGCAATAGCACTTTTGGCAATGGCGCTCGGCGCTATCGGGACCGCTCAGGCCCAGACGGTCGCGGAAATCGACAAGCGGGACGCGGCGGTGGACGAGGCGTGGAACAAGACGCCGCTATCCGCACAGCATGTCGTCTTCGTCGCCCAGCACCCCGACGGCTATGGCCAGTACGTCCCGCGTGCCGACAATGTCTTCAAGCCCGGCGAAAAGCTCGTTACCTATGCCGAGCCCGTCGCCTATGCCTGGAAAGATATCGGCAACGGCCAATACCAGTTCGGATTCGACGTCGATTTCCTGATCAAGACCCCGGACGGCAAGATGCTGGCCGGGCAACAGAACTTCGCTAAGGTTTCGGAAAACAGCCACGCCCGTAACCGCGAATTCAACCTGACCCTGACAATGGCCGTGAACGGGGCGGGCCCGGGCGACTATGTGCTCGAATACAAATTGCACGACCACGCCAGCGATAAGGTCGCGACCTTCGATCAGCCGTTCAAGATCGCGAACTAACCGGCTAGCATCCCCGCCGGACTTCCAACACGGCGGGGATATGGCGATGGCGAAGGTTCTGGTGATCCACGGCGCCGGCATGAACATGCGCGGCAAGGTTCAGCTCGAGATTTTCGGGCCGATGCTGTTGCCCGAATACGATGAGCGCATCCGCGGCTATGCCAAGGAGCTCGGGGTCGAGATCGAGATCTTCCACTCGAACATCGAGGGCGAGATCGTCAATCGGATCTACAAAGCGAACGACGAAGGCTTCGACGCGGCGATCTTCAACCCCGCCGCGTTCGGCACCGGCTATCCGGCGCTCGTCGCCGCGATCTCGCAGGTCAAGTTCCCGACGACCGAGGTCCACATCTCGAACCCGATCCGCCGCGGCCCCGCCTCGCAAACGGCGGCGGTCAGCCAAAGCGTCATCGCCGGCTTCGGCATCGCCGGCTATGCGCTGGCGCTGCGCGGGATCAAGGACCAAGTGGCGGCGAAGAAGTAGGGAATTCAGGACCGCCGGGCGTCTCGCCCGGATTTATCGCTGATGCGGGCGAGACGCTTGCGGTCCTAACCAATCCCCAGCAGCTCGCCGATTTTGTCGGCGGCCTTGAGGCCGTGGCCGGTGAGGACGGCTACCGTGGTCTCGCCGGCGCTGATCGCGCCTTCATGCAAGAGCCCGGTCAGCGCGGCGCCGGCCGTGGCCGAGGTCGGCTCGACATAGAGCCCGAGGCGGCCGAGCGCCGCCAGGGCGGGACCGATCGCAGCCTCTCCGACGGTGACGACCCCTCCCCGGCCCGCCTTGAGCGCGGCCAGCACCGCCGCCGTCCGCACCGGATGCGCTGTCGCGATGCCGTCGGCGATTGTCGGTTGCGGCGTGAACGGCACGAAATCGCTCGCGCCGGCGTTCCACGCGGCCTCGAGCGCCGAACAGTTCGCGGCCTGCACGGCGAAGAGGCGCGGCGGCTTGAGGCCGAGGGCGGCAAAGCCGCGTTCGAGGCCGAGGATGTTGCTGCCGTAGCCGGTCGGCACGAGGATGTTGTCGGGCACACGGAAGCCGAGCTGCTCCCAGATCTCGAAGGCGAGCGTCTGCGTGCCTTCGATAAAAAACGGGTGCCAGTTGTGGCTGGCGTAGAAGCTGGCGCCGCTTTCGGCGAGCGAGAGGGCCGCGGTCGTTACGTCCTCGCGGGTGCCGGGGACGGTGACGACTTCGGCGCCAGAAGCGGCGATCTGCACGATCTTGCCCTGTGGCGCTGCGGCGGGGACGTAGATGCGGCATGGAATGCCGGCGGCGGCCGCATAGGTCGCGATCGACGAACCGGCGTTGCCCGACGAATCCTCGTGGATCGGCCCGACCCCGACCTCGACGAGATGGTTCAGCATCAAGGCCGTGCCGCGGTCCTTGAACGAGCCGGTCGGCATCTGGGTTTCGAGCTTGAAATGGATCGCCGCGCCGGCCCAGTCGCGCTCGACGAGAGGCGTCCAGCCCTCGCCGAGCGAGACGCGCGGCGCCGCCACTTGCAGCGCCTTGCGATAGCGCCACAGCGACGCGTCGCCGGTGACGATGTCGTCGCGCCTGAGTCCCGGGCCCGGCTCGAGATCGAGCGGGCCGCCGCAAGGGCAGCGCCAGAGCGGTCTGTCGGCGGCGTGGTCGGACCCGCAGGCGGGGCAGTGATAGGACGGAGCGCTCATCTTGGGCCGAGATCGCACGTTGGTCTGCGGCGAGGTTAACCCTCGCCATGGGGATGAGGATACCGCATCATGCGACGGCATGATCCGCCTCGCCGCGATGCTGCCCTTGCTGCTGGTGCTTATGGCCATGACCATCCCGGCCGGGGCGCAATCGGCGGGTGGCGCCGTGTTCAACCGGTGCAAGGTGTGTCATTCGCTCGCCGCCGGCGCGCATAGCCCGGTCGGCCCCAATCTGCACGAGCTCTATGGCCGCACCGCCGGGACCGAGGCCGGCTTTGCCTTCTCGCCGGCGATGCAGAAATCCGGCGTGGTGTGGAACGACGACACGCTGGCGAAATTCCTGCGCGATCCGCAGGGGTTCATCCCGGGCAACCGCATGGGGTTCCCGGGCATCAAGGACGACAAGGCGCTGATCGACCTCTTGGCCTATCTGAAACAGGCAACTCAGTAGCGATGACGGCGCAGCTCATTGACGGCAACGCCGTCGCGGCCGATGTCCGCCAGCGCATCGCGGCCGCGGCTACGGCCTTCGCGACAAAGCACGGCGCGCCGCCGGGACTTGCCGCGGTCCTGGTAGGGGACGACGCGGCGAGCCGGATCTATGTCCGCAACAAGCAGCGAGCCTGCGCCGCCGTCGGGGTTGCGTCGTTCGAACATGAGCTGCCGGGCGATGCGAGCCAGGCGGCGGTCCTCGAATTGATCGACGGGCTGGTACGCGACGAGCGGGTCGACGGCATCCTCGTCCAGCTTCCGCTGCCGCCGCAGGTCGATCCGGCCCGCGTTACGATGGCGATCGGGCCCGACAAGGATGTCGACGGCTTCCACCCGCTCAATATCGGCCGGCTCTGGACCGGTGGGTCGACGATCGTCCCGTGCACGCCTCAGGGCTGCATGATGCTGATCGACCGCGTGCGCCCCAATCTTTCCGGT
>DASXFE010000118.1:0-8703 GCA_036489765.1 Allostellaceae bacterium | reverse complement strand
ATGACGTTGCGGCCGGGCAGCCTCTCGGTGAGGAATATCCGCGACGCCGCGGGGTTGGTGATCTCGATCGCGCCGAATTCGTCGGCGGTCAGGATCGCGTCGCCCGCGGTGTCGATGATCGCGCGGAAGCGGTCGTTACTGATCTGCAATGACGAGAGGGTTTGCGAGAGGCGCTCGCGCTCGCCGCGCAGTTCGCTCTCGCGCACCCCCAGCGCCTCTTCCGAACGCTGCCGCCGCAACAGCTGGCGCACCAGAAGCGCGGTGAACAGCAGCACGACGACGGCGATACCCCCCGCGATCGCGACCAGCCGCCGGCGTCCGGTAT
This sequence comes from Allostellaceae bacterium, assembly GCA_036489765.1. Lineage (GTDB taxonomy): Bacteria > Pseudomonadota > Alphaproteobacteria > ATCC43930 > CGMCC-115725 > DATARH01. Next base: position 8,378 of record DASXFE010000118.1, on the reverse strand, counting down.
AGTAGTCGGCGAACAAATCGCTGTCGGACAGCCCGACCCCGACGATCAGCGGGTAATCGTGCAGGACGCTATAGCTGACGACGCGCGAGACGTTGTCGAGCGGGCTTTGCACATGAAAGCTCGCGTCGTTGGCATCGGAGGTCAGCTCGAGCCGCACCGTCTCGCCGATCGTCAGGACCGGGCTGTACGATTTGGGATTGGCGGGATTACGGGTAAACGACACGCGCACCCGCACGACTCCGTCGCGCCCGACCAGCATCACCGTCCCGCCGGAGCCGAGATCGACCGCCTCATAGAATTTCGCAAGGTAATAAGGATCGAGCGAGACGACGAGCACGCCGGCAAAGCTGCCGTCGGGATTGTCGAGCCGGCGCGACAGCGGGATCGACCAGCGCCCCGCGCCGCTGCCGGCGATCGGCCTGCCGATGAACAGCGAATCGTCCGGATGATTGACGTGATAGAGAAAGTAATCTTCGTTCCGCACCGAGGCGGCGACGGGGGCCGGCCCGTCGGTCGTGCCGACGATCGTGCCGTTCCTGTCCGCCATCAGGATCTGGACCGACAGATCCTGGAGCAGCAATTCCTTGCCCGGCCATTCCCATAGTTTGAAATGCGTCGGGTCGCTTTCGTAGCCGCGCTTCAGCACCAGGAGGGTCTGGTCGATCTCCTTGACCGTACGGCGGATATGCTCCTCGAAGGCGCGGGCGAGGTTCGAGGTGTGCTTGCGCGCTTCCTCAAGGATCGCCGTCCGCTGGCCGGCGAGCTGCATGACCACCGCGCCGAAAATGAGGGCGACGACGGCGAGCCCGAAGAACAGAATCGCGGCCGGCAGGAGCGAACGGGCGCCGCGCCGAAACAATCGAAGCGCGGGGTCGGGCGCGTCGTAGCGCGCCGGATCGGAGTTGAATGTGCCGCTCAGCCTGCCGCCCCGCCGTGGCAGCGTCCTGACGCCACCTGGATTGACGCGCCCCCTTCAGCTATTTGAAACCATGTCCGGGTACGAAGGGAACGTGCTGAAGGAGCTGGCATGACGGCCAAACCGCGCCTGTTGCTGGTCGAAGACACACCTTCGATCCTGCATCTTTACCACGAGTTCCTGGCCAAGCTCGATATCGAGCTGATCGATGCGACCACCGGTGCGCGCGCGAATGAGGCGCTGCGCGAGGCGATCCCCGACGTCGTGCTGTTGGACCTCGAACTCCCCGACACCAACGGCATCGAAATCCTGCGCTCGATTCGGGCCAGGAAGCTGCCCTGCGCCGTCATCGTCGTGACCGCGCACGGCTCGGTCAAGGTCGCGGTCGAGGCTATGCGCGAGGGCGCTTACGACTTTATCGTCAAGCCTTTCGCCCCCGACCGCCTCATCGTCACCGTGCGCAATGCGCTCGACAAGCGCCGGCTGGAAACCCTAGCGGCGGCCAGCGGCGTGGTCAAAAGCGGCAAGTTCTGCAACCTGATCGGTGCGTCCCTGCCGATGCGCGGGGTCTACAACGTCATCGAGAACGCCGCCACGAGCCGCGCCACCGTCTTCATCACCGGCGAGAGCGGCACCGGCAAGGAGCTGTGCGCCGAGGCGATCCATCAGCTCAGCCCTCGTCGTGACGGCCCGTTTATCGCGGTCAATTGTGGCGCGATCCCGAAAGAGCTGATGGAAAGCGAGATGTTCGGCCATGTTCGCGGCGCCTTCACCGGCGCCGTCGGCATGCGCACCGGCGCGATCGCCCAGGCCAAGGGCGGCACGCTGTTCCTCGACGAGATTTGCGAGATGGAATTGGCGCTGCAGGTCAAGCTGCTGCGCGTCCTCCAGACAGGCGATTTCCAGAAGGTCGGCGGCAGTGAAATGGAGCGCGCCGATATCCGCATCGTCTGCGCCACCAACCGCGACCCGTGGAAAGAGGTGCAGGGCGGCCGCTTCCGCGAGGACCTCTATTACCGGCTGCACGTCGTCCCCTGCCAGATGCCGCCGCTGCGCGAGCGCGGCGACGATATCCTGATGCTCGCCCGCCATTTCCTCGGCGATTACGCCAAGGAGGAAGGCAAGCCATTCGCGGATTTTGACGATGCCGCGGCCGCGCGCCTCGCGCGCTACGGTTGGCCGGGCAATATCCGCGAATTGCAGAACCTTCTTCGCAACGTCATACTCTTCAACCAGGGAACAACCGTCGGCGAGGCGATGCTGCCGCGGCTCGACGCGGGCACGGCTCGGCGATCCGTCCCCGACATCCCGGTCGCCGCCCTGGCGCGCGCCGATCGCACCTCGCTCGGCACGATCCGGCCGCTTTGGATGATCGAAAAGGAAGCGATCGAAGAGGCGCTGGCGATCTGTAACGGCAACGTTCCGCGCGCCGCCGCAATGCTCGAGATCAACCCGTCGACGATCTACCGCCGCAAGGCCGAGTGGGACAAGGAACGCCTTACCTCGTCCGCGTAAGTTGCGGCAGGGAAATTCGGAAACTTCTCGGAAATTTCGCCGAAAATTAAGAGAAAATTAGCCTCCTGACGTCATTCTGTGTGTGTCATGGATGCACCCGTCAGCACCTACCTCAAGCGCCCTTTGCGCACGCTCGCCGCGGCGTGCCGTGAGCGCGGCCGCGACGATAGCGGCTGCGCGTGCGCGACGTGCGTCATTCGCGATCTTTGCGGTGCAGAAAGGCAGGGCAACGAGGCAGAGCCCGTCACCCCGGTCGTTTCAGCCGCTCGGTAAGCGCGAACGCCGTCGCCTCGGCGAGCCGCGCGACGAGCGCGGCTCCGGTATCGAGCGGGGCGCCGGATTCGGCGGCGCGTTCGAGCTCGGCAGCAGCTTCCGACAAGGCGGCGCCCCCGAGCTGGCCGGCGCTGCTTTTCAGCGAGTGTGCCGCCCGCCGTACCGCGTCCCGCTGGGCCGGATCGTTGGCGCCCGCCGTGATCGTGGCTGACAGGCTGCGGCTTTCGCTCATAAACAACTCGATGACCGGCCGCAGCGCGTCGAGACCGATATACTCGATCATGTCGTCGAGGATCGCGACGTTGATCAGCGGCGTGTCGCTCATCGCGGCCCGAAGTGCTTGCCCTGCCCGACCAGGTTTTCCCGGACCAGCGTCACCGAACGCGCCGGATCGGCGACCGCATGTCCGATCACTCGCGCCTCGCGGCCGTGGCTCCTTAGGATCGCCAGCGTCGCGTCCGCATCCGCCGGGCTCACCGTGACGCAGAACCCGATCCCCATGTTGTACACTTCGAACATCTCGGCCGGCGCGATCCCGCCGAGCTTTTCGATCATCGCGAAAAGCGGCGGCGGCGGCGGCAGATCGTCGATCACGAACCCGATTTCGGCCGCCACGCGCGGCAGGTTCAAGAGGCCGTCACCGGTGATATGCGCCAACGATTTGACCGACGGAATTTTGTCGAGAACTTCGAGTATTTCCGGCACATAAATGAAAGTCGGCCTGAGCAGCTCCTCGCCGAGCGTACAGCCGAGTTCCGGGATGTGGCGCTCGACCGCCAGGCCCGCCTCGGACAGCAGGACCCGACGGGTCAAGGTCATGCCGTTGCTGTGGATGCCGCTGCTGGGGATGCCGATCACGACGTCGCCCGGCGCGAGGTCGGCGCCGACGATGATGCGGTCGAGCGGCACTGTACCGACTGCCGTGCCGACGAGGTCGAACCCCCGGATCACGTCGCGGAGCTGCGCGATCTCGCCGCCGGTGATCGAGATGTTCGACTGCCGCGCCCCCTCGGCTAGCCCGATCGCGATGCCGTCGAGCATGTCGGCGTCGGCCTTCTCGACCGCGATGTAATCGACGAGCGACACCGGCCGCGCGCCGACGCAGATGAGGTCGTTGACGTTCATCGCGACGCAGTCGATGCCGATCGTGTCGTACCGCCGGCACATCTCGGCGATCATCGCCTTCGACCCGACCCCGTCGGTCGAGATCGCGAGCCCCATGCCGCCGATATCGATCACATTGGCGAAATAGCCGATCGGCAGCTGCACCGCGCCAAAGCCCGATTTCGGCCAGGTGCCGGTGACGCGCGCGACGATATTGCGGATACCGGCATCGGCCTCGCCGATGTCGATCCCCGCCGCCTTATGCCGGTCGATCGCAGTGTTGGAAATGCTCACGGGGCGAAATTTGGCACAGGTGCGGCGACGACGCGAGAGGCCGTCATTCGCCGCCACCCCCACCCATACCCTCCCCCATCCAGGGGCAGGGTTTTTGAGCGGTGCCGTGGCCACTCCTCCCCCTCGATGCGGGAAGCCGGGCGGGGGTGATGCTGCCGCGCGATCAGCGGGCGTGCTTGGCCATGAAGTCGATGACCGGCTGGTGCGTCACGTCGGTGTTCCGCTTGGCGTTATCGAAATAGGCGATCTCGATGTCGCCGCCGGCGCCGCGGTAATTGCTGACGAACCGCTCGGGCTCGTTGCCGGCGAAGCTCGAATCCGGGTCGTGATAGTCGTGGACCTCGTCGGGGCGGCCCTGCAGCCACAACGACGGCGGCATCACGACCTTTTCGCCGCGCTCGAGGATCAGCATCGGATTGCCTTCCGACATCTCGGCCTCGGTGTGCCAGTAGGTGTCGTGCTTTTCCTTCATGCCGATCGAGAATTGCGGCGGATTTGCCTCCTGCGAGCGGCGGATCGCGTTGCGATAGCGCGACAGCGGGTTGATCACCGGCCACAGCATGATGACGCCGCGGACGCTGACGTCGCCGCCGGGCTGGATCGAGGCGTAGCGCGGATCGGTCGGCCGCATCGCGACCAGCATCGCCAAGTGCCCGCCGCTCGACGCGCCACCGACGACGACGCGGTTCGGATCGATGTTGAGGTCCTTCGCCTGCGCCTTGGCCCAGCGGATGCCGTAATTGATGTCCTGGCACGAGGTCGGATAGCCGTCGTCCGCGTGGCGGAAATTGAGCGTCAGCATCGCGACGCCCCGGCTGGCGCAATATTCGCCGAGCCCCGTGCGGTCGTTAAGGTCGCCGTTGTTCCACGCCCCGCCATGTAAATCGATGTAAAGCGGCGCCGGGCTGCCCCCCGACGGCTTGAAGTACCGCGCCATGATCTGCCGGTCGCCATGCTGGACGTAGCAGATGTTTTCCGTGCTGAATTGAGCCATCGGATTTCCTCCCAGAGTGGCTCGCGCTCGGTATGCGCGAGGCATGAGTGGGAACAGGGTAATCTCACGAGAGAGGGGCGGAAAGGAGGAAATGAGGCCTCCTCAGCCGGGCCAAAGCATGAGCTCGCAATGGGCCGTCATGTGCCGGAAATCGTTGTCGGTCGTCAGCATCGTGAGACCGTGGCGTAGGCAGAGCTGGGCTAGGAGAGCATCGACGTTCCCACCTGGATGCCCGCGCGCCGGCACTTATTGCGCAACTCCGCCGCGTCGATGTAGTCGGCTTGCTTCGGCGTCAGCAAGGGCAGGGCGATAAATCGCTCGATGATCCGGGAGCGATCCCGCGGCCCGGAAAAGCCCTGCAGGAGCTCCTGGAGAACAAGGCCAGTGGTGACCAGCATCTCGCCCGCTTGGATCGCGCGCGTCAGCTCACGGACTTCGCCGCTCGCGGAGACGGCATCGCGGCGGAGGGCAAGTGACCAAACACTCGTATCGACGAACAGGGTCAATCGCGGGACCGCGCAGCCTTGTAGTCGAAGCCGTCATCCCATTCGAGCTGCCCCATCAGGTCGAGCAGCCCCTTTTGCTCTCGCCTCGCGATAAACTCCTTCAGCGCTTTAGTAACCGCGGCTTTTTTGGTGCGCTCACCGCTAACTTCCAAGGCGCGGTCGAGGAGATCGGGGTCGAGCGAGAGATTGGTACTCATGTGTGAACCTCCACACATACAGTCGCACACCCACGCCCGCTGGAGCAACATGCGCAAACGGACTGAGATTGCTTCGCCTCGCTCGCGATGACAGAGTCGTGAAGGGCTTCTCGGGAGGCACTGCGATGACACGCTCGTGGATTCACCACACGCGTGGACGGTTTGTGCGGCAGGCGCGGGTCGGGCTCGGCGATCTCAAAGAGGAGCATCTGAGCCGCCAGGGCTTTGCCGGGCCGGTCGCCATGGTCTATCGCACGGAGGGGCCGAACGAGGTCGTGCGGGTCGAGGGCGAATACCGGCGGCGCGAGATCGACAGCGCCGATGTCGTCGCCTCCGACGCGGCGGACGCGCGCGGCGGCTGGCAGGTGCTGCTGGCGAACGGCGACGTTGCCGTCGCGATCAGCCGGCGGCGCGAGGCGATGCCCTACCGTTTCCGCAACCTTGACGGCGACCTCCTCTATTTCGCGCATCGCGGCAGCGGGACTTTCGCGACCGAGTTCGGCCCGATCGCCTATGGCCCGGGCGATTATGTCTACCTGCCGAAATCGACGACCTACCGGCACATGCCCAACGCCGGCGACAGCCTGCTGCTCGTCGTCGAGTCGCCGCAGCCGATCCGCCTCACCGAGCACGAACAGGTCGGCCGCCACACGCCGATCGACCCGACGATGCTGGATGTTCCCGATGTCGCCGACTACGGCTGGGCGCCCGAACAGGAATACGAGGTCCGGATCAAGGCGGGCGGCGGCGAAACCTCGATCTGGTACCGCAACGACCCGCTCAAGACGGTCGGCTGGAAGGGCGACCTCTACCCCTACCGGTTCAACATCAAAAGCATCCTGCCGATCATGTCGAACCGCATCCACCTCGCGCCGTCGTCCTGGGCGACGTTTGAGTCGGACGGGTTCGTCGTCGTCAGCTTTGTGCCTCAGATCGCCGTGGCCGATCTCGACGCGGAGGAACTACCGTCCTACCACCGCAACATCGACATGGACGAGGTGATCCTCAGCCACGCCACCGACGACCCCGGCGGCCGCCGCCCCGGCGGGCTCAGCTTCACCCCGCAAGGCATCCTCCACGGCGCCACCGAAGAAGCCCGCGCCGCCTTTAACGCGCGCCGCAAGCCCGGCGACATGCGCAAGTGGACCGGCGTCGGCATCGACACCTACAAACCGCTCAAACCGAGCGAGGCGTTCGCCAAGATGACGAGTTAGGCGATCCCGCGGCCGTCCTGAGCAAGGAGCGCGGAATGGCCAAGCATCACAGGTCCGGCGGCGCCGGCGGCGAGGTCCTCGAAGCCGCCGCCGAGCAGGCCCAGGTCGAGCAATACTGGATCCTGGCCGACCGCTCGCAGCCGCGAAAGCCGCCGCATGATTACAAGTACGTCGAGGAGCTGACCTATCTGCAGGTCGAGCTGATCAAGCTGCAGGAATGGGTAAAGCACAACGGGCTCAAGCTGTGCGTCCTCTTCGAAGGGCGGGACGCCGCCGGCAAGGGCGGCGCCATCAAGCGCATCACCGATCCGCTGAACCCCCGGAACTGCCGGGTCGTCGCGCTCGGGACACCGACCGAGAAAGAGCACGGGCAGTGGTATTTCCAGCGCTACGTCGCCCAGCTCCCGTCTGCCGGCAAGATCGTGCTGTTCGACCGCAGCTGGTACAACCGCGCCGGCGTCGAGCACGTGATGGGGTTCTGCACCGACGACGAGTACAAAGAGTTCCTCCGCGCCTGCCCGCTTTTCGAGGAGATGCTGATCCGCTCCGGCATAGTCCTGGTGAAATACTGGTTTTCGGTCAGCGACGAAGAGCAGGAAGTTCGCTTTCAGGAGCGGATGCACAACCCGATCAAGCGCTGGAAGCTGAGCCCGATGGACATCGAGTCACGCCAGCGCTGGGTCGATTACTCGCGGGCAAAAGACACGATGTTCGCCCACACCGATACGCACACGAGCCCGTGGCATGTCGTCGACGCCGACAACAAAAAACGCGCGCGGCTCAACTGCATCGCCCATCTCCTGTCGCGCGTTCCGTACAAGGACCTCAAACCGGTCGAGTTTCCCTTGCCCCCGCGCCAATCCGACGACAGCTACCAGCGCCCGAAAATGAGCGACCAGCGCTTCGTTCCGGAGATTTACTAAGGGGGGCCGATGTTGGACGGATAAGCCCAGCGCAATCTGCCGGACCGCGCCAAATCTTGGCGGATGATGCTTCGCTCTTCCGCCTTCCAGGCCTTATGCTTCGCGCATCGAATAGAGGGAGCCGGCCATGAAGCTGATGTGGTTCCACCTGATGCCGTACACCGAATTGCCGGACGACTTCCGCGAGAAGCATCCATCGGTGTGGGTCGACATCCACTCGTCGCTGTTCGACCCGCGGCGGGCGCACCACATGTACAACGATTTCATGGACGAGCTCGAATACGCTGCCGAATGCGGCTTCGACGCGGTGTGCGTCAACGAGCATCACTCCAACGGGTACGGGCTGATGCCGTCGCCGAATCTGATCGCGTCGTCGCTGGCGCGGCGGACGACGGATACGGCGATCTGCGTGATGGGCAACAGCCTCGCGCTCTACAACCCG
>DASXFE010000051.1:0-51643 GCA_036489765.1 Allostellaceae bacterium | reverse complement strand
GCCGCGAGCGCGAGCGCGAGGAGCCCCACCGTCCAGGCGAGCGCGGCCGGATTGCGTCCCATCTCAGCTTGCCCGCCCGAAGAGCCCGGCCGGCTTGACCAGGATCACGAGCGCCATGATGACGAAGATCACGGTGCTCGACGCCTCCGGATAGAACACCTTGGTCAGCCCCTCGATCAGCCCGAGCCCGAACCCGCTGACGATGGCGCCGAGGATCGACCCCATCCCGCCGATCACGACGACGGCGAAGACGACGATGATGATATTGCTGCCCATCAGCGGGCTGACCTGATAGATCGGCGCCGCCAGCACGCCCGCCAGCGCGGCCAGCGCCGCACCCGCGCCATAGGTCAGCGTCACGAGACGGGGCACGTTGATGCCGAAGGCCTGGACGAGGGCGGGGTTCTCGGTCGCCGCCCGCAGATGGGCGCCGAGCCGCGTGCGCTCGATGACGAACCAGGTGCCGAAGCAGACGACGAGCGAGGCGACGATGACCCAGCCGCGATAGATCGGCAGGAACATGAAGCCGAGGCTTTCCGCGCCCTGCAGCGCGTCCGGGATCGTGTAGGGCAGCCCCGACGAGCCATATTGCTGGCGGAACACGCCTTCGATGACGAGGGCGAGGCCGAAGGTCAACAGCAGCCCATAGAGATGGTCGAGCCCGCGGATGCGCCGCAGGAACAGCCGCTCGATCGCGATCCCGACGATCCCGACCACGATCGGCGCGATGATCAGCGCCGGCCAATAGCCGACGCCAAGATAAGTCAGCAGAAACCACGCCGTGAACGCGCCGAGCATGTACTGGGCGCCGTGGGTGAAGTTGATGATGTTGAGGAGGCCGAAGATGATCGCGAGGCCAAGGCTCAGCATCGCGTAGAACGCGCCGTTGATGAGCCCGACCAGGAGCTGCGCAAAGAACAGCGGCGCCGGCGGAATCGCGATGTGGATCCAGGAGAGCATTGGATCAGCCTGCGAGAGCCCCCATCCCAACCCTCCCCCGCTTGCGGGGGAGGGTTGGGATGGAGGCTTCTGCCCGGCGCTAGCTTTTGACCGCCGGGCATTCGTTGCCGTGCGGGCGCTTGAAGGCTTCTTCGCCGGGGATCGTCGCGATCAGCTTGTAGAAATCCCACGGGCCCTTCGACTCGCTCGGCTTCTTGACCTCGAACAGGTACATGTCGTGGGCGAGGCTGCCGTCGTCGCGGATGTGCCCGTTGCGGATCGCGAAGTCGTTGACCGGCTTCGACTTGAGCTGCTTGATCACCGTCGGCCCGTCGAGCGTGTTGGCCGCCTTGACCGCGTTCAGGTAGTTCATCACCGCGCTATAGACGCCGGCCTGCGCCATCGTCGGCTCCTTCTGCATGCGGTCGAAGAACTTCTTCGACCAGGCGCGGGTCTGATCGTCCATGTCCCAGTAGAATCCTTCGGTGAGCTGCAGCCCCTGCGCGGTTTGCAGGCCGAGGCTGTGGACGTCGCTGGCGAAGACCAAGAGGCCGGCGAGCTTCTGCCCGCCCTTGACGATGCCGAACTCGGCGGCCTGCTTGATCGAGTTGATCGTGTCGCCGCCGGCGTTGGCGAGGCCGATGACCTTGGCCTTCGAGGCCTGCGCCTGCAGCAGGTACGACGAGAAATCGGCCGTGTTGAGCGGCACGTTGACCGAACCGAGCACCTTGCCGCCATTGGCCTGGACCACCGCGGTAGTGTCGTTTTGCAGCGAATGGCCAAAGGCATAGTCGGCGGTGATGAAGAACCAGCTATCGCCGCCCGCCTTGACCACCGCGGCGCCGGTACCGTTGGCCAGCGCGACAGTGTCGTACATCCAGTGGATCGAGGTCGGCGCGCAGGCCTTGCCCGTGAGGTCCGACGAGGCGGCGCTGGTGATCAGCAATACCTTGTTTTCCTTGCGCGCCACCTCCTGTACCGCGAGCGCGACGCTCGACGTGGTCAGGTCGGTGATCATGTCGACCCCGTCCTGGTCAAACCACTGCCGGGCGATCGAGGCGCCGACATCGGGCTTGTTCTGGTGGTCGGCGCTGACCACCTCGATCTTCTTGCCGTTGAGGGTGCCGCCGAAATCCTCGACCGCCATCTTGGCCGCCATGACCGATCCGGGCCCGCCGAGATCGGCGTAGAGGCTCGACATGTCGGCGAGGACGCCGATCTTGATCGTGTCCTTGGTGATCTGCGCCTGCGCGCCGACCGACAGAACCAGCGCGGCGGCAAATCCCGCAAGGGCCGCTAATCTCTTCATCGGGTCCTCCCCACCTTTCTATTCACTTCAAACACCGAGATATTCGTGCAGCCGGCCGGCCTGGGCGCCGACGTCGGCGTTGGCGATCATGTCGACGACGCGGCCGTTCTGCACGACGTAGTGGCGGTCGGCGATCATCGACGCGAAATGGAAATTCTGCTCGACGAGCAAAATCGTGAAGCCCTTCGCCTTGAGCGTCTGCAGCACGCTGCCGATCTGCTGCACGATCACCGGCGCGAGGCCTTCGGTCGGCTCGTCGAGCAATAGCAGATTGGCGCCGGTGCGCAGGATGCGGCCAATCGCCAGCATCTGCTGCTCGCCGCCCGACAGTTTCGTGCCCTGGCTGCGCCGGCGCCGCGCGAGGTTGGGAAAGATCGAATAGATCTCGTCGACGCTCATCCCGCCGGGTTTGACCGCGGGCGGCAGCATCAGGTTTTCCTCGACGTCGAGGCTGGCGAAGATGCCGCGCTCCTCGGGGCAATAGGCGACGCCGAGCCGGGCGATCTTGTTCGACGGCAACCCGATCGTCTCGCTGCCGGCAAAGCGGACCGAGCCGCGCCGACGCCCGACGATGCCCATGATCGATCTGAGGATCGTCGTCTTGCCGGCGCCGTTGCGGCCGAGAAGGGTCACGAGCTCGCCTTCGCCGACCTCGAACCCGACCCCGTGCAGCACGTGCGACTCACCGTACCAGGCGTTGAGCTCGGCGACTTCGAGCAGCGTCTCAGGCATGGCCGGTGCCCATATAGGCCTCGACGACCTCGGGGTTGGCCGAGACCGTCGCATAGTCGCCCTCGGCGAGGATCGTGCCGCGGGTCAGCACGGTGATGACCTGCGACAGATCGGCAACGACCGACAGATTGTGCTCGACCATCAGCACGGTGCGGTTCTCGGCGGCGTCGCGGATAAGCGCCGAGATGCGGCCGATATCCTCCTGCCCCAGCCCCGACATCGGCTCGTCGAGCAGCATCATCTCGGGGTCGAGCGCGAGGGTCGTGGCGATTTCGAGCGCTCGCTTGCGGCCGTAGGAGAGCGACGCCGCCTGCTGGCCCGCGAACTCGCCGAGACCGACCGAGCCGAGGAGCGCCATCGCGCGGTCGTTGAGCCGGTCGAGCACGCGCTGCGACCGCCAGAAATGAAACGAATCGCCGAGCGGCCGCTGCAAGGCGACGCGGACATTGTCGCGCACCGACAGATGCGCGAACACGGCCGAGATCTGGAACGAGCGCACGAGCCCGAGGCGCGCGACGGCAGCCGGCCGCTCGCCGGTGATGTCGCGGCCGTTGTAGAGGATCCGGCCGCCGGTCGGTTCGAGGAACTTGGTCAGCAGGTTGAAGACCGTGGTCTTGCCGGCGCCGTTCGGCCCGATCAGTGCGTGGATCGTCCCGCGCCGAACCCTGAGGTCGACCGACTGCACCGCGGTGAACCCGCGGAAATCCTTGGAAAGTCCCCGCGTTTCGAGAATAAGTTCTTCCACGCCCTCGCCGCCTGGTCCCGTTCTCTCAGGACCGTGCTTGTATTCATTGCGGCGCGACCCTAATCCCTCGGGAATTGAACTGACAAGGACTGGCCGATGACTGATGCGATTGGCCGCGCGCTTGGCGAGATCAAGTTCGACGCCGGCGGGCTCGTCCCGGCGATCGCACAGCAGCACGACACCGGCGAGGTGCTGATGGTCGCTTGGATGAACCGCGAGGCCGTCCGCACCACGCTCGAAGAGGGGATCGGCTGCTATTGGTCGCGCTCGCGCGGGAAATTATGGCGCAAGGGCGAAGAGTCGGGGCAGACGCAGCGCCTCATCGACTTCCGCCTCGACTGCGACGGCGACACGGTGCTGCTGCTCGTCGACCAGAAAGGCGTCGCCTGCCACACCGGCCGCCGCAACTGCTTCTTCCGCGCCTGGCGTGACGGGAATTGGGCCGAGATCGCGAAGCCCGCGGTGGCGCCCGAGGACTTGTACGGAGCCTAATCCTTTAGAGTTCACAGAAGTTCTTCCGACGTCTCGTTGAGGAGAACAATTTACCGAGGGATCGAAATGCCGGGACCTTTGGTCGGAATTCGCGTGATCGATCTGACTGCGGCGGTGCTGGGCCCGGTGGCGACGCAGATCCTCGCCGACCTCGGCGCCGAGGTGATCAAGGTCGAGCCGCCCGAGGGCGAGATGATGCGCTCGATCGGGCCGGCCCGGAACAAGGGCATGGCCGCCTATTACCTCAACATCAACCGCGGCAAGAAGAGCCTGGTCCTCGACCTGAAGCGGCCGGACGCGCGGGCGGCGATTCTCAAGCTGGCAACAACCGCCGACGTTCTCGTCCACAACATGCGCCCGGCCGCGGCCGAGCGGCTCGGCATCCACTACGCGGCGGTCGCGGCGGCGAACCCGCGCATCGTCTACGCTTGGGCGAGCGGGTATCGCGCCGGCGGCCCGTCGCGCGACCGGGCCGCGTTCGACGACGTGATCCAGGGCGAAAGCGGGCTCGCCGCGCTCAACAAGGGGCCCGACGGCTCGCCGCGCTACCTCCCGATGGTGATTTGCGACAAGCTTTGCGGCCATTCGCTCGCCTCGATGGTCGGGATGGCGCTGTACCACCGCGAAAAGACCGGCGAGGGTCAGGAAGTCCACGTGCCGATGATGGAGACGATGGTCGCGTTCAACATGGTCGACCATCTGTGGCACGGCGTTTTCGGCGAGCCGGAAAAGGGGCTCGGGTACCCGCGCATGCTGACGCCGTATCGCCGCCCCTACGCGACGAAGGACGGGCATGTGTGCCTCTTGGCGACGACCGACCGGCAGTGGCGCAACCTGTTCGCCGCGCTCGACCGCCCCGGCCTCGCCGACGACCCCCGCTATTCGACGATCGCCGGCCGCACCGCCAACATCGACGCGCTCTATACGATCGTCGACGAAATCCTGCGCACCCGCAGCACCACCGAGTGGCGTGAGCGGCTCGACCGGTTCGATGTGCCGAACGGCATCGTCAACGACCTCGCCGCCGTCGTCGCCGACCCTTACCTCCACGAGACCGGGTTTTACGTGCCGGTCGAGCACCCGAGCGAGGGGGCGACCGTAACGATGGCGATCGCGCCCGAATTCTCGCGCTCGAAGCCTGAGCTGGGGCTGCCGCCGCCGCGGCTCGGCGAGCACAATCGCGAGTTGCTCGCCGAGCTCGGCTATAGCGACGAAGAAATCGCCGCGCTTACTTCGACATGACCTTGTCGGCGGCCTTCGCCAGCGTGGCCTCGCCGTTCTCGCCGCAATACTTGCCGAGCGCCTGGCCGCTCTTGGCCATACGGTCGAAATCGATCACCGGCGGATCGTCCTTGCCAAGGTAGTAGGCGTCGAGCCAGGTCAGGATGATCGAGATGTTGTCCTTGCCCGCCGCGAGGAAATCCTTGCAGGTCACCTTGGCCAGATCGAGGTTGCTTTCCGCCATAGCCGGCGCCGCCGCCAGCATTACGGCCGCCACGGCAGCCGCACCAAGACCGCGCATGTTCATTCTCCAATGCGGATAGGGTTCGAGTCTATCAACCATAGGTGATAGGCGGCGAGCGGTCAAAATACCCCCAGGCAATCCAGCATTGACCGGAACGCCGGGACGGTATCCCATCGGCTCCGGGACAAAAGCGAGGGTCAGCCCGCGATGAGCATTAAAGACCAGGCCTATATCGTCGGTGTCTACGAGCATCCGACGCGGCTCGCCACCGACAAGACGATCCCACAGCTCCACGCCGAAAGCGCCCGCGGCGCGATCGCGGATGCCGGGATTTCAAAGGACGATATCGACGGCTATTTCTGCGCCGCCGGCGATATGACCGGGCTCGGCGCGCTGTCGATGATCGACTATCTCGGTCTCAAGCTGAAGCATTGGGACTCGACCGATACCGGCGGCTCGTCCTACCTGTTGCAGGTCGGTCATGCGGCCGAGGCGATCGCCGCCGGCAAGTGCAACGTCGCGCTGATCACGCTCGCCGGGCGGCCGCGCGCCGAGGGCATGGCGACCGGCACCGCGCCCCGCGCGCCGGCCGCGCAGATGCCCGAATCGGCCTTCGAGTTTCCGTTCGGCCCCGCCACCGCCAACATGTACGCCATGTGCGCGATGCGGCACATGCACCAGTTCGGCACGACCAGCGAGCAGCTCGCCTGGGTCAAGGTCGCCGCCTCGCACCACGCGCAATACAACGAGCATGCGATGCTGCGCGACGTCGTGACCGTCGAGGACGTGGTCAACTCGCCAATGATCGCCGACCCGCTGCACCGGCTCGATTGCTGCGTCATCAGCGACGGCGGCGGGGCGATCATCCTCGCCAAGCCCGAGATCGCGAAAAGCCTCAAGCGTCCCCTCGTCAAGGTGATCGGATGCGGCGAGGGCCCCAAAAACCAGTATGGCGGCAAGCTCGACCTGACCTATTCGGGCGCGGTCGTGTCGGGGCCGATCGCCTTCGCCGAGGCTGGGGTCAAGCCGGCCGACATGAAATATGCCTCGATCTACGACAGCTTCACGATCACCGTCGTGATGCAGATCGAGGATCTCGGATTTTGCGAAAAAGGCCAGGGCGGCAAGTTCGTCAGCGACGGCAACCTGATCTCCGGCGTCGGCAAGCTGCCGTTCAACACCGACGGCGGCGGGCTGTGCAACAACCACCCGTCGAACAGGGGCGGCCTCACCAAGGTCATCGAGGCGGTCCGTCAGCTCCGCGGCGAGGCGCACCCGAAGGTGCAGGTGCCCAACTGCGACCTGGCGCTGGCGCACGGCACGGGCGGCTCGCTCGGCACCCGCCACGGCGCCGCCACCGTCATCATGGAAAGGGAGTAGGGGCGATGGCCCAAGGACAAGAATCAGGGCAACAAACCCGCAAGTACCCCGCACCGCAGCCCAATGCCGAGACGCAGGCCTTCTGGGACGCCACGGCCGACGGCAAGCTCCTGATCAAGAAATGCGATTCCTGCGGCGAGCTGCATTTCTACCCGCGCGCCCACTGCCCGTTCTGCTTCAGCGACAAGACGAGCTGGCAGCAGGCGTCGGGCAACGGTACGATCTACACCTATAGCGTGATGCGCCGCGGCGCCCCGGTCCCCTATGCGATCGCCTACGTGACCCTCGCCGAGGGGCCGACGATGATGACCAACATCGTCGATTGCGACCTCAACGCGATCAAGGTCGGCCAGGCCGTCAAGCTCGTGTTCAAGCCGACCGAAGGCGGCCCGCCGGTGCCTTGCTTCGCGCCGGTATAGCCCGGTCAGTCATGGCGAGCGAAGCGAAGCAATCCCCTTCCGCAGAGGGCTCCTCCGAGGGGGATTGCCGCGTCGCCTCGCTCCTCGCAATGACATCGGTTGGATATTTCGCTCGTTCAGGAGGATTTTGTTGATGGATACGCTCGAAGTTCTCTCAACCCGCCCGGCCCATATCAATGCCGAGGAGTGGCAGGTTCGCGTCGATCTGGCGGCGGCGTATCGGCTGATCGCGCATTTTAAATGGGACGACCTGATCCTGACGCACAACTCGGCGCGGGTGCCAGGGACGACGGACCAGTTTCTGATCAACCCGATGGGGCTGATGTTCGACGAGATAACCGCGTCGAACCTCATAAAGATCGACGTCGAGGGCCACCAAATCGAGCCGTCGGAATACGAGCCGAACTACGCCGGCTTTGTGATCCACAGCGCAATCTATCTGGGCCGCCCCGACGTCAATTGCGTGATCCATACCCACACCGAGGCGGATATTGCCGTCGGCGCGCTCGCAGAGGGGCTGCTGCCGCTGAGCCAATGGGCGATGCGGTTCTACAACCGGCTCGGCTATCACGATTACGAGGGTGTCTCGCTCGACCTCGACGAGCGCACCCGGCTGCAACAGTCGATCGGCCCGCATCCGGTGCTGGTGCTGCGCAACCACGGCCTGTTGGCCACTGGCCGCAATGTGGCCGAGGCGTTCTCGCTGACCTATCACTTCGAGCGCTCGGCCGAGGCCCAGCTCAAGATCCAGGCCGCTGCCGCCGCCGGCGCGAAGATCGTCATGCCGCCGGTCGAGGTGTGCGAGCGGCAGGCGCAGCAATTCGCCAATTCCGGCAACACGCCGCGCCTGGGTGGTCAGCGCGAGTGGCCGGCGCTGCTGCGCCTGGTCGAAAAGCTCGATCCGGGGTTCAGGGGATAGGATTAAAGCGGAGAAATCCCCGCCGGCGGAGTGCCGGCGGGGACGATAGCTGAGCTGATCAGCGCCCGGCGAGGGCGCGGGCGAGTTGGCTGACCGCCTCTTGATGCTTTTCGTTCTGGATCTCGGCGAAGTTGCGCGCGATCTCCAGCAGCATGCGCTGGTGCGGTGTCGCGGGCTGCGGCGCTTCCTGGCCAAGCCCTTCATAAAAGTACATGACCTGCGCGTTTAGAACGCGCGCGATCTCGTACAAGCGACCCGCCGAGACGCGATTGATGCCGCGCTCGTATTTGTGCGCCTGCTGGTAGGTGACGCCGATCATCTCGGCAAGCTGCTGCTGGGTCAGCCCCAGCATGATCCGCCGTTCGCGGATGCGGGCGCCGACATGATCATCGATCGCCGCCGTCGACCGGCCTCGCTTTGGCTTCGTCATACCACCCACCCTCAGTTGTTACGCTTGGACCGCACTACTGTGCAACTGTGCCCGTTAACGCGAAAAAGTACCGACAATTCCACTGGAGCATGTGGGGAGCGAAAAGTTTTTATCAATGGAAACTCAAGGATGAAGATGCGAATGAGTTTAGTTATTGATTTCCTTTGCATGAGAGGACCTCAGTGCAATGGCCAAACCAACAGAATCAGCGGTGTGCCGAGCACGATCACCAGCACCGATAGTGGAAAACGGCGTTTCCAATAGTCGCCGGCTCGGGCAAGAGGGAGCCGCACCCGGTCAACGCGACGTTGGGGGCGAAGGTTGCGCCAGGGATAGAGAGCAGGATTGCCTCCGGGGCGCGCCGTGCGGGTATAAAGGGCCGCACAGTTTTGCGAGGCATTTCCGATGACCGATACTCCTCACGGCCTCAGCGTGGGCCTGACCAATTACGGCGACCCCGATTTCGCGCTCTATCTGCGCCGATCCTTCGCCCGCTCGATGGGGTACTCGACAGAACTGTTGTCGAAGCCGGTAATCGGCATTGCGAACACCTTCTCGGGCTTCAACAATTGCCATCGCCATTTCCCCGAGCTGATCGACGCCGTGAAGCGCGGTGTGCTCGCCGCCGGCGGCTTGCCGTTGGAGTTTCCGACGGTCTCGCTCGGCGAGGTGTTCCTCAATCCGACGAGCCTGATGTTCCGCAACCTGATGGCGATGGACACCGAAGAGATGATCCGCGCCCAGCCGATGGATGCGGTCGTGCTCGTCGGCGGCTGTGACAAGACCGTCCCGGCGCAGCTGATGGGGGCGGTCTCGGCGAACCGGCCGGCGATCAACCTCGTTGCCGGGCCGATGATGACGTCGCGCTGGCACGGCGAGCGGCTCGGCGCCTGTACCGATTGCCGCCGCTTCTGGGCCAAATACCGCGCCGGCGAGGTCGATGACGACGAAATCCACGAGATCGAGGGCAACCTCGCGACGACGGCCGGAACCTGCGCGGTGATGGGCACGGCGAGCACGATGGCCTCGATCGCCGAGGCGCTCGGGATGATCCTTCCCGGCACCGCGGCGATCCCGGCCGTTCACGCCGACCGGCTGCGCGCCGCTGAGGCGACCGGTCGCGCCGCTATGCGCCTTGCCGCCGAAAAGATGACGCCCGACAGGATCGTCACCCCGAAATCGGTCGAGAACGCGCTGCGCGTGCTGATGGCGATCGGCGGCTCGACAAACGCTGTGCTGCACCTGACCGCCGTTGCCGGCCGTGCGGGGATCGACATCGACCTCAATCGCCTCAACGAGCTCAGCGATTCGACCCCGGTCATCGTCGACCTGAAGCCGACCGGTCCGCATTACATGGAGGATCTGTTTGCCGCCGGCGGGATCGGCGCGGTGCTGCGGGAGTTGCAGCCGCTTCTCAACCTCGATTGCCTGACCGTCGCCGGCGAGACCATCGGCGAGCGCCTCGCGCGCCCCTCCGGCCCGGTCGACCGCGAGGTCGTCAAGTCGCTCAAGGACCCCTTGCAGGAGTCGGGCGGCCTCGTCGCTCTCTTCGGGTCGCTGGCGCCAAAGGGCGCGATCTTCAAGCGCTCGGCCGCCGACCCCAAGCTCTTCGAGAGGGAAGGCCGTGCCGTCGTCTTCACCTCGCTCGAAGACCTGTCGGCCCGCATCGACAACCCCGACCTCGACGTGACGCCCGACGATTTTCTCGTCCTGCAAAACGCCGGGCCGCTATCGCCGTCGGGGATGCCCGAGGCTGGGTACCTGCCGATCCCGCAAAAGCTCGCGCGCGCCGGGGTCAAGGACATGGTCCGCATCTCCGACGCGCGGATGAGCGGCACCGCCTACGGCTCGATCGTTCTCCATGTGACCCCGGACGCGGCCTCGGGCGGCCCGCTCGCCAAGGTCCGCAACGGCGACCGCATCCGCCTCTCGGTGAAAGACCGCCGCATCGACCTGTTGGTATCGGATGACGAGCTCGCCCGTCGCCCCGCCCCGACACCGCCAGTCCCGCCGCGCGGCTACGCCCAGCTCTACCGCCGTGAAATCCTCCAGGCCGACCGCGGCTGCGACTTCAACTTCCTCCGCAAAGAGCCGTTCGGCGAGGCGCGGTGACATCGAGCCGGGCGGGTTGAAACCCGAGGGCGAAGGTCTATGGTGGGCTCGATCGTCCCCGCCGCCGCGCCGGGGCGTCGTGCACCTTTTTGCTGTCCTTCCTGATGAGACGCTATCCGTGACTGAAACCATTCCGAGGGCCGAGCCGGCGGGCAAACAGGGCGGCGGCCCGATCGCAGCCGCTGCAGCGGATGCTGCGCCGCTGGCACGGGCACTGCCGGGATGGGAGGTCGGGATCGCGCCGTTCGGGCTCATCGCGATGACGCTTCTCGCCGTCCTCGTGGGCACGATCACGGGGGTCGGCGCCTGGGCCTTCCGCGAACTGATAGGTCTCGTCCACAACGTCTTTTTTTTGCAGACGTTCTCCTTTGCCTACGATTCGAGCGTCTTCACGCCGCTGAACCCGTGGGGCGCCTGGGTGATCCTGGTGCCGGCGGTCGGAGCGATCGGCGTCACCTTCATCATCGTATTCTTTGCGCCCGAAGCGAAAGGCCATGGCGTCCCTGAGGTTATGGACGCGATCTACTACAATTCGGGGCGTATCCGGCCAATTGTGGCGGTCGCAAAGTCCCTGGCCTCGGCGCTGGCGATCGGCAGCGGCGCGGCGGTCGGGCGCGAGGGACCGATCATCCAGATCGGCTCCGCGCTGGGTTCGACGCTGGGCCAGCTGATCAGGATGCCGGCGGGGCAGCGCATCACCCTCGTGGCCGCCGGCGCCGGCGCCGGGATCGCGGCGACGTTCAATACGCCGATCGGCGGCGTCATGTTCGCGATCGAGCTGATGCTGCCCGAGGTCAGCGTCAACACGTTCCTGCCGGTCGCCGCGGCGACCGGCACCGCGACCTTTATCGGCAGGCTTGTCTTCGGGCCTCAGCCGGCGTTCAACGTCCCGCCGATCGACGCGCTGCCGCTCTCGCGCCCTGGGCTCGCGCTCCTCACGCTGGTGCTGTTCGTCGTCCTCGGCGCGATTTGCGGAGTCGCCGGCGCGCTGTTCATCAAAGTGCTGCACCTGGCCGAAGATGTCTTCGAAAAGGTCCCCGGCCGCTACACGAGGCATGTCTTCGGCATGCTGCTGGTGGGCTGCCTGATCTATGGGCTGCACCGGAATTTCGGCCACTATTTCGTCGAGGGGGTCGGGTATTCGACGATCCAGGCGATCCTCAACGGCTGGAGTGCCGGGGCCTGGCTGTTGGGCCTTCTGTTCGTCTGCAAGCTGTTCGCGACGTCGACGAGCCTTGGCGCCGGCTCCTCGGGTGGGATCTTCTCGCCCTCGTTGTTCATGGGCGCGACGCTCGGCGGCGGCTTTGCGGCGCTTGCCGGAGTCGCCTTCCCTGGATTGTCGATCAGCCTGCCGGCCTTTGCGATGGTCGGGATGGGGGCGATGGTCGGCGGCGGCACCGGTGCGGCGATGACCGCGGTGACGATGATCTTCGAGATGACGCTCGATTATCACATCGTCCTGCCGATGATCCTTGCCGTGGCGGCCGGCCTCGGGGTGCGGCGAGCGCTGTCGCGCGAGAACATCTATACGGCAAAGCTGGTCGGCCGTGGTCATGTGATCCCGAAGGCGCTGCATGCCAACATGTTCCTAGTTCGTGCTGCCAAGGACGTGATGGAGCGGGATTTCCTGACAGTGCCGGCCGAGCTTGGCCTCGACGCGTTCCTGCGCCAGCCCGGACATAACGGCGCGATGCGGCACGTCGTCGTGACCGACGGAAACCGCATCGCCGGTGTCGTCCGCATCAATACCGCGCTTCGCAGTGGCGTTGCGCCCGGGGTCACGCTCGGCGACGTCGCGCGGCGCGACTTTACGGTCGTACGCGAGGCCGATGTCGCCTTCGACGTGATCCAGCGGATGTGGCGCAAGGGCGGTGCGATCGCCCTCGTCGTCCGCGCCGGAGCCACCCGGCTCCACGTTCCACGCACGGGCGACATAATCGGCGTCATCGGCAAGGAGCATGTCGCCGACGCGATCGCCAGCGGCATCCAGATGTATCCGCGCTAGCGCCGCTTGAGCCGTGAATGCTCTATACGTATCTTATACATATAGAGCGCTGGCATGCTGTTACTTTTACGACGAGCTGATCGAGCGCATCCGGCAGCTCGAGAGCGGCTGTAAACCCCTCATCCGCCTGCCCGGCGAAAGCCGGGACCCATTTATCCGCCGCGCGTACTGTTGCAGGATGGATCCCGGTTTTGGCCGGGAAGGCGGATGGAAAGAGGACCGATCAATGACGGACCTGATCCTGCGCAATGGCACGGTCATCGACGGTACCGGGGCGCCGCGCTTGCGGGCCGACGTGGCGATCGTTGGCGATCGCGTCGAGGCGGTCGGCACCGTCTCGAAAACCACCGGTGCCCGCGAGGTCGACGTCTCCGGGCTCGTCGTTGCGCCCGGATTTATCGATGTGCACACGCATGACGACCGCGCTCTCCTCGCGACGCCCGATATGGCGATGAAGGCGAGCCAGGGGGTGACGACGGTCGTTACCGGGAATTGCGGTGTCAGCCTCGCGCCGCTGACGCTCGACCATGACCCGCCGCCGCCGCTCGACCTGATCGGCGGATGGGTCGATTATGGGTATCCGACTTTCGGCGCCTACCTCGACGCGCTCGACCAGACCCCGGCGGCGCTCAATGCGGCCTGTCTGGTCGGGCATTCTTCGCTTCGCGTCGGCGCGATGCCCGAGCTCGACCGGCCGGCGACCGAGGCCGAGATCCGACGCATGCAGGAGCGCCTGCAGGAGGGGCTCGATGCCGGGGCGGTGGGGATGTCGACCGGGCTCTTCTACGCGCCGGCCTTTCACGCGCCGCCCGACGAGATCAAGGCGCTCGCCCGCCTGCTGAAACCCGCCGGCGCGCTCTACACGACCCACATGCGCGACGAGGCCGAGCATGTGCTCGACAGCCTCGACGAGAGCTTCAACGTCGGCCGCGACGCCGGCGTGCCGGTGGTGATCTCGCACCACAAAACCACCGCCGTGTCCAATTTTGGCCGCACCAAAGAGACCCTCCCAAAGATCCAGGCGGCGATGGCGGGGCAGGAGGTCGGGCTCGACGTCTATCCCTACATCGCCTCGTCGACCGTGCTGCGGGTCCAGCGCATCGAGGATTCGCTGAAGGTGCTCATCACGTGGTCAAAGGCGCGGCCGGAGTGCGCGGGCCGCGAGCTCGCCGATATCGCCGCCGAATGGGGTGTCGGGCTCGCGGAGGCGGCGGAGCGGCTGCAACCCGCCGGCGCGATCTATTTCATGATGGACGAGGCGGATGTGCAGCGCGTCCTCGCCTTCGCGCCGTCGATGGTCGGGTCGGACGGGCTGCCGCACGACAGCCACCCTCACCCGCGGCTCTGGGGCACGTTCCCGCGCGTGCTCGGGCACTACAGCCGCGAGCTCGGCCTGTTCGATCTCGAAACCGCCGTGCACAAGATGACCGGGATCTCTGCGGCGCGGTTCGGGCTCAAGGGCCGCGGGGTCGTCGCGCCGGGCGCCTGTGCCGATCTCTGCGTCTTCGATCCCGAGACGGTGATCGACCGCGCCACCTTTGCCGAACCGATGACGCCTGCGGCCGGGATCGCCCATGTCTTCGTCAACGGCAAGCCGGTCTGGCAGGACGACAAGCCGACCGGCGAGCGGCCCGGCCGCGCGTTGCGGCGCGGGCGCGCCTAGCGTTCGGCCATCCGGCGGCCGGCGACGGCTTTCGGCAGCAGCAGGCAGTATTGCCCGCCTGCGTGAAAGTCCTTGCCGCGGCGCAGTGCGTCGTCGCCGCTGCCCCAGAAGAAATCACCGCGGTCCACGGCAAGGCTGCGCCCGGGCGTCAGCCCCGCGCCCTCTGCGCCGACCGGGCCATCGGCGTGATCTCGCGATAGAAGACGTATCCGGGGTTCTTGCGCCGCAGGCCTCGGCCTCCGCCGGATGGCCTTGCATCCAGGCCCGCACGCCCAGCCGCGAGCACCGGCGGAATCGCGTGGCTGTCGAGCAGGATCTTCTCGATATTGACCGGCAGATCCTCTGATCGAGCGTGCCCGACCCATGCGCACGCGAAAGGATATATTTCCGTGAACTGCCCCGACTTGCGCGCTCTTGCCGCGTCGGCGCACACTCCGCCCGACCTCGCCGCTCCGGAGCTCATTGCCGATGCCCGATTCGCGCCTGCCGCTCGCCGGCATCACCGTGTTAGATTTCGGGCAGATCTTTCAGGGTCCTTACGCGACGCTGCTGATGGCCAAGGGCGGCGCCGACGTCATCAAGATCGAGCCGCCCTCGGGCGAGCCGCTCCGCCGTCGCGCCGCCCCGGGGACAAGCTCGACGCTGCCCTTCGCGATGCTGAACCAGAACAAGCGGACGGTGACGCTGAACCTGAAGCACGAGCGCGGCAAGGCGCTCCTCCTCGATATGGCAAAGCGCGCCGACGTGCTTCTCGAAAACTTCTCGCCCGGCACGATGGATGATCTCGGCGTCGGCTGGTCCGTCATGCACGAGGTCAACCCCCGCCTCGTCTACGCCACCGGCACCGGGTTCGGGATCAGCGGGCCCGACCGCGACAACCTCGCGATGGACCTGACGATCCAGGCGGCGTCGGGGATCATGAGCGTCACCGGCGCGCCTGACGGCCCGCCGATGAAGGCCGGCCCGACCCTCGTCGATTTCATGGGCGGCATCCACCTCTACGCCGCGATCGTGACCGCGCTTTACGAGCGTGACCGCAGCGGCATCGGCACCCTCTGCGAGGTGGCGATGCAGGAGACCGTGTATTCGAGCCTCGCCGGCAGCTTCGAGTATTACCACCGCACCGGCAACCCGCCGCCGCGGGCGGGCAACCGACAGGCCGGGCTGTCCTCGACGCCCTACAATGTCTATCCTGCCAGCGACGGGCACGTTGCGATTCATGTCGTGACCGAAGGGCACTGGACGAACCTGATCAAGGCGATGGGTCGCACCGAGCTCGGCGACGATCCCCGCTTCAAGACCAATGCCGACCGCGTCGCCCACATGGACGAGACCGACGAATTGGTCACCGCCTGGACCCGCACCTTGCCCAAGATGGAGATCTTCGCCCGCTGCAAGGCCGGCCGGGTTCCTTGCGCACCGGTCCGCACGGCGCCCGAGATCATGGCCGACCCGCACATGCACGAGCGCGGAATGCTTGAGGAGATCGACCACCCCGAGCTCGGCCGCATAACGCTGCCGAATTCGCCGCTGCGCCTGCACGGGATGGACAAGGTGCCGCTCAAGCCCAGCGCTCGCCCTGGGCAGTATAACGACGAGGTCTACGGCGGCTGGCTCGGCCTGTCGGCGGCCGAGATCGCCGGATTGAAGGAAGCGGGCGCCATTTAACGGGCCGTCATGCGAGCGAAGCGAAGCAATCTCGATCGGATTTGCCTACCTCGCCCGAGATCGCCGTGTCGCCTTCGGCTCCTCGCGTGACGGCGTTGGATCAAGGGAGAAGTTGCATGACCAATCTGGGTTTGCCGCGGGCCGAGCGCCCGGAAGAGATCGGCCTCTCGTCGGAGCGGCTTGAGCGGGCAACCGCGAAGATCAAAGAGGACGTCGAGCGCGGCCTCATTCCTGGTGCTGTGCTGGTGATCGCGAGGGCGGGCCGGGTGGGCTATGCGGAGGCGATCGGCTATCGCGACCGCGAGGCAAGCGCACCGATGGCGCTCGACTCGATCTTCCGCATCGCCTCGATGACAAAGCCGATGGTTTCGGTGGCCGCGATGATGCTGGCCGAGGAGGGGCGGCTCGATCTGGGCGCCCCGGTTGCCGACTACATCCCCGAATTCGGTGCGTTGACCGTCGGCGTCCAGCGGCGCCCGGTCCAGCGTGCGATGACCGTGCAGGACTTGCTGCGCCACACTTCGGGCCTCACCTACGCGCCGTTCGGCGACACGCCGGTGCAGATGATCTGGCGTGAGGCCGGGTTGTCGGACGATTCGCAGACCAACGCCGACCTCGTCGGCAAGCTCGCGCGCCTGCCGCTGCTGTTCGAGCCGGGCACGACCTGGGAGTACAGCATGTCGACCGACGTGCTCGGCCGCGTCGTCGAGGTCGCCTCGGGCCAAGGCCTCGCCGAGCACATTCGCGAACGCATCTGCGTGCCGCTCGGCATGGCCGATACCGGATTCGATGCCATCGGGAAGGGCGATCGCGTCGCCAACGCGCAAAAAGGCGCGGACGGTCAGCGCCCGCCGATGCGCGACCCGTCAAAGCCGATCGCCTGGGCCTCGGGCGGCGGCGGGCTCGTCTCGACCGCGCACGATTATCTGCGCTTCTGCCAGGCGCCGTTGAACGGCGGCGTGCTCGACGGCACGCGGCTGCTCGCGCCCAAATCGGTCGCCCATATGGCGAGCGATCATTTGCCGCCCGGCTGCGAGTACGGCGGCACGACGCGCAGCCGCTTTGGCGCGCTCGCCCCGGTGCCGGAGATGGGCTACGGCTTCGGTCTGGGCTTCTGCGTCAGGAAGGCGCCGGGAATGTCGCCGGTGCCAGGCTCGGTCGGCGAGTTCTTCTGGGGCGGTGTCCACGGCACCTATTTCTGGATCGATCCGCACGAACGCCTCATCACCGTCGTGATGATGCAGGCGCCCGAGCACCGCCTGCGCTACCGCTATCTCTCCCGCCATCTCGTCTACGCGGCGATCACCGGGCCGGCGCGGCGGGGATACAGGTAAAGAGCCGCAGGGAAGGAATTCGTTACGAATCGTATGGTACGCCGGCATCGCGTGTGGTGCCCGGCGGAAAAA
This sequence comes from Allostellaceae bacterium, assembly GCA_036489765.1. Lineage (GTDB taxonomy): Bacteria > Pseudomonadota > Alphaproteobacteria > ATCC43930 > CGMCC-115725 > DATARH01. Next base: position 33,959 of record DASXFE010000051.1, on the reverse strand, counting down.
GGCGGTTGGATGTTCAAGTTTATTGTCGTTGCCGCGCTCTCGATCGTTTTGGGGGTTGCGGCGGCGAACGCACAGGATTGGGGCCATCCCGAGGTCAGGGCCAACATCGCTTACGGTCCCGACCCGGCCCAGCACCTGGATTTGTGCATCCCACCGTCAGGGTTTCCGGCAGGGCGGCCCGCGGTGGTGATGATCCACGGCGGCTACTGGACGGTCGGCGACCGGCAAGCCTATGCATCCCCCTGTCGGATGGCGGCGGGCGAAGGCATCGTCTCGGCGACGATCGACTACCGGCTGGCCAACGGCGACCCGCATCATTACTGGCCGGCGCAGGCGGTCGATGCGCAGCTCGCGGTACGCTGGCTGCGGTCGCACGCTGCCGAGTTCGGGATCGATCCGTCGCGCATCTGCGCGCTCGGCGATTCCGCCGGCGGGCAGATCGCCTTGTATATGGGGGCGGTCGGCCACACCGTGCCGGGCGACTACGCTGGCGTATTGCCGGGTGTTTCCTCGGCCATCGCCTGCGTCGTCGACAATTTCGGGCCGACCGACCTCACCTCGGACAATTTCTGGCCGCCCGACCAGCAGCTCTTCGGCAGCGACGGCAAGACCCGGCCGACCAACCAGGAGCGTGCCGCCTCACCGCTGTTCCTCGTGAGCTCGGCAATGCCGCCGGTGATGATCGCGCAAGGCCGCGACGACAAGAACGTCAAGATCGACCAGTCGACGCAGCTGGTCGCCGCGCTCCAGCAAAATCACGTGCCGGTGCGGATCACCGAATTCAATGGCGGCCACGAATTCGAGGGGTTGTCGACCAAGGAGATGGTCGACATCGTCCAGTCGGAATTCGATTTTATCCTGCACCTGCACGGCAAGTGAGAGACCGCGCCGTCCTGCCCGCATTCGGCGCTGGGAAGAGCGGGCGAGACGCCCGCGTCCAAGTCAGCCGGCCGCGTCGCGCAGATGGCAGGCCGCGAAATGTTCCGGCGTCACCTCACGCATCTTCGGCTCCTCGGCGGAGCAGCGGTCGAAGGCGTAGGGGCAGCGGGTGTGGAAGCGGCAGCCGCTCGGCGGGTTGATCGGGCTCGGCACGTCGCCTTTGAGGATGATCCGCTTTTTCGCGGAGCCGGGTTTGGGAACCGGGACAGCCGAGAGCAGCGCCTCGGTATAAGGGTGCTGCGGCTGGGCGAAGAGCGAGGATTTGGGTGCGAGCTCGACGATCTTGCCGAGATACATCACCGCGATGCGCTGGCTGATGTGCTCGACGACGGCGATGTCGTGGGCGATAAAGAGGTACGAAAGGCCCAATTCGCGCTGGAGGTCCGCAAGCAGGTTAATGACTTGGGCCTGCACCGACACGTCGAGCGCCGAGACCGGCTCGTCGCAGATGATCAGGCTCGGATTGAGCGCGAGCGCGCGGGCGATGCCGATGCGCTGGCGCTGCCCGCCGGAGAATTCGTGCGGATAGCGGCCTAGCGCCTCCTCGCGGAGGCCCACCTTGCCGGCCAGCTCGGTGACGCGGCGACTGAGCCCCTTGGCGGTGTCGACGCCATAGTTTTTGAGCGGCTCGGCGATGATCTCGCGCACGGAGAGGCGCGGGTTCAGGGATGAATAGGGATCCTGGAATACCACCTGAAGCTGCCGGCGGTAGGGCCGCATCGCTGCACGCGACAACCCGTCGATGCGGTCGCCGTTGAGCCGAACCTCGCCGGCGGTCGGCTCGATCAGCTTGAGGATCGCCTTGCCGGCGGTAGACTTGCCGCATCCGCTTTCGCCGACCAGCCCCAGCGTCTCGCCGGCGGCGATTTCGAACGAGATGCCGTCGACCGCATGCACCTGGCCGACGGTCGTCTGCAGCAGCCCCTTCTTGACCGGGAAATGCTTGACCAGCCCCTTTACCGAAAGGAGCGGCGCGGCTTGGTTGATTGAATTCATCTATCTTCTACCTTGCCGGCGGGAATGTCCCGCCGGCAAGGAGGAGATGAGACATGAGGTTGCGTCTCCTCCCGGCCTTCAGAGGGAAGCGGATCGCGATCTCGATCAAAACCCGCTTCTAGAGGGCCAGGGCGCCGGGGAAGGCTGCGAACCCTTCCCCGATTGCCCCTGATATTACAATCCGCCGGTTTTGTCATCGAAGCGCTCATGCCGCCGCGACCTCGTCCGAGTGGAAGCAGGCCGCGAAATGGCCCGGCTCTTTCTCCTCAAAGGAGGGCGCCTCGCGATGGCAGATGTCGGTCGCGAAGGAGCAGCGGTCGGCGAAAGCGCAGCCGGGGATCGGCTCGCGCAAAGACGGCACGGTGCCGGGGATTTCGGCAAGCCGCCCGGCCTCTCCCGCCGCGAGCGTCGCGCCGAGATGCGGGATCGAGTTGAGGAGGCCCTTGGTGTAGGGGTGCAGCGGTCGGTTGAAGAGCGGCCCGACCGGCGCCTCCTCGGCCTTTCTGCCCGCGTACATCACGACGACCCGTTGCGCCATCTCGGCGACGACGCCGAGGTCGTGCGTGATCAGCACGATCGCCGCGTCGATCTTGTCCTTCAGCTCGCGCATCAGATCGAGGATCTGCGCCTGGATGGTCACGTCGAGCGCCGTCGTCGGCTCGTCGGCAATCAACAGCTTCGGGTTGCAGGCGAGTGCCATCGCGATCATCACCCGCTGCCGCATCCCGCCGGAAAGCTGGTGCGGGTACTGGCCGATCCGGCGCCGCGGCTCGGGGATGTGGACGAGGCGCAGCATCTCGACCGCGCGCTCGAGTGCCGCCTTGCGGCCGAGGCCCTGGTGCAAGGTCAGCGTCTCGGCGATCTGGTGGCCGATCGTCAACACCGGGTTCAGCGAGGTCATCGGCTCCTGAAAGATCATCGAGATGTCATTGCCGCGCACGTCGCGCATCTCGGCCTCGCTGAGGTCGAGGAGCTCGCGCCCCGCAAAGCGGATCCGCCCCGAGACGATCTTCCCCGGCGGCGACGGCACGAGCCGCAGCACCGACAGCGCCGTGACGCTCTTGCCGCAGCCGCTCTCGCCGACGACCGCCAGCGTCTCGCCCGGCATCACGTACAGCGACGCGCCATCGACCGCGCGCACGACACCGTCGCGGGTAAAAAACCAGGTGCGCAGGTCTTCGACCTCGAGCAGCGGCTGGCCCGGGGAGACCGCGGCGGCGGCGATCGGTTGTTCTTCGTCGATGGCCGCCATGATCACGATTACATCCGGCGCGAGAGCCGCGGGTCGAGGGCATCGCGCACCCCGTCGCCGAGAAGGTTGATGGCCAGCACGGTCACCGACAGGAACACGCCGGGAAAGAGCACGATGTAATAGGCGACCTGAAACAAGACGCGCCCCTCGGCCATGATGTTGCCCCAGCTCGGGATCTGCGGCGGGGTGCCGGCGCCGAGAAACGACAGGATCGCCTCGGTGATCATCGCCGAGGCGCAGATGAAGGTGCCGTTGACCAGCACCGGGGTCAGCGTGTTCGGTACGATGTGCCGCCACAGGATGCGGATCATCCCGGTGCCGCTCGCGAACGCCGCCTCGACAAAGGGCTGCTCGCGCAACCCCAGCACGACGCCGCGCACGAGGCGGCTGACGCGCGGCACCTCGCCGACCGTGATCGCGAAGATGACGTTCTTCATGCTGGCGCGCGTGAGGGCCATCAGCGCGATCGCGATCAGGACTGCCGGGATCGACATCAGCCCGTCCATGATCCGCATCAGGATCGCGTCGACCCAGCGGCTGAACCCGGCGACCACCCCGATCAGAAGGCCGAACGCGGTGCTGAAGATGGCGACGCTGAGGCCTACCGCCAGCGATACGCGCGCGCCGTAGATCGTGCGGCTGTAGACGTCGCGGCCCAGCATGTCGGTGCCGAACCAATGCGCCGCAGACGGCCATTTGAGCCGGTTGATCGGCGACAGCGCCTGTGGGTCCACCGTGCCGAGATAGGGCGCGAAGACCGCCAGGAACACCATGATCAGCAGCAGCACGGCGCCGGCGACGATTGTCGGGTGACGCTTGATCGTCCGCCACATGCCTCCGCGGGCCACCGGTGGAACACCCGCGATCGGCATGTCGGTCTGGACGATCGCCATCGCGTTAATACCGGATGCGCGGGTCGAGCAGCGTATAGCTGAGATCGACCAGGAGATTGATCAGCACGTAAATCCCCGAGAAAATCAGGATGATGCCCTGGATGATGGGGTAGTCGCGGCGCAGGATCGCGTCGACCGTCAGCCGCCCAAGCCCGGGGATCGCGAACACGGTCTCGGTTACGACGACGCCGCTGATGAGAAGCGCGACGCTGATCCCGATGATCGTCACGATCGGCACCGCGGCGTTCTTCAGCGCGTGGCCGACCAGCACCTTCTCGTTGCTGAGTCCCTTGGCCTGGGCGGTGCGGATGTAGTCCTGCGCAAGCACGTCGAGCATGCTGGCGCGGGTTATCCGGGCGATCAGCGCCGCGAGCGCGAGGCTCAGCTCGACGGTCGGCATGATCAGATGCGACAGGAACGGCCAGAGGCCGCGGCTCGGCTCGACATAGCCCTGCACCGGCAACAGGTTGGTCGCGATCGCAAAGACGAAGATGAGGATGTAGGCGACCACGAAGACCGGCGTCGAAAACCCCATTACGGCAAAGATCATGACCCCCCGGTCGATCCAGGTACCGGCCTTCCACGCCGCCACCACCCCCATCGGGATCGCGATGATGACGGTCAGGATGAGGGTCGAGATGCTCAGCACGATCGTCGGCTCGACCCGCTGTCCGATCAGATGCATCACCGGCAGGTTGGTAAAGATCGAGATGCCGAGGTCGCCGTGCAGAAGCCGCCACACCCAGTCGGCAAACTGCACGTAAAGCGGGCGATCGAGCCCGAGCTGGGCGTGGATGCGGGCAATATCGGCCGGGGTCGCAGTGTCGCCGGCGATGATCGCGGCGGGATCGCCGGGGCTCAGGTACAGAAGTCCGAACACGAAGACGGCGACGACGGCCATAACGGGAATGGTGGCCAGGATGCGCCGGACCATATAGGCGAACATCGAGCCGCTAAGCCCCTACCCCGACCCTTCCCCGCTTGCGGGGCACGGGGAAGCGGCAGCAAGCGACACGGCGAACGCCGTCACCCGCAATCCCCGGATCAAGTCCGCGGAGGGGAGGGCTGGGGTGGGGGCTTGAGGCTGCCACCAAACGCGCCATTTCGTTTCCCTGTTCTTCCCGCGACCTTACGCGGGCGAGCCCAGGTCTCGCAAGCCGCGTGCCGAGGCTAGGCAGGGCGGTGCGATTGACCGATAGTCGTAGGGCTGGGTTCGGAAAGAGACGGGGGCGGCATGCCGCGCGACGACGACGAGATCGCCTATCTCTCGGCCGAGGAACTGGGACGGCGCTACCGCGACAAGACCTTGTCGCCGGTGGACGTGACCCGCACTTTGCTCGACCGCCTCGACGAGCTCGAACCCAAGCTCAACGCCTTCACCGTGGTCGATCATGAGGGCGCCCTCGCCGCGGCGACCCAATCCGAGGTGCGCTGGCGCCGAGGCGAGCAGTTGAGCGTGCTCGACGGCGTGCCGGTGACGATCAAGGACCTCGTGATGTTGCGCGGGTTTCCGATGCGGCGCGGCTCGCGTCTCGTCCCGGATGTGCCCGACACCGAGGACGGCCCGGCCGTGGCGCGGCTCAAGGAGGATGGCGCCGTCATCCTTGGCAAGACGACGAGCCCCGAATTCGGCTGGAAGGCGCTCGGCGACAGTCCGCTTACCGGCATCACCCGCAACCCATGGAACCTCGACCGCACGCCGGGCGGCAGCAGCGCCGGCGCCGCGGCGGCCTGCGCCGCCGGGATCGCGCCGTTGCATGTCGGCAGCGACGGTGCCGGCTCGATCCGCATCCCGTCGTGCTTCTCGGGCATCTTCGGGATCAAGGCAACGTTCGGCCGGGTCCCGGCGCACCCGCCGTCGCCGATGGGGCTCCTGTCGAACGTCGGCCCGCTCGCCCGCAGTGCCCGGGATGCGGCGCTGGCGCTCAACACGCTCAGCCGCTTCGACTCGCGCGATCCGTACACCCTGCCCCCGCACGACAGCGATTTCCGCGATGGGATCGAGGACGGGGTCAAGCGCCTGCGCGTCGCCTACAGCCCCGATCTCGGCTACGCCCGCGTCGACCCCGAGATCGCCGCCTCGGTTGCGGCCGCCGCAAAGCAGTTCGAGGCGCTCGGCGCCAAGGTTGACGAGGTGCGAGAAATCTTCCCGTCGCCGCGCGAGGCCTTGATCGTGCTCTGGGGCGCCGGCGCGGCGCGGGTCATCAACGGCTTCCCGCGCGGGCGCCGCGGTGAGTGCGACCCCGGCTTCCGTGCCGTCGCCGAGGCCGGCGAGGCGATCAGCGCGACCGATTATGTCGCCGCCGACCTCGCCCGTACCGCGCTCGGCCGCACGATGGCCGAATTCCACCAGCGCTACGACCTCTTGCTGACCCCGATGATGCCGGTGCCCGCGCTACCCGTCGGCCAAGACCTCAACGACCCGGCGCAGGAGGAGCACTGGATCGACTGGTCGCCGTTCTCCTACCCGTTCAACATGACCCGCCAGCCCGCCGCGACCGTCCCCTGCGGCCTGACGAGCGGCGGCCTCCCGATCGGCCTCCAGATCGTCGGCCCTCTTTACGCCGAACCCCGCGTGCTCCGCGCCGCCCGCGCCTTCGAGGCGACCCAGCCCATCCGCCGCCCGCCGCTCTGAAGGGTCGTCTCATGCCCGAACCCGAAATCGTCCTCACCGACGCCGCCGAGCCGGAAGAGCTCGCCGTGATCGCCGACGGCCTCCGTGCCTACAACACCGAAAAGGCCGGCTACAACGACTACAAGCGTCTCGCGATCTTCGTAAAGGAGGACGGCAAGATCATCGGCGGCATCTATGGCGGCAGCTATCTGGGGCAGCTCTCGATCGAGCGGGTCTACCTCCCCGAAACCCTCCGTCGCGACCGTCTGGGAAGCCGCCTCATCGGGATGGCCGAGGCCGAGGCCCGCCGCCGCGGCTGCACCCGCATCACCCTCAACACCCTCGAGATCCAGGCCCAGGGCTTCTACCTGAAACAAGGCTTCGAAACCGCCGCATCGCTCACCTGCGACCCACCCGGCTTCAACCGCTATGTGATGACAAAGAAGCTCAAATGAGCTGATTTTCATTGGGCCTGAGCCGGGTCCCGACCCGTCGGCATGTTGTGGGCACCTTGCAGTTTGGCTAGGCTGTTCTCTCCCAGCCAAATTGGAGGCGTCAATGCGTAGCACGTTTTTCGCGCTGAGCGTCGCGGCCCTGACCATTTTTGCGACTGCGGCGCATGCGGATGATGGCCCAATGTCGAGATCGGCCGTGGCGCCGTCTCAGGCAACACACTCGCTCGACCACCTGCTGGTCGCGCTCGGAACGCCCAACCTGATCCGGCACAGCTCGGTGGTGCCCGCCACGGTCAGCGGGAGCGGTACGGTGGGCACGGCCTGTCATGCCACGAACCAATCGGGCGACCAGCTCAATGACGGCACCTACTCGTCCACCGATCTGACCGGTTCGGGCGGGGGACTGTGGTGCTGCGGCCCAGGTTCCACCAAAACATCTTGTTATAATTGCAACAATTCCACGGTTACCTGCACCGACGGCAAGTTCTGAGTCTCAATCCGGCGTTCATTCTTTGGCCGCGCGTCCCAGCTCTTGGACGCGCTCCACGTCAGCGGGCCGCTCCTTCAGGGCGGCCCGTTTGTGCGACAGGCGCGTCGACCTCCGAAACCCTTTGCCGCGACCGTCTCGGCAACCGCCTCATCGCGACCCCTGATACCGAAGCGCATCGGATCGCGAAGCTGCTGAATCATGGAGCTCCCCAGCTCCCCGCCTGCTATCCTTCTGTTCGTCGGAGGAAAATTTGGTGATAGCAAACGGTTAGAGCCTGATAATTTCCATCCCGGCGCCGGCGCGCCTGAAGAGGCATTCGATGAAATTCGGTCTGTTCGTCAATTCCCAGCAGCCGCGCGATGAAGACCCGGTCGTGCGTTTTCGCCAGTGCGTGCAGCAGACGATCGTCGCCCGCGATGTCGGGTTCGATGCGATCGCCGCCGGCCACCACTACATCTCGCCGCCGTTTATCGCGGTGCAGAACCTGCCGATGCTGGCGCGGCTCGCGGCCGATAGCGGCAAGATGGATCTGGTACTGGCGGTGACGCTCCTCGCGATGCTGAACCCGGTGCAGGTCGCCGAGGAGGTGGCTTCGCTCGACGTCATGTCCGAGGGGCGGGTCGTGTTCGGGGTCGGCATCGGCTATCGCGAGGAGGAGTTCGGCGCGTTCGGGCTCAACGTCTCGGACCGCGTGCCGCGCATGCTCGAAGGACTCAATCTGATCAAGCGGCTGTGGACCGAGGACGACATCACGCATCAGGGCCGCTACTTCAATCTGCGCAACGCGACCTCGACGATCCGCCCGGTGCAGAAACCCCTCCCGCCGATCTGGATCGCCGCCAACGCCGACGCGGCGGTGAAGCGCGTCGGGCGGCTGGGCTATCCGTGGTTCATCAACCCGCACGCGGCGCTGCCGACGATCGAGCGGCAATGGGGGCTCTATACCGAATCGCTCGCCGCCGCCGGCAACGCGATCCCGGCCGCGCGGCCGATGACCCTCGAGCTGCACGTCGCCTCGACCCGCGAGGAGGCGATCGCGACCGCAAAGCCGTATCTGGAGGCGAAATACGCCGCCTACGCCGCCTGGGGTCAGGACAAGGCGCTGCCGGGAGAGGAGAGCTTTCAGGTCTCGTTCGACGAGCTCGCCCGCGACCGCTTTATCCTCGGCAGCCCCGAGGATGTGATCCAGCAACTCGAAAAGCGCATCGCCACCCTCGACGCCAACTACTTCATCTTCCGCGCCGGCTGGCCCGGGATGGAATCGTGGAAGGTGCAGAAGGTACTGGAGCTGATGGGCAAGGAGGTCCTACCCTATTTCCACAAGAAGTACGGGCGGGGCTGAATTTTCCTGGCTTCTTTGCGGTTTGCTGGCGGCGCTAGCGAAATGCCGGTGACGCGCCCCTCGGATCGCGCTCGCGTCATGAGGATATGAGTACGCCTCTGCCAATGAGGCCGTTAACGATCAACTAACTGGAATAAATAGAATCTGTTGGATTTGAGTTTGCGGATCTCTCGCGTGGAAGTTTTGTGGCGCGCGAATACAATTTTAGCTTAGGTTCCTCACTGCCTATACCTTTTTAACCAAGAGGAGCCTCGCGTGCCTCTGCGTACTGTTTTTCTGCTGAAGCCGTCGAAAATTTCTTTTGCTGAATCAATGAGCCAGCTTCGCACCTGGTTCGATCATAAGAAGATCCAGCCGACTTGGTTCCGACTTCGCGAAGGCGAGCAGACGGGATTTGAGATCAGCTTTCAAAGCGACGCGGACGCTTCGGCGTTTGACACCGAATTTGCCTGGCAGGCGGCTGCCTAAGCCCTGGGACGGGTTTGGGCTACCGTACCGCCCGCGTTGATCTCTCACGGCCGCCGCCGCAATATCTCGGTCCGAGTGCAGCTCAGCCGGAGAGATCAGGCCCATGACTATCGAGATCGTGCCTACCGGTGCCGCGCTGGGAGCCGAGATCCGGGGCGTCGACCTGGCGCAGCCGATCGACGACGAGACCTTCGCCGCGATCGACGGCGCGTACAACGAGCACGGGGTCATCTTCTTTCGGGGACAGAGGGTCACGCCGCCGCAACAGGTGGCCTTCACCCGCCGCTTTGGCGACATCGCCTTCAACATTTTTGGCGAGCGGTGGAGCGTGACCGGCAGCCCCGAGATCGTCGTCGTTTCCAACGCCGTCGAGAACGGTGCGCCGATCGGCATCAAGCGGGCGGGGGAGAACTGGCACAGCGACATGTGCTATTCGGCCCGGCCGCCGCGCGGCACGATGCTTTACGCCCTCGAAATTCCCGAGCTGTACGGCCTGCCGCTGGGCGACACCGAATTCGCCTCGGCCGCAGCGGCGTGGGAGGCGCTGCCCGAGCCGGCGCAGCGCCACATCGACGGCAAGCGCGCCCTCTTTGATTTCGCCGGCCGCAAGCGCGCCTTCCCGCCGACCCAGGCGGAGATCGACCGCTACCCGCCGGTGTCTCACCCGATCGTCCGCACGCACCCCTTCACCGGCCGCAGGTGCCTTTACGTCATGCGCGACGACTGCACCGGGGTCGAGGGCATGGCGCAGGAGGAAGCGGAGACGCTGATAACCGCGCTCGCCGACCACATCGTCAAGCCAGCCTTCATCTATCGCCACCAGTGGCGATCCGGCGACCTGTTGCTGTGGGACAATTGCACGGCGCAACACCGCGCGATCCAGGACTACGACCTGCCGCTCCGCCGCCTCATGCACCGAACGACGATGGGCGGCGGCGTCCCCGCGTAATTGTCGGCAGGCTGGAGCGCGGACGTCTCGCCCGCCCTCCTGGCGGTCTACGAAAACCGCGGCATCACCTCGGTCCAGAACCGCTCGATCGACTTCATCAGCATCGGGTGCGGGATCAGGGCGTTGTAGGTGTAGCAGAAGACCCAGTCGACCGGCTGCCGCCGCATATTGGCCTCCAGCCCGCGCGTCACGGTGTCGACGGTGCCGGCGAGGACGTAGCCCCCTTTCACCGCCTGTTCGGGGGTGAGGAACTCGCCGCTCTTCGGGTCCTGCATGCCCCGGCGAAAACCGAACGGCTCGAACCAGGCGCGGCCGGCGAACTGTCCCGAATTCGCCCATAGCGCCATCGCTTCCTCGTCGGTGTCCGCGATGACCACGTCGCGCAGGAGGCCGACACCGCCGCCGCGCGGCTTGCCGGACACCTCGGCGTAGATGTCGTAAAGCAGGTCCTCATAGACCGGCAGCATCGCGGGCAGGATCGCCGTGACCCCTTCCTGGGCGGCCCAACGGATCGAGCTTTCCGACGAGGCAAACGGCAGAAACAGGTCCGGGTAGGGCTTTTGCAGCGGCTTCGGCACGACGCCGACGGAGCGGAGGACGCCGTTTTCGACGCCCTTGCCGAACTTCGCGGTGGTGTCGAGCGTCCAGGGCGTCTCGCGGGCAGGGACCTTCCAATACTTGCCGTCGACGGTGAGCATCTCTTCCGTCCAGGCCTTCTTGATGATCCGGAAATTCTCTTCGAAGGCGGCGCGGTTCGCCGTGTCGATCTCGTCGTGCTGATGCGGCAGGGCACCGTGGATGTCGTGCGTCTGCTGCGCCATGATGTCGACCCAGCGCCGCTGGTATCCGCGGGCAAACCCGGCGACGGCGCGGCCTCCGGTCATGTGGTCGAGCATCGCGATGTCCTCCGCCACCCGGATCGGATTGGCGGCCGGCAGCACGATGCCCAGCTGCCCGACCCGGATGCGTTTGGTTTGCATCGCGAAATAGAGGTCGAGCAGGACGGGGTTCTGGGAGACCTCGAACCCCTCGATATGAAAATGGTGCTCGGTGAAACTGACGGAATTGTACCCGAGCTCGTCCGCCAGTTTGATCTGCTCGCTCAGCTCGCGCAGCATGCGCTGGTACAGATCGGCGCGCGTGCCCGCCATGCCGCCCTCGATCTCAGCCCGGCTGCCAATGCTCGGCAGGTAGAACAAAGACGCCTTCACCGTCGCACCTCCCTTATCTCTTTCCGGACCGCGCCGCGGCGCTGGACCTGACCTATCACATCAACGCCGCTATCGTCCCTCCCCCTCGGCTGCGCCGCCTGCGGGCAAGCGCAATGCGGTGCCGGCACGAAATTCCGTCCGCACCAGCACTCTGTCAGTTCAATGTAAGCAAACTCCCTGCTAAGCTCCTCTCCAAGCCCCGTGCAACGAGGGCACATGAACGGAGGAGGCGATGGGGATGGAGAAGCCCGATCGGGCCCGCATGCAGTTGCGCGGGCCCCAGATGTCTCGGCGCGACCTGTTGGCATTGGCGGCGGCGAGCGCCGTTGTTGGGGCGCCTGCGGTGGCGGGGGCCGCCGCCCAGGCGGATCAGCTGACCTGGGGCGTTCACGTCTCCATCACCCCGAGCTGGCTCGACCCCGCTGAAACACAAGGGATCATCACGCCGTTCATGGTGCTTTACGCCGTGCACGACGCGATGGTTAAGGCGATGCCCGGCCAACCACAGGCGCCGTGTCTCGCCGAGTCGTGGACGGCCGCCGAGGACGGGCTCAGCTACAGCTTTGTCATCCGCAAGGAAGCCAAATTCCACAACGGCGAGCCGGTCACGTCGGAAGACGTGAAATTCTCGTTCGAGCGATACAAGGGCGCGTCACACGAACTGATGCACAGCCAGGTCGCCTCGATCGAGACGCCCGATCCGCAGCACGTGACATTCAAGCTCAAGCAGCCCTGGCCCGATTTCCTCACCTTCTATTCGAGCGCGTCGGGTGCGGGCTGGATCGTGCCCAAGAAGTACGTCGAGAAGGTCGGCGACGACGGCTACAAGAACGCGCCGATCGGTGCTGGCCCGTACAAATTCGTCTCGTTCAAGCCGGGCGTCGAACTCGTGCTCGAAGCCTTCGACGGTTATTGGCGGAAGAAGCCGAGCGTGAAGCGTATCGTCATGCGGATGATCCCGGACGAGACGACACGGCTCGCCGCGCTCAAGCGGGGCGAGGTCGACATCGCCTACTCGATCCGCGGCGAGCTGGCCGAGGAGCTCCAGAAGACGCCGGGGCTGGCCTTGAAGCCGGTCGTGCTCCAGGCGCCCAACTGGCTCTATTTCCCCGAGCAATGGGATCCGAAGTCGCCGTGGAGCAAGCTCCAGGTCCGCCAGGCCGCCAACCTCGCAATCGATCGCGAGGGCATGAGCAAGGCGCTGTTCCTTGGCTATTGCAAGATCACCAACAACGCCGTGGTGCCCTACACGTTCGAATATTTCTGGCAGCCGCCCGGTGCGGCCTACGACCCGGACAAGGCGAAGAAGCTGCTCGCCGAGGCGGGCTACCCCAACGGGTTCGACGCCGGCCTCATGTATTGCGACAGCTCGTACGCCAACATGGCCGAGGTGTCCGTCGACAACCTCGCGGCGATCGGCATCACGCTAAAGCTGCAGCCGGTCGAGCGTGCCGGGTTCTACGCCGCCTACGGCAGCAAGAAATACGCGAAAGGCGTGGTCCAGGGCGCGAGCGGCGCCTTTGGCAATGCCGCCACGCGCATGGCCTCATTTGTCGTCAAGGGCGGCGCCTACGCCTACGGCAACTATGCCGATCTCGACGAGCTCTACGCGCAGCAGGCCGACGCGCTGGACGCCAAGAAGCGCGGGGCGCTGCTCGACAAGATGCAGCAACTCGTCCACGAAAAAGCGATCTATGCCCCGATCTGGCAACTCGGCTTTTTGAACGGCGTCGGGCCGCGCGTCGGCGAGTCGGCGTTCGCCACGATCCCCGGCTTCGCCTACACTGCGCCGTTCGAGGACATCACGATCAAGACATGAGGACCGCCGCCGGACCATAGCCACCGCGCCCGAACCCACGAGGACGCCAGCCGCCATGAGACGATTCATATTGCGCCGCGCCGGATACTGCGTCCTGTCGCTGTTCCTGCTGTCGCTGACGATCTTCTTTTTCGTCAGGGTCACCGGCGACCCGGCGGCGCTCCTCGTAGAGCCCGGGGCAAGCCCGGACGACATCGCCGCGATCCACCATCAGTTCGGCCTCGACCGGCCTCTCTGGGTGCAATACTGGCTGTTCATGGTCGCCCTCGCGCACGGGGATTTCGGCCAGTCCTTCTACTATCAGGTCCCGGTTCTGCAGCTTTACCTGAGCCGGCTGCCCAACTCGCTGATGCTGGCGGCCGTGGCGATGGGGCTGTCGCTTTTGATCGGCATACCGAGCGGCATTCTCGCGTCGGTGCGGGTCGGCGGCTTCTGGGACGGCGCGGGCAAGCTTTTCGCGCTGCTCGGCCTGTCGCTCCCCTCGTTCCTTGTCGGCCTCGTGCTGATCCTGGTGTTTTCGGTCTATCTCGGCTGGCTCCCGTCCTCGGGCGCCGGCTCGTGGGTGCACTTCATCATGCCGGCCTTCGCGCTCGGCTGGTATTTCGCGGCGTCCCACATGCGGCTGACCCGGTCCTCGATGCTGGAGGTGCTCGGCTCGGAGTACATCAAGCTGGCGCGATTGAAGGGGCTGCCGCAATCGCTGGTGATCGCCAAGCACGCCTTCAAGAACGCGCTCATCCCGGTGCTGACGCTCGCCGGCGTCAACCTCGTGATCATGGTCAACGTCGCCGTCGTGGTTGAGACCGTGTTCGCCTGGCCGGGCATCGGGCGGCTTCTCTACGAAGGCATCACGTTCCGCGATTTCCCGGTAGTCCAGGGCGTCGTTCTGATGGGCGGCGCGATGATCGTGATGGTCAATCTGCTGGTGGACATCCTTTACGCCGTCATCGACCCGCGCATCCGATTGGAGAAGTAGACGATGAGCACGCCGGCAGACGCCATCCGCCTACCTTCCCGGGCGCCACGGTTCCCGGTTTGGCAAAGCCTCAAGCGCGCCAATTTTCCGATCGTCCCGACGCTGATCCTCGGGGTGATCACATTCGTCGCGATCTTCGCCAACCAACTGGCACCGCACAACCCCGAGGTCGGCAGCCTCGTCCACCGCTTCCGGCCGCCATTCTGGATGGCCAAGGGCAGCGCCACATACCTACTCGGCACCGATCAGCTCGGCCGCGATGTGCTCTCGCGCCTCATTTTCGGCGCGCGGATCTCGCTGGTCGTCGGCTTTACCGCGGTGGTCTTCGCCGGCGTGCTCGGCACCGCGCTCGGCATCATTTCCGGCTATCTCGGGGGGTGGGTCGACCAGGTGATCATGCGCCTCACCGACACGTGGCTGGCATTGCCGGCGCTGACCTTTGCGATCTTCCTCGCGGCGATCGTCGGGCCCAGCATGTGGAACATCGTGATCATCCTCGGGCTGACCTACTGGACCCGCTACGCCCGCGTCATCCGCGGCGAGGTCCTGTCGCTGAAGGAGCGCGAGTTCGTGCGGCTGGCGATCGTCGCCGGCTGCTCGAAGGGGACGATCATGCGGCGCCACATCCTGCCCAACGTCATCAACACCGCGGTAGTGTTGGGGTCGCTGATGCTCGGCGTCGTCATCATCGCCGAGGCGTCGCTGTCGTTCCTCGGCGTCGGCGTGCCGCCGCCCGAGCCCGCCTGGGGACTGATGCTGTCCGACGGCAAGCAGGGGCTGATGGTCGGCTATTGGTGGCTGACCGTGTTTCCCGGCGCCTGCATCATGCTGATGGTGTTGTCGGCCAACCTCATCGGGGACTGGCTGCGCGTCAAGCTCGACCCCCAGCTGCGCCAGCTCTGAGCGATGGCCGAAACCCCGCTCCTCGAGCTCGACCGCCTGTCGACGCACTATGTCGCCGGCGGCGGGACCCGGGTCATCCGCGCCGTCGACGAGGTGTCGCTGCGCGTCAACGCCGGGGAGACCCTCGGCATCGTCGGCGAATCCGGGTCCGGCAAGAGCACGCTGGCGCTGACGCTCTTGCGCGTGCTGCCGGCGGCGGCGCGGATCGTCGGCGGGCGCATGCTGTTCGAGGGCGAGGACCTCGTGCAGAAATCCGACGCCGAAATGCGCGAGATCCGCGGCAAGCGCATCGCGATGGTTTTGCAGGACCCGATGGCGTCGCTCAACCCGCTCTTCTCCATCGGCGACCAGATCGCCGAGCCGATCCGGGTGCACGAGGGCGTGTCGCGCAAGACCGCCTGGGGCCGGGCGCGCGACCTGCTCAAGGCGGTGCGGATCCCATCGCCGGAGACCCGCGTCAAGCAGTATCCTCATGAGATGTCGGGCGGGATGCGGCAGCGCATCGTCGGCGCCATCGGCATCTCCTGCGAGCCGCGCCTCCTGATCGCCGACGAGCCGACGACCAGCCTCGACCTGACGATCCAGGCGCAATACCTCAACCTGCTGCGGGATTTGCAGCGCCAGCACAATCTCGCGCTAATCTTCATCACCCACAATCTCGGGATCGTCGCCAAGATGTGCGACCAGATCGCGGTGATGTATGCCGGGCGGGTCGTCGAGTCGGGACCGGTGTCGAAAATCTTCAACGCACCGGCGCATCCCTACACCAAGGCGCTGCTCAGCTCGATCCCGCGGCTGACCGAGAGCGACCAGCGGCTTGTCGCGATCGAAGGACAGCCGCCCGACCTCTCGAACCTGCCGCCGGGCTGCGCGTTTGCGGCGCGCTGCAGCGAGGCGTTCGACCGGTGCCGCAGCGAGGCCCCGCCCGAGTTCGCGCCCGGCCCCCGCCACACCGCGCGCTGCTGGCTCGCCCCGGCGTCAGCCTCTGCCGGCGTTCTCGAAACGGAAACCCTCTGATGGCGATCATCGAGGCCGAAGGGCTTGTCAAGCACTTTCAAACCAAACGCGGCCTTTTCGGCGGCAACCAGGGCGTGGTGCGCGCGGTCGACGGGATCTCGTTCCGCGTCGAACAGGGCCAGACCCTGGGGGTCGTTGGGGAAAGCGGCTGCGGCAAGACGACGACGGCGAAGCTCGTGCTCGGGCTCGAGGAGCCGAGCGGCGGCACCATGCGCTTCGAGGGGCGCGACCTTGCCGCGCTTGACGCGGCCGGCCGCCGCAACTACCGCAAATCGGTCCAGGCCGTATTTCAAGACCCCTATGCGTCGCTCAACCCGCGCATGCGGATCAGCCAGATCATCGCCGAGCCGCTCGTCACCAACGAGGATGTTTCCGCCGACGCCGTGCGCAAGCGCGTGCTGGAGCTGCTCGATCTCGTCAGCCTGCCGGCGCGCGCTGCCGATTTCTTTCCGCACGAGTTCTCCGGCGGCCAGCGCCAGCGCATTGCGATTGCCCGCGCCCTGGCGCTGTCGCCGAAGCTGATCGTGCTCGACGAGCCGGTGTCCGCGCTCGACGTCTCGATCCGGGCGCAAATCCTCAACCTGTTGCGCGACCTTCAGGCGCAGCTCGGTGTCTCGTACCTCTTCATCGCCCACGACCTGGCGGCGGTCGCGCATATGAGCCACACGGTCATCGTCATGTATCTCGGCAAGATCGTCGAGAGCGGCGAGGCGCGGAAACTGGCGCTAGCGCCAAAGCACCCGTACACCGAGGCCCTCTTTTCTGCCGCGCTGCCGAGTCACCCCGACGAACGCCGTGAGGAGATCATCCTCTCCGGCGAGGTGCCGAGCCCGCTCAACCCGCCGGCGGGCTGCCGCTTTCATCCGCGCTGCCAGCACGCGATGCCGCAATGCGGCGACCGCGAGCCGCCGCTCGCCCCGGTTGAGAACCGGCTTGTGGCCTGCCACCTCTATGAGGCGGGCGCGGTGGCGCCGATCCGCACTGCTGTGTCTTAAGTGCCGTCGTGTCCTCATTCGTCACCCCCGCGCAGGCGGGGGTCCAGGGGCGCGCGACGGAGCGGTTGCTCCGGATTCCCGCCCTCGCAAGAATGACCGGGAAAAAAGATAACGAGAAGGAGGGGGAAATGGGATTGCGGTATCGGCTTGGTCGCCTGGTGTTGCCTGCACTGCTGTTGCTCGCCGCGTTTCTGCCGATCGCGGGCGCGAGGGCGGACGAGTCGGCGGGCAAGGTGGTGATCGCCTGGCACGTCACCATCTCGCCGAGCTGGTTCGATCCGTCGACGGCGCCGCCGCAAATCACGCCGTTCGGCATGCTCTATGCGATCCATGACGCCCTCGTCCGACCGTATCCCGGTCAGAAGATGGGCCCGAGCCTCGCAGAATCTTGGACCGAGAGCCCCGATGGCCTGGTCTATGAGTTCAAGCTGCGGCCGAACCTTCACTTCCACAACGGCGACCCGCTGACGACCGAGGACGTCAAGTTCAGCTTCGACCGCTACAAGGGCGCGGCGGCCGACATCCTCCACCAGCACGTCAAGGAGGTGGAGATCGTCGACCCGCGCGTCGTGCGCTTTCACCTAGACAAGCCGTGGCCCGACTTCATGACCTTTTTCGGCACGACGGCGAGCGCCGCCGGCATCGTGCTGCCGAAAAAGTATCTGACGGAAGTCGGCGACGACGGTTTCAAGAAGCACCCCATCGGCGCCGGCCCCTACAAATACGTCAGCAGTCAGCCCGGGATTGAGATCGTCCTCGAGGCCTTCCACGACTACTGGCGGCGGGTGCCGATCGTCAAAACCCTGGTGATGCGCAGCGTGCCCGATGCGACGACGCGGGCACTGATGGTGAAGACCGGAGAAGCCGACATCGCCTATGCGCTCGACGGCCCGGACGCCGAAGGGTTGCAGGAGACCAAGGGGATCCGGATCGTCGCGACCAAGCATGCCTCAATCTTCTGGATCAACTTCGCCAAACAGTGGGACGAGAAATCGCCGTGGCACGACATCCGGCTGCGGCAGGCGGTCAACTACGCGCTCGATCGCAAAGGCATCAACCATGCGGCCTGTCTCGATTTCTGCCCGCCGGCCGGGGTGATCGTGCCGCGCGTGATGGATTTCGCGCTGCAGGTCGAGCCGCCCCCCTACGACCCCGAAAAGGCCAAGAAGCTGATCGCCGAGGCTGGTTACCCGAACGGTTTCGACGCGGGGATGTTCGCCGCGATCCCGGGCTTTCCGACCGTCGCCGACGCCGTCGTCAACGACCTCAACGCCGTCGGCATCCGCGTCCAGCTTCAGCAGATGGAGCGCGCGACGTTCTATGCGAACTGGCTGCAAAAGAAATTGCCGCCGATTTACATGGCGGCGTCCGGCAGTTCGGGCAACGCCGCGAGCCGCGTCGACTCGTTCATCTACTCGAAAGGCGCCTACGCCACCGGCGGGTATCCCGACATCGACGAGCTGTTCCTCCAGCAATCGGACGAGCGCGACCCGAAG
This sequence comes from Allostellaceae bacterium, assembly GCA_036489765.1. Classification (GTDB taxonomy): domain Bacteria; phylum Pseudomonadota; class Alphaproteobacteria; order ATCC43930; family CGMCC-115725; genus DATARH01. The sequence continues at coordinate 15,144 of DASXFE010000051.1, read as the reverse complement.
AAGCGCGAGGAGATGCTCGACAAGATCCAGCAGATGACGATCGACCGGGCGATGTTCGCGCCGATCATGGACCTGCGTGCGCTGAACGGGATCGGCCCCCGCGTCACCAAAGACACGATCACCGATGTCTGGATGAGCCCGTTTCCCTCATACGAGGACATGGAGATCAAGGAGTAGCGGGCTTCAGTAATCGAAGCTGTAGGTGAGGCCGAGGCTGCTGCCGGGATCGTTTTCAGGGGTGATCCCGGTGGCCGGCGTGCCGCCCGTGCCGAGCGTGGTCTGCACCTTGAGGTGCTTGGTCAGGTCGACCTGAACCTGAGCCTGGGAGCCGCCGGAGGTACCCTGCTTGGCGCCGACATAGACGCCGTTGGCGACGTATTTTCCGGCCTCGACCGTGGCGCCCGAGCTGCTTCCCGATCCGCTGCCGACGGACAGCCGGTCGAGGCCGAGCTTGCTGCGGATATTGCCGATTGTATCGCCGCCGCCGATCCCGCTGAACGACGCGGCCGCCTGCGCGACCTCGGCAATCTGAAACGGGCTGAGCTGCTGCGTGCTCTGGCCGAACAGCATGCGCCCGAGGATTTCGTCTTGCGGCAGGTCCGGCGAGCTCGACAGCCGGAGCTTTGGCGCGTCGGCGCGGCCGGTGATGGTGAGGGTCGCGATGATGCTGCTCGCCGAGGTCTGCGCGACGAAGTCGAGCGTCGGGTCGAGTTTTCCGTTGAGGCTGGAGCCGCCGAAGGAGACCTTGCCCGACGAAAAGATCAGCGTCTGCCCCAAAAGGCTGAACGTCCCGTGGCGGAGGTCAAAGCCGCCGTTGATCGTCGGCGCGGCCGCGGTACCGCCGACTTTTAGCGTCCCGCCCATCTCCGCATCGATGCCGTGCCCGCGCACGAAGACCTGCTCGGGCGCGTCGATCGTCAGGGCCAGTCCCACGGCCGGACCCGGAGTGGCGGCCGCGCGAGGCTTCGCGCCCGGGCGGCGGACATGGAGGACGGCGACACCTTGCGGCAGACCGTCCGGGATGTTGACGTTCGCGCTGGCAACACGGATTTTGCCAGAGGCGCTCAAGGTGCCGGCGAGATCGCCGCGCAGGGTCAGATCGGCGTCGGTGGTGGCATTCAACAGGTCGCTCGCCAAGAGCCGGGCCTGACGCGCGGTGACTGTCAGCGCCACCGGCATGTTCGGCTCGAGGATGCCGAGCGTGCCGCTGGCCGACACGGTTCCAGAGCCCGCGCGGCCAGTCAACTGGTCGATCCGGATCGTGTTTCCGTCCGCCCGCAACAGCCCCGTCAGATCGGTGACGTGGATACCCTGGACAAAGTCCTGCACGTCACCGTTCGCGAGGCGCACGGTGCCGCTGGCGCGCGGCGCCGCGATTGTCCCGCCGAAAGAGAGGTCGATCGTCGCCTGGCCGCGCGCGGCGCGCCCGTCCGGCGTCAAAAGCGGGTCGAGCAGCGCGAGGTCGGCATTCCCGTTCAGCCGAAGCGCCAGCGGCTGGGCCGGCTGCAGCGGCGCCGTGCCGGCAAGCGTCAGATGCACGTTGCTGCCCGCGGCGAGGCGCGCGTCGATCCGCGCCGTTCCGCGCGCCAGGGTCGCGGTCGCGTCGATATCGGCGGCGGGCAACCCGCCCGTACTCGCGGTCATTGCTTTCAGGCCGCGGCCGGTCAGCCGCAGCGTTCCCTCGGGCGCCGCCAGCGTACCCCGCAACTCGCCGTCGAAGCCGAGCGTGCCGGCGGCGCGAAGGCCGGGCGCCAGCGGCTCGATCGTCGCCGGGGTGAGGTTATGGGCGGAGACCGTAAGGGCCAGCGCCGGAGTGATCCGGCCCGCCAGCGCAACCGTCGCGCCGCCGACCGCGAGGCGGAGGCTGTCGACGGCGAGACCCTTGGCGAAATCGATACGCACCGGCGAGAGGAGCCGGGCCGTAGTGCCGTCGAAGCCGGCATCCAGCGACGCGAGCTGCAACTCGCGCTGGGGCAGCCGCGCCGTCGCCGCCGCCGTCACCGTCGCGGGACCTTGCGGCAAGCGGAGGTTCGAGGTGAGCCGCAAACCGAGCGCGTCGAGAGGTCCATCGGCGGTTAATCCGGCGTTGCCGGCGAGAACGCCTTGCCGCACGCCATCGGCGCTCATGCTCGCCTTCACGACCGGATGTGTCGTGGGATCGGCGATTTCGGCATCGGCGGTCAGCGTGTCGGCCGCGGTATCGCCGATCGCCAGATGACGTGCGGCGGCATGAAGACGAAGCGCGGGGCGGCCCTGCTGCTCGCTCGTCTCCAGAACGGCGTCGAGGCCGCCCTTCGCAGGCAGCCCGACGAACGGTGCTAGATCCTCGAGCTGCGCCACCCGCAACTGCAAACGACCGAGCGGCAGCGTGCTGCCCGGGGTCCAGGCAAGCTTCCCCTCGCCGCCGACGCCCTTCCACAGGAGGCGATCCAGCGCCAACGACAAGGTTCCGTCCGTGTCCCGTTGGGCGGTGGCGCTCAGCCGCAGGGGAGCGCCGGCAAAGCGCCCTTCGGCCTCGATCTTCCCCGATGGCGTGCCGGGCAGCCCCTGCGCCGCCAGCGTCACCGCGAACGTGTCTTTCGAGGTGCCGGCGACCGCGGCGGTGCCAGTGAGGCGGGCGGTGGCCGAGAAGTCTCCGAGCGGGCCGGTCAGATGGCCCTCGGCCGACAGCGTGCCTGCCGCGCGCGGCGACAGCGCCGAAAGGTCCGATAGCGTTGCCTGCCAGTCGAGATCGATGCCGTCTCCGCCCCGCGTGCCCTTGGCCGACGCGCTGAGCGCTTTTCCGTCGAGCGCGAGATTGTCGAGCGTCACGTCGCTGCCGTGGAGCGCCCCGGTCAGCACGAGGGTCGCCTTGTCGCCGAGCAGAGAGACGGCCGTGGGAAGGCCGCCCGTAAGGCCGATCGTGCCGCCGACGCTGAACTTGACCGCGTCGTCGCTCCCTTGGGCAAAGCGGGAGGTCAGCTCGGCGCGCCCCTGTAGATCGACCCCCGCGATCGCTGCGTATGGGGCGAGCGATACGAGCCTCAGCGCGGCCGAGCCTGACAATCCGCCCGCGGTGTCGATGTCGCCGGACGCCGCCAGCAACGGATGCGAGACCGTGAAAGAGACCGGCCGCCGCGGTTCGTTGAGCAGGGCGCGGGCATGAAGCTCGACGGGCGCGGCGGCGAAAAGATCGGGCGCCGAGGGCAGGCGCAGCTCGGTTGCCGACGCCGTGAGCTCGACCGAGCCGGCGTCGCCGCGGATATCGGCCGCCACCTGGCGGACCGAGCCGCCGCCGGCCTCCAGATCCTCGATGTCGAGACGGCCGGTCGCCGTGGGGCCGGTGAACGGGCCGTGGAGGTGCGCCTCGGCCCGCACCGATTGCCAGGCGAGGTCGGGACGTGGGGTCATCGCCGGCGACGCGGCGGTGAGATCGAGATCGATGGTCTTGCCGCCGAGATCGAGCTTTCCGTGCCCCTCGGCCGTGAACGCGCCCGCCGCCGCCCTGAAGCGCAGGCGCTCGTCGTTGCGGGGGCCGTCGAAAGATGCGGAGAGCGATAGCGCACCGAGCTCCGGCAAGCCCGCCAGGCCGGAGATCAGGCCATGCTCGGGCTCCGAAACGACAACCGTCGCGGCGACCCCCGCCGGGCTCGCAGAGCCGGTGATCTGGTAGCTGCCGGCCTGGTCGAGACGCTTTCCGGCGATCGTCAGGTGGCCGTCGTCGGACGAGGCGAAAGCGAGGTCGCCGGTGACCCGGACGCTCGCTGCGGCACTCGCGACGGGGGCGGCAAGATCGAGACGATCGATGGCGAACGAGCCGATGGTCACGCGGACCGGTAACGATCCGCCCGAGCTTGACGAGGCCGAGCTGGCCGGAAGCCGAGCGACCGCTACCCGTGCCGCACTGACTGTTTCGATCGCGGCCTCGCCGTGGATCAGCCGCAACGGCGACCAGTCGACCCGCGCCTGCTCGATGGTGAGCCACACGCCGCTCGCGTCGCCGACGGTGATGCTCGCGGCGCGCAGTGCATCCGGGAAGCGCCCCGATAGCCCGTCGACCTTGACCTCTCCGCCGCTGAGCGAGGCGATGGCCCGCGCGAGGACGAGGCGGCCCTTTCCGGTATTGGCTCCGGCGATCGCCACCGCCAGCACCAGAAGGGGCACGCCGACGATGACGGCGATCGAGATCGACGCGATCCTGGCTGGCCGCGGCATCAGAATGCCTGCCCGAGACCGAGATACAGCTCGAACCGATCGCCCCCGGGCGGGGTGTTGAGGGGCACCGCGACGTCGAGGCGCACCGGCCCGATAGGCGTGTAGTAGCGCAGGCCGACGCCGGCCCCGATCCGCATGGTCCCGCCGAACGGCGCGCTCGACGCGCTGACCTGTCCCGCATCGGCAAAGGCAGCAAACCCGAAATCCCCGAACAGGCGCTGACGGAACTCGATGGTTCCGGCGTCGATCGACGTACCGCCGATCGGGTTGTCGTCGGAAAAGAGGGGGCCGATCGACTGGTATTTGAAGCCGCGCACCGTGGCGCTGCCGCCGCCGTAAAAGCGCTGGTCCGGCGGGAGATCGAACTGGCCCGCGCCCTGCACACTCCCGACCAGCGCGCGCAAGGCAAGCACGCTTCGGCCCTCGGTACCGAACCAGTAATGCCCGAGATCGACATAGGCGGAGCCGGCGGCCTGGAGGATTGCGAATGTGCTCGCAATCCGCCCGAACGACTCCGTCGGCGTCGCCGTCAGCGTGGCGCGGATGCCATGCGTCGGGTCGGTGAGCGGGTTCGTCAGGCCGGTGCTGTCGTATCTCGCCGTGAACGGCACCGCGAGCAGCGTGTAGTCGCGGGTCAGCCCCTCCTGCGCGATCGTTTCCTGCTCGGCGGTGAGACCGAGACTGACGCTCCATTCGTCCGAAAGCTTGCGCCGGACGGCGCCGCCGAGTGTCTCGGCCCGCTGGTTGTAGGCCTGGAGATCCTGCTTCAACGCCACGGCATTGAATTCGAGCGTCTGGTCGCGCTGGAGAAAATCGGGCTTCAGGAATTGCGCGCTGGCGTCGTAGCCGAGCCCTTTGGTGGCGGTTCCACCGAGCCCGGTGGCTGCGGCGGACAGGTTGAGCTGCTCCGCGTTGCCGAACAGGTTGCGATGCGACCAGGTGGTCGTGAGGCTGCCGCCGAGATCGGTTGAATACGCGCCGGTGACGCCGACGGTGCGTGGCGGGCGCTCCTCGAACGCATAGGTCAGCGGAATGCCGCCGTTGGCCGCGATCGCGGTTCCGGCGCTGACCGACACGCCCGAAAAGACGCCGAGCGAGGCAAGATCCTGGCGCGCCGCGTCGATCTTGCTCGGTTGATAGAGCTGGCCCGAATGCACCAGCAGCCGACGTCGCACAAAGTCTTCGTCGACCGCGCTCAAGCCGGTCAGCTTGATCGCGCCGATTTGGGCACGCCGCCCCTCCTCCGCCTTGAAGGTGACATCGATCGCATGACGCTGCAGGTGTTCCACGGCGTCGGGCGGCGCGACAGTGGCCAACGCGTAGCCGTCTTCCTGCATCGCCGTGAGCAGCCGCGCGCCGGCAGCGAGGACATCGGACGCGACAGCGGGCTGGCCCTCGCTGAGGCCGAGCTTGGCCCGGGCATCGGGCGGCACCTTGCCGTCGATCGTGACGCGGCCGAGACGATAGAGCGGCCCCGCCTCGGGCGCGATCTTGACGGCGACGGATTTGTCGGAGGGCACCGCCTCCAGCGTTTTCGGCAAATCCGAATCGCCGACGGGGCGGCCGTCGATCGTCACCGTCACCTTGCCGTCGTAATAGCCAAAGCCTTGCAGGACGGATTCGAGGCGGCCGACATCGGCCTGGGCTCGGCTGATCAGGGCGAAGGGAGCGACTGGCGCCTTCTCGCGCAGCGCCTTGAGCTGCGATGCGTCCGCCATTGCCTTATCGAGCGCCGAATTTCCGGTCTCGCCGATCGTGACGCTGTACGGCTGGGGATCGGCCGCGTCGACGCGCTCCCGCCCGATGCCCAGCACACCGAGCAGGGTCACAAGTGAAACCAGCAACCGTCGTGCAGCCACCTACCTGCCACGTCTCGCGCACTCGCCCGCCGCCCGGCCCATGGCCGCGCGGCGGCGACGTACCTCGACGTCCCCGTGATAATGAGAAGTCCCCAGGTCAGCCCGGCCAACCAGGCTCACAGCCGCATTCCCCCTCCGGCCCGTTGTACTAACGCCTGACGGCTGCCTTGGTTCCGCTCCGATCACACACCGGCACAAAAAAATTGGCGCGAATGAGACCGCAAGGCGCGGATTGAAATCGCGGTCAGGGTGGCGCATTTCGTGTCGCATGAACCGTTACTTCATCTTCGAAACCGCAGCGGGCTTCTGCGGCATCGCCTGGAACGAGGTCGGGATCACCCGCTTCCAGCTTCCGGCGAAAAGCGCCGAGGCCGCGGCTTGGCTGGTGCAGCAGCGCATCTCGGCCTCCGAGCCGGGCGATCCGCCGCCGACCGTTCGCGAGGCCATTGCAGCCGCGAAGCGCTATTTCGCGGGCGAGGAGATCGATTTCTCCGGGTTCGAGCTCGACCTCGACGGGCAGCTGCCGTTCTTCAAGCAGGTCTACGCGGCGGCCCGGCGGGTCGGGTGGGGACGCACGACGACCTACGGCGCCCTCGCCAAGGAGCTCGGCGCCGGGCCCGAGGCGGCCCGCGATGTCGGTCAGGCGATGGCGCAGAACCCGGTCGCGCTATTCATCCCGTGTCATCGCGTGCTCGCCGCGGGCAACAAGGTCGGCGGCTTCTCCGCCCCGGGCGGCGCGGCCTCGAAGAAGCGGATGCTCGAACTCGAAGGCGTGCGGCTGGAGCCGAAGCCGCCGGCCCAGGGTTCGCTCGCGCTTTAGGCCGACTGGCTGTCATTGCGAGCGGAGCGAGCCAAACTCGACCCGGGCGCGCGGCCGGAGGTGCTCGCAACGACAGCCGTTATCTACCCGCGATCTTTGCCCATACCTTTTCGATATCCCCGGCCGGCGTCGGCAGGTAGAAGTCGCGCGCCAGCACCTCGCCCAGTTCGTCCGCGCTTTCAAGCACCCGCCGTTCCGGCATCGTCCCACGACGGCGGACGGTGTAGTGCGTGTTGAGGAGGGCATAGCGGCGATCGGGATCGGGGCGGGCGCACATCAAACTGTTGGTAAACAGGCTCTTCGGGTGGGTCGAGGTGAACCAATTGGCCACCTCGAAATCGATCGGCGCCTGCGCGGCCGCGGCGGCGTGGTAGAGCGGCGCCCACTCGCCGTCGAGCCGCGCCTGCAATTCGAGCTCGTCGCCGCGAGGAACGAGGTGGTGCGGCTCGTGCGGGGTTTCCTGCTCGATCCCGGCGACAAAGCGGATCGGCGCGGCCAGGGTCAGCCCACCGAACCCGACATCGGCGAGGTAGAGGCCCTCGGGCAAGGTCACCCGCAGCAGCATATGCGTGCGCGGCCCGGGAGACGGGTCGGCGCGGCCCCACAGCACCCTGGCGCCCAGCCCCTCGACCGCGAAGCCGAGCGCCGTCAGCGCCCGCATCAGGAGGGTGTTGTGCTCGAAGCAATAGCCGCCGCGCCGCCGGCCCACGAGCTTGTCGGCGAGCCCCTCCTCAGAAAGATCCGCGCCGCGTCCGAGCAGGACATCGATGTTCTCGAACGGGATGCCGGTGGCGTGCGCGGCGACGACGCCCTGCAGTGTCGCGAGGGTCGGCGTGCGCGGGCCGGCGTAGCCGATGCGGGCGAGATAGCGGTCGAGGCCGGTAGCGTCGGAGATGATCCGCTCCCTTGGCGTTTGGGACGGCGCATCCTACCATTGAGACATTGCCTTGCTTTCGAAAGCCGCTGCGATGACCACCTACGACAGCCTCGTCGACACCGATCACGGCATCGTCAGCCGGGAGATTTTTGTCAGCGACGGCATCTTTGGCGAGGAGCTCGAAAAGCTGTTCTCCCGCGCTTGGCTGTTCGTCGGACACGAGAGCCAGATCCCGAATGCCGGCGACTATTTCACGTCGCGGATGGGCGGCGAGTCGGTGATCCTCTGCCGCGACCGTGCGCAAAAGATCCACGTCTTCCTCAACACCTGCCGGCATCGCGGGATGAAGGTGTGCCGGTACGACGAGGGCAACACCCCGCTGTTCACCTGCCCCTACCACCATTGGAGCTACGGGACCGACGGCAAATTGGTCGGCGTGCCGCAGCAAAAGCAGCTTTACCCCGATATCGATCGAGCCGAGTGGTCGCTGATCGAAGTGCCGCGGATGGTCAACTACAAGGGCGCGATCTTCGCCTCGTGGGACAAGGACGCGCCCGAATTCACCGCTTATCTCGGCGACGTGAAGGACCATCTCGACCAGGTGCTCGATTGCCGCGACGGGCGCGAGGGCGGGTCGGAAGTGTTCGGCGGGGTCCACAAATGGGTGATCCCGTCGAACTGGAAATTCGCTGCGGAAAACTTCCTCGGCGACAGCTACCACAACCCGAGCCACCGCTCGGTCGACTTGATCGGGATCGGCCCCAGCGCCACGGTCGGCGGCGAGGGGCGGCGCGACAACGAATACAAGGGCGGCCAGCACGTCTGGGTGAGCTTTCCGAGCGGCCACGGTGTCCACAGCGTGTGGATGCCGGACGAATCCGAGTTCGTCGACACCTACCGCGACAACAAGATCGTCAGCGACTATTTCCGCCACTGCTATCACGAGCGGCAGCGGCGGCTCGGGCAGAAGGCGCGCCTGCTGCCGTTCACCGGCAATCTGTTCCCCAACACCGCCTATCACGGCCGCCAGCCGCGCGCGCTGTGCGTCTGGCACCCGGTCAGCGCGACCGAGACCGAGATCTGGCGCTTCTTCCTCGTCGACCGCGACGCGCCGCGGGAGGTGAAGGACCTCTTGCGCCGGTTCTACATGCGCTATTCGGGCCCGGCCGGGATGACCGAACAGGACGACATGGAGAACTGGAACTACGCCACGGCCGCGAGCCGCGGCACGATCGCCCGGCGCTACCCTTACAACTACCAGCAGTCGCTCGGCACCGCGACCGATCGCGGCATCGTCCCCGGCCGCGTTTCGACCCAGATGACCGAGGAAAGCGCCCGCGGCTTTTACCGGGCGTGGAAGGGCTATCTCGATGGCGCCGGGTGGGACGAACTGATCGGCCGCACCGCGTATCTCGACGCCGCCAAATGAAACGCGACCTCGCCTATTTCCAGCTCAAGGAAGAGATCGAGGAGTTTCTCTACGCCGAGGCCGACCTCCTCGACCGGCGGGAATTCGGCGAATGGCTGGGGCTCCTCGCCGACGACCTGCATTACTTCATGCCGCTCCGCCGCAACGTGCCGTTCGGCGAGCACCAAGCACGCGAAAACACTCGCGCGGGCGAAGACATCAGCTGGTTCGACGAGGACAAATGGACCCTGTCGAAGCGCGTCGACCAGATCATGACCGGCATCCACTGGGCCGAGGAGCCGCTGTCCCGCGTCTGCCATTTCGTGACCAACATCCGCCTGTTGACGATACGCGAGAACGAGGTCGAGGTCGGCAGCCGGTTCCTGATCTATCAGAACCGCGTCCAGACCGAGACCTACCTCTTCGCCGGCAAGCGCGCCGATTCGCTGCGCCGATCCGGCGACACCTGGCAGATCGCCCGGCGCGAGATCACCCTCGACCAGAACGTGCTCCTCGCCAAAAACCTGACCGTGTTCTTCTGATGCTCGCGATCCAGCACCTGGCGCCGGGCACGCGACTCAAGCTTACCGACGGCTCGACCGCCGAAATCCGCGAAAACCCGCACGACGGCACCTGGCTGATCGTCGCCCGTCTGCCCCCGGCGGAGCCAGCCGAGGGCGGCGATCTCATCCACATCGACGAAATCGAAGAGGTCCTGGGAGGCTGAAACCATGTCGGCGGCCGAATTCCTCAAAGCGCGCGACTTTCTGTTCGCCCACCGCACCGATTACGAAACCGCGTACCGCGATTTCCGGTGGCCGGTGCTCGACCGGTTCAACTGGGCGCTCGACTATTTCGATCCGATGGCGCACGGCAACGGCGATACCGCGCTGTGGATCGTCACCGAGGGCGGCAGCGAGGAGCGGCTGACATTCGCCGAGATCGCGGAGCGATCGAACCGGGTCGCGAATTATCTGCGCGGGCTCGGGGTCGGACGGGGCGACCGGGTGTTGCTGATGCTCGGCAATGTCGTGCCGCTGTGGGAGGTGATGCTGGCGGCGATGAAGCTGGGCGCCGTCGTCATCCCGGCGACGACCCTGTTGTCGCGCGACGACCTCGTGGACCGGTTCAAACGCGGCCTCGCGCGGCATGTTGTCACCAGCGTCGAGCATACGCCGAAATTCGCCGATCTGCCTGGGGACTACACCCGCATCGCGGTCGGCGGCGCGGCGGCGGGGTGGCACCGGTATGAGGACGCCTACGACGCACCGACCGCATTCGCCGCCGCTGGCGAGACCAAGGCGAGCGATCCGCTGCTCCTCTATTTCACCTCGGGGACGACGGCTAAGCCGAAGCTCGTCCTGCACAGCCACCAGAGCTATCCGGTCGGGCATCTGTCGACGATGTACTGGCTCGGCGTCCGGCCGGGCGACATTCACCTCAACATCTCATCGCCGGGTTGGGCCAAGCATGCGTGGAGCTGCTTTTTTGCGCCCTGGAATGCAGGCGCCGGCGTCTTCATGCTGAACCAGCCGCGCTTCGACGCAAAGGCGCTGCTCGATACGATGGCGCGCTGCAAGGTCGCGACGTTCTGCGCCCCGCCGACCGTCTGGCGGATGCTTATCCAAGAGGATCTGAAGAGCTACGCGGTGGCGCTGAAGGAGGTGATCGGCGCCGGGGAACCGCTCAACCCCGAGATCATCGGTCGGGTCAAGGACGCCTGGGGCCTCGTGATCCGCGATGGTTACGGCCAGACCGAGACGACGTTGCAGATCGGCAATTTCCCCGGCCAGCCGGTCAAGCCCGGCGCGGTCGGAAAGGCGGCGCCGGGGTATCGCGTCGAGCTCATCGATGTCGACGACACACCGCGGGACGAAGCCGAGATCTGCCTGTCGCTCGGCCCCGCGCCGCTCGGGCTGATGCAGGGATATCAGGGCGACGACGGCAGTCTTTTGCCGCTGTCGGGCGCCGTCTATCGCACCGGCGACGTGGCGATGCGCGACGCCGACGGGGTCTTCACCTATGTCGGCCGCGCGGACGACGTGTTCAAAGCCTCCGACTATCGGATCAGCCCGTTCGAATTGGAAAGCGCGCTGATCGAGCACCCGGCGGTCGCCGAGGCCGCGGTCGTGCCCTCGCCCGACCCGCTGCGCCTCGCGGTGCCGAAGGCGTTTGTCGCGCTCGCGGGCAACCATCTGCCGAACCGTGACACCGCGCTCGACATCTTCCGCCATTGCCGGGCGACGCTGGCGCCGTTCAAGCGGATACGCCGGCTCGAATTCGCCGAATTGCCGAAGACCATCTCCGGCAAGATCCGCCGCGTCCACCTGCGCGGCAGCGAAGCGACCAAGCGCGCCGCCGACAAGCGCGGCGAACACGAATTCTGGGAGGAGGATTTCCCGGAATTGCGGTAGGACGGAAAAGCGGAGCGCATTCCGCCGACATCCCTCGACGGCGGAATGCGCTCCGCTTTTCCGTCCTCCATCCTCCCGCCATTGACCCCTGCCCGTTCCATGGGCATTTAGAACCGGATGTTGTTCCACTTTTTCGAGCATCTCCTCGAACCCACCGACAAGCCGCCCGACGCGCCGCCGCCCGAGCTCGGCACGCCGAAGGCGTTGCAGCGGTTCTACTGGCATTTCGTGCGGCAGATCCCGGGCCTCCTGGTCGCGCTGTTTGCGATCGGGCTGGCCGTCGCCCTGTTCGACGCGGCGATCCCCTATTTTATCGGCAAGATCATCTCGCTGGTCACCTCGCTGTCGCCGGAGGAGATCTGGGCGCAGGCAAGATGGCAGCTCGTCGGGATGGCGCTGCTGCTCCTCGTGCTGCGGCCGATCGCGCATTTCTGCAGCGCCCTGATCACCAACCAGGTCATGGTGCCGGGGCTCACCAACCTCGTGCGCTGGCAGAACCACTGGCACGTCGTGCGCCAGGGCTGGACGTTTTTCCAGAACGATTTCGCCGGGCGGATCGCCTCGCGGGTCATGCAGACCGGTCCCGCGATGCGCGAGAGCGTGGTCATGATGATCAACGCGGTCTGGTACATCCTCGTCTACGGCACGACGGCGATGATCCTTTTGGCGCGGGCCGATTGGCGGCTGTCATTGCCGATCATCCTGTGGTTCGCGACCTATGCCGGCGTGTTGCACATGTTCCTGCCGCGCATGCGCGAGCGGTCGCGACGGGTGTCGGAGATGCGCTCCGAGGTCACCGGCCGCGTCGTCGACAGCTACACCAACATCCTGACCGTCAAGCTCTTTGCCCGCGCCCGCGACGAGGACGATTTCGTCCGGGAGGCGGTCGACGAGCACACGCTCGCCTATCGCCGTCAGCAGCGGATGACGTCGTCGTGGAACATTTCGCTGATCCTGATGAACGCATCGCTGCTGGTCGGCACCAGCGCGATCGCGATCGCGCTGTGGGCGGCAGGGCGCGTGCCGGTCGGCACCGTCGCGATGGCGATCCCGATGGCCTGGCAGATCGGCAACATCTCCGGGTGGGTCGCGCAGCAGATCGCCAACATCTTTGACGATATCGGCCAGGTGCAGGACGGGATGCGCTCGATCGCGCAGGTGCGGCAGATGGCCGACCTGCCGGACGCGGCCGAGATGGCGCGGCCCGTCGGCGCCATCCGCTTCGAGAAAGTGCTTTTCGACTACGGCCGGCACCGGCGGCGCGGCGGGGTGTTGCGCGGGCTCGATTTCACCGTGGCGCCGGGCGAGCGGATCGGGCTCGTCGGCCGCTCGGGCGCTGGCAAATCGACGCTCGTCAACCTGCTCCTGGGCTTCTACCGGCCCGAGGAAGGCCGCATCCTGATCGACGGCCACGACATCGCCGGACTGACGCAGGAAAGCCTGCGGGCGCAGATCGGCATGGTGACGCAGGACACCTCGCTCTTGCATCGCTCGATTCGCGACAACATCCGCTACGGCCGCCCCGAGGCGAGCGAGGCCGAGATCATCGATGCTGCGACCCGCGCCCATGCAATGGAGTTTGTCGAAGGGCTCGAGGATTGGCATGGCCGCCAGGGCCTCGACGCGCATGTCGGCGAGCGTGGGGTGAAGCTGTCGGGCGGCCAGCGTCAGCGCATCGCGCTTGCCCGCGTGATCCTCAAGGATGCCCCGATCCTGGTACTCGACGAGGCCACCTCCGCCCTCGACAGCGAGGTCGAGGCAGCGATCCAGGAGCAATTGGGCGCGCTGATGCAGGGCCGCACGGTCATCGCGATCGCGCATCGCTTGTCGACGATTTGCAGCATGGACCGCCTGGTCGTGCTCGACCACGGCCGCGTCGTCGAAGAGGGCAGCCACGACGCGCTGCTCGCCGCCGGCGGCGCCTATGCCGCGCTGTGGCGGCGGCAATCCGGCGGGTTCCGTGTCGACTTGCCGGAACGCGAGACGATCGGCGCCTAGCGATGCAATCCCAGCCCCCGGCCGAGCCGCTGATCTTTGTCGGCAGCTGCGACCTCGCCGGCATTGTCCGCGGCAAGGCGTTTCCGGCGGCCGAACTGCCTTCTCGGCTCAAGAAAGGCGTCGGGCTCACCCACAGCAACATCATGATGTCGGCCTTCGGGCCGATCTACGAGACACCGTTCGGGACCGAGGGCGATCTAATGGTCGTGCCCGACCCGTCGACGCGGGTCGAGGTCGAGTTTGGCGAAGGGCCGGCCGAGCGCTTTTATCTCGCCGACATCAAGACCACCGAGGGCGAGTACTGGGAGTGCTGTCCGCGGCATTTCCTGCGCCGGGCACTTACTGCGCTGGAAACCGAGACGGAGCTGGGCGTCCTCGCCGCATTCGAGCGGGAATTCATCTACACCGGGGTCGAGCACCGGCCGGGCGCGACCTACTCGCTCGACGCGCATCGCCGGCAAGGCCTGTTTGGCGAGGCGTATATGGCGGCGCTCAGGGAAGCGGGCCTGACGCCCGACAGCTTCCTCCCGGAATACGGCGCGCGGCAATACGAGGTGACGGTCGCGCCGACGCGCGGGCTGAGGCCGGCCGACGAGGCAGTGATCCAGCGCGAAATGGCGCGCGCGGTCGCGCATCGCCTCGGCCACCGCGCGATCTTCGCCCCCATCCTCGATCCCGACGGGGTCGGCAACGGCACGCATATCCATCTGAGCCTGTGGGACGCGAACGGCCGGCCTGCGCTATACGACCCCGGCCGCCCGCGCCGGCTGTCGGCGACCGGCGAGCATTTCGTCGCCGGCATCGTCGAGCACCTGCCCGTGCTGACGGCGATTACCGCGCCGTCGGCGGCGTCGTATGTTCGGTTGCGGCCCAACCGCTGGGCGCCGACTGTCGCCGATGCCGGCGTGCAGGACCGCGGCGCCAGTGTCCGCATCTGCCCGATCTTCGCCCCGTCGGGCGAGCCGGCGGCAGACCAGTTCAACATCGAATACCGCGTCGCCGACGCCTCCGCCTGCCCGCACTTGGCCTTCGGCGCGGTGATCCGGGCCGGCACCGACGGCATCCGCCGCCGCCTCACCCTGGGAGGCGAGCCGAAGCCGCTGCCCCGCTCGCTCGGCGAGGCGCTCGCCAACCTCGACGCGAGCGCCTCGGCCCGCGAATGGTTCGGCGACCTGTTCTTCGACATCTATCGGCAGTTCAAGCGGTCGGAACTGCGCGCCGTCGAAGGGCTCGACGCCGCGGAAATCTGCGCCCGCTACGCCGAGGTCTATTGATGCTCGCCGCCGACGAGCCGTCGCCGGTCCGTGTTTTGCGGGCCGATGCCCGGTCCGATTTCGTCTTGACCGCCGACCATGCCGGCAACCGCATCCCGCGCGCGCTCGGCGATCTCGGCATCAGCGCGGCCGAGCGGGAGCGGCACATCGCCTGGGATATCGGCATAGCCGCGGTGACCGAGACGCTGTCGGGGCTGCTCGGCGCGACGGCGGTGCTGCAGACGTATTCCCGCCTCGTCATCGACTGCAACCGCAGGCCCGGCCACCCGACCTCGATCCCGCCGGTCAGCGAGGTGACGC
>DASXFE010000032.1:0-2115 GCA_036489765.1 Allostellaceae bacterium | reverse complement strand
GAACGCATCGGCTTCGCCGACACGACCAAGGCTGCTCGCCTTCGTGCCGCCCTTGCAGGTTATCGCCGCGCGCTCAATCGCGAACCGTTCGTCGCCACGATCCGCTCGATCGAAGACGCGGGCGAAGCCGAGGTCTTCGATGCGGCGATCCCCGGGATCAATGCCTTCGATGCTAACGGCTTTTGGGCGCACAACTGCGGCGAGCAGCCCCTGCCCCCCTATGGCGCGTGCCTCCTCGGCTCGCTGAACCTGGGGCGGTTTGTCGAGAACCCGTTTACGGCGGAGGCGCGGCTCGACACCGAACGGCTGGCGGCGGTGGTGCCGGTGGCGGTGCGGATGATGGACAACGTCGTCGACGCGTCGCGCTTTCCGCTGCCGCAGCAGCAGGAGGAGGCGCGCAACAAGCGGCGCATCGGGCTCGGCATGACCGGGGTCGCGGATGCGCTCATCCTGTGCGGGCTGCGCTATGGCTCGCCCGAGGCGGTCGCGGCGGTCGAGGAATGGGCCGGGATCATCGAGCGCGAGGCCTATCGCGCCTCCGCCGCTCTTGCCGCCGAAAAGGGCGCCTTCCCGCTCTACGACCGCGACAAATACCTCGCCGGCGAGACGATCGCGACGCTCGACGCCGAGACGCGGGCGCAGATCGCCGCCCAGGGCATGCGCAATTCGCATCTGACCTCGGTGGCGCCGACCGGCACGATCTCGCTCTTCGCCGACAATGTGTCGTCAGGCATCGAGCCGGTGTTCAGCTTTCGCTACACCCGCAGCGTCCTGATGCCCGATGGCAGCCGGCGCGAGGAGGAAGTCAGCGATTACGCCTATCGCGCCTATCGCCGCCTCCACGGCGACGGCGCGCCGCTGCCCGATTATTTCGTCGACGCGCAGACCCTCTCGCCCGACGACCACCTCGTGATGCAGGCGGCGGTGCAGCGCCACGTCGACAGCTCGATCTCGAAGACGATCAACGTGCCCGCCGACATCCCGTTCGACCGGTTCAAGGATGTCTATACCCGTGCCTACACGCTTGGCTGCAAGGGCTGCACGACCTATCGCCCGAACGAGGTGACGGGCTCGGTGCTGGAGGCGCTGCCCGAAGCCCTGCCGGCGCCGAAACCGCGCCCGAGCCAGGCCGAACTGCCGCTGCCCGCGCCCACCCCCGCGACGGTCGCCGCCACGCGCCCGGCCGATGTGTACGAGGCGGGCGGCGTCGTCTACATGACCCAGCCGCTGTCGCGGCCGGAGGCGCTGCCCGGCCAGACCTACAAGATCAACTGGCCGGAAAGCGAGCACGCGCTCTACATCACCATCAACGACATCATCCAGGACGGCCGTCGCCGCCCGTTCGAGATCTTCATCAACTCGAAGAACATGGAGCACTACGCCTGGACCGTCGCCCTCACCCGCATGATCAGCGCGGTATTCCGGCGCGGCGGCGACGTGTCGTTTGTCGTCGAGGAGATGAAGGCGATCTTCGACCCCCGCGGCGGCGCCTGGATGGGCGGCCGCTACGTCCCCTCGATCCTCGCCGCGATCGGCGACGTCCTCGAGCAGCACATGATCGAGATCGGCTTCCTCCCGCCGAAACACGCGCACGCCCACGCCGAGGCCACCGCCCGCGTCGTCAACCTCCCCGCAGAGCCCACCCAAGGCACCCTCGCCGCCCCGCGCCTGCGCCAATGCCCGAAATGCGGCGCAGCGGCGCTGATCCGCCTCGAAAACTGCGACCAGTGCACAAGCTGCGACTACTCGAAATGCGGGTGAGCGCGTTCCCGCATTTAAGGTCCCCGAGCTTGCAAGGTCCCGAGCTTGTTCCGGAGGTCTAAGGTGCGGCGCGGCTTCGCGTTCCCTTGTTCTACTCGGGCAGAGCAGTCAGCAACGCTTTCGCTCAAATCTGCTGAAGTTCGGGAAACTGTCGGGTTGGCTTACGTCGCAATTCAACGAAGCGACGGAGTCGCAGTCTCGGTCCCAACAGAAGTGGCGAACTCAGGCAAATTCGCGAGCGCCCAAACCGCGGCCTGTGTTCGATTGTCGACCTTGATCTTGTCAAGGACGCGCCTGAGCTGGACTCTCAGTATGGCTTCCGTAATCCCCAGGTGCATAGCGATCGCGCTGGTC
>DASXFE010000122.1:0-98966 GCA_036489765.1 Allostellaceae bacterium | reverse complement strand
TCGGCCTCGCCGGGGTGGCGGAAACGGTCGCCATGGCCGGTGGCCCCGTGGTCGCGCTCGCGGGGATCACCCCGGCCAACGCCCGCGCCTGCCTCGACGCGGGCGCCGTCGGCGTCGCTGTGATGGGCGAGGTGATGCGCGCCGCCGACCCCGAAGCCACCGTCCGCGCGTTGGTCGAAGCCGTGAAGAGAGCGCTTTAGCGCGAAGGACGAAGGGCCCGTAGAGACGCCATCGCGTCCGTCGCGCCACCTCTGCGTCCTTTGCGTCGAAGTGTTCTCTTTTTTCTCTGCTTCTCGCTTTGTTGCCGTGGTGAAATCCTCGGAAAGGCCAAAGGAACGAAGAGATGGATGCGGATTACATCGTGGTCGGCGCCGGGTCGGCGGGATGCGTCGTGGCAAGCCGGCTGTCGGAGGATGGCTCGAAGGTCGTGCTGCTCGAAGCCGGCCCGCGCGACACCAACCCGTGGATCCACATCCCCGCCGGGGTGCTGAAGGTCCTCAACGTGCCGGGCATCAACTGGAATTTCCAGTCGGAGGGCGAGGAGGGCACCAGCGGCCGCCCGCTGCAATGGCCGCGCGGCAAGGTGCTGGGCGGCACCAGCTCGATCAACGGCATGCTCTACGTCCGCGGCAACGCGGCCGATTACGACAACTGGGCGCAGATGGGCTGCCGCGGCTGGAGCTATGAGGAGGTGCTGCCGTTCTTCCGCAAGTCGGAGACCTACCGCGGCAACGGCGACCCCGAATACCGCAGCCAGGGCGGCCCGCTGATCGTCGAGGATTACCGCACGATCCTCGACCTCACCCACAAATTCGTCGAGGCGGCGCAGCAGGCCGGGTTCGAATTCACCCCCGACTACAACGGCAAGCAGCAGGAGGGGGTCGCCTATTCGCAGATGACACGGCGCGGGAAATGGCGCGGCTCGACCGCGCAGACCTTTCTGCGCGAGGCGAAGGGGCGCGGCAACCTGCGGGTCGAGACCGACGCGATCGCGACCCGTCTGCTCTTCGACGGCAAGCGCTGCACCGGCGTCGCGTATCGCCAGCGCGGCGCCGACAAGCAGGAATTGGCGGCCCGCGAGGTGATCCTCTGCGGCGGCGCCGTCAATTCCCCGCACCTTTTGCAGATCTCCGGGATCGGCCCGGCGTCGCACCTGGCGTCGATCGGCGTGCCGATCGTGCACAATCTGCCCGGCGTCGGCGCCAATCTCAACGACCACTACGTGATCCGCATCAGCCACCGGGTGCGCGGCGCGGTGACGATCAACCAGCTCGCCCGCGGCACAAGGCTCCTCGGCGAGATCGCCAAGTTCTTTACCGTCGGCAACGGCGCGCTGACTTTCGGCGTCACCTCGGCGATGGTGTTCTGCCGCAGCCGCGAGGGACTATCGAGCCCGGATCTGCAGCTCCTGTTTACCCCGGCAAGCTATGCGCAGGGCGTCTTCCGCCAGCTCGAACGCGAGGCCGGGATGACCGTCGCCGTGTGCCCGGTGCGGCCCGAAAGCCGCGGCACGATCATGGCGCAATCGCCCGATCCGCTCGTCTACCCGGCGATCCGCCCGAACTACCTCTCGGCGCCGAGCGACCTGCGCGTGCTGATCGCCGGCGTCAACCACACGCGCCGGATCTTTTCCCAGCCGGCGATGGCGCCGTATTCGGTCGAGGAGACGGTGCCCGGGCTCGACATCAAGACCGACGACGATTTCGCTCAGTTCGCCCGCACCAACGGCACCAACGTCTTCCACCCGGTCGGCACCTGCAAGATGGGCACCGACCCGATGGCCGTCGTCGATTCGCGGCTCCGGGTCCACGGCGTCGGCGGGCTCCGGGTCATCGACGCGTCGATCATGCCGGGGGTCACGACCGGCAACACCAATGCACCGACGATCATGATCGGCGAAAAAGGCGCCGCGATGATCCGCGAGGACGCAAAGGTCGCGGCGTGAGGGTCCTCGCCGCGGTCCTGCTCTTTGCGGCGTGGCCGGCAGCGGCCCAGACGCTCGATTGCTCGAAGGCGCAGACCCAGATCGACCTCGACCGGTGCGCCGACCAGGGTTTCCGCAAGGCCGACGCCGCCCTCAACCAGGTCTATGCCAGGCTCAAGGCTGGCACGACCGAGCCGGACTCGCTCAAGCGCCTCGTCGACGCCGAAAAAGCCTGGCTCGCCTATCGCGACCGCGAATGCGAGCTCGAGACCGAGGATTCGATCGGCGGCTCGATCCACCTTATGGAAATCGCCGCATGCTACCGGGAAAAGACCGTCGCCCGCACCACCGAACTGAAAAAGCAGATCTATTGCCCCGAAGGCGACCCGACCTGCGCGCGCTGAGCGCACATTGAGACAGCATCCGCTCCCCTCTGATCGTCACCCCCGCTTTCGCGGGAATGACGAAACAAGCGAGCTGGGTTTCCGAACCTTACGCCGCCAGATCCAGGTGCAGCACGACCATCAGCACGGTCATCCCCACCGCGGCGGCGGCGAGCGGCAGGATGATCTGCGTCGCGGCGTGGGTGCCGTGGATACGGCTGCCCCAGATCTCGACCTCGCCATCGAGCCACGCGGACAGCGTGCGGCGGCGGCCCTTGTCGAGCCCGGTGCCGGGGCCGCGGCGGGAGATACGCCACAGCACGGCGAGCAGACCCACCGAGACGATCAGGAAGAACGTGATCATTCCGAGAGCAAGGCCCGTGTAACCATCGCCTGCGAATCCCCACGCCGCCACCAACATCCACAATACAAGAAGCATCATGATTTTGTATATGTAGGGATGTAGGCGGGCGATAAACGGCGATTGTATTCGACTCGTATTCATGGCGGATACTCCGATCCCGCAATACCTTGAGGGATTACCTCTCAGATTGCTAACCGCTTCCCCGATTTATTGTTCCGGCCTGCGGCGATCGGCACGGCGATGAGGCTGCCGACGATCAGCGACAATCCGGCGGCGAAGAGGGCCAGCGAAAAGCTGCCGGTCGCGGTACGGACGACGCCGAAAAAATAGGGCCCGACCGTACCGCCGAGATTGCCGGCGCCGTTGATCAGGCCGATCCCGACCCCGGCGACCGCCGGCGGCAGGATATCGGTCGGCAGGGTCCAGAATGGTCCGAACCGCCCGTGGAACGACCCGACCGCGAGCGTCAGGCAGACGAGGATGCCGATCGTGCCGCCGACCGGCGCGGCATTGGCGAGGATCAGGAACACGCCCGAACCGGCGGTCGCGGCGATCATATGCCACTTGCGCTCCTGCATCCGGTCCGAGCTCCACGCCACGACCACCATCAACAGGGCACCGACCGCATACGGGATCGCGCTCAGGAACCCGGTCGCGACGATCGACAGCCCGGTCTCCTTCAACACGCTCGGCAGCCAGAAATTGACGCCCCATTCGGCCATTAGCGCAGCGAAATTATAGAGCGCCAGCAGCAGCACCGCCGGGTGCAGGAGCGTCGCCAGCCAATGCCCGCGCGGCGCCTCGACCGCATCTCGCTCGGC
The DNA here is from genome assembly GCA_036489765.1 of Allostellaceae bacterium. Lineage (GTDB taxonomy): Bacteria > Pseudomonadota > Alphaproteobacteria > ATCC43930 > CGMCC-115725 > DATARH01. The sequence goes on along the minus strand of DASXFE010000122.1, from coordinate 95,474 downwards.
ATCGAGCGCGGCGGTCAGACGCGCTCGTTCGGCCTCAGGCAGCCAGCGCGCCTGCGCAGGGTGGTCGGCGATCGCCCACCACCACACCGCACCCCACAGAAACGCCGGGAGCGCCTCGACCACAAACATCATCCGCCAGCCGAAATGCGCCAGCACCAGCCCCGAGATCGGGTTGGCGATGACCGGCCCGATCGCCAGGCTCAAGAGGAACAGCGTGTTGGCGCGCGCCCGCTCCGCCCGGGTGAACCAGGCACGGATCAGGACGATGGTCCCGGTCAAGACGCCGCCCTCGGCGAGGCCGAGCGCAAAGCGGTTGGCGATCAGCTCGCCGCGCGTGTGGACAAAGGCCGTCGACATCGCAGCGAGGCTCCATAACACAAGCTGTATCAGGATGACCCGCTTCGCGCTCCACACCCCGGCGAGCCGCCCAGCCGGGATCTGCAGAATGATGTAGCCCCAGAAGAAGAACCCGACCGCAAACCCGAGCTCGGCCCCACTCAGCCCCAGCTCGGCCCGCATTACCGGCGTCGCCATCGCGATATTGACCCGGTCGACATACGACAGGATGTACATGACAAAGGCCACGCCGAGGATGCGCAGCCATCGATTCTCCAGCCAGGACGTCCCCTCCACGGCCATCGCCTCCCCAAGAATTTTCGGCGCGAAGCGCCTGTATTTTTCGCAAAGAGCCTGTATTTTTCACAAAGAGAGAGTGAGGCGATGAGTTGGCGGCCGTGCGCCCATCTCACTGCCTCACCGTCTCATTGCAGAGTCCTTACGCCTTCAGAAAGTCCCGGATCCGCTCGATCTCGTCGATCTCGCCAAAGGCGGAGCCGATCAGGATTTCGTCAAAACCGCGCGCCTCGACATCCTTGATGCGGCGGCGCGCCTCGTCGGGCGGGCAGATGAAATTGACGGCGGCGAGCTTTGCCAGCTCCGCCGACGCGGGCCGCTCCTGCAAATCGACGGAGCAGTTCGCGAGCACCGAATTGGTGCCGCCGGCCTCGCGATAGGTCGTCATGCCGAATTCGAGGTCCTGGAGGCTGCTGTAGCGCCCCGACGGCGTCCAGCCTTGCGCTTCCTTGGCGGCATAGGTGATCCAGCGCGGGCTGCGCCAGGCGCCGATCAGGATTGGCGGGCCACCTTTGCACCCCGGCCAGGTCGACAGCGTGCCGCCGTTGACCTCCTCACCGTTCCACACCTTGGCCATGATCTCGAGGTCCTGCCGGAAGGTGCGGAAGCGGTGGTCGTAATCGTAGCCGAGCAACTCGAAGTCATCGCGCGTCGAGCCGCTGCCGACGCCGAGGATCAGCCGGCCGCCCGACATCGCCGTCAGCGACTGCACCCGATGCGCCAGCTCGATAGGATTGCGCAGCGGAAGCTGTAAGACGCTGATGCCGATCTCGATCTTGGAGGTCACCGCCGCGACCGCGGTCAGCACCTGCAGCGAATCGAGCGTCGGCCGCCCTCGCCCCAGCGAATCCCCGATCCAAAGCCCCGGAAACCCGCGCGCCTCGACCTCGCGCGCAAAATTGGTGATGCGATCCATCAACCCGGGCTGCGAGTTGATCCGGATCATCGTGCTGACGCGCATTGTCTTCTCCCCCTCGTTACAAGGCGCGGAGCGCCAATCATTTCACACAGAGTCACAGAGACACAGAGTTCGAGCCACTCGACTTCTTTGTACCTCTGTGGTGAATCCCCTTTTGAGCGCTACGCGCTCAGTTGTAGACCGGCTTCACACCCGGCACCGGCGAGTGGCCGAAGCTGCCGAGGTTGAGGATCGCCTCGCGCCCGCCATAGGCGGCGATGCGCGTGCGCTGGTCGGATTTGGCGAGCGCGTCGGCCGCGTCGGGGTCGACGACCGCGCGCAACTCGCGCTCGCATTCGGCGACGAGCCCGGCCCAGGCCGGATCGCCGGCAAGGTCGCGCGCTTCCTGCGGGTCGGTGTCGAGGTCGAAGAGCTGCGCCGGCATTCCGGCGTAATAGACGTACTTGAACGGCCCCTTGCGGATGAGAAAGGCCCCGGTCGCCGCCCCCGCCGCGTGGTATTCGCAGAGGATCGTGCGCTTTGGCGAGAGCCGGGCGACCTCGTCGAGCGGCAATCCCGGGAGGCCCCGATCCGCCGGGTTCGGCGCCACCCCGGCCCACGACAGAACCGTCGGGAACACGTCGACGAGCGAGACCGGGTCGCGGCTCACTTGCCCCCGGGGTAATCCCGGTCCCGCCATGATCATCGGCACCCCGGCAGATTCCTCGTACATCGTCGATTTGCCCCAGAGGCCGCGCGTGCCGAGATTGTCGCCATGGTCGCTCGAATAGAGGACCCGCGTCGTCTCGATGAGCCCGTTGTCCTCGAGCGCCCGGACGAGCCGCCCGACGTTGTGGTCGACATAGGTGACGAGCCCGAAATAAGCGGCGAGCGCCCGCTGCAGGCTGCCGGGGTGTTCGGCGAAGCCCTTCTGGTACACCTGACAGTCGCGGATCGCCCGGACATAGGGGTGATCCGGCCACTCCGCGGGGTCATAGAGCGCCGGCCGCGGCACCTCGGCCTCAGAGTAGAGGTCGTACCATTCCGGCCGCGCGATCAGCGGAAAATGCGGGCAGACCAGCGACACGAACAGCACCCATGGCTTGCCGCCGGCCTGCCCGGCCCGCGCCTTCAGCCAGTCGGCCGCGGCGTCCGTAATGCGCCCGTCATATCCCTGATAGTCGCTGTCGCCGCGCCCGGCGTCTCGGGCAAGCCGCAGCGCCGCCCGCCGTTCGGTCAACGGCTCGCGCAGCCACCCGGCCGGATCGCCGATCCCTTCGACGACGTGCAGCGGCATCACCTCTTCGGTAAACCCGTTGTCGTCGTCGAGGCTGCGGAAATGCGGCTTGCCGATCGACACGACCTCGTGCCCGGCCTGCTTCAGCCGGTGATGCCAACTCGGCACCGACCCGTCATAGGGGATGCCGTTGTCCCAGAAGCGGATCTTGTGGACGTACTGCCCGGTCGCGAGACTCGCCCGCGAGGGCACGCAGATCGGCGAGTTGCAATAGGCGTCAGTAAACCGAACCCCACGCGCCGCGAGCGCGTCGAGGTTCGGCGTCCGGATCATCTTGTGGCCGTAACAACCGAGCACGCGGCGGCTGTGCTCGTCGGAAAAGATGAAGAGGACGTTCGAGGGGTTCATCGGGCTCACCGCTTGTCTGCGACGAGCCCGAGGCTACCCTTTAACACCGAGGCCGCAACCCCTCTATTCGGCTGCCTGCAACGCGCGCTGCTGCTTTGCCGGGTCCGGGATGTCGAGGAAGAGGGCGCAGACCACCGCCGAGATCACGCACAGCGCCGCGAGGCCGTAGAGCCCGCCCGCATAGCTGCCGGTCCAGTCCCTGACGACGCCGACATACCACGGCCCGAAAAATCCGCCGAGATTGCCGATCGAGTTGATCCAGGCGATCGAGGCTGCGGCGGCCGTGCCGGTCATGAACATCGGCGGCATCGACCAGAACGGCCCCTTCGACCCGTAAAACCCGAAGGTCGCAATCGACAGCCCGACCATCGACCACCACGTACCGTGCGTCATCGCCGCCAGCGTCAGCCCGATCGTCGAGACGACGCAGGCGCCGAGCAGGTTCCACCGCCGCTCGTTCATTCGATCCGACACATAGCCCCAGCCGGCCAGCCCGATCCCGCCGGTGATGTAGGGGATCATCGTCAGCCACCCGACCGTCATGTTGCTGGTGACGCCGATCTCCTTGATCATCTGCGGCACAAAGAAAAGGATGCCGAGGCTGGCGACGACGATGCCGAAATAGTTGAGCGAGAGCAGCAGCACCTTGGGGTTGTAAAACCCTTCGATGAAGCTGAACTTGTGCACCGCCTCCTTGGCCGTCCGCTCCGAATCGAGCTTCTTCGTCAGCCAGGCTTTCTCCTCCGCGGTCAGGAATTTCGCCTCGCTCGGCCGGTCGGTCAGCACGAAAAAGGTCAGGAGCCCGACGATGACGGTCGGCACCCCCTCGGCGATGTACATGAGCTGCCAGCCCGTGAGCCCCCACAGCCCGTTGAGACTCAACAGCGCCGTCGACACGGGCGCGCCGGCGGCCACCGCAATCGGCAACCCGATCAGGAAACCCGACACGATCCGGCCATGGTGATAGGTCGGGAACCAAAAGGTGAAATAGAGCACGATCCCCGGGAAGAAGCCGGCCTCGGCGGAGCCGAGCAGGAAGCGGACGACACTGAAGCTCGTCGGCCCGACGACGCAGGCTGTCAGGCCCGCGAGGATGCCCCAGCTGATCATGATCCGCGCGATCCACAGCCGCGCGCCGACCTTTTCGAGGACGACGTTGCTCGGCACCTCGAAGAGGAAATAGCCCCAATAGAAGGTGCCGACCGCGAACCCGTATTCGGTCGCGCTCATATGGAGGTCGCCCCGCATCGTCAGCGCGGCAAAGCTGCCGTTGATCCGGTCGATATAGGCCAAGAGATAGCTGAAGAGCGCGAAGGGCAGCAGGCGGATGTAGATCTTCCGTATGCAGGATTTTTCAACGGCATCCATAACGTTCAACTCCCGTCAACGCGGACGATCCGTGCTGGAACCGCCCGTCGACGGGAGTTTGTCATAGATTATGTAACCGCAACATACATCTTCGGCGGCAGATGCACGCGATTTCCTACGCGATCACCCGTTGCGCCCCATCACGCGTTGCGGCCGATGTCCTTGCCGGCGCTGGTCCCCGCGATCTTGCCGAAGACCGAGCCCGAGACGAGGCCCGTGCCGCCCGGATAGTTGAAATAGAACAGCCCGCCGACGAGCTCGCCGGCTGCGTAAAGCCCGTTGATCTGCCGCTCGGCGGTGTCGAGCACATGGCCCTCGGTATCGATCCGCAGGCCGCCGAACGTAAACGTGACGCCGCAGGTCGTGCAGAACGCCTCATACGGCGGCTTTTCGAGCGGCATCGCCCAGTTGGTCTTGTCGATCGCGAGCCCTTTCGTCGTGCGGCCGTCCTTGACCGTCGGGTTGTAGGGGATGCTGCGGTCGATCGCGGCGTTGTAGTCGGCGATCGTCTTCAGGAACACGGCCTTGTTCACCGCCGCGCCGGTCTCGGCCATCTTGTCGGCCAGCTCCTCGAAGGTATCGGCCGTCACCTTGGTCACTCGGCGGATGCGGTATTCGTCGCGCTGCAGGTGGACCACCTGCTGGTCGAAGAGCTGCCACGCGAACTGATGCGGCTGGTTGAGGATCTCGCGGCCGTATTTGGCATAGGTGTAGTTGCGGAAATCGGCGCCCTCGTCGCAGAACCGCACGCCGTCGGCATTGACCATCACGGCGAACGGGTACGAGTGCTTCTGGAAATTGTCGCCGACCGACAGATCGCCGAACTCGGGCGCCCCGTAATCCCAGCCGACCGCATGACAGCCCGACCAGTTGCCGTAGGGCATCGCGCCGATCTCGAGCGCCATCTTGATGCCGCCGCCGGTGTTGTATTTGGTGCCGCGCACCTTGGCCAAATCCCAGCCGGGGCCGAGATAGCGGGTGCGCATCTCGGCATTGGCCTCGAACCCGCCACAGGCCAGCACGACCGCCTTCGCCTTGATCTCGGTGGTCTTGCCCTCGACATTGGCGATGACGCCGTGGACCCCGTCGTCGTCGGCGATCAGATGCTCCCCGCGCGCCTCGTAGGCGACGTCGATCCCATATTTCTCGCACGAATTGAAGAGGCCCTCGACCAGCCCCGGCCCGCCGCCCCACGCCTCGAGCGCGAGCCCGCCCCAGAATACGAATTTGCCGTCGTGCTTGAAGGCCTGGCGCGAATACATCGGCGCAAAACGGATGCCTTTGCCGCGCATCCAGAGGAGCGTCTCCTGGCTCTTCGTGATCAGGAGTTCGGCCATGTCGGGGTTGGACCGGTAATCGGTCAGCCGCCCGAGATCGTCGTAATACTTGTCCTGCGTATAGGTGCCGAAATCGCTGGTCGCGATCTCGGTCTCCGACAGATCGCAGAGCTTCAGCAGATCGTCGACGCCGTTATAGACAAACCTGAGCGCCCCCGCCGTATACCGGCTGTTCCCGCCCCGCTCGTCAAATGGCGCCGATTCGAGCACGAGCACCCGCGCCCCATTCTCCTGCGCCGCGAGCGCCGCGCACATCCCGGCATTCCCCGCCCCGACGACGATCACGTCATATTCGCCCGAAATCATCCCGCTTCCTCCGCGAATTCCATGCCGCAACGAGTAGCGCGCGAAGCGGGGCCGGGGCAAGGGGCGCCTTGCGATATGCAAGCGGCTAAACTAAGTCTAGCCGGAACGAGGAGGGCGATGATAATGCGGACGATCAACATTCACGCAGCAAAGACCCAGCTGTCGCGCCTCGTGGATGATGCGGCGGGCGGCGAAGAGATCATCATCGCCAAGGCCGGCAAGCCCCACGCTCGCTTGTGTCCACTAGCCATACCGCCCCAGCGCCGGCAGCTTGGCATCCTTAACGGGAAGTTCGACATCCCCGACAATTTCGACGAGCTCTTCGAGGACGAAATCCGGGAGATGTTCGAGGATAGGTGATGCGCATCCTCCTCGACACTCATGCGCTGATATGGGCGGTCGCGGCTACGAACCGGCTGGATGCCGAAACGCTGGATGCGCTCGCCAATCCCGCCAACGAGATCCTGTTCAGCTCTGTCTGCATCTGGGAGATAGCGATCAGATTTGCGCTCGGCCGGCCGGATTTCGCCCTCAGTCCAGAAGAGATACTCGCGGCGGCGCTAGAGATCGGTTTCGTCGAGCTCCCGGTCACCGCGGTGATCGCCGCACGTGTCGCAAGGTTGCCGCTGATCCACCGCGATCCGTTCGACCGGCTGCTGGTAGCGCAGGCAATGGCCGAGCCCGCGACGCTCTACACCGCCGACCGGCGGCTCACCTCCTATTCCGAACTGGTCCGTGTGATCGCGCCGCCCTGATCCGGCCCTCCCGCCGCCGCGACGACGATCACGTCATTCGTCGCTCCAAAATCATCCCCACGCCTCCGCGAATTCCGTGCGGCATCGGCTGGCGCGCGATAGGTGCAAAGGGCAAGGGCGGCGAGCTATTTGGCCCGCGGCCGATGGTGCGGCCGAGACGCCCGCGGCCAAGGCTGCATGTCACGCCAAGCCAAGCAGACGCCTTGATCGCGGTAAGGAAATTCCTTACATTCTGGTTTGGTAATCCCGTGGGGTGGCAATGATCACGAGCAAGCTGACCAGCAAGGCCCAGACGACCATCCCGCTCCCGGTGCGCAATGCGCTTCGCCTCTCCGCCGGTGACGAACTGGTCTATACGATCGAGGGTAATCGCGTGGTCCTTGGTAAGGCGAACCGCCAACCCGCCGACGATCCGTTCGCGACCTTCTCCGAGTGGTCGTCCGAGGCAGACAGCACCGGTTATGCCGACCTTTGAGCCCTGGGACATCATCCGGGTACCGTTCCCTTACGTCGAACGGCTGGTTCGCCAGCGTCGCCCGGCGCTTGTCCTCGCCGGAAATGGGCCCGACGATCGATACGACCTCTTGTGGATCGCGATGATCACGAGCGCCGCCAATCGCGGCTGGGACGGGGATGTGGTCGTCTCGGATTTGACCGAAGCCGGACTGCCTATCCCGTCGGTCGTTCGTCCTGCCAAACTGGCTACGATTGAGGCGCGAGACGCCGATCGCCTGGGGAGCTTGCCGTCAGCGGACCGCGCCGCTGTCTCCCGATACCTGCGAGCAAGGCTGCACACGCTTCTGACCGGCCCGACCGCCGCGTCATACTGACGCCGCATTGTTCTGCTTACGTTCCTCACGACGCCAACCTTCCTGCGAACGTACGCGATGACGATGAGCTTCGTGCGACCTGTTAAAAAGCTGATAGAAACAGGCGTAACAGGTCCAAGCAGGGCCCCGTCACTCGGCCGCCTGGGCGCTCTCCATTGCTGCGACCTCCAGCCCCAGCGCGGCGATCAGGGCGCGGTCGTTGTCGGCGTCGTTATTGGCGGTCGTCAAAAGCTTTTCGCCGTAGAAGATCGAGTTGGCGCCGGCCATGAAGCAGAGGGTTTGGGCTTCTCGGCTGAGACGGGCGCGGCCGGCGGAGAGGCGGACGCGCGCCCCCGGCATCGCGATGCGGGCGGCGGCGACCATGCGGACGAGGTCGAGCGGGTCAATGGGCGGCCGGCCGGCGAGCGGGGTCCCCTTGACCGCGACGAGGGCGTTGATCGGCACGCTTTCGGGGTGGGGGTCCATCGTCGCCAGGACTTCGAGGAGGCGGGCACGGTCGGCGACGGTCTCGCCCATGCCGATGATGCCGCCACAGCAGAGGGTGATCCCGGCGTCGCGCACGTGGCCCAGAGTTTCGAGCCGCTCGCCGTAATCGCGCGTCGAGATGATCTCGCCGTAGAATTCGGGGCTGGTGTCGAGGTTGTGGTTGTAGGCGGTGAGCCCGGCCTCGGCGAGCTGCCGCGCCTGGTGCGGGGCGAGCATGCCGAGAGTCGCGCAGGCCTCCATGCCGAGCGCCCGCACACCGCGCACCATGGCGAGCACGTCGTCGAACTCGCGCCCGTCGCGGGCCTCGCGCCACGCCGCACCCATGCAGAACCGGGTGGCGCCCGCGTCGCGCGTGCGTCGTGCCGTCGCCAGCACCGTCTCGACCGGCATCAGCGCCTCCCTCGAGACGCCGGTGGCACGGGCGTAATGGGCGCTTTGCGGGCAATAGGCGCAGTCTTCCGGGCAGCCGCCGGTCTTGATCGAGAGCAGGCTGGCGAGCTGCACCCCGCCGTCCTGGTGACGCCGATGCACCGTCTGCGCCCGGTAGAGGAGATCGAGCAGCGGTGTCGTCAGCAGCGCCTCGATCTCCGCCGCGGTCCAGTCGTGGCGGATTGTCTCTTCGGGCATCGGAATCGTCGAGTCGATCATAACGACCGTTGTACTCCGCCGACACGCCCGGTCCACGCCGAATTCCGCCGCGCTCCGCGTTATTCCGCCGCCTCGCGTCGCTTTTCGGGGTGGTGCTCGATCTGCGGAAGCTCGGGCGGCACGTCGGAGGCGGTGTCGCGCGGGGGGCCCATCAGCGCCGGCTGGAAGAGAACCGCGGCGGCGAGGGTACAGGCGAGCGCGAGGGCCATGAGGCCGCCCATGCTCGACATGCCGGGGTCCTTCGACAGCCACATGCTGCCGAACGCGGTCGCCGTCGTCGCGGCGCTGAACACGACGGCGCGGGTCAGAGTCGATTGCAGCAGGTTCGTCTGCCCGGCCCGCCAGGCCATGATGTAGTAGATCTTGAACGCGACCCCGACGCCGAGCAGCAGCGGCAGTGCGATCACGTTGGCAAAATTGAGCGGCGCGCCGATCGCCCCCATCAGTTCGAGCGTCATCGCCCCCGCGACGAGCAGCGGCACCAGCGTCATCAGCACATCGGTAAACCGCCTCAGCGTCACCCACAGGATGATCCCGATCGCGACGAGCGCCAGCGCCCCGGCCTCGTAGAAAGCGTGGAGCACGGTCCGCTTGGATTGAGTCAGCGCGATCGGCGAGCCGGCCGCCTCGGGCACCGCGGCGAGCACCGCATCGGCGAAGCCGGCGAGCGCATTGATGTCGTTCGGGTCGCCCTTCGGGATCACCTCGATGCGGGCGCGGCCATCCGGGCTCAGCCAATCCCGCGCGATCGCCGGCGGCAGCGACGCCACGGTCACCGGCTCGGGCTGCACCATGTTGCGCAACCGCTCGAGATCGCGCTTGAGCGGCAGCACAAAGGCATCCGCCGCCCTTTTTCGCGTGCCGGGATCGGCCTCGGCAAGCTTTTCGAGCCGGCGGGCGAGGCCGAACGCGGCGCTGGTGTCGGCGTCGTGCGCCGTGCCGGCGAGTTTTTCGAGGTCGGCGACAGCCTGGCGGATCGCGTTGACCGTATCGGCGTCGTTTGCCGCCGGTGCGGTCTGCTTCGGCGATATCGCGTCGGTGATCGCGGGCGCCGCCGCGCGGATCGCCGCCAGCTTCGGGTCCTGGTCGGGCGGGATCAGATCGTCGACCGACCGCGTGCCGGCAACCTCGGGCAGTTTCGCCACTCGCTGCTCGGCATTCGGAATCGCCGCGACCGACGACGCGGTGTAGTCGATCGCGTTGATCCCGAGCTCGGGCACGTGCGTCAGGTCGCGATAGGTCTCGACCGCCGGATTTTTCGGGTCTTGCAAGTGGATAGGGTCGAAATCGAAGCGGATGCGGAAGAGCAGCGGGCTCGCCGCCAGGATCACGACGATCGTGCCGACGACGATGCCGATCCGGTGCCGGCCCATGAACCGGTCCATTCGCGCCAGCCCGGTAAAGCCGAGCGCGTCGGGCTCGGGCGGCGGGTTGACCCAGGCGATCAGCGCCGGCAGCAGCGTGATCGTCACGAAAAAGGCGATCAGCATCCCGATCCCGGCGATCTCGCCGAGCTCGGCGACCCCGCGGTAATCGGTCGGCAGGAACGAGAAGAACCCGACCGTCGTGCCCGCCGCCGCCAGCGCCAGCGGCCCGCCGACCAGTACCGCCGCACTGTGCAGCGCCTTCGTGATCTCAGGATGCTCGTGCCGCTCGGCGCGGTATCGCACGCTAAATTGCAGCGCGAAATCGGTGCCGAGCCCGACAAACAGCACGGCGAAGGCAATCGACAACAGGTTGAACGCGCCGACAAACAAAATCCCGGCCGCGGCGGTGATCGCAAACCCGACCGCGAGTGTGACGATGACGACCGCGATGATCCGTCCCGACCGCAGTGCCAGCCACAGGATCACCATCACCGCGACGATCGTGCCGACGAGGCCCGGGATCGCGCTGGCGCCGAGGGCCGAGAAATTGGCGTCGTTGATCGGCACGCGCCCGGTCAGCCGCACCGTCGCACCGAGATCGGGGCCGAGCCGCAAATCGGCGACGGCCTTGTGAATGGCCTCGGTCGCGGCATGGCCGGGCTGCACCGACTTGAAATCGAGCTTCGGGTCGATCTCGACGAATTCGCGCAGCTCGGCCGGGCTCGACGGTTGGCCGGTCAAGAGGCCGCGCCACGAGAAGCCGGCATGGTGGCCGGCCAGGACCTGGTCGAGCGTCGCCGACAGCATCGCGATCGGCGTCGCCATTGCGCTCGCCGGGAGATGGCCCTGCTGCACCAGCCCGGCGCCCGCCGAGATCAGCTCCATGACCCCGTGCAGGGTGGGGTCGCTCGCGAGCAGTCCGATCGGCTTTCCGGCTTTGGCGAGCTGGCCGACAGTACCCTTCACCTGGTCTGTCGGCAGATAAAGGAGAGCGCTCTTCTCGGTAAATTCGCCGCCGCCGGGCCGCAGTACGGCATAGAACAGATCGGTGCGCTTCTGCAGGCTGTCGACGAGACGCTGGGCCGCGATGTCGGTCGCCTCGGGCGTCGGCGCCTCGACGACGGCGATGATCTGGTGCGGCGGGAAGACCTGGGCGTAGGCGAGCTGGTGCTGCTGCCACGGCAGATCGGACGGCAGCAATCGCTCGGTGTCGGTGTTGACCGAGAAATTAGCGGCAGCGTAGATCGCCGAGGCGAGGCCCACCACTGCGCTGGCCACGATTACGGCACGCCGCCACCGAACGCACAGCGTCACGATCCCCGCAATGATCGAAGTCAACATCAGGTGCGAGCCACATCCCGGCTGCCAAGCGGATCGTGGTCAAACGCTGGAAACAGGGAGAGGGTTGCGAAAGGAGCGTAAAGAATCTCGGATGTTAGGAGCGCTCCACCCTCACCACGCCGGCTTACGGCCCCAGGCGAGGAAGGCGTCGTTCTTGAGGTCATACTTGGCGTAGGCGAGCGGGCCGCCTTCGACGCGAACGACGCTGCCGCCTGCGGCCTCGAGGATCGCCTGTCCGGCGGCCGTGTCCCATTCCATCGTCGTGCCGAACCGCGGGTAGAGGTCGGCCTCGCCGGCCGCCAGCACGCCGAATTTGAGCGCGCTGCCGCAACTGATTCGCTCGAGGATCGAGCGGCCCTGGAAATACTCGGCGAGACGGCGGCTGTTGTTGTTGGTGCGGCTGTGGATCACCGCGAGCCCCTCCGGTGACGGGGCCCGCGCGCTGATCCTTTCCGCCGCGCCGCCGTCCTTGATACGGATCGCGGTGCCGGGACCGTTCGCTGCATAGGTCGTCGCGATCGCCGGTCCGTGGACGACGCCAAGCACCGGGCAGCCGTCCTCTATAAGGCCGATGCACACCGCGAACTCGCCGTTCTTGGCGACGAATTCCTTGGTGCCGTCGAGCGGGTCGACGCACCAGAATCGCGCGGCCGGCGGCCTGAACCCGTCTTCGGGCGCGGTCTCCTCGGAGACGATCGGGATGTCGGGAAAGGCGTCGCTCAACATCTTGACGATGACCCGCTCGGAGGCGAGGTCGGCCTCGGTGACCGGCGTTTGATCGCTCTTCTGCATGACCTCGAACGGCTCGGCGTAGACGCGCATGATCGCGTCGCCGGCAGCGAGCGCGGCGCGGACCACGGTGTCGAGCATCGCGTCGCTCATGTCGCCCGCCTCATCGTCGCCGCCTCTGTTGCATGGGGTCACTTCTCCGTGCCGGGCATCCGACCACCATAGAACAATTTCCGGCGGGGTCGATCACCCCTAAACTCGTCGCACCAGAGTACGATGGAGGCGATAGATGGCGATCCTGTTGAGGACGGCGGCGCTGGCCGCGGCGTTGCTTGTATTGCTGATGCCGCACGCACAGGCGCAACGCCTGCCGCGCGGCTCATATTTGCAGACCTGCCCCGAGGCGAGCGTTTATCGCGGCCGCCTGACCGCGGTATGCCGGCAGCGCGACGGAAGCTTTCGGCAATCCCAGCTCCCCGATGTCGACCGTTGCGTCGGTGATATCGCCAATGTCGACGGCCGGCTGCGTTGCCATTACGGCGCGGGAGCGCCATTTCCCGGCGGCCCGGCGCGACCGCTGCCCGGGGGGTCGTATCAGCAGAGCTGCAGCAACATCGGCCTCAACGGCAATACGCTCGTCGCCAGTTGCAAGGCGATGAACGGCCGGATGCAGCGCACTTCGCTCGCGAACGTCAACCGCTGCGTCGGCGATATCGGCAACAACAACGGCCAGCTCAACTGCAATATGCGCTAGCTGGCGGGCGCCGCATCTTTGAGCCAGTCGGCGACGAGCGCGGCGATCTCGAGGCTGTTCTTTTCGAGCATCAGCATGTGCCCGTTGCCGCGGATGCCGCGGTCTTCGAGGCGGATAAAAGTCACCGGCACGCCGGCGTCGCTGAGGTACCGCGCCGTGCAATGGTCGTAGACCGCGTGATAAGACGCCTCGCCGGTCAGGATCAGCACCGGCTTGTCGGCGAGGTTGACGAGGCGGCGCGACGGCGATTTCTGCACCCAGCAGCGCGCGAGATCGGGGTGGTCGGGCACCTCCTGCTGCTCGACGTCGAGCGTTTCGGGTGATTTCGCCGGCGGGTCGTAACTCAGCGGCAGATCGGCGACGCCCCAGACCCGGCCCTGGCCGCCGAAGAGGATCGTGTTCTCGAGCGGGGGCCCGGCCGGCTCCAGCGCCACGACCGCCTTGACCAGGCTGGGGCGCGCCTCCGCGATAATCCATCCGAACGTGCCGCTTTGCGAATGCGTCATCAGGATCGCCGGGCCGATCCGGTCGAGCAGCGCCGCACCCGCTGCCTGTGCGAGCCGCTGGATCTCGACCTGGTCTTTCAGGAAGGGCACCTGCGTCGCCTGGAAGGCATCGAACACCGGGTCGCCGCGATGTCCCGCTCCCGGCCATTGCGTGTGCCGCCTCGCCTGCGGCCAGCGCGGATCGGCGGCGGAAGCGGTAAACAGCCATTCCTGCTGCGGCGCGTTGAACGTCATCATCTCGCCGTCGATGCCGGGCTGCCAGGCCGAGCGGCCCCGCGCCGGCTGGTCGACGACGTAGACCGTATAGCCTTCGCCCACGAAATGGTCGGCCCACCCGATGCGGCCGTCGGGGGTGCCGAGCCAGTTGGTTGCGGTCTGCCCGGCGCCGTGGAACATGACGATCGGATAAGGACGCCGCGGCCGGCGCGGCACGAAGACCTCGACGTGCATCTGCCCGTGCATGCGCTCTTCGCCCGGCGACCCGGCGTATTCTCCGCCGACAAAGAAGAAGTCGCGGCTGGCGATCTCGGCGTGGTCCATCGGCGAGGCTCCCCCAATCCCGGTTGTCGCGAGATATTGACTTCCGCGGCGATCGGGCGCACCGATCCCGCACCAAATTCTACCGCCTATAGGAGGCGATCATGGGGTCCCCGTCAAAGCTGTCGCATCTGGTGCTGCAGACCAACCGCCGGCCGGAGATGGTCGAGTGGTATTGCGCCGTGCTCGGCGCTGAGCTCCTCTACGAGAACAAGTTCATCGCCTTTATCAGCTATGACGACGAGCACCACCGGGTCGCCTTTGTCGATCCCGGGCCGCTCGCCGACAAGGCGCCCTCCGAAGGCAAGACCGCCCGCGCGGGCGGCGAGGTCGGCCTCCACCACGTCGCGTTCACCTTCGCCGGCCCCGAGGCGCTGGCCGACCACTATGTCGAGCTGAAGGGCCAGGGCATCCGCCCGCATCGCTGCGTCAACCACGGGATGACGACGTCGATGTATTACTACGACCCGGATCGCAACCAGGTCGAATTGCTGATCGACAATTTCCGCACCGCCCGGGAAGGGCAGGACTACATGCGGAACCGTTCGACGACCGACAAGAACCCGGTCGGCATCGATTTCGACCCGGACGAGCTCGTCGAGCGCATCCGCCAGGGAAAGCTCAACCTCGACGAATTGACGCTGATCAACGCCTGAGGACTTTCTCATCCCGCGGCAGGCGGGTGATCCTGCCGCCGCGGGCGATCAGGTGGATATCGCGGCCGGGATAGGCCCGCAACTCGTCGGGCGACGCCGCCGCCGCCGACAGACCGACATGGCGTGCCTTCGGCGCGAGCCGGCGGACGCGCGCGAGGCCCAGCGCCAGAAGGTCGCCACGCTTGGTGCCGATGAGGGCGTGCAACTCGTCAATAACGACCACGCCGAGCCCGGCAAACATCGCAGCGGCGTCGGGATAGGAGAACAGCAGCGCCAGCGATTCCGGCGTCGTCATCAGCATTTGCGGCGCGTGGTCGCGCTGCCGCTGGCGTTTGAGTGCGGGCGTGTCGCCCGCGCGGGTCTCGGCGCAGATCGGGAGGCCGAGCTCGGCGACCGGGCGTTCGAGATTGCGGTGGATATCGACCACCAGCGCCTTGAGGGGCGAGAGATAGAGCGTGTGCAGCCCTTCGCTCGGCCGCTCGAAGAGCTCGACGAGGCTCGGCAGAAACCCGGCAAGCGTCTTGCCGCCACCGGTGGGCGCGGTGAGGGCGGAGCGGCCCGCCCGCGCGGTCGCGAGCATATCGCGCTGATGCCGATGCGGGGTCCAGCCGCGCGCCGCGAACCAGTCCGAAAAGCGCCTGGGCAAGAGGTCGGGCATCACCGGGCCACTATGCCAACCGCGCGCACCACTGGCGACCGGCGACGGCCGGTCATTCCCACCCCGGGCGATTTGGCTTAAGAGGTGCTCTCAGGGGTCGGGGGCATCCGCGTTGCTGTTCAACAGCTACGAGTTTCTGTTTCTGTTTTTGCCGATCGTCCTGGCGGTGTTTTTCGCGCTCGGGCGCCGGTCGCATCGGCTGGCGATGGGCTGGCTCGCCGCCGCTTCGCTGTTCTTTTACGGCTGGTGGTACGCGCCCTATCTGGTGCTGCTGCTGATCTCGGTGTTGTGGAATTTCACCAGCGGGATCGTCATCGCGCGCAGCGCCCAGCCAAGACGGCACCGGTTGCTACTGCTCGCGGTGGCGGGCGATCTGGCGTTGCTCGGCTATTTCAAATACGCCGGATTTCTCGTCGCCTCGGCGGATGGGATCTTCGGTCGATCGTGGCCGGTCCCCTCGGTCGCGCTCCCGCTCGGCATCTCGTTCTTCACGCTGACGCAGATCGCCTTTCTGGTGGATACCGCGCGCGGCGAGGCGCGCGACTACAAATTCGTCCACTACCTGCTGTTCGTCAGCTACTTCCCACACCTGATCGCCGGGCCGATCCTCCACCACAAGGAGCTGATGCCGCAGCTCGACCGGGCCGACATCGTGCGCTTTTCGGCGCGGCGGCTGGCGCTCGGGCTGTCCTATTTCGCGATCGGCCTGTTCAAGAAGACGGTGATCGCGGACGCGTTGTCGCGCTATGTGGGTCACGTCTTCGATGGCGCCGCGCACGGGATGGTGCCGAGCGGCGCCGAGGCGTGGGGCGCGGTGCTGGCCTACACGCTGCAGCTCTATTTCGACTTTTCCGGCTACAGCGACATGGCGATCGGGCTCGCGCGAATGATCGGCGTGCAGTTGCCCCTCAATTTCCATTCGCCCTACAAGGCGACCAGCATCATCGAGTTCTGGCGCCGCTGGCACATGACGCTGTCGCGCTTTCTGCGCGATTATCTTTATATCCCGCTCGGGGGTAATCGGCGCGGCCCGACGCGGCGTTACGTCAATGTGATGGTTACGATGCTGATCGGCGGGCTGTGGCACGGCGCGGGATGGAATTTCGTGCTCTGGGGCGGGCTCCACGGCGTCTATCTGGTGATCAACCACGGCTGGCGGGCGCTCGCCGGAGCGCGCGGCCGGGCGCCGTCGGTGGTGGGCACGCTGGCCTGCGGCCTGTTGACCTTTGTCTGCGTCGCGGTGGCGTGGGTGCCGTTCCGCGCCAATGGCTGGCCGGCGACCGTGACGATCCTCACGAGCCTTGCGGGATGGCATGGCTGGCTGCCCGGTAGCGGGCTGCCCGGCGTCGTCGGCGTGCTCGGCGAAGGGGCGCCGCGCTGGCTCGACGCCTGGAAATGGGTCGCCGTGCTGCTCCCGGCGGTGTGGCTGCTGCCGAACACGCAAGAGTTCTTCTCGCGCTACGGCACGCTGCCGCCGCCGCGACGGGCAGATCGGCTGCCGCTGCCCATGCTGGCATTACGCTGGCGCCTGTCGCCGCGCTGGGCCTATGCGACGGCGGTCATCGCCGTCGTTGCCGTGGTCTATTGCGGGCGGGCCAGCGAATTCATCTACTTCCAATTCTAGTATGGGCTATCTGCGCCGGCTTCTTGTTGCCTGTTTCGTCCTGCTCGGCGCGGTGGCGGCGTTCAACGGGCTCATGGACGCGACGGGGCTGCTCGGGACACCCCTGATCGCTGGCGTCAACCAGGTCAAGTCGTACGGCAACGACCGCTTCTTCAAGCCGCTGGCGGTCGAGCGGCGCCAGCCGGACACGGTGTTCGTCGGCACGTCGCGGGTCGCGGTCGGGCTCGACCCGCATGATCTGCCAGACGCTGAGGCCTACAATCTCGGGCTGTTGGGATCGACCGTACCCGAGCACATCGCCTTTGCTCGATACGCAATCGACAACGCGCCGGTCACGCGGCTGGTCTTCGGGCTCGATTTTGCCTCCTTTGTCGATCCGGCGCGGTATTCCAGCGCGTTTCGCCTGGCGATCCTGCGGCCCTACGCCTTCTGGCGGGCGATCCCCGATCTGCTGCTGTCACAGAGCGAACTGTTGCAGTCGCGGATCACGCTGACCCATTCGCGCCGCCACGACCTCCCGCGCTTTGCCGCCGACGGCATGCTGATTGCCGCCAACGAGCATGACGACAATTCCGACCCGGTCCTGCGTGCGATCCTCAAGGTCGAGCAATATGCGCGGTTCTATCACTGGGCAGGGCCGCCGGACGGACCGCTCGGCGACTTCGACACGTTCCTCGCCGGCCTGCCGCCGCGCGTGAAGACATACGTGTATGTGACGCCGGCGCACGCAGTCCTGGGCGAGGCGCTTAAACCCGCCGGACTTACCGCCGAATATGACGACTGGCTGCGCCGTATCACGACGATCTGCGCGGCGCATGGCGTCCCGCTTTGGGACTTCAACGGCTATAACCGCATTACCACCGAAACGCTGTCGAGCTCTGCCCACGACTTCGTCGACGGCGCCCATACGACGCCGGAAGTCGGCCGCCTGATCCTCGGGACCCTGCTGCAGGGTGCGACCGTGCCCGATTTCGGCGTTCGGCTGCGGCCCGACATGATCGACGAATATCTGGGCGCGCGACGCGGCGCGGCGGACGCTTGGCGTCACGACCACCCCGCCGACTGGCACCGCGCCGCCCAAGCGGCCACACGAGCGGACGCCGGGGAGGCGGGGAAAGGGCAACGGCAATGATCAGGCCCGGCGCGGCCGCGTCCCGGGCTCTTGCCGCGGCATCGCCTGCCGCGCCGGCGATGCCGGCGGCGGCAATGTCGCCGCCTCGTTCACCGCGCGCAGCAGCAGGCCTTGCGCATCGGGCATCGGCGGCACCGACAAATCGGGCGGCGCGCCGAACCCGAATGTGGCGGTTAGATCGCCGACCGTCTCGCGCCGCCAGCGGCTCAGATTGGCGATCTCGACCCCGAACCGCGCCTCGATCAGCCTCAGCGTCGAGGTGTGGTCGAACACTTGGCCGCAGACATACCCACCGCGGCTGAACGGCGAGATCACCAGGCATGGCACGCGGAACCCGAGCCCGATCGGCAGACCCTCAACATATTCGTCAATCGTGCCGGGCGGCGCGGTCGGCGGCCCCACATGATCGAACTGCCCGTCATTCTCGTCGTAATTCAGAATGAGGGCGGTCTTGGCCCAGAGCGCCGCGTTCGACCACAGCGCGTTGAGTACCTGCGCGGTGTGCGCCTCGCCGGCCGCCGGCATGTAGGCCGGATGCTCGCTGACCTCGGCCGGCGGTACGATCCACGTCACCTGCGGGATGCTGCCGCTACGGAGATCGGCAAGCAGCGCCGAAAACGGCCGATCGCGCATCGCATTGTCGTAGAGCGACGAGGTGGTCGGCGCCGCCTGGTACTGGGTGAAATACTTGCAGACATTGCAGTTGTAGTCGTCGGCATCATGGTAGACGCGCCACGACACGCCGGCTCGTTCGAGCCGCTCGGGATAGGTCTCCCAGCGATAGGCCTTGCCCTGGTTGTTGATCGCCGGGCCGCCGCCGATGCCGTTCGGATCGTTGGTCCCGGTCATCAGGAAATAGCGGTTCGGGTGGGTCGGCCCCATCAGCGAGCTGAAATACCCGTCGCAGATCGTGAAGGCGTCGGCCAGCGCGTAGTAGTAGAGGATGTCCGCACGAGTCATGTAGCCCATCGTCATCGGCCCGAACTCCCGGTCGGCGAGCCGGTGCGCCGCGATCCAGCGATCCATCCGCCCGCCGTTCCACGCCATGTGCTGGATGCGCCACGTATGGTCGAGTACGTGGAGGCGTTGTGCGCTCGTCGTGCTGGTGTCGAGATGGAACGGCAGCACGTAGCCGTCGGGGTGTTCGGGGTCGGGCTGGCGGAAGACGGCACCACCCTCATCGAACCCGCGCACCCCGCCGAGCGACCCGAAATAATGGTCGAACGACCGGTTCTCCTTCATCAGGATGATGATGTGATCGATGTCGGAGAGCGTCGCCGGCGCCGCAAACGCCGACCTCGCCGCCCCGATCGCCGAGACGGCCGCGGCGCCTTCAATGAAACGCCGACGGGAAATGTCGCTCATCACCGGCACGATCCTCGCCCCGCGTCGCGTCGTCAAGTTGACCTCGACCCCGGTTAGCCTGTTTACAGAGCGTGACGCGGGAATGACGGGGGCATTTATGCCGAAAGCGGTGATGGTCCGGGAATGGGGCGGACCGGAGAGCCTCAGGCTCGAGGAGGCGCCGTATCGCGCCCTCGCACCACGCGAGGCGCGGATTCGCGTGCGGGCGGCCGGCGTCAACTTCGCCGACACGCTGATGATCGCCGGCAAGTATCAGGTCAAGCCGCCCTTCCCGTTCACCCCCGGCCTCGAAGCCGCCGGCGAGGTGACCGAGATCGGCAGCAGCGTCGGGCACCTGAGCGTCGGCCAGCGCGTGCTCGCGGTAATGCGCAACGGCGGCACCTACGCCGAAGAGATCGTCGCCAATGCCGACGCGGTCGTGCCGATCCCCGACGCAATGGATTACGTCAGCGCCGCCGCCTTTCCGGTCGCCTACGGCACCTCGCATTTCGCCCTTACCCATCGCGGCCATTTGAGGCCGAGCGAGACGCTCCTGGTCCTCGGCGCCGCGGGCGGAGTGGGCCTGACCGCGGTCGAGATCGGCAAGCAGATGGGTGCGCGCGTCATCGCCGCCGCCGGCGGAGCCGAAAAGCTCGAGATCGCCCGCGGCCGCGGCGCCGACGAACTGATCGACTACACCCGGGAAAGCGTCCGCGACCGGGTGCGCGAATTGACCGGCGGGCTCGGCGCGGATGTCGTCTTCGACCCCGTGGGCGGCGACGCCTTCGACCAGGCGATCCGCGCGGTCAATTGGGAGGCGCGGATGCTGGTGATCGGCTTCGCAGCCGGCCGCATCCAGCAGGTCCCGGCGAACCTGATCCTGGTCAAGAATATCTCGGTGATCGGCGTCGTCTGGGGTGCGCAGGCCGAGCGCGACCCCGTCCTTGTGAGCCGCAACCTCGCCGAGCTCCTCGACTGGTGGGAGGCCGGTCGGCTGCACCCCTACATCGCCGAGACCTTCCCGCTCGCCAAGATCGGCGCGGCGATGGAGGCGCTGCTGTCGCGCCGCTTCGCCGGCAAGATCGTCGTGGAGGCCTGACCACGGACGCCGCCGCGAGAGGCGCCCGCCTCGCAGCGGTCGAGGATGAGCTCGCGCGGCTCCGCTATCGTCACGACATCGCGTTCTCGGCGTTCCGGTTCGAGGAGGCAACGGCGCTGGGGCCGGCGATAAACGCGCTCGAACGCGAGCGGGCGGCGCTCGTCGCGTCGATCCCGCCCGAACCGGCTAAAGCATCTGCTCCGACTCGCATCGAAGCTCCGCGCGGAAGGCCGGGTCGGCGACCCCGATAAGCGCCTCGGCGCGCTCGGCGAGGGTGCGGCCGCGCAGCTCGGCGATGCCGTGCTCGGTGACGACGCAGTCGGCATCCGCCCGCGCCGTCGTGACGATGCCGTCGGCGAGCCGCGCGACGATGCGCGACTTGCTGCGGTCGCGATTGGTCGATTGCAGCGCGATGATCGACCGTCCCTCAGGTGCGCGGTTGGCGGCACGGACAAAGTCGACCTGCCCGCCGGTCAAACCGATGAGTCGCCCCGACGCCGTCTCGGCGTTGCACTGGCCGTAGAGATCGACATCGAGCGCCGAGTTGATCGCAACGAAGCGGCGAAACTGGCCTAGGACGAGCGCGTCGTGGGTGTAGCGGGGCGAGCGGATGTGAAGGCGCGGATTGCGCTGGGCAAAGGCGTAAAGCGCGGGGCTTCCCATCAGCATCATCGCGACCGTCACCCCGGCATCGATCTCCTTGTGCCGGTTGTCGACGACCCCGGCCTGCATCAGCCGCATCACCCCGTCGCCCGCCGCCCCGGAATGGACGCCGAGGCCCTTCTTCGACCCGAGGGCCCGCGTCACCGCCTCGGGAATCGCGCCATAGCCCAGCTCGATCGTCGCCTGGTCGGGCACCAGCCGGGCGACATTCGCCGCGATCGCCTCCTCGATCGGGCTCAGCGCCGGCGTCCTGTACTCGACGAGCGGAGACCTCGCCGGCACGAGGATGTCGATCAAACCGGGCTCGATCGTCGTGTCGCCTTCGGTCCACGGCATGCGGTCGTTGAGCTGGGCGACGACGAGCCGCGCGCCCGCCATCGCCTCACCCAGCGCCTCGATCCCGATACCGGCATTGTAGCGGCCCTCGGCATCGGGCCCCGCGATCTGCAACAGGGCGATGTCGATACGGGGCCGCCCGCTTTCGACGAGCGCGCAAAGGTCGGAAAGGTTCGCCGGGATCATGCCCCCCGCGCCGCCGCCGAAAAACCGCCGCCCCCCGGCCCCGCCGCCGAACGAGGTGACCGTGACATTGGGGTGGTCGCCATGATATCCCTCGGCAAAGCTCAGCGCGAAGAAGAGGTTGAACGGCGGGCACCGCTCCGCCTGTTCGTCGAGCCTGCGCGTCAGCAAGACCGGCTCGGCCGTCGCCTGGGCCCAGCCGACGGTATCGCCGCGGCGGATCAGCGCGGCGAAGTCGAGCTCGTCGAGGCGGACCGTCTTCACGCCGATTTCAGCGCAGCCAGCTCGCGCCTGAGCGCCCGCGTTTCCTCGAAGCGCTGGGTCCCGTCGCGCAGGAACGCGGCAATCCCGGCCAGGCTGCCATCCTCCTCCTTTACCGGGAGAATCGTGAACTCGATCGACAGCGGCGAGCCGTCCTTGCGTGCGGCCGGCACCGCCAGCAGCGCGCCGTCGGGATAGCGGCTCGGGTTACCGCTCATGACCCGGTTCCAGCCCTCCCAATGCCGCCCGCGCAGCCGCTCGGGGATGATCAGGTCGAGCGACTGCCCGATCACCTCCTCCGGGCGATAGCCGAAGATGCGCGTCGCCGCGGCGTTCCAGTAGCGGATCGAGCCGGTCGCGTCGGCATAGATGATCGCGTCCGGGCATCCCGTGACGACGAGATTGGAAAAATCGCCGGGCAGGCCTTCGGCCATCGCTCTTCCTCCCTAGTGCAACACTGCGGCGACGATCCCGAACAGCGCCCCGCCGCCGGCGATCAGTGCCGTTGTCGGCAGTTTAGGCCAACGCAGCAGCAGCGCGGTCGCCGCAAACGCCGCAGCCCAGATCGGCCATCCGCCGGTCGACGCGCGCAGCACTGCGATCCCGGCCGACAACAGCAGCCCCGCCGCCACCGGCGCCAGCCCGCGCTCGATCGCGCCATGCCAGCGCCGTCCGCGCCACCGCCCCCAGAGCTGCGCCATCACATACACGAGCACCGCCGCCGGCAGGTAAAAGCAGACGGTCGCGACGAGCGCCCCGGCCAACCCCGCGACCTTCCACCCGATGATGGCCGTCAGCATCGACCCCGGCCCCGGCGCGGCGCGGGTCAACGCAAAGAAATCGGCGAACTCGCGTCCGGTCATCCACTGATGCACGGCCACGGTCTGGTGCTCGATATCGGCGACGACCGCATTGCTGCCGCCGAACGACAGCAGCGACAGCGGCGCGAAGACGAGGGCGAGCGCCAGGAGCCCTGCCGCGAACGGATCACGCATCGCGCCGCCCCCGGAAGGCCAGCGCGACACTCAATGGCGCCAGCACCACGACAACCGGCACCATCGGCCAGTTGAGGATGCCGATGCACAGCACCGTCGCCGCCGTGATCGCAAGCGCCGGGATCCCGGGCCTGCCGTGCAGCGCGCTGCGCAGCCCGGTATCGAAAGTGAGCCCGATCGCGACCGCTGCCATCCCGTCGAGGATCGATTGCACGAGCGGATGCTCGCCGAGCCCGCGATACGCCGCCCCGACGACGAGAATGATCACGAACGGCCCCGACAAGAGCCCCGCCAATGCCGCCGCCGCGCCCACGCCGCCGCGCAGATGCTGGCCGATCTGCACGGTCGCCTTGACCCCGTTCGCCCCCGGCAGCGCCTGTCCGACCGACAGGAATTGCAGGAACGTCGTGTTGTCGATCCACTGCCGCCTGAGCACGATGTCGCGATAAAGCCACCCTGCCGACCCACCCCCGAAGCTCGTGCATCCGAGCCGCAGCATCGCCAGAAAGATCGCCGTGACGGAGGGCGGTTCGGGGTGGTCGGTCATGGCGAGAACCGTAGGATGGGTTGACCGCAAGCGAAACCCATCAATTTCGATAGACTTCCACGCTAACCGTAGATTGATTAATCTCAGATCGCGCGATCGGGAAGGCGGTGATGGCGGACATCGCGGTTGGGGAGAGCGAGGTTGGTACCGGCGAACAACCGCGCCGTCACCTGCTATCCGCACCGTTCAGGTGGTTCGCAGCCATAATCGCCGGCGAGGGCGAGCGCCGCATCTTGTGGCTACCCGTCTGCCTCGGACTGGGCATTGCCCTCTACTTCACGCTGGCGATCGAGCCGCCGCTCTGGCTCGGCCTCGCTGGGCTGGCGCCCGCGGCTATCGCGGCGCTGATGCTCCGGCGTTGGCCGACACTGGCCGCCGCGGCGTTGGCGCTTGCCTTTGTCGCCGGCGGGTTCGCGCTCGTTCAAGGGGCGCGGTGGGAGCGCGGGGCACCGCTGCTGGACCATCGCATGAGTGCGCCTGTGAGCGGCCGGGTCGTCGATATCGACACGCTCGACCGCGGCTGGCGGGTCATCGTCGCCGTGGACCCGCTGCCCGGGCTCGACGCCGACGAAGAGCCGCGGCTCCTCCGCATCCACATCGCCGCGTCGAGCGACCGGGTCGAGCCGGGCGACACGGTCCGAATGAAGGCGATGCTGTATCCGGTACCGGCGCCGATTCTGCCCGGGGGCCGCGACATGCAGCGCGAGCTTTATTTCGCCGGGATCGGCGGGGTCGGCTACAGCCTCGGTCCCGCCCATCGCACCGGCGAAGCGACATCGAGCGGCGGGCGCGAATGGCTTCTCCGGCTGCGCACCGAGATGACGCGGCGGATCAGCACGGTCCTACCCGGCTCGACCGGCGGCATCGCCTCGGCGCTCATCACCGGCAAGCGCGGCACGATCGCCGAGGACGTCAAGGAGGCGTTCCGCGAGACCGGCCTCTCGCACCTCCTCGCGATTGCCGGACTTCATCTGGGTCTCGTCGGGGGCTTCGTGTTTTTCACCGTGCGCGGCGTTCTCGCGCTGATCCCGCGGATCGCCCTGCGCTGGCCGATCAAACACATTGCCGCGCTCGTCACGCTGGTGGTCCTCTTTTGCTACCTGATGATCTCCGGCGCGGCGATTCCGACCGAGCGCGCCTTTGTCATGAATGGGATCATCTTCGCCGCAATCTTCCTGCGCAGACTGCGTCTCTCGATGCGGGTCTGCGCGCTCGCCGCACTGGTGGTGCTCATGCTCGACCCGGCAAGCCTTGTCGGCGTCAGCTTCCAGATGTCGTTCGGCGCCGTAGTCGCGCTGATCGCCGTCTACGAAAGCTGGGGGGGCACCCTCGCCCGGATTTTCCATCGCGGCTCGTGGGGACAGCGGGCGATCGGGTATTGCGGTGCCGTCGTCGTCACGACGCTCGTCGCGACGCTTGGCACCGAGCCGTTCTCGATCTACCACTTTCACCGCTTCGTGGTGTACTCGCCGCTCGCCAACGTGATCGCGGTGCCGATCTCGGCGGCGTGGACTCTGCCATGCGGCGTCTTCGCCTGCCTGCTGATGCCGTTCGGCCTCGAGCGGCTGGCGCTCATCCCGATGGGGTGGGGGATCGACGCAACGATCTGGGTCGCCGAGCACGTCGCCCGACTGCCCGGCAATATGTGGGTGACGCCGCATTTGCCGATCGCGGGGCTGGTACTGATCGCGCTCGGCGGCCTCTGGCTCTGCCTGTGGCAACAGAAATGGCGGTATTGGGGAGTCGCCGGGATCGTCGGCGGCGCTGCGACGATCTTTCTCTCGCACCCGCCCGATCTTGTGCTCGCCGATCTCGGCCGCTTCCTCGCCGTGCGTCAGCCCGCCGGCTATGCGGTTGCCGCCGGGGCCGAGGAGATCGACCGTTCGTTCTTTCAGTCCGAGACCGGCGCCGACCTTGGCCCATGGCCGGGCGATCTCGATTGCGCCAACGGCCGGTGCACCTACACCGCCCACGGAAAGAAAGTCGCGATCGTCACCGCCGCCGCCGGCCTGCCGATCGATTGCACGAGCGTCGATGCGATCGTCGCGCAAATCCCCGCCGGCTTCGATTGCCGCGGCAAAGTCCCGGTCGCCGACCGGATCGACACCTGGCGCTACGGCGCGATCGGGCTATGGGTGAATTCGGCCGGCGTCACCCTCGAAAGCGCCAACCGGACCCGCGGCGACCGACCGTGGGTGCCGCACCCCATCTCGCGCAAGGAACGCGAGCGGGCCAAAACCAAGTAGTTCGGCGCTTTCAAGTCGCCGCGCAGCGAGCGTCAGCCTGCCTGATTGAGCCGCAGCCCCGCGCTCGGCCATTCGGTGGCGACGAGCTTCCCGGTCCCCGACAGCGTGATGTAGGCGGTGCGCATGTCCGACCCGCCGAAGCAGATGTTGGTCGTCATCGGATCGGGCATCGGGTGATGCTCGATGTGCCGGCCGTCGGGTGAGATGACGGTGATCCCGCCGTTGACGAGGGTCGCGACGCAGATGCGCCCGTCGGCCTGCACCGCGAGCGAATCGAAGCGCTGGTACCCGCCCATCCCGGCGACGAGATGCCCGCCATGCGGGGCCGGTGAGCCCTCTTTGTTGACGATACCCGGCGCCTCGATCTTGAACGACCACAGCCGCGCCGCCTCGGTCTCGGCGACGTAGAGCGTGTTGCCGTCCGGCGACAGGCCTATCCCGTTCGGGGTCACCAGCGGCTGCGCGATCTCGGTGATGAACGAACCGTCGAGCTTGGCGTAGTAGACCGCACCCAGATCCATGTCGCGCGGCCGGCGCTTGCCGAGATCGGTGAAATAGACGCCCCCATGCGCGTCGAGCACGAGGTCGTTCGGACCTTTTAGCGGGAAGTCCCCGCACGCGCGGTAGAGCCATTCGGTCGCACCGGTCGCCATATCGGCCCGCTCGAGCCGGCCGCTGACATAGTCGCGGGCCTGTGTCGTCGGGCGCTTCAGCCCGCCGATCACCGCCCACTCGAACCCGCCGTTATTGGCGATGTAGCACTTGCCGTCGGGCCCGATCGCGGCGCCGTTGGGACCTCCGCCGGTGCGGGCGACCGTGGTCTTGGTGCCGTCCGCCGCGACGCGCGTCAATGCCCCGGCGGCGATCTCGACCAGGATGACCGAGCCGTCGCCGAGCGCAACCGGCCCCTCGGGGAATTGCAGCCCCTCGGCGAGCGTGCGCAATTCCATGTCACGCCGCGGCGTTGGCGCCGAGGGTCGACCAGTACCACTCGTAGAACGGCCGCTGCAGCACTTCGAGCGGCTTCTCGACGATCGCGTGCGTGCCGTCTTGCACGGTGGACGCAATACGGTCCTCGCCGGCGGTCGAGCCGGGCGCGCCGATGCACACGAGCTCGACATCGGTGTGGCCGGGGAAACGCGGCACGATGCGGGTCAGCCGGGTCTCGCCGTTCTGGGTCGCGACAAAGCTCAACGCACCGAATTCGCTGACCGAGTCGCAGTCGCCGCCGGCGAAGACATTCTCCTTCGCGCCCCACAACGCCTGGCGCAGGTGCTTCCAATTCCAGGTCGTCGGATAGCGGCGGCGGCCGATCACGACGCGGTCGCCGAGGTCGCCGATGCCGGAAAGATCGAGCGGGCCCGATTCGGGCGCGTTCGGCCCCGCCTTCGACATGTCGACGAAGATCAGCCCCTGTCGGATCTCCATCGCATAGCGCGGCAGCCGGAAACGCGAGCGGTCCTCGACATCGGGCCGCAACACCGGCTCGGTCAGGCGTCCGTCGAGGGCGTAATCCCAGCCGTGATAGTTGCAGAACAGATGGTCGCCCTTACCGTCCTCTTCCTCGCAGATGCGATAGCCGGCGTGGAGGCAGGCGTTGCGCAAGGCGTGGATGCAATCCTTGGTCTCGCGCGACACGACGACCGAGCGGCTGCCGATATCGAAGCGGAAGTACGAATTGTCCTCCGAAATCCGGCTCGCATGGTCGACCGCGAGCCACGGCTTTACGAAGATGTTCGCGAGCTCGGCGCTGAACACCTCATAAGCATCGAAGAATTCCTCTTCCGGCGTAATGGCGCCGCCGCCGTCGATCTGTTCGCCGATGGCAGTAATGGGGTCGGGCAGGTCCATGTCGCGATCCGGGAATGAATGGTGTCGCCTAGTCCGCCGCTATAGCCGGCTTTGCCCCGGATGCCTACGAAAAGATGCAGCCGGCGCGCGCAGCCCCCACCCGCGCGCGACGCTGGCCTCGCCCGCATGGTGGCGCGGGGCGAGGCCGATGACGCGACGGGAGCCGCTTATTTCGGCGGTTCGGGCGGCTTCCCGCCTTCCGGATGCGGCGGCTCTGCCGGATGCGCAGCCTGCGGCGGCGGGGCAGGGTGAGCCGCCTGCGGCGGCGGGGCAGGGTGAGCCGCCGGCGGCGGCGGGGCGGGGTGAGCCGCCGGCGGCGGCGGCGCCGGATGAGGCGCTTCGACCGGGTGCGGCGCCGGAGGAGCGGCCGGGTGGGGCGGCTCGGCCGGATGCGCGGCCTCGGGGGCCGGATGCGGCGGTTCTACCGGGCGCGGAGGCGCAGCGTGCTGCGGCTCCGGGTGCGGCGGCTCGCCGGGACGTGCCCCCTCGGGACCCGGATGCGGCGGCCCGCCCGGGTGCACGCCTTCGGGACCCCGGTGTGCGGGTTCGCCGGGATGCGCCGCCACGCCGGGGGTCGGATGCGCCTCCTCCGGATGCGGCGGCCCGCCCGGGTGCACGCCTTCGGGACCCCGGTGTGCGGGTTCGCCGGGATGCGCCGCCACGCCGGGGGTCGGATGCGCCTCCTCCGGATGCGGCGGCTGGCCCGGGTGCGCACCTTCGGGACCCGGGTGTGCGGGTTCGCCGGGATGCGCCGGCACGCCGGGGGTCGGATGCGCCTCCTCCGGATGCGGCGGCTGGCCCGGAATGGGATGCGCCTCTTCGGGGTGCGGCGGCTGGCCCGGTGCCGGATGCTCCTCGCCCGGACGTGCCCCGCCTGGAGCTTGCGCCGGATGCGGGCCGCCCGGACCACTCGGATGCGGCGGCGGGGCGTGGATCGTCGACGGCGCCGCCGTGCCCTCGGGACGCGGCCCAGGAGCCGGGCCGGCGCGGCGCGGCGCCTCGACCGTCATAACCGGCGCGGTGCGGCGCCAGGCGCCGCCTTGGATCACGACGTGATTGTTCTCGAAATGGTTGACCGTGGTGATATGCGTGTAGCGGGTCTGATTGATCACCACCTCATGCCGGCGCCAATCGGGGTGACCCCAGTCCCACAGCGGTGCGACGACGCCGAACCCGACGCTAAACGCGATGCCTGGCCCGAGGTTGAAGCCGGACGACACGAAGCCCGGCGGCGGCGGCACGTAGACCGGCGGATAATCGGGATGCGCCCAATGCCCATAGACGACGGCGGGGTTGTAGACCGGGATGTAGATCTCGTTGGGGTGCACGGGCTCGATCACCCAGACCCCATTCGAATGGACGTAGCGGATCTGGCTGTTGTTGTGGAACTGGTTGGCAGCGGCGGCGCGGTTGCGCAGCGTCTGCACCTCGGCCATCACCGGGACCTGCTGGCTGGCGAAGGCAACGCCAAGCGACTGGGTCCAGTCCATATGCTCGTTCATCATCACGATGATCTGCGGGAACGCGACCAGCGACTTGACGCTCGGGTCCCAGGGCAACGGGCCTAGCGCCGCGGCCAACGCGTCGCCGTGGATCTGGGCGTTGTTCGGGTCCTGCAGCCACTGAGCGGCGTCGATCACCTGCTGCGGGAAGGTCGCTGCCATTAACACCTGCATCAGCACCTGATCGGGATAGAGCGCGATCGGGGCGAGCATCTGGTCGAGCTGGGCCTGCGAATAAGTCTGCACCGGCGGAGGATTGAGCGCCGCCTGAGCCTCGGCGGCACTCGGGGCCTGCTGCGCGTAGGCGAGGGCGGGGATAGCGACCAGGCCCGGCGAGGCCAACAGGAATGGCAAAGCCTGACTCATCAGCCGCAGCCGAAATGCCTTCAAAGGAATCTCCGTAGGTTTGGGTGGGCAACATCTTTCCGGCTGCCCGACGGGCCAATAACGACGCGGGCCCGGAATCCATTCCGCGCCCAGCGCTAGACGAACAAAGGCGGCGGCCACAGGTTCCGTTAGGTTGATCTGGATCCTCCCCGCTGCCGTCACGATACACGGGCTTGTCCGAATTCCTGCGGCGAGGCACGATGGAGCCGGCATATCCTGGGAGGTTCCCATGCCCGTCATCAAAGTCACCGATCTCGCCTACGGGCGGCTGCGTTCGCCCGATCTCGACAAACAGGAGGAGTTCCTCACCGTATTCGGCATGGTCCGCTCCGACCGCACCAAGAATGCGCTCTACATGCGCGGGACCGACGCCCCCCATCACCTCCATGTCACCGAACTCGGCGACCCGAAATACGTCGGCATCGCCTTTCACGCCGGCAGCCAGGACGACCTCCAAAAGCTGAGCCGCGTCGAGGGCGCCTCCACGGTCGAGGACATCGACGAGCCGGGCGGCGGAAAGCGCGTCCGCCTGACCGATCCGGACGGGTTCCAGGTCGAGGTCGTGCACGGCATGGCGATGCTGCCGAAGATCCCGGTCACCCGACCAAAGGTCAATTTCGGCGAGGACAAGACGCAGCGCCGCAACGAGCTCTATTACCGGGGCGTCCAGCGCGGCCCGTCGCACGTCAAGCGCTTCGGCCATTTCGTCGTGCATACCCCGCAGTATGACAAGACTGTCGGCTGGTACCGCGAGATGTTCGGCTTCCGCATCTCCGACGAGGTCTATGTCGGCGAAAAGACCAACATCACAGGGTCGTTCAACCGGCTCGACCGCGGCGATGATTTCGTCGACCATCACGCCTTCTTCTGCATCCGCAGCGACAAGGCCGGCCTCAACCACCTCAGCTACGAAGCGGCCGACATCGACGACATTATGATCGGCCACGAGCACCTGCAGGGTAAGGGCTACGAGCATTTCTGGGGCCTCGGCCGCCATTCATTGGGCAGCCAGGTCTACGACTATTGGGGCGACCCCTGGGGCCGCGTGCACGAGCATTGGGCCGACACCGACGTGCTCAACGCCAGCATCCCGCCCAACCTGATCAGCCGCGAGGACCTGGCCGGCCCGTGGGGCGGCCCGCCCCCGGAGAAGTTCATGCACCACGCGGTGCGGTAGCGCCTAACACATTGCCAGTCGCTGTCATTGCGAGGAGCGAGGCGACGCGGCAATCCCCATCGGAGGAGCCTCCCGGGATGGGGATTGTTTCGCGTCGCTCGCAATGACCGCCACATCACAGGAGACTCTCCGATGAAGACCTTCGTCCGCTGCGGCCGGCTGTTCACCGGAGAGGATGACGAGGCGATCAAGGGCGGCATGCTCGTTTTCGGCGCCGAGGGCCGGATTGCTTATGCGGGCCCCGAGAAGGGCGCGCCGAAGCGTCACGACGACGATCGCGAGATCGACCATTCCGGCCAGTTCGTGATGCCGGGCCTGATCGACGTCCATACCCACCTCGCCTACGGCAACGCCAAGACCGAGGAGGATATCGACCTCTACAGCCCGCTCGAGTTCCGCACCCTGCGCGGCATGTTCTTCGCGCAGAAATGCCTGGCGGCGGGTTATACCGCGCTGTGCTCGCCCGGTGATGCCGGGCAGATCAGCCTTTCGATTCGCAACGCGATCGACGCCGGCCTCTTCGACGGTCCGCGGGTCATGGCCGCGGGCCCCTACATCACCTCGCACCAGGGCCTCACCGACTGGTACCCGACGTGGATCGGCGCGCCGACGACCTCGATCGGCACGCTGGTGACGACCGCTGCCGAGGCGGTCGAACAGATCCGCTGGCAAGCCAAGAACGGCGTCGATTGCGTCAAGATCGCGATGGACGGCATCCAGCGCCGACCCGACGGCGAATTGATCGCCGCGTTCAACCAGGAAGAGACCGACATCATGGTCCGCGAGATCCACCGCCAGGGCAAGAAGGCGGTGGTGCATGCGGTCGGGCGCGAGGCGACGCTCTATTCCGCCCGCGCCGGCGCCGACCTGATCTTCCACGCCTTCTTCGCCGACGACGAGTGCATCGCCGCGATGAAGAAATCGGGCAGCGTGGTCTGCCCGACGCTGACCCAGCCGAAGAACGTCATCGAATTCACCCAGCCGCACGAGCCCGCCGGCCAGCGCGGCCGGCCCGAGGCGACGCTGAAGCGCTACCAGACCGGGTGCGAGAACCTGAAAAAGGTGATCAAGGCCGGCATCCCGTTCCTGACCGGCACCGATAGCGGCTTTGCCGTGACGCCCTACGGCGAGTGGCATGCGCGCGAGCTTGAGCTGTTTGTCGACGACCTCGGCTTCGCGCCGGCCGGCGCGCTCAGGGCGGCGACGCAGAACAACGCCCGCTTCATGAGTTGCGGCGACGAGATCGGGGTGCTCGAAGCGGGCCGGCTCGCCGATTTCACCGCGTGGGACGGCTCGCCCCTCAAGGATATCGCCATCCTGCAAGACCGGCGGCGCCTTCGCGGAGTCTATCTCGCCGGCCGCGAGATGCGCATCGAGGATCGCCCCTACGATCCTCGCCAGGTCACCGATTTCTCACTATCGAATTGGACCGACCTTTACACCCAGGCCCGCGTCGCGGAACTGCGCGGCGCCCGGCGCCGGCTGGAGGCCGCCGAGTAGGGACTAACGCGGGGCGGCATGCCGGAGATCAGCAACCCCAAGCTGCGTCGCCTCTTCGAATACTGGTCGCGGCAGCGCGGTGACCGGAAGTGGCCCTCCCGTGCCGATCTCGACCCGGTCGAGATGCGGTTCGTGCTCGGCAACGTCATTCTCGCCGACGTGTTGCCGGGAACGCCCACGACCTACCGCATCCGACTGCACGGCACGACGCTGACCCAGCGCATCGGTTATGATCTGACTGGCAAGATGCTCGACGACATGCCGGTGCCGGAATTCCGCGACCTCTCGCGCCAGAGCTTCAACAAGGTCGTCGGAACCGGTGAGCCGCTGCACATCGTCGCCGACCGGATGATCGACAATCGGATGCAGCATTACGAATCGATCCTGATGCCGCTGTCGAACGGCGACGAGCAGGTAGAGATGCTGCTGATCGGTCTCGTCTACGACGGCGACTGACAGTGCCGATCCGCCTCGTCGTCTTTGACGTCGGCGAGACCCTCGTCGACGAAACCCGCATGTGGGGCGAATGGGCGGATTGGCTCGGCGTCACCCGCCTCGCCTTCTTCGCGGCGCTCGGCGCCGCGATCGCGGCGCGCAAGCACCACCGCGAAGTCTACGAGATCGTCCGCCCCGGCATCGACATCGCCCGCGAGCGAGCCGCCCGCGGCGAAGGGATGACGCGGATCGAGACGCGCGACCTCTATCCCGACGCCGTGCCGTGCCTCGCCCGTCTGTGTGCCGCCGGGTACCGCATCGGGCTCGCCGGCAACCAGCCGGCCGACGCCGAAGTGCAGATTCGCGCCCTCGGGCTCGCCGTCGATTTCGTCGCCTCGTCGGCGCGGTGGGGCGTCGAAAAGCCGGATCCGGAATTCTTCCGCCGCATCGTCGCGGAATCCGGCGTCGCCCCAGCCGAGATCGCCTATATCGGCGACCGGCTCGACAACGACATAATGCCGGCGATCGGGGCCGGGATGGCTGGTATCTTCCTGCGGCGCGGGCCATGGGGCGTCATCCATGCGGGCTGGCCCGAGCTTGCGCGCGCCCGCTTGCGCCTCGAAACCCTCGACGAACTCCCTGCGGCGCTGGAACGGCTATGAAGATCCGCGACATCAAGATCTATATGCTCGAAGCCAGGCTCGACGAGCCCTTCGCCTATTCGCAGGCCTGGTACGAGACGCGTGGCGCTTGCCTGGTCGAGATCGTCGGCGACGACGGCAACAGCGGCTGGGGCGAGGCCTTCGGCCCGGCACGCCTGACCGCGCCGATCGTCGAGTATTACAAACCGCTGCTCGTCGGCGAGGACGCGCTCGCGACCGAGCGGCATTGGCAGATGCTCTACAACCGGCTCCGCGACCATGGCCGGAAGGGACTCGCGATCGAGGCGCTGTCGGCCGTCGACATCGCCTTGTGGGACCTCAAGGCCCGGCATTTCGGCGTCTCGGTCGGAACGCTCCTCGGCGGCCCGTTGCGCTCGAAGGTCGAAGCCTACGCGACCGGCTTCTACCGAAAGCGGGGCGGCGACCCGATCGCCTATCTCGTCGATGAGGCCATGGAACGTGTCGCGCAGGGCTTTACCGGCATCAAACTGAAGCTCGGTTTCGGCATGGCAGAAGATATCCGCCTCTGCCATGCCGTGCGCCGCGCCGTCGGCGACCGTCTCGCGATCATGATCGACGCCAACCACGCGTACGACGCGACCGGCGCGATCGCCCTCGGCCGGCGGATCGAGGAACTGAACATCGCCTGGTTCGAAGAGCCGGTGCCGCCCGAGGACCTCGCCGGGTACCGCCAGGTGAAATCCGCGCTCGAGATCCCGATCGCCGGCGGCGAGGCCGAGTTCACTCGCTGGGGTTTCCGCAGCCTGATTACCGACCGCTGCGTCGACATCCTCCAGCCCGACATCGCCGCGGCCGGAGGCATATCCGAGACCAAAAAGATCGCCGACATGGCCAATGCCTTCGGCATGCGCGTCAACCCCCACGTCTGGGGCACCGCCGTCGCGCTCGCCGCATCGCTGCAGCTGATCGCGAGCCTGCCGCACAACCCGCTGGGCCTCCATCCGATCGAGCCGCTGCTCGAATTCGACCAGTCGGAGCACCCGATCCGCTTTGCCGTCTCGACCGCGCCGATCGTACAGAAGGAGGGGTGGGTCGCGATCCCGGACGGACCCGGCCTCGGCATCGAGATCGACCGCAGCGCGCTGACGCGCTTCAAGGTTGCGTGAGCGTCGGGTTGTGGCAGAGCGTTCGGCCCCCACATCAGAGGAGCTCCGATTGCGGCGGAGGGGAGCCGACATGCCGCGAGATCCGCACGAACTCGCCCCGACTCAGGACCTGTTGGCCCGGTTCAGCGACTGGCTGATTCGCGACGCAAGGTTTCTGCCCGGCAACAAGGAAGTTCTCGAGTATTTCTGCGAGCGCGCCAGCGCTGCCGGCATCCCGATCGATCGCGTGTCTCTACACCAGCTTGCCTTTCACCCGCAGTATCGCGGCGTCGCCCGCGTCTGGTGGTCGGACAAGCCGATGAGCGAGCTGTTTTTCGACCACGGCATCGAAAAGACCGCGACCTACCTGCAAAACCCGCTGCGCCCGGTGCTGGAAGAAGGACAGCGGGTCGAGTGGCGGCTCGACGGGAATGACGACGAGCTCCCCTACCCGATCCTCGGCGAGCTGCGCGACCAGGGTTTCACCCACTACGCGATCGCGCCGCTCAAATACGCGGTCGGCATCACCAATGCGTTCTCTTGGGCCACGAAGCGGTCCGGCGGCTTTACTGCCGACGAAATGCGCTTCTTCCATGGCATCCTCGATCCCTACGCCGCCGTCGCCGAACTGAAGGCGCTGCGCCGCTTTATCAGCGGCATGATGACAACCTATATCGGCGCCGAGGCCGGGCGGCTGATCCTCGACGGCCAGGTCCAGCGCGGCGACACGCATGGGATCCAGGCGGCGCTGATGCTGTGGGACCTTCGCGACTTCACGCTGATGTCCGATCGCCTCAGCCCGCGCGCCGTGGTCCGCATGCTCAACCAATATTTCGACTGCGTGATTCCGCCGGTGCGGCAGCATGGCGGCGAGGTCGTCGAGATCATGGGCGACGGCGTCCTCGCGATATTCCAGCACGGCGCCGGCAACACCGCCGCCGAGGCCTGCGGCTCGGCCCTTGCCGCCGCCACCGACGGCCTCGCCGCGCTCGACGACCGAAACCTGCGTCATCCGTCGACCCCGCTGCGCGCCGGTGTGGCGCTGCATTACGGCGCGGTTTCCTACGGCAATATCGGCTCGGACAACCGGCTCGACTTCACCGTGATCGGCCCCGACGTCAACCTGACGAGCCGCATCGAGCGCCTGTGCCGCGAGCTCGACCGCTCGCTGATCATGTCCGAGGCCTTTGCCGACACTCTCCACCGTACGATGTGGGAGATCGGCCATTTCGAATTGCGCGGCTTCGCCAAGATGCAGCGCCTGTTCGAGCTGCCGCCGGTGTAGGTGCTTTAGGAGCGCGGGCGTCCCGCCCGGCAATTTTTTGCTGGATGCGGGCGGGACGCCTGCGCTCCCGGCTACCGGCGATCGCGGAAAAATTCGCGCAGCAGTTCTGCTGCCCGTCTCTCCCCGATCCCGCCGTACACTTCCGGCCGGTGGTGGCAGGTCGGCTGCGCGAAGATCCGTGGCCCGTGCTCGACGCCGCCGCCTTTCGGATCGAATGCCGCAAAATAGACCCGCCGGATGCGGGCGAGGGAGATCGCCGCCGCGCACATCGGACATGGCTCCAGGCTGACGTAAAGATCGCAGTCGGCTAGCCTTTTGACCCCGAGCCCGGCCGCAGCCTCGCGCAGCACGACGATCTCGGCATGCGCGGTCGGGTCGCCGTCTCGCTCGACGCGATTGCCCGATCGGGCGATGACCTGCCCGCCGGTATCGACGACCACGGCGCCGACCGGCACCTCCCCCGCCCCACCCACCTCGGCCGCGGTGTCGAGCGCCAGCGTCATGAACGGGTTTTCGGCTTTTGTCATCGCAGAGTTGCCGCCATCGCCGCGCACCGCTATGTCCTCAATCATGCCACAGACGAGCGAAAACATGGCCGGTCCGCAGCGCATCGCAAAAGTGCTCGCCCGCGCCGGCCTGTGCTCGCGTCGCGACGCCGAGCGCTGGATCGTCGAAGGCCGCGTCGCGGTCAATGGCGAGGTGCTGAAGACACCGGCCTTCACCGTCGACGACGCCGCCGATATTCGCGTCGACGGCAAGCCGCTTCCCGAGCCCGACCGCGCCCGCCTCTGGCGCTATCACAAGCCGGTCGGCCTCGTCACCACGCATCGCGACGAAAAGAACCGGGCGACCGTCTTCGCCGCCCTGCCCCCGGACCTGCCGCGGCTCATATCGATCGGCCGGCTCGACATCAATTCCGAGGGTCTGCTGCTTTTGACCAACGACGGTGCCCTCGCCCGCCGCCTCGAACTCCCGGCGACGGGATGGCTGCGGCGCTACAAGGTGCGGGTGCATGGCACCCCCGACCAGACCCGGCTCTCGGCGCTCGCCAAGGGGATCCGCATCGACGGCATCGAATACGGCCCGATCCGCGCCGATTTCGAGCGGCAGCAGGGCTCGAACGCGTGGGTAGGGTTGTCGCTGCGCGAGGGCAAGAACCGCGAGGTGCGCCGCGTCCTCGAACATCTCGGCCTCGCCGTGACCCGGCTCATCCGCCTGTCCTACGGCCCATTCCAGCTCGGCCACCTCGCCCGCGGCGCGGTCGAGGAAGTGACCGGCAAAGTCCTGCGCGACCAGCTCGGGAAAGAATTTGCCGCCACGCCCAAAGACCATGCGGCCAAAGGCAATGAGAATCGTCGGCGGTAGGAACCGCGGCCGGCGCCTTGTGGCGCCGCCGGGCGACAGTGTGCGACCGACCAGCGACCGGGCGCGCGAAGCGCTCTTCAATATCCTGACGCACGGCACTTTCGCCGTTCGCGGCTCGCCGTTTGCTGGTGTGCCGGTCATCGACGCCTTCGCCGGCACCGGCGCGCTCGGCCTCGAGGCCCTGTCGCGGGGGGCCAGCGAGGCGGCGTTTATCGAGAACAGTCGCGATGCGCTGACCGCCCTTCGCCGCAACATCGACGCGCTCGGCGAGGACGAGCGGGCCGAGATCGTCCGCGGAGACGCAACCCGACCGCCGCTCGCGCCGTTTCAGGGGGCGGTGGCGTTTCTCGACCCACCCTACGGCAGCGGCCTCGCCGGCCCGGCGCTGTCTGCGCTGGCGACGGCGCGCTGGCTGCTGCCGAACGCGTTGGCCGTGGTCGAGATTTCGGCCGAAGAGGAACTGGCCCCGCCCGACGGCTTCGCACTCGTCGATACGCGGGTCTATGGCGCGGCAAAACTCGTGTTTCTGCGCCGCATCGGAGGATGAGATGAACGACACGATGCCGTTTGTGACCTTGCCCGGGGGCGACAGGATGCCCGCCTATGGCCACGGCACCTGGCATATGGGCGAGAATCGCCGGCATGCCGATGAGGAGGAAGCCTCGCTC
This sequence comes from Allostellaceae bacterium, assembly GCA_036489765.1. Lineage (GTDB taxonomy): Bacteria > Pseudomonadota > Alphaproteobacteria > ATCC43930 > CGMCC-115725 > DATARH01. The sequence continues at coordinate 57,652 of DASXFE010000122.1, read as the reverse complement.
CGGCTCGGGATCGAGCTCGGCGTCCCGCTGATCGATACCGCCGAGATGTACGGCAGCGGCGTCGCCGAGGAGATCACCGCCCGCGCCGTCGGCAAGAACCGCGACCAGCTCTTCATCGTCAGCAAGGTCTTGCCGTCCAACGCCTCGCGCAACGGTACGATCGCGGCCTGCGAGCAGAGCCTGCGGCGGCTCAAGACCGACCGGATCGATCTTTATCTGTTGCATTGGCGCGGCTCGCACCCACTTGCGGAAACCCTCGCCGCGTTCGACAAGCTCCAGCGTGACGGCAAGATCCGCCATCACGGGGTGAGCAATTTCGCCCTCGACGACATGAAGGAATGGGTCGGGCTGGCGGGCGGGAACACCGTGGCAAGCAACCAGATCCTCTACAACCTGACGCGGCGCGGCCCCGAATACGACCTCATCCCGTGGTGCCGCAAGCATGGCATCCCGATCATGGCATATTCGCCGATCGAGCAGGGCCGGATGCTCAATCACAAAGGCCTCGTCGAAGTCGCCCGGCAGCGCGGCGCACCCCCGGCCCAGGTGGCGCTCGCCTGGCTCCTCCGCCAGGAGGGCATGATCGTCATTCCGAAGGCGAGGCAGGCAGACCATCTGCGCGAAAATCTCGGCGCCCTCGACCTCAAACTCACCGACGCCGACCTCGCCGCGCTCGATCGGGCCTTTCCCCCGCCGAACCGCCGCACCCCGCTGGGGATGTTGTGACCGCTGTGTTATGAATCCGCGTATATAGCGGTCTCGAAGCGGAGCGATTGATGAATGTCGGACAGGCGGCCACGGTCGCCAGGCAGCACCTTGCCGCTCTCATTCCCAAAACCTCGGCGGCAGATTTCCGCCTCGAGGAGTTCCTGTGGGACGATCATCTCGGATTCTGGACCCTGACCCTCGGCTATACGCCGCAAGAAGGGGCGCGCGCCTACAAGATCGTCCGCGTCTCCGAGGCCGACAAGGCGGTGCTGTCGGTCAAGGACCGCTGAGTCGGGCTACTCCGCCGCTTCGGGCAGCAGCACCGCCTCGACCGAGTTGTCGGTGATGCAGGCGGTCTCGAAAAACTTGATCTGCGGGTCCATGCCGTAGCGCTCGCGGATGCCGTCGAGCCACGGCCCGGAGTAGAATGCCTCGGCTTGGGCGCGGGTATGCCACAGATAGACGCCGCCGGCCCAGCCGTCCTCGGCATAGATGAACTGCTTGCGGACGAGCCCCGGCACGGTGCGGAACCCCTCGGCGATCTTGCGGAAATGCGCGGCGCAGGCGTCGAGGTCGATGCTGGGCGGCAGGCGGTATTGCACGATCGCGGTGATCATCGGGGCCTCCTCGCAGGGATGGGGCGCAAGGGTAGGGCGCAGGGGTTGGGCATGGTATCACACCCGGCCCGGCTTTTCTCGCGGCGACGGTTCGGGCAGATTGATCGGCGATGAAAGTCCTCACCCTCGCCGCGATCTTCGCCCTCTCTCTTGCCGGCTGTTCGGCGGCGCCGCACGCGCCGCCCTTGACCGAGGGCGCCGTGCCCGGCGGCGTGCCGCTGACCGGCGAACACACGCTGTCGCCGAACGATGTCGTCGAAATCCGCTTTCCCTATTCGCCCGACCTCAACGACAAGGTGACGATCGGGGCCGACGGCTACGCCTCGCCGAAACTGCTCGGCCCGGTGCTGCTCGGCGGCCTTACCGTGCCCGAGGCGACGGGGCGGCTCAAAATGCGCTACGCGACGAAGATCCGCAGCCCCGAAGTGGCGGTGACAGTGCGCAATTACGCGCCGGAGGCGGTCTATGTCGACGGCTGGGTGGCCCGTCCGGGGCTCATTCGCAGCGAGGTGCCGCTGACCATCGCCCGCGCCGTGGCACGCGCCGGCGGCGCCAAGACCGGCGCGGAAACCAGCGAGGTGCTGCTGATCCGGCGCAGCGCCGCCGGGAAATTATCGGCCTACAAGGTCGCGCTCGGCGGCTATGCCGGCGCCGAGGCCCAAGACCCGATGCTCAAATCCTTCGACATCGTCTACGTGCCGAAAACCGCCCTCGCGACGGTCAGCGACTTTCTCAGCCAGTACGACAAGAACCTGCCCTTCGCAGCCGGCTATCAGGTCGGCGCCGAGCCCACGGTGACGACGCAAACGCTGGAGTCGATCACCGCCCACCATTAACGCGTCTCACTCCTATCGCGACTGAATGGTCGTTCCGCCGTCGACGGTGAGGATCTGGCCGGTGATGAACTTGCCGGCGGGCGACGCGAGCAGGAGGGCGGGGCCGGCGACGTCTTCGGGCTGGCCGAGACGGCGGAGCGGGGTCGCGGCCTCCCGGCGGGCACGGCGCTCGGGGTCTTCGTAAAGCACGCGGGCAAACTGGGTCACGACGAGCCCCGGCGCGATGCAGTTGACGCGGATGCCGTCCGGGCCCCAGGCGGCGGCGAGGTTGCGGGCGAGCGCGTAATCGGCCGCCTTGGTGATGCCGTACATCGGCAATTCGAGCGACGCGTGCAGTGCCGCCACCGAGATGATGAAGATGATCGAGCCATCCTTGCGCTCGGCCATCCCCGGCTTGACCAGTTTCGAGAACCAGAAATTCGACTGCACGTTGTTGGTCATCATCCGGTCGAAGGCTTCGTCGGTCAGCGTGTCGATCGGGCCGTGCTGCGGGTTGATCGCGGCGTTGCAGACCATGATGTCGACGCGGCCATAGGTCTCGTTGGCCTTGGCGATCAGGTTCTCGCATTGCGCCTTGTCCGAGATGCGGCAGACGACCGCGGTCGCCTCGCCGCCCTTTGCCTTGATCGCGTCGACAACCTCCTGGCACGGCTCGAGATTACGGCCCGAGATGACCACCTTGGCGCCGGCCTCGGCGAAGATCTCGGCCATCGCGCGGCCGATCCCGCGCGACGACCCAGTGATGACGGCGACCTTTCCGGTCAGGTCGAAGAGTTCTTTCATGTGCATCTTCCCCAGGAGCGCGGGCGTCGCGCCCGCATCCACCAACAGTTGCGGGCGGCCCTTCGACAAGCTCAGGGGCCCGCGCTCCTTTGCCTGCTACCGCTTCTCGCGAACCAAGGGGTTCCTGAGGATCCCGATGCCGGTGATCTCGATCTCGCAGACGTCGCCGTGCTTGAGGTTGCGCGGCGAGCCTTCGGTGCCCATCCACAGCACGTCGCCCGGGTAGAGCGTGCAGTATTGCGACATACGGCTGATAAAAGTCCGCACGCCGTAGAGCATATGGTTGGTCTGGAAATTGTCGGTTTCCTCGCCGTTGACGCGAACGATCGTCCGTGCCGCTTCGAGGTCGAAATCGGTCTCGATCCACGGTCCCATCGGCTTGAACGTGTCGCAGTTCTTGCCGCGCCACAGCGTGCGGTCGTTGCGCTGCCAAGTGCGCTCGCTCATGTCGTTGCCGATGGTCCAGCCCATCACGCAGGACAGCGCCTCGTCCTCCGAGAGATGCTTCGCCTTGGTGCCGATCACCGCGACGAGCTCGCCCTCGTACTGCACGAGTTCGCCGGCATCGTGCGGGATCACGATGTTCTCGCCGTGGGCGATCAGCGCGTTGTTGGCACGGTAGCCGACATCGGCCGCGGGCGGGATGTTCGGCTTCTCGCCGCGCTTCGCCGCCATCTCGGTGATGTGCTCGACGTAATTGAGCCCCGCGGCGTAAAAGGTCTTTGGCACGACCGGCACGAGAAACTTGACGTCGCCGAGCTTGTGTTGCGTGCGAGTCATCTCGTAACCGGCGAATGGATCGCCCTTTACCTCGTTAACTATGTTTCCTTCGACGATGCCATAGGATTCGCGCCCGTTCGCCTCATATCGTAGCCAGCGCATTGATTTCGCTCCTATGTGCGAGGAGAGGGAGTAGGAGCGATTATAGCCGACAGGGTTAACCCGCGGCCAGGGCTGAGGCCTCCCCGGGAGCAAAATGAGTGCCGATGATCGACCGTGACGGCGTCACGATCCGCTACGAGGCCCATGGCCGCGGACCGGCCTTGCTGCTGACCCACTGTTTCGGCTCGACAATGCGATTATGGGACCGCCAGGTGGCCCGGTTCGCCGACCGCCACCGCATCGTCATCTGGGACATACGCGGTCACGGCGGGTCCGGCGACCCGATCGACCCGGCCCTCTATTCGCAGGCATTGACCATCGGCGACATGGCGGCGCTCCTCGACGCGTGCGGGATCGAGAGCGCGATCCTTGGCGGGCTCGGGCTCGGCGGGCTGATGTCGCTCGCCTTCCACCGCATTCACCGCGAGCGGGTCGCCGGGCTGGTGCTGTGCGATTCCGGCCCCGGCTACCGCAACCACGAGGCGCGGGAGGCGTGGAACTATCGGGTCAAGTCGCACGCACACCAGCTCGAAACCAAGGGCTTCGCCGCGCTCGGCCGCGGCCGGGAGACGATGATCGCCGCCCATCGTTCGCCGATCGCGCTCGCCAACGCGGCGCGCGGCATGGCGGTGCAGAACGACGCTCTGGTGCATGAATCTCTGTCGACGATCCGGGTTCCGACGCTCGTCATCGTCGGTGCCGCGGATCACGATTACTTTTCGGCGGCGACCTTTATGACCGCAATGATCCCCGGAGCGCGCCGCGTCGTCATCCCCGATGCCGGTGCGATCTCGAACCTCGACCAGCCGGCGGCGTTCAATCGCGCGTTTGGCGCTTTTCTCACCGACCTGCGCAATGCTGCGGCAGCACCGACACGGCGTCCGGGGCGCGCCCAAACCCCGCCGGGAGCAGGCCGGGTCTCATACGGTTAGAATCATCGACTCGGGGTTTCGCGCCCCGCCGACGCCGCTCGACATCGCCGCGGTCGGCGAGCAGGCGCAGCTCGCCGAGGCGCTCGGCTATGACGCGGATCGGGTTGTCGACCGGCGTCGCGATCGCGTTCCACGCACCCTTGCCAAGCTGTCGCGCGGCCGCTTCACGTTGGGGTTGGGGTCGCAGGTCAAGGGGCATATCGAGCGCGGCTTTGGCATGAAATGGTCGGCGCCGGCCCGTGGATGCGGGAATGCATCAGCGCGGTCAAGGCATCGTGGGACTGCTGGCAGAACGGCACAAGGCTCGATTTCCAGGGTGAGCATTACCGGCTCAACCTGACCGTGCCGCTGTTCAATCCGGGGCCGGTCGCGCACCCGGCCATCCCGATCCACCTCGCCGCGGTGAACCCCTATATGTGCCAGGTCGCCGGCGAAGCCGCCGACGGCATCCGCAGCCATCCGGTCTGCATCCCGCGCTATATCGCCGAAGTGATGTGGCTGGCGGCCCGGCGCGGCGCGGCAAAGACGGGCCGTAACATCGACGGCTTTGCGATGAGCGCGATGCCGTTGATCGCGACCGCGGCGGACGCGGCGACGCTTGAGGGCCGCGCGCGCGACGTGCGGGCGCGCGTGGCCTTTTACGCCTCGACCCCAGCCTAACTGATCGCCTTCGAGACCGAGGGCTACGGCGATGTCGCGCGCGAATTGCAGCAATATTCGCGGGCCCAGCGCTGGGAAGAGATGCCGGGGTTTGTCGGCGACAAGATGCTCGACACCTATGCCGTGATTGGCACCTATGACGAGATCGCCGGCAAGCTCAAGGCGCGTTTCGCCGGCTGCGCGACGCATCTGCAATTCGCGATCTCGGCCGCGAGCCCTGCCGAGCAGGGAATGCTGCGCGAGTTGCTGGCGAGCCTCAGGGCGGGATGAACTCGATCGAGTTCTCGTCGAAGAGCGGCGCATCCTGTCCGGCGTCGGCCCAGAGGAACCGCGTCTTCGATTCGGTCGGGTGGTATTCGAAATAGACGGTCGATTGGCCCTTGCCATAGTCGCCGCAGCCGAAATCGCGCGGCTCCTTCTGCAATTCGCGCATGATCTTCTTTTCGTAGGCGCCCGTCGGGACGAGTTCGAAGACCTGCTTGCCACCGCCCTTGACCGCCGTTTTTTTGGCGGGCGCGACCTTGCAGCTCGCCCGCGCCGCTTTGTCGGCGAGGGTCGCGATGAATTGCGCGCGGATCGCCGCCTCGATCGGCTGGTCCGCCGGCTTTGACAGAACGCGGAGGACCCGGGGGCTGCCGAAGGTTCTGTCGTCGGCCGGGCGGTGTTGTTCGAGCCACCCGTCCTTGGCGCTGAAAACATACTTGGCGGACGGGTCGGTGCAGTCCTGGACCAGGAGCCGGACGCCGAGTTCCTTGCTTTCGAAAGGCTGCCAGGTGCAGCCGGTCTCGGGATCGCGCGAGGCGGCCCCGGCTGTCGTGGCGACCAGGCACAGCAGCCCGGCCAGAATGTACCTGCTCATCAATAGCCCCTGTCGAGGTCGACCCGGTTGGTGAGCGGCAGCCCCGCCTCAAATTCGCGGATCGCCTGGACGACCGCGCCGATCGCCGTCGCGGGATGCGTGTCGGCTGCGATATGCGGGGTCACGACGATGCGCGGGTGGTGCCAGAACGAGTGGCCGGGCGGCAGCGGCTCGGTCTCGAACACGTCGAGGATTGCGGCCGAAAGCTGGCCCGAATCGAGCGCGGCGAGGAGGTCGGCTTCGACCACGGTCTTGCCACGGCCGGCATTGACGACCGCAGCACCGCGCGGAAGGCGAACGAAGGCGCTCGCGTCGAGGAGATCTTGCGTGTCGCGGGTCGCAGGCAACAGCGACACCAGGATCTCGCTGCGGGCAAGGATCGCGTCGAGCCCGGCGACGCCGGCATAGGTCCCGATGCCGGGCACGTCCTTCGCGGTGCGGCTCCAGCCGGCGACGTCAAAGCCGAGCGCCTTCAGCTTGCGCCCGGCGTCCTGTCCGAGCGTGCCGAAGCCGAGGATGCCAACCGGGCGCTCGGCGGCGTTTTTCTGCGGGTGCTCGCGCCACTCCGCGGCCCGCTGCTGCGCCGCATAGGTGAGGTCTTGGCGGTGCAGGCGCAGGACCTGGAACACGATGTATTCGCTCATCGCTGCGGTCATGTAAGGGTCGACGAGACGGACGACCGGCAGGTGGCGCGGGAAGGTCGGGTCGCCGATGATCGCGTCGACCCCGGCGCCAAGGCAGACGATCAGTTTGAGGCTCGGCAGGCCGGAGAGGAGCCCGGGCTCCGGCTGCCACACCAGCGCAATGTCGATTGCAACAGGGTCGCCGAGTTCGGGAAAGAAGTGGAGATCGCGGCCGGGCAGCGCCGCGGTCAGCAGCGGCCGCCACAACTCCAGCGCCTTTGCGCCCGCCCGCACGAGGATCGCCATTCGCCCGCCTCCTCGCCCACCTTGCCCGTTGTGCGAGGCGCGTGGCAAGTTGCGCCGGCCGATGTCTCCGTCCGACCCCAGCGACTCGCCCGGCGTCAGCTTTGTCGTCCCGGTCTACAACAAGCGCCCGTTCCTCACCGCGATGGTCGAGGGGCTGGCGCGGCAGGGCGGCGACTTCGCGCGCGAGATCATCTTTGTCGATGACGGCTCGACCGATGGCTCGGGCGCGGCGCTGGCCAAGCTGACGGCGCGCTGGGACCATGTCCGCATCCTGACGCGGCCGAATGGCGGGCCCAGCCTCGCGACCAATATGGGGCTCGCCGCGGCACAGTTTCCGCTGATCAAGCTGGTCGACGCCGACGACGTGCTGCTGCCCGGCGTGACGGCGATGCTGCGCGCGGCGATGCTGAGCCATCCGGGCGCCGTGCTAGCCTTCGGCGGCGCCGAGACCTACCGGTCGCGCGACGAGGCTCTCGCACGGCTGCGTGACCCCGCGGCGGAAGCACCCTCTTCTGCGGCGCCGTTCGATGCGCTTCCCGGCCTGTTGCGTCGCTGCGAGATCAACCCGAGCCTGTGCCTGATTTCGGCCGCGGCGGCAAAGCGGGTGGGAGGATGCGACGAGCGCGTGTTTACGCAGGACTATTCGCTGTTCCTGCGGCTTGCGGCCCAGGGGACGTTTATCGATGTCGGCGCGCCGGTGGCGCTGTGCGCGGCGGAGGCGCCGGGCCGGATCAATGACGGCGGGCCGCAAGTGCTGCACGATGTCAACGCGGCGCTGCTCCATTTCCTGCGCGAGACCCCGGTGCCACGGCGGATGGCGCGTGCGGCCGTCTACCGCGGGCTGCGCCGGGCTTGGCGCTGGACGATCCGCCGCGAAGGCCGGCGCCTCGTCAACCCGGCGCTGTTCCGGCTCGCGCTGGCGTATCTGTCGTTTCCGTGGACCCCGCTGCGCCTGTTGCGGCAGAGCTGCGCCGGGTTCGCACTGAGCCGAAAGGTCAGAATTCCTGAGGCTTAGCGCACACTGGGTCCCGGCTATCGCCGGAATGACGGTCTTTCTCGAGGGGCGGACCTTTAAAGCCCCTCGACTTGGGGCCGGTGCTGGGCCCAAGGCCTCGCCGCCTCGAAGAGGGCGGCGGCGCGGAGGAGGGTGGCGTCGCCAAGGTGGGGGGCGATCAGTTGGAGGCCGATCGGGAGGCCGTCGGCGCCGAACCCGCAGGGCAGGGTCACCGCGGGGTTGCCCGACAGATTGAACGGAAGGGTGTAGGGGTACCAGGCGTTGCGGACCGTGTCGGTGATCTCGCCGTCGATCTCGATCGGCGCGAAAAAATCGTGGCCGATCGGGAGGGCGGTGCGTGACAAGGTCGGGGTCGCGACGAGGTCGTGGCGCGGAAACCAGGCCTGGATCTCGCGGTAGATGCGGGTGCGCTCGAACATCGCCTCCTGCAGCGCGACGGCGCTGTGTCCGGCGCCGCGGTTCATCTGGCGCGTGAGCGTGTCGCTCATTCGGTTGCCGTATTGCGCGACATAGCGGCGGAAGCGGGCGTTCCAGAACGACTGGGTGAGGATCAGCCAGATCGGCTCGGTGCTGGCGAAATCGTTTTCGACCTCCTCGACGATCGCGCCCATCGCGGTGAAGGCGCCGAGCGCCTTTTCGCACGAACCGCGCACCTCGGCGGAAAGCGTGGTGTTCCCGAGCAGCGGGCGCCACGCGATGCGGCGCCCCTTGAGATCGCCTTCGGGTCTGGCACCGGCGACGAAATCCGGCGCGGCGAGGCCGAGCGAATGCGCGTCGCACGGATGCGGGCCGCTCATCGCCTGCAGCATCAGCGCGGTGTCGGCCACCGTGCGGGTCATCGGCGTGATATGCGACTGGTTGCCAAACCCGTCCGGGGTCAGGTCGTGGGGAACGAGGCCAAGCGTCTGCTTGAACCCGACGACGCCGCAGCATGCCGCCGGGATGCGGCTCGAGCCGCCGCCGTCGGTGCCAATGCCGATCGGGCCGAGCCCCGCCGCGACCGCGGCCGCGGCCCCGCCGCTCGACCCGCCGCAGGTGCGCGACACATCCCACGGGTTCGCGGTGCGGCCGAACAGCGGCGCCTCGGTAAAGCATTTGTGGCCGAATTCGGGGGTCGTGGTCTTGCCGACGAGGATCGCGCCCGCCGCCTTCATTCGCCCGACGGCGACCGAATCCGCCGCCGGCACGTTATCCTCAAGCGCCACCGAGCCGAAGGTCGTGCGCACGCCGGCGGTATTGACGAGGTCCTTGGCGGCGAACGGCACCCCGTGGAGGGGCCCGAGCGGGTCGCCGCGCAACACCGCCGCCTCGGCCGCCCTCGCTGCAGCGCGCGCCTCGTCGGCGCAGACCGTGATGAAGGCGTTGAGCGCCGGCTGCGAGCGCCCGATGCGGTCGATCACCCCGTCGACCAGTTCGACCGGGCTCACCGCGCCGCGGGCGACCATGCCGGCGAGCTCGGCGGCCGAGGAAAAGGCTAGATTGCTCATAAATTGGCTCCGTTCCCCGCTGGCGCCCGACCGGGTGGGGTCGGTAGAGTGCCATAGTTTGGAGTACGGAGCACCTTGATGGCCGAACCGGTCCGTCTGAGCGCGGCCGAAGCGTTTGTGTTGCTGTCCCTGCCGCGCTTTAACGCCCGCGCGGCGCTCAAATACGGTTTGATGGACCTGTTGGCGCAGGGGATTCTGCGCGGCGAAGAAGAAATCCGGCCGGGCCTGGTCCGTACCCGGCGCATCCTGCACCTGCGCGTCAACCCCGATCTGCCGGCCGATCCGCCGCCCCTTACCGCCTCGCTCGTCGGTGTCGTCAACGCCGCGGCGCCGCGCGACGGCGTCATTGCCGAGGTCCTCAAACAGGCGATGCGGGCCTATCGGCGGACGCTGGTCGGGTTCGTGCTCGACGGCGTCGGGCCGGCGCTCGTCGCACGCGGATTGGCCGAGACGCGCCATCGCCGGCTGTTCGGCCTGATCCCGCTCGACGCATTTCACCTGACCCCGGCCGGCGAGGCGGAAAAGACGCGAGTGCAGGATGCGCTGCACGAGGCGCGGGCGATTCCGCAATATCTCGATCGCGATCCGGCGCAGGCGGCGGCGCTGGCGGCGGCGGCGGGCGGCGCAATCCTGCTCGTCAAGGAATTGCGGCCGCATTACCGGCAACTCGCCAAGGCCTTCGAGGAGCCCGACACGAGCCCGTCCCCGGGGGTCTCCGATTTCGGCCAGGACGGCGCCTTCCATTTCGGCGCAATCGATTTCGCATCGATCGATTTCGGCTCTTTCGACAGCTTCGATTCCGGTTTCGATGCAGCGTCGGACGGCGGTGGGGGCGATTCCGGCGGCGGCAGCAGCGGCTGCTGAGGACCGTTAACCCGAATAGGCCTAAGATGCGGCTACGCGGTGTCCAACAACGGGCGATCGTCGCATGGGTCGGGCCTTCCTCTATATTTTCGCGGTCATCGGCGGGCTAAGCCTGATCGCCTTTCTCGGCGTGGTCACCGTCGTCGTCATCGCGTTCCACGCCGCGCCGAAGCCAACGCCGCTTCCGGCAAAGATCATCCTCAGCGCCGACCTCGACCAGGACCTCGCCGAAGGGCCGGGTCCGGATGTCGTGTCCCGCACACTGTTCGGCGACAAGATGACATTGCGGGATTTCCTCGACGCGCTTGAAAAAGCCGGCGACGACCCGCGGGTCAAAGGGGTCTATGCCCGGCTGGGCGACGATTCGCTCGGCCTCGCGCGGGTCCAGGAGGTGCGCGACGCGATCGCCGCGTTCCGCGCCAAGGGCAAGTTTGCGATCGCCTTTGCGGACACGTTCGGCGAGTTCGGCCCGGCGACGCGGCCCTATTACCTCGCCACCGCGTTCGACCAGATCTGGCTGCAGCCGATGGGTGATGTAGGGCTGACCGGGCTTTACACCGAGACGCCGTTCCTCAAGGACACGCTGCAAAAGATCGGCGTCGCGGCCGATTTCGACCATCGCAGTGAATACAAGTCGGCGATGAACAGCCTGACCGAAGATTCGATGACCGGCCCGCAGCGCGAGGAGACCGAGGGGCTGCTCGATTCGCTCGACGGCCAGATCGTGCACGATATTTCCGTCGCGCGAAAAATCTCGGAGCCCGATCTGCGGGCGGCGATCGACCGCGCGCCGCTGTTCGCCGACGACGCGCTCTCGGCGCATCTCGTCGACAAGCTCGGCTATCGCGACGAGGCGATCGCCGCCGCGGAACGACGCGCGGGCGGTGGGGCGAGCTTTGTCGCGCTGTCGCGCTATCTCGACCGGGCCGGCCGCCCGAACGACCGGGGGATCAAGATCGCGCTGGTCGACGGCGACGGGATGATCACGCGCGAGGGCACCGGCGGCAGCCTGATCAACGAGAACGGGTTCGACGCGCAGAAAGTCGCGAAGGCGCTCCGCGACGCGATCGCCGACAAGGAGGTACGCGCGATCCTCTTCCGCATCGACAGCCCGGGCGGCTCGGTCGTCGCGTCGGAAACGGTGTGGCGCGAGATCGACCGCGCGCATCGCAATGGGAAGCCGGTCGTCGTGTCGATGGGCGATGTCGCCGCGTCGGGCGGGTATTACATCGCCGCGCCGGCCGACAAGATCGTCGCCGAGCCGGCGACTCTGACCGGGTCGGTCGGCGTACTCGCGGGCAAGATCGTGCTCACCGGCCTCATGCAGAAGCTCGGGGTCAATTTCACTGCGATCGGACACGGCGCCAATGCCGGCATGTTCAGCGCGGTCGACGATTTCTCGCCCGAGGCGAAGCAACGGCTCAGCGACATGCTCGACCGCATCTACGCCGGTTTCAAGGACCACGTCGCGAGCGGGCGGCGCCTGACGCCCGACGCGGTCGAAGCGATCGCAAAGGGCCGCGTGTGGTCGGGCGAGGACGCGAAAAAGAACGGGCTCGTCGATGCGCTCGGGGGCTATGAGGTCGCGCTGAAGCTAACCAAGGAGGCGGCGGAGATCCCGGCCGACGCGCCGGTCGACCTCGTCACCTTTCCGGCCAGGAAGAACCCGGTCACCGAGTTCATCGACCGCATCGCCGGCAAGGACAAGGACGACCGGGGCATGGTCGGCAGCCGCTTTGCCGGGCTCGTCGCGCTCATCGAGCGGGTCGGCGCGCTGGCGGCCGCCCCCGGCACGGTCGAGATGCCGCGGATCGGGGAGATTCGCTGAAGGCTTGGACCGCTGGCGTCTCGAGCCTTCAGTGAGGCCGGTGCAATTCCGGGCGGGGTCTCGTCACGGTACGCGTTCCGCGCTTCCACACGGCGAGCGGCTCGCGGAGTTCGGCGACGGCTTGCTCGCGGGTCTCGGCGTCGATGACGGCGAGGTCGGCGGGGTTGCCGATGCGGACGCCGTAATCGCCGAGGTTCAGGAGCCGCGCCGATCGCGTCGTCAGCATGTCGAAGCAATCGGCGAGCTGTCCCGGCCGGCTGAGCTGGGTGACGTTGGCGTGCAGGTTCGCCATGCGTATCGGCGAGCAATCGCCGAACGGGGTGAACGGGTTGAGGATGTTGTTGCTGGAGAGCGAACAGTTGACCCCGTGCTCGACCAGCATCGCGGCGTCGGCGAGGCCGCGGCGGACGGCATGGTCCTGGTCGCGACCCATCAGGAAAAGGTCGGTCGCGGGGAGCACGGTCACCGCGATGCCGGCGTCGCCGAGGCGGCGGGCATAGGCGGCGAGCGTCTGGGGCGGCAGCACCGCGAGCTTTGTCATATGTCCGACCGCGACCCGGCCGCCCATGCCGTAGGCCTCGGTCAACTCACAGACGAGGTCGACATCGAGGTCGCGCGGCTCGTTGCCGAAATCGAGATGCATGTCGATCTCGGCGTCGAAGGCGCGTGCGAGCGCAAAGATCTGGCGGATCTGGCCGGGGTGGTCGGTGTCGTAGCCCGGTGCCGCGCCGACCGCCCGGGCGCCGCGCCGTAGCGCCTCGGCGATCAGTTCATAGGTGCCAGGATTGTTGGTCAGCCCCTCTTGTGGAAAGGCGCAGATCTCAAGGTCGATCGCCCATTTGTACTCGTCGATCAGCGCCGCAACGCCCTCGTAGCCGCGCAGCCCGATGCCGGGATCGATCTCAACATGCGTGCGCATCCGCGTGGTGCCGTGGAGGATCGCCTGCTCCAGGGTCGCGCGGGCGCGAACATGGACATCCTCGACCGACATCGTGTGCTTGACCGCGGCAACGCGGGCGACCGCGCGGGCCTCGCGCCCGACCTCCGGCGAACAGCGGTCGATGATGCGGGATTTGTCGAGGTGGATGTGGGTCTCGACGAACCCGCCGCAGACGAGGCGGCCGCCGCAATCGTAGGTCGCGCCGTCAGACGCCAGGTTCGGCTCGAGCGCGACGATCCGCCCGCCTTCAATGCCAATGTCGAGCGCCGGCGCCGCGGCCCGGTCGGGCGGCGGATCGGCAAGCCGCGCGTTCTTGAGGATCAAATCCATGTCACGGTTTCGCCATGTTATGGTTGATCAGTACAGCATGGCCGGTGTCGGCAAGGCGAGAAGAGACAGTGACGAACAAGGGGGCGACGCGGTGAGACGGGCATTCCTCTATGGGCTGCTGGCCGCGACGGCGATGCTGGCCGGCGGCTGCTCCGACGACAAGCCGGTCATCACCCCGCAAAACCAAGCCTCGTCGGACGCGATCCTCCAGCGCGATTGCGCGAGCCCGCAGTGGAAGACGGAAAATCTCGGCTTGTGGTACTCGGTCTGCCGCAAGCCGGTCAGCAACTGGTGACTGTCAGCAACTGACAACGGGCGCCATCAGAACTTCTTGAAGCACTCCTTACCCTTTCCGGTGTCGGCGAGGACCGAGCACGGCACCGTCACCGGGCGGCCGAGCGGGTCGATCTGGATCGCGTAGCTGGTGCCATTGAGGCAGGCGACGCTCCAATACGCGTTGCCGGCTTCTTCGCCGCTCTGGGCAACCCCCATCAGAAACGCCTGGGTGCCGACGCACCAGAACCCGACGATCTGCGCCAGCTTTGCCGCACGCTCGGCCGGCCGCATACGCTCCAATTGTTCGCTGAGTTCGTTGCGCGGCGCCGCGGCCGCCGCCCCCGCGATCCCCGCCACCGCCAGCAGAAGAGCCGCGCCCCATCCCAACCGCATCCCCCTACCCCGTCTTTTGTCTCGGCTCGGTGAGGCTGCTTTTAACGCGATTCCCGTCGCCGGGGAATGACCGGGAGCACCAGGTGCGACGGTCTCGCGCGGTCGGCGAAGACCTGGGTATGGGCGATCCGTGCCCCGTCTTCGACCCTTCGGCGGCGCCCGGGTTCGGGTTGACGTCGAACGCGAAAAGTTGCTGCCGGCGATACCGAGGCGCAGGCGATGGCCCGGCGCGAAGAGGTCCCCGACCAGGAAAAGGCCGACCGAAACCGCGTAGACCGTGCCGGGCACGAGCGGCGTCGGACGCTCCCGCGAATGGCGATGGCGCAGCCGCAGTACCCTCTCGCACAGGTTCATCGCAAACCCGTTCGGGTCGTCCGGGGTCGGCGGATGGAGGTCGATCAGCTTTGGCGTGGATGTCGGCGTCGGTACCGTCGGCCGCGACCCATAGCCGCAACTCGATCGGCCCGGCGATTTCGAGCGGCTCGGTCAGCGGCGGAGTCATCAAGGTCAGCACCTCGGGGCGCGCCGCGGTGCCCTGGTCATAGGCACCGCCGCGCATCACCGGCTCCGCCCGACGACACCGCCCCGCCGCGGGTCGGTACGGGGTGGTGCGGATCGGCGAACAGCGGCTTGGCGGCGGCTTCCGATTGCGCCGGCCGGACCCGCCCCCATGACAAAGACCCGCACCGCCGGCTCTGCGTCGACGCCGTTGGCGACGCCCCTTAGCCAATGGTCGAACCAACGCCGGCGCACCTCGAAGAAATCGTCGGCAAGATCACCGTCGATCGCCGCCATTCGGCCGAAATCAACGCCGCCGGCATGGCTAAGCGACCGGTCGCCATGCGTCCACGGGCCGAGGATCACCGGAAACGGCCCGCTGCCGGGCGGAAGATAAATGTCGGTCGCCAGGCCGACGCCGTCGCACGCCGGCACCATCGCGTCGTGAAGGATGGTCATTTCCGGGCCGTCGCCATCTTCACTTAAATGCGGCATCGTGCTGCCTTCGCTTGCCCGAAAGGGGCTATTCGGCTACACCCATCGCCCGTTGCGGATCGGAGATGGGCGCGTAGCTCAGCGGGAGAGCACTACGTTGACATCGTAGGGGTCACTGGTTCAATCCCAGTCGCGCCCACCATCGCCGGACCGGAACTCAGAACTCAGCCGGGCTCACCAGTTCATCCGCACCCCGGCGGCCACTTCGCTGGCCACTTCGTGCGCCGCGAGCCAGGCTTCGTATTGCACAAAGCCGGACAGCTCGCCGCCGAACGATGTGCGGGCGATGCCGAAGCTGACCCCGGCACCGACATCCGCGGCGTCGCGGCCCATCGGTGCGCCAAGCTGGGTGAAGCTCGCCCCGGGCGCACCGGCGAAGGCCGCATTGTACTGGCCGTTATCGTCGAAGAAATTGTGCAGCCAGGCCACCCGCAGCTCGGGCACGAGCGCGGTGGCGCCGAGCAGAAGCGGCTTGACCAGCGTCACGCCGACGCGGCTGTAGAATGCGTTGAGGTCGCCCGGCGTCACCGCGAGGTCGAGGCTGTTGGCGCCGGTCTCGGAAAAGTTCGACTGGCCGATGTGGTAGTACGAGAACTCGGCGCGCGGGAGCACCCTGAAGTCGTTGTAGAAGAAGGTACGGCCGACCCCGAGTTCGGCGACCTCGTCATCGCCGCCATGCGACGACGACGCGCTGCGGCTGACGCCGGGCAGCACGATGCCGCGGCTCACATCATAGATGTCGTGCGCGTAGATCGCCGTGCCGTCGAGTACGAGGCCATTGTCGAACAGCTTGGCGCCGTAGATGCCGCCCTGGAAGAACGAGATCGTGCCGGTTTCCGGATTGCTGTGGAGCGAGACGCTGCTTTGCCCGCCGCTGACCGCGACGCCGAGGACACCATTCGGCTTCGAGATAACGTCGGCGCCGATCATGCCGCCGCCGGTCGAATAGGACGAGCCGAGCGCCCCGGAGTTGCCGTCGAGGGTGCCGAACTGGCCGAAGCCCTTGGCCCAAAGCCCGCCGATCGACCCCGGCCCCGACGGCGGCGAGACATAGGAGTTGACGTCGGACATGATCTGCTGGTCGTGCGCGCTCAATGCCGTGCCGAGCTGGGCGAATTTCAGCGCGGTGTCGCTCCGGCCCCAGGCGCCCTGTATCCCGCCGGAGCCGCCGCCGGCCGGCCAAGCGCCGCCGAGAAGTTCCGTCCGGTCGGTCAACGCCTCGAGGAAGAGACGCCGATCCTGCAGCGCGACATCGGCGAGATTGCCGTAGATCTGGCCGCCGAGCGACTGGAGCGTATGCGGCATTTCGCTCGACGGGAGCACCACCGCGAGGTTCAGCATGTTGAGGAAATCGCCGGTTGCCGTGGCGATGTGGCTGTTGAGGACGCCGGCGACCGCCTGCTCGTTGGGAGTGAGCCCGGTAAAGCCGCTGAGCTGCAGATAGATGTCGTTGGGCTGGTAGACGATGCTGAACGGAATCACCGGGAAGGTGCCGGTGACGCTCTGGAACGTGCCGGTAATGCCGCCGCCGGCAGTCAGGACCGTGTACTGGCTGAACGGCACGTAGCCGTTGGGCCCGGAAAGGACGTCGAGCGAGCCCTGCAGGCTGACCGTGCCGCTGACCGCGAGCTTTGACGCGCCAGCCGGGGTGAGCTGCACGGCGAGCGTGCCGCTCGAACCCTGCGTGTAATTGCCGGCGACGCTCAGCGTGCCGACCGACCCGCCGGGCGCGACGGTGCCGCTGGTATTCGTGAGGTCGCCGCCGATCGTGCCGTGGCCGCTGACCGTGCCGCCGCTCGTCACCGCGACATTGCCGCCGAGCTCGGCGCCGGTCGATGTGGACGAGCCGACCGCGAGGTCGCCGCTCGACACGCTGGTGGTGCCGCTGAAACCGGCGCTGTCGCCCGTCAACGTCACGGTGCCCGCGCCCTGGAACGACACGGTGCCGCCGCCGGAAAGGCTGCCCGCATAGTTCCCCGCGGTCGATTGGTTGAAGACGAGCGCCGCGTCGTCGAGGATGTTGCCCTGCACGCTTGAGGTCGTGCCGCTGAGCGTGCCGGCGCTGATCGTCGTGGCGCCGGTGTAGCTGTTGATGCCCGACAGGGTCAGGGTGCCGGTACCCTGCTTGGCGAGGCCGCCGGTGCCGGAGATGTTGCCGGCAAAGGTCGCGGAGCGCGCGGTGCCGAGGGTCAGCGTGTTGGCGCCGAGGGTCACGACGCTGCCGGCGAGGCCGTTCAAATCCTGGATCGTCTTGCCGCCGCCGCCATTGGAAATGTCGAAGGTCGCGCCCGAGGCCGTGAGGGTGACGCCGCTCGACGCCGCCAGCGACCCGCCGGTACCGAGGGCGAGGGTGCCGGTGTTGACCTTTGTCGGGCCGCTATAGGTTTCGACCCCGGTCAAGGTCAGCGTGCCCGTACCCTGCTTAGTCAACCCGCTTAGCGGCGCCGTGCCTGTGATCGTGCCGGCATAGGTCGTCGAGCTGCCGTTGCCGACGGTCAAGGTGAACGCGCCGAGGTTGACCGTCGTGCCGGCGACGCCGGACAGGGCCTGGATCGTCTGGCTGGTGCCGCCCGAGATATCGAGCGCAGTTCCGACGGTCGCGAGATCGACCCCGCTGCTCGCCGCGATCGAGCCGTTGGTGGCGAGCGCGAGCGTGCCGCCGTTGACGACGGTCGAGCCGGTATAGTTGCTCGCGCCGGCGATCGTCAGCGTGCCGTTGCCGGTGACGACGATCCCACCCGCGCCCGAGATCATACCGGCAAAGGAATTGTTGCTGCCCCCGGTGTTGTCGATCGTCAGCGTGTTGGCGCCGAGGGACACCACGCCGCCGCCGATCGCGGTCAGGTTCTGGATGCTCTGGTTGCCGGCATTGGCGATGCTGAACCCGGCCGATCCGCCGCTCACGAAGACGCTCGTCGCCGACACCATCGACCCGCCGGCGCCGAGCGCCAGCGTGCCCTGATCGATGGAGACGCCGCCGCTGAACGTGTTGGCACCGGTAAGCGTGGTCGTGCCGCTGCCCGCTTTGAAGAGACCGCCGGTGCCGGCGATGGTGCCGCCGAAAATCGTCGAATCACCGGTGCCGAAGGTCAGCGTGTTGCCGCCGAGCGCGACCGTGCTGCCGGCAACGCCGGAGAGGTCCTGGATCACCGGATTGCCGGCAGCGGATACGTCGAAGGTCGTCCCGGCCGCCGCGAGATTGACGTTCGCCGACGAGACTGACCCGGCCGCGCCGAGCCCGACCGAGCCGGCATTGATCGCCAGCGTGCCGCTGAAGGTGTTGGCGCCGCCGAGCGTCAGGACTCCCGCCTCCTGATTCGTGACACCGCCGGTGCCGGTGATGACTCCGTTGAACGAGGCCACGCTCGCTCCCCCGTTCGGACCGATGACAAGCTGATTCGCACCGAGGGTGAGGAACGTGCCCGCGGTGCCCGAGAGCGACAGCACCGTCGTGGCCCCGCCGGCATTCGAGATGTCGAGCGAGCTGCCGGCGGTCGTCAGCGAAACGTCGCTGCTGTCGGCCACGCCGGCGGTATTGCCAAGCGCCAGCGTGCCGCCGTTGACCGCCGTTGCGCCGGTATAAGTGTTGGCAACGGAAAAGACGAGCGTGCCGCCCTGGTTCTTGATGATCGAGGTCTGCGAGGCGCCGTCGGTGATCGAGCCCGAAACGGTTTGGGTCGTGCCGGTTGGGACATTGTAGATCTGCGTTTGCGCCGACGCCGGACGGGTCGCGAGTGTCACGCCGAGCCAAGCCGCCGTGACAAAAATACCGATTCCCGCAAGCCGCACGGCGCGGGCGCCGCTGCCTGTTCCCAAACCGCGCATCAATCCCCCCGATCGCGGCCCTTGTCCCGGCTTGGAGTCCCCACTCCCAACCGCCAAAGGCGAGCCGCACGCGCGCCGGCTCTGCAATCATCGGGAATTGTACCAGCTTACTGGGCAATATGCAGCCGATATCCACCAGATATTGAAGACTATTGATGGATAGCGGGTTTCCCTAGTGGAAATTGCGCTTCTTCCCTTGGTATGCGAGCCTTGCTGCGGGTTTAGCGAGGTGACAATGGCTCATTCCCACGACGATCATCAGCACGGCTCGGAGCTGTCGGAGATGCAGCTCAGGGTGCGTGCACTCGAAACGATCCTGTCCGAAAAGGGCTATGTCGACCCGGCGGCGCTCGACCGCATCGTCGAGACCTACGAGACCGAGGTCGGACCGCACAACGGGGCCAGGATCGTTGCCCGCGCCTGGGTCGACCCGGCCTTCAAGGCGCGGCTGCTCGGCGACGGGAGCGAGGCGGTGAATTCGCTCGGTCATCTTAGTCCGGTGGGTAGTCATCTGATCGCGATCGAGAATACGCCCGAGCAGCACAACCTCGTCGTCTGCACCCTGTGCTCCTGCTATCCGTGGGAGGTCCTGGGGCTGCCGCCGGTCTGGTACAAATCGGCGCCGTTCCGCTCGCGCGCGGTGATCGACCCGCGCAGCGTACTCGCCGATTTCGGCGTGACGTTACCGGCCGAGACCAAAATCCGGGTGTGGGATTCGACGGCGGAGACGCGGTTCCTCGTCGTGCCGATGCGGCCCGCGGGCACCGAGGGTCTAAGCGAGGAGGAGCTCGCCGAGCTCGTCACCCGCGACAGCATGGTCGGCACCGGCCTCGCAAAGAGCCCAGCATAGGGATTCGGGCATGAGCAACACGGTCCACGACATGGGCGGGATGCACGGCTTCGGTCCGGTGCAGCCGGAAGAGAACGAGCCGACCTTCCACGCCGAATGGGAAGGTCGCGTGCATGCGATGCAGCGGGCGATGGGCGCGACCGGGCTGTGGACGATCGACGGCGGGCGCGCCTCGCTCGAAACCCTGCCGCCGGTCGAATACCTGCGTTCGTCGTATTACCGGCGCTGGTTCCTCGGCCTCGAGCAGCGGCTGTTGAAGTTCGGACTCGTTTCCGAGGACGAGATCGCCGCCGGGCATTCGCTGCGGCGTGGCGTCGCGCTCAACCGCACACTCAAGCTCAGCGACGGGCAGAACCCGCCGATCCGCGGCAATTTCGAGCGGCCGAGCCAGGCGCCTGCCAGGTTCAAGGTCGGCGATACCGTGCGCGCGCGGCTCCTCAACCCCACGACGCATACTCGGCTGCCTCGCTATGCCCGCGGCAAGACCTGCACGATCGAGGCGATCCGCGGCTGCCAAGTCTATCCTGACACCGCCGCGCTCGACGTGGCCAACGAAGAGCCCGAATGGCTGTACACGGTCGTCTTCGCGGGAAGCGAGCTGTGGGGCGATGCGGCCGAGCCGGGGCTGACCGTGTCGATCGACGCGTTCGAGCCGTATCTCGAAGCGATATGAGCGATTTTCCCTCAGAAGAGCGGCCGCAGTTCCGCGAGCCGTGGGAGGCCGAGGCCTTCGCGCTGACGATGACGCTCTACGAGCGCGGCC
Organism: Allostellaceae bacterium; assembly: GCA_036489765.1. Lineage (GTDB taxonomy): Bacteria > Pseudomonadota > Alphaproteobacteria > ATCC43930 > CGMCC-115725 > DATARH01. Next base: position 36,882 of record DASXFE010000122.1, on the reverse strand, counting down.
TCTTCACCTGGCCGGAATGGACCGCCACGATCGCCGACGAGATCGGGAAGGCGCAAGCGGCGGGCGATCCCGATACCGGCGAGACCTATTACCGGCACTGGCTCGCGGCGCTTGAGCAACTTGTCGCGGCGAAGGGCGTCACCGACGCCGACACCCTAGCCCGCACCCGCGACGCCTGGGACCGCGCCGCCGACCGCACCCCGCACGGCATCCCGATCGAGCTCAAGCCCGAAGATTTCGGGCCCTGACAAGCCCTCCCCGCCCATTGGGCGGAGAGGGAGAAGATGATTGCACGCGCTGGTATCCTCTTCGCCGCCGGGTTACTTCTGTGCCAATATGGTTCGTCTTCGAAGCGTGAGGGGGTCGCCGATGCGGCGCGCGCGTACGGGCGCACTGGCCTTGGGAATGCTCGTCTGCCTCTCGGCCTGCGCCGAATATCCCGGCCCCGATCCGAACGACGCCGCGCAAAGGATGGTGGGCGGCGCCGTGTGGGGCGCGGCGCTGGGCTCCGCGCTCGGCGCGGCGTTTGCGATCAACCCGGGGATCGGTGCACCGATGGGTGCGGCGACCGGGGCGGCCTTGGGCACGCTCGCCGGCCTCCTGAGCGCGCAGCAGGCGGTCTATTACGCGCCGATCGCGCCGCCGACCGCCGCGGTGATCCCCGGTTTCTACGACGCCTGGGCGCCGGGTTCGCATCCGCCGCCGCTTGACGCGATGGCCCCGCCGCCGCGTTCCGGAAACCAGGGCTGAGCCGGATCGCTTCGCCTGCGACGATCGCGCCGCGGGCCCCGGCTTGGACGCGGCCGCCGCTGCGCCTATAACCACCGCCGATGCCGCTTTTCGTGATCCCGTTTCCGGCGTTCAACCCGATCGCGCTGCAGCTCGGGCCGTTCGCGATCCGCTGGTACGCGCTGTCGTATATCGTCGGAATCCTGATCGGCTGGCGTTATTGCCTTTATCTCGCCGAGCGGCGGCCGTGGCTTGTCGGGCGCAAGGATGTCGACGATTTCCTCGTCTGGGCGACACTCGGCGTCGTGCTCGGCGGGCGAATCGGCTACCTGGTGTTCTACAACCTGCCCTACTACGTCGATCACCCGTTCGAGGCGCTCGAACTGTGGCACGGCGGGATGTCGTTCCACGGCGGCGCGCTCGGCGTGACGACGGCGATCCTGTTGTTCACCCGCGCCCGCAAACTGCCGCTGTTCGCCTTTTCCGACATCATCACCGCGGCGATCCCGATCGGCCTGTTCTTTGGCCGCATCGCCAATTTCATCAACGGCGAGCTCTATGGCCGGGCGACCGACGTCGCCTGGGCGATGAAATTCCCGTCGGAGCTCATGGCCGACCCGACCAAGGCGGCGGCGGCGGTCGAGGCGGTAACCAAGATCGAACCGCAACTCAACTCGGTCGAGGCGATCATCAACGCCTATCGCGGCGACCCGACGGTCAGGGTCGTCGTCGACCACATCCTGACCCCACGGCACCCGAGCCAGCTTTACGAGGCGGCGTGCGAGGGCATCCTCTTGTTCCTCCTCCTGTTCTTCGCCGAGCGGATGCGCGCGCGCACGCGGCCCGGCATGCTGACCGGGCTGTTCCTCTGCGGCTATGCCGCCGCGCGCATGTCGGGCGAATTGTTCCGCCAGCCCGATGTGCAGCTCGGCTTTCTGTTTCTCGGGACGACGATGGGCCAGCTTTTGTCGATCCCGGTGCTGGTCGCCGGGCTCGCGATCGTCTGGTGGTCATGCCGGTCGCCGGCGCTCGGCACGGCCGGGTGAGCGCGAGCAGGCTGTCCGCACGGATCGCCCGCCGCATCCGGGCGGAAGGGCCGATCTCGGTCGCCGCCTATATGGCGATGGCCCTGCACGATCCCGAGCACGGCTATTACCGCCGGCGGCAGCCGATCGGCGGTCAGGGCGATTTCATTACCGCACCCGAGATCAGCCAGATCTTCGGCGAGCTGATCGGATTATGGTGCGCTGATCTGTGGCAGCGCGGCGGCGCGCCCGACCCGATCCGGATCGTCGAATTGGGTCCGGGCCGCGGCACGCTTATGGCCGATTTCCTGCGCGCCGCGGCCGCAATGGCTAATTTCCGCCGCGCCATCCGCCTGACCCTTGTCGAGGCGAGTCCGGTGCTGCGCGCCGCGCAAGCCGAACGGCTTGCCGATGCCGCGCCCGATTTTGCCGAGGATCTCGACGCCGTATCCGACGGACCGATGCTCATCGTCGCCAACGAATTCCTCGACGCGCTGCCGGTGCGCCACTTCGTGCGCGGGCCCGGCGGGTGGGGCGAGCGGCTCGTCGCGGTCGACAAGGCGGAGCGTCTGATCTTTATCGACGGCAACGCCGACCCGCTCGCGGCGGCGCTGGTGCCCGCGGCGCTGAGGGATTCGCCGGTCGGCACCGTCGCCGAGATCGGCCCGGCCGCCGCGGCGCTGGCCGGCGGGATCGCCGCCCGTCTCGCGCGGCATCCCGGCGCGGCGCTGCTGGTCGATTACGGCCACGCCGCGCCGACGCCGGGCGCGACGCTGGCGGCGGTGCGCCGTCATCACGGCGCGGCGGTGCTCGACGACCCCGGCGACAGCGACCTCAGCGCGCATGTCGACTTTGCGACGGTGCGCGCCGCGGCCGAGGCGGCGGGCGCCGTCGTCCATGGTCCGGTGGCGCAGGGCGAGCTTCTGGCGGCGCTCGGCGCCGGCGAGCGGCTCGCGGCACTGTGCGCGAACGCGTCGCCTGCCCAGCGTGAAATGCTCGCACTCGGGCTCCGCCGCTTGATCGATCCGCGTGAGATGGGCACCTTGTTCAAGGCGATGGCGCTGGTCTCGCCAGGCTTTCCGGCGCCGGCCGGGTTCCAGAATCAGGTTACGGAACCGCGATGATCACGCTCGACCTGCTCGCCGACGACAGCACCCGCCACGCCTTCTTTACCCGCGAGGGCGGGGTCAGCGGTGGCATCTTCGCCTCGCTCAACTGCGGCTTCGGCTCCGGCGACGACACGGGCAGGGTCGCACGCAACCGCGGCATCGCGATGGAACGGCTAGGGCTTGCCGACAACGCGCTCGTCACCTGCCACCAGATCCACAGCGCCACGGTCATCACCGTCGAGCACGGCTGGGAACCGGGGGCGGCGCCGAAGGCCGACGGCATGGTCACGAGCCGGCCGGGGATCGCGCTTGGGGTGCTGGCGGCCGATTGCGCGCCGATCCTCTTCGCCGAGCCGGAGGCCGGGGTGGTCGGCGCCGCGCATGGCGGCTGGCGCGGCACACTGTCGGGGGTCGCCGAGGCGACGGTCGCGGCGATGGTCGCGCTCGGAGCCCGGGCTTCGCGCATCCGCGCCGGGATCGGCCCGTGCATCGCCCAGGCCTCCTACGAGGTCGGCGCCGAATTCCCCGAACGCTTCGCCGCCGAGGACCCGGGCAGCGGCGGGTTTTTCGTGCCGGGAGCAGAAGCCGGAAAATTCCTGTTCGACCTGCCCGGCTATATCGCGCACCGCCTGTCTCGCCTTGGCCTCGCCGCGATCGGGCATACGGGCGGCGACACCGCGGCGGAGCCCCGGCGATTTTTCAGCTATCGCCGCGCCTGCCTCGTCGGCGAGCGCGATTACGGGCGGGGGCTCGCCGCGATCGCGCTCAATCCGTAACCCGCAGCCGGCCATAGCGAGGGACCGTGCCGTACCTGATCCTGTTTTCCGCAGTGTGTCTGCTGGGCTTGATCGTAGCCTGCGTCTTGTTATGAGGGTGCGGCGATGGGCGGCGGGTTTGGTTCTGGCCCTCGCTTCGTGCCAGCCGCTCCCGCACCCCTTCGCCGATGACCGGCCCCCGGCCTCGCTACTGACGGTGCGCGACAGCGCTGGCGTGACGATCAGCCCGATCGCGGGCGCTCCTGGGGCAACCGCCGAGAAATTGCGCGCCGCGGTCGCCAAGGAATTGCAGAAGCACGACATTCCGGCAAGCGCCACGACCGCGAGCGTCGCCAGCTATCAGCTCGACGGCCGGATCGAGGAGGCGCCGCCGGCGGCCGGAAAGGCGCGCGTGACCGTGTTCTGGCGCCTGCGCAACGCCGCCGGCAAAATGGTCGGCGAACGCCAGCCCTATTTCGAGGCGGCGCCCGCAGACTGGAACACCGGCGCCGACGGGTCTGTCGGGGAACTCGCGGCGGCGAGCGCCGACACGCTGGCGCCGCTCCTCTCGGACGAGCCGCTGCCCCACCCGCTCACCACCGTCGCGACCGCGGCCGAGGGACGCCTCCGCCTCGTGGTCGGCGGCATCAAGGGGGCACCCGGCGACGGCGACACCTCGCTCGGCGGGTCGATCACCGCCGTGCTGAAGCGGCACGACCTCGACATCATCAGTGATCGGAAAGCCGGCGATGCGCTGACGCTCGACGCCGAGGTGGCAATGTCGCCGAGCCCTGGCGACCCGGGAAAGCAGCACATCAAGATCGTCTGGCGCCTGCGTCGCGCCGACGGCAGCCAGGTCGGCACCGTGGGGCAGGAGAACGACGTGCCAAAGGGCACGCTCGACGGCGCCTGGGGGGATGTCGCCTATACGGTCGCCGTGGCGGCCGAGAGCGGCATCCTCGAATTGATCGCCCGCTCGGGCCCGCCGCCGAAACCGGCGCCCAAACCCGCGGCCGATCCGGCGAACAAGCCCGCGCCGAACCCATAGGGTGCGGCACCCGCGCAATTGCCTCGCCTCTTCCGGTTTGTTACAACTCGACGCGCGTGAAGCCCGGGGACCCGGCCCCAGGGCACCGCCTGCCGCCGGCGCCCGATGAAAATCCTGTCCTGTAACAGCAATCGGCCTCTTGCCGAGGCTATCTCGGCCTATCTCGGCCAGCAGCTCACCGCGGCCAGCGTCCGCCGCTTCTCGGACATGGAAGTGTTTATCGAGATCCTCGAGAACATCCGCGGCGAGGATGTTTTCGTGATCCAGTCGACCTCATACCCGGCCAACGATCACATGATGGAGCTGTTGGTCGCGCTCGACGCCCTGCGCCGTGCCTCGGCCCGGCGCGTGACCGCGGTCATCCCCTATTACGGCTACGCCCGGCAGGATCGCAAATCCGGCCCGCGCACCCCGATCTCCGCGAAGCTCGTCGCCAACCTGATCACCACGGCCGGCGCCGACCGGGTGCTGACCCTCGACCTGCATGCCGGCCAGATCCAGGGGTTCTTTGACATCCCGACCGACAATCTCTCCGCCGAGCCGGTGCTGGTGAAGGACATCCAGGAGCGCCATTCCGGCCAGGATCTGGTGATCGTGTCGCCCGATGTCGGCGGAGTCTATCGCGCCCGCCAAGCCGCGCGACGGCTCGACGCCGATCTCGCGATCATCGACAAGCGGCGCGAGCGCGCCGGCGTCTCCGAGGTCATGAACATCATCGGCGAGGTCAACGGTCGCCGCTGCATCCTCGTCGACGATATGGCCGACAGCGCCGGCACCCTGTGCAACGCCGCGCAGGCGCTTGTCGACAGCGGCGCCGAGGGCGTGTATGCGTACTGCACGCACGGGGTGCTCTCGGGCGGTGCGGTGGCGCGGGTATCCGCTTCGCCGATCAGGGAGCTGGTATTGACCGACAGCATCGTTGCCACCGAGGCGGTGCGGCTGTCGCACAATATCCGCCAGCTGACGATCGCGCCGCTGATGGCCGAGGCGATCCTGCGCATCAGCGAAGAGCGGTCGGTTTCGAGCCTGTTCGCCTGATATAGGACCGAATTTGCCGTGAACCTTGCCGAGGGGCGGGACGCGGTGCACGTGACGTGACTTTGCTTGAAGGAGTGGAAGCAAATGCCCGAGATCACCAGCCTCAATGCCGAGACCCGCGGGCGGGTCGGCAAAGGCGCCGCCCGGGCCATCCGACGCGCCGGGCGCGTGCCCGCGGTCATCTATGGCGACGGCAAGGATCCCGTTGCGGTGAGCCTTGAGCCGCGCGAGTTGAGCCGTGTCATCAGCAAACCCGGCTTTCTCGCGACGGTCGTCGATGTCGCGGTCGACGGCACGACCCACCGCACCCTGCCGCGCGACGTGCAATACCATCCGGTCACGGACTTCCCGTTGCATGTCGACTTTATGCGGGTCGGCGCCGGCGCGCAGGTGACGGTCACGGTGCCGGTCAACTTCATCAACCAGGAGCGTTCCCCTGGGCTGCGGCGCGGCGGCATCCTCAACATCGTGCGCCACGGGATCGAGGTGCGTTGCTCGGTTGACGTGATCCCCGATCGACTGGTCGTCGCCCTCGACGGGCTCGATATCGGCGATAGCCTCCACATCAACGCGGTGGTCTTGCCGGAAGGCGTCCGGCCGGTGACGACCGAGCGCGACTTTACGATCGCGACGATCGGGGCCTCGTCGGCGGTGCGCGAAGAGGCCGCCGCGGCGACGTCCACCGTGCCGGAAGAGGGCGCAGAGGAGGCCGCTCCGGCAGGCGCGGCGGCGGCTACGGCCGCATCGGCCTAGCCCCGGGGCGCGCATGCGCCTCGTCGTCGGGCTCGGCAACCCGGGCAGCCGCTACGCCCGCAACCGTCACAATATCGGCTTTATCATCGCCGACGCGGTGGCGCGCCGGTACGGCTTTGCCACCTATCGCGACCGCTTCAAGGGCGAACTCGCCGAGGGCCAGATCGGCGACGGCAAGTATCTGTTGCTGAAGCCACAGACCTTTATGAACGATTCCGGCGAGGCCGTATTGGCGGCGATGAGCTTCTACAAGATCCCGCCGCAGGAGATCGTCGTGATCCACGACGAGCTCGACCTGAAGCCCGGCAAGGTCAGGGTCAAGCGCGGCGGCGGCAGTGCCGGGCATAACGGGCTCCGCTCGATCGACGCGCTGGTCGGCGCCGATTACTGGCGGGTCCGCATCGGCATCGGCCACCCCGGCGTTCGCGAGTTGGTGATGCCTTACGTGCTGCAGAATTTCCCGCAGGACGAGGTGAGTGAGTGGGTGACGCCGCTCGTCGACGCGGTCGCCGAAACCGTCCCCCTCCTCCTCGCCGGCGACGCTCCAGCCTTTATGAGCGAGGTCGCCCGCCGCTTCACTCCGCCCACGCCGGCGGCCGAGGGCTGACGGGGATGGGCATCTGTCGGCCCGAGTGCCTTGGCGCGCCGGAATTGCTTGCGACCGTCTTCGACGAGGTCGTGGCCGCCGGTTACGAGCGGCCGATCCTGGCAGGCGGCGCGGCAGTTGAATTCTACAGGGGCGGGGCTGTCGTATGGGGCGCGCCGCTCAGCTTCGAAACGGATGCTGCTCAAAGCGATGGTCAAGCGGGTGGAAACCGGCGGGCCTCGCTGATGGGCGTCAGGTCTTTCACAATCTAATCATGAACTGAGGCCATGGGCTTTAATTGCGGCATCGTCGGGTTGCCCAATGTCGGCAAATCGACGCTCTTCAACGCGCTGACCGCGACGCAGGCGGCCGAGGCAGCGAATTATCCGTTTTGCACGATCGAGCCGAATGTCGGGCGGGTCGGGGTGCCGGACGAGCGGCTGGTGGTCTGTGCCCGGCTCGCGAAATCGGCCAAGATCGTCCCGGCGCAGCTCGAATTCGTCGACATTGCCGGGCTCGTGCGCGGCGCCTCGAAGGGCCAGGGGCTCGGCAACCAGTTCCTCGGCCACATCCGCGAGGTCGACGCGGTCGCGCAGGTGCTGCGCTGCTTCGTCGACGACAACGTGGTCCATGTCGAGGGCTCGGTCGATCCGATCCGCGACGCCGAGACTGTCGAGACCGAGTTGATGCTCGCCGACCTCGACAGCCTCGAACGGCGCGAGATCGCGGTGCAGAAGCGCGCCCGCGGCGGCGAGCGCGAGGCGAGGCAGCAACTGGCGGTGATCGAGCCGGTGCTCGCGGCGTTGCGCGACGGCACGCCGGCACGCCGCGTGCCGCTCGACGGCGAGCAGGCGACGGTGCTCAAATCACTGCAACTCCTGACCGCGAAGCCGGTGCTCTACATCGCCAATGTCGACGAGGACAGCGCCGGCGCCGGCAACGCCGAAAGCGCGCGCGTCGCTGCCTATGCCGCCGAGCGCGGCGCCGGGTCGGTGGTGATCTCGGCCGCGATCGAGGCCGAATTGGCAACGCTGTCGGACGAAGCCGAGCGGCGCGAATATCTGGCAACGCTGGGGCTCGAGGAAACCGGGCTCGACCGCGTGATCCATGCCGGATACGCGCTGTTGGGTCTCGTCACTTTCCTCACCGCCGGCCCCAAGGAGGCCCGCGCCTGGACGATCCCGCGCGGCTTCAAGGCTCCGCAGGCCGCCGGCACGATCCACACCGATTTCGAAAAGGGCTTCATCCGCGCCGAAACCATCGGCTACGCCGACTACGTCGCCTGCAACGGCGAGCAGGGCGCCAAGGATGCCGGCAAAATGCGCCTCGAAGGCGCCGACTACGTCGTGCACGACGGCGACATCATGCATTTCCGCTTCAATCTGTGACAGCAGCGCATTACGGTCTCGCAATCTATTTTGAATTGCAGGGCGGCTGACGATATCCACGACTGCTTCGGCCTCCAGCAGTGCTTCGGCGGTGTCATCGAGTCCCACCGAAGACGGGTGCGCGAAGCGCTGCTACGCGCTTTCCTTTTGCGTCACGGCCAATGCGATCGGGCGAGTGCGAAGCACCGCATCGCGCATCGCCCCCGACCAACTCACCGAGATCCGGCGGCAGATCGGGTTTGCGATCGGGCTCGAATAGTCGAGGAGACGACCATGGCAATCGCGGGCGCGGTCGAGGCTTGGGATCGGCGATGGGCGACGGCGGAGGGGCGGGCGGATTGGCTTGAGCCCGAGCCGGAGGTGCGGAACGTCGTGCCGGCGTTGAAGACGCGCGGAGCGGCGGCTGTGCTCGATCTCGGCTGCGGGGTGGGACGGCACGCGCTGTTCCTGGCCGAGGCGGGATTTCCGGTCGACGCGATCGACGGGAGCCCGGTCGGGATCGCCGAAGCGGGACGGAGCGCGGCGGCGCGCGGGCTCAAGATCAATTTGCGTGAGGCACCGGCGGACTCGCTGCCGTTCGGCGACGGCACCTTCGATTATGTCTTGTCGTGGAACGTGATCTATCACGGCAACCAGGGCGATGTCGGTCGGCGGCTTGCCGAGATCTGGCGAGTGCTGAAGCCGGGTGGGCTCTACCAAGGCACGATGCTGCCGACGCGCAACAGCAATTACGGGCTCGGCCGCCGCATCGCACCGGACACCTTCGTCAACGATGCGATCGAGGAGCGCGCCCACCCGCATTTCTATTGCGACGCCACCGGCGTCGTCGCACTCCTGGCCGGGTTCGAATTGCTGTCACTAACCCAGCGTGAGCACAAAAAGCCGGGCTCGTGGCACTGGCATATCCTGGCCGAGCGCCTCACCGGCTGATCAGCCCGCGAACAACAGCAGCACGCCGTTCGCCTCGCTTGACGGCACCGCGACCGCGCCGCCCGGCAATTCGTCGAACGGGACTTGCCATTGCGTCAGGTAGTCGGCGGTGCGTTCACGGTCGGCGACCGCGAGATCCAGTGCCGCAACGCCGGGCAGCGGGAAATCCGGTCCCACATCCTGGCCGGGATACCGCGAGCGGAACGCAGCCGGTGTCGAGAAGCGGAGGCGATGGCGGCCGAGGGCAACGATCATCGTCTCTCCCTCATGGGCGATCGCATCCGCTCCGACCAACTTTTCGAAGCCGCGGCGCAAGGCACCGGGGTCGTCCACGAGGACATGGATGCCTTTGATCCCGACGACGCCATTCGGGTGGTCCAGCCATTCCGGCCGACGCATCAACTCCGGGGTCAGATGGGCGCAGACGAAGCAGTCGAGCGCCGGCGTCTCCTCGGGCGGCAGGTTTATGAGGCTGAAGCGCGGCACGACCGTGCCTTCCGGCAATTCGAGCTGGCGGCCGAGAGCACGCGGCTCACTGGGGTGGAGGCCGAGCGCGGCGAGGGTGGCGCGGGTATCTTCCGGCGACACCGCGGGGGCGAAGGCCGGGCCGACGACGCCCTCGCGATGGGTGAGAAACGCGCGGAGCCGGTGCGAATGCGCATCGTCGCCGACGATGCCCAGGAGTTCGAGATAGTCGCGCGGAAACATGATGCAGTAATTCGCCGTCGCCTGGCCGAGGTGGCGGCCGCGCGGCGACAGCGTAAAGCCGAGCCGCGTCCATCCCATCCGCGTGCGCTCGAGGTCGCGGACGCCGACGATGACGTGATCGATCCCGGCGATTCCGTTGCGCATGGCGGGGGCTCCTCAAACCTCGTTGCGAGCGCGGCAAAGCAATTCCGGGTCAGGCACGCACGGTCATCGAGATTGCCGCGTCGTTTCCCTCCTCGCAATGACACGGTGGCGAGGGCGACCTGATACAATCCTTGCCCTGCACATTGGGGGGCATATGCGGGGGCTCTTGGGGATCGCGGCGCTGCTGCTGCTCGCGTGGCTGCTGAGCGAGGACCGGTTTCGCGTTCCGCTGCGCGTTGTCGTTGCCGGGCTGCTGCTGCAGGTCGTGCTGGCCATCGTCTTCCTCAAAATCCCGCTCGCGCGGGACGCCTTCCTACTGCTCAACAAGGGGGTGGCAGCACTGCAGGCGGCGACCGAATCGGGCACCAGCTTTGTCTTCGGCTATCTCGGCGGCGGCGAGCTGCCGTTTGCCGAGACGAAGCCGGGCAGCAGCTTTATCTTCGCGTTCCGGGCGATCCCGATGGTACTGCTGGTCAGCGCGATCGCGACGCTGTTGTTCTACTGGGGGGTGTTGCCACGGATCGTGCACGGATTCGCCTGGATTCTCCGCCAGGCGGCGGGGATCGGCGGGCCGCTCGGGCTCGGCGCTGCGGTCCATATCTTTGTCGGCCACATCGAGGGGCCGCTATTGATTCGCCCATACCTGATCAAGATGCAGCGGGGCGAGCTGTTTGCCTTGATGAGCTGCGGCATGGCCGGGATCGCCGGCACGGTCATGGTGCTGTACGCCGCGATGCTGGGGCCGGTGATCCCGAACGCGCTCGGCAACGTGCTGATCGCAGCGATCATCAGCACCCCGGCGGCGCTCGCGGTCTCGGCGCTGATGGTGCCGTTCCAGCCCGACCCTTCGGCGTCGGCCCGACTCGAAATGCCCGACCGTCCGGCCAGCTCGATGGATGCAGTCGCGCGCGGAACCCAGGACGGCATCGTCTTTGTCGCCAATATCCTGGCGATGCTGGTGGTGCTGATCGCGCTGGTGAGCCTCGTCAACTTCGCGCTCGGCGAGCTGCCGCCATGGGGCGGCGAGCCGATCTCGCTGCAGCGCCTGTTTGCCTATGCCTTTCGCCCGGTGATGTGGCTGATCGGCATTCAGGGGCCGGACGTCGCCGCCGCCGCCGATCTGATGGGCACCAAGACCGTGCTCAACGAGTTCATCGCCTATGCCGACCTGGCGAAGCTGCCCGATGGGGCGCTGAGCCCGCAATCGCGGCTGATCGTGACCTATGCGCTGTGCGGCTTCGCCAATTTCGGCAGTCTCGGCATCCTCATCGGCGGGATGGGCTCGATGGTGCCCGAACGCCGGCACGAGATCGTCTCGCTCGGGCTGCGCTCGATTTTGTCGGGAACGATGGCGACCTGCATGAGCGGCGCGGTCGTCGGGATGCTGTGACGTTTCCCGAAAACGATGTGTTAACCAAACGTGATCACAATCTATGCAATTGCGTCCTGGATAGCCGATGACCGATCCTCGCGGGCTAGTGCTGGCCAAGCTGGTGCCTGTGTCACCTGCCGACGCCGCGATTGCGCCCGCGACCGAGACCATGCCGTTTACCGACCCGCGGCTCGAGCAAGCTTACGAATACTGGCGGCGCAAGTCGGCCGGGCGAAGGCTGCCGCGCCGGCGCGACATCGACCCGGTCGAAATCCCCAAGCTGCTGCGCGACGTGATGCTCGTCGATGTCGAGCCGGACGGGCGCTATCGCTATCGCCTGATCGGCACCGGCAACGCCCAGGCGCATGGCATAAAGGCGACCGGCCGCTACCTCGACGAGGTGCTGCCGGGACCGGAATACCGCAATCACGTGCTGTCGCTCTACGACGAGTCGGTGCAAAAGAAGCAGGCGCTCTATTCCGAATGCCTGTTCCTGTCGCCGGAGCGGCTCGCCCCCGAGCGGCATACCAAGGTCTTGTTCATGCCGCTGTCCGAGGACGACGAGACCGTCAACATGGTCTTCGTCATCCAGGTCTTCCTCTATATCGAGCACGCGACGCGCGAGCGGCATTTCCTCGACTCACCGCCCTACCGGGAAATCGTCCACCAGCTTTTGTGATCGAGGCAATCTCGCGCCACAGAAGGCTAATCCGCCGAGATTGCCGCGTCGCCTTCGGCTCCTCGCAATGACGGCTAGACAGCAACGACGAGCTTTTGGGCGCGGGCGCGCATTTCGTCGTTGAGGGGCGCCGGACGGCGCCTGTCGAGGTCGAGCTGCACCCCGTACTGGCCGAGCCGCGCCAGCTCCTCGCCGGTCTCGGCGTTGCGCATCACGTGCAGAAACCGCAGCGACGAGCCGCCGAGGTGGAGGAGCCCCGTCTCGCTGGCGTAAGGCTCCGCGACGCCGGGCGCACGGCTGATCTCCAGCGCCAGCTCGAACGTCGAAAAACCGCGGCGGCCGGTCTTGATGAAATCGGCCGTGAGCCCGATCGCGGCGCCGATCTGCAGCGACGAATCGGTGAATTTGTGGATCAGAGCGCCGAGCCCGATGCGGCCTGTCTCGTCGATCTCGTGCGGGCGGACGCGGCCGGCGGCAGTCGGGACGAACCCGCTGGTGCCCGCCGGCATCGGCCGCTCCTCGGCCGTCGGGCCATTCCACTCGCCGAGCGTGGCACCGGCGGGCGCCGGGATGTCCCAATGGGCGTCGATCCAGGTCGTGACCTCGGCATTTGCCGAATCGACAAAGCGGTAGCCGAGGCGCAAAGCCGGATCGCGCCCGGTGACGGCGGCCTCGACGTGAAACGCCGCGCCGGCGCGCATCTCACGGGCGAAGCGGAGATCGTAGCGTCGCTTGAACCCGCCGCGCTTGAGGGCGTCGGCGAGGCCGATGCGCCCGATCAGGTTGGCCTCGGCCTGTTCCAGCCGGTCGAAATAGAAGGCGATCGTGAAGTGCTCGGTGACGTCGGTTTCCCACGGGGAGACGCTGCCGCGGTAGGTCTCGAGCCATCCGTTCATGTTCGTGGCGGTCATGTCCGATGCTTTCAGGCGGCGCCGCGGGTGCGCCGTTCGGGGAAGAGGGAGAGAAGCCCCTCGGGCGAGGCCGGGCAGATGCCGCGCTCGGTGACGAGCCCGGTGACGAGCCGCGCCGGGGTCACGTCGAAGGCATAGTTGGCGGCCGGGCTGCCCTCGGGCACGAGGCGCACCTCGCGGCGCGTGCCGTCATCGGCCCAGCCGGCGACATGGGTGACCTCGCGCGGATCGCGCTGTTCGATCGGGATGCGGCCGCCGTCGTCGAGCGACCAGTCGATCGTCGGCGACGGCAGCGCGACGTAAAACGGCACGTCGTTGTCGTGGGCGGCGAGGGCCTTCAGATAAGTGCCGATCTTGTTGGCGACGTCGCCGTTGGCGGCGGTGCGGTCGGTGCCGGTGATGCACAGATCGACCATGCCGTGCTGCATCAGGTGGCCGCCGGTATTGTCGGCGACGACGGTGTGCGGCACGCCATGCTGCAACAATTCCCACGCGGTAAGACTGGCGCCCTGGTTGCGCGGGCGGGTCTCGTCGACCCAGACATGAACGGGGATGCCGTCGTCGAACGCACGGTAGACCGGCGCCAGCGCGGTGCCCCAATCGACCGTCGCGAGCCAGCCGGCGTTGCAATGCGTCAGGATCTCGACCCGCGCGCACTTGCGCCCGTGGATCGCCGAAATCAGGCCGGCGCCGTGTTCGCCGATCGCGCAATTGATCGCGACGTCCTCGTCGGCGATAGCGCCAGCCGCCACGAGGGCGGCGGCGGCCCGCTCGCCGGCCGGCACCGCGGCCATCGCATGTTGCATCTGCGCCAAGGCCCAATGCAGGTTGACCGCCGTCGGACGGGTCTGGCCGAGCACCGCGACCGCTGCGCCCAGCCCCTTGTCCGAGGGGTCTGCGCGCAGCGCCAGCGCGACGCCGTAGGCCGCGGTTGCGCCGATGAGCGGAGCGCCGCGGACCTGCATCGATTTGATCGCGTGGGCGACCTCGGCGACATTCGTCAGGCGGACGATCGCCAGCTCATGCGGCAGCAACGTCTGATCGATGATCTCGACCGCGCCGTCTTCGCCGGGCCAGATCGTGCGCATCGGTGTTCCGGCGACCCGCATCGCTCAGCCCCCGAGGACGCGGCCGGCCACCGCGTCGAGGCGGCGCACCAGCGCCGGGTCGCGATGGTCCGGGGTGGTGATCAGCGCGTGGTCGAGCGCGGTCTGGCACCCGTGGCGACAGGGCCCCGCGTGGTCCGACAGCAGCGGCACGACGCTTTTGACGAGGGCACGGGCTTTGTCGGCGTTGGCGAGCAGCACCGACACGATCGCCTCGACCGTGACGTGGTCGTGGTTCGGGTGCCAGCAATCGTAATCGGTCACCATCGCCACCGTGGCGTAGCAAATTTCCGCCTCCCGGGCGAGCTTTGCCTCGGGCATGTTGGTCATGCCGATCAGGTCGCAGCCCCAGGCGCGGTAAAGCTCGCTCTCGGCCATCGTCGAGAATTGCGGCCCCTCCATGACCATATAGGTGCCCCCGCGGCGGACGCTCGCTCCGATTTCGGCTGCGGCGGCGGAGATCGCGTCTCCGATCCGGTGGCAGACCGGATGCGCCATCGAGACATGGGCGACGCAGCCGGGGCCGAAAAAGCTCTTCTCGCGGGCGAAGGTGCGGTCGATGAACTGGTCGACGATGACGAAGTCGCCCGGCGCCAGTTCCTCACGCAGGCTCCCGACGGCCGAGAGCGACAGGATGTCGGTGACGCCGCAGCGCTTCAGCGCGTCGATGTTGGCGCGAAAGTTGATTGCGGAGGGCGGCAGCGCATGGCCACGCCCGTGCCGGGGCAGGAACACGACGCGTTGCGCGCCGAGAGTGCCGAAGCAGAATTCGTCCGACGTTTCGCCGAACGGGCTCTCGACCCGGCGCCATTCGACGCCGGTGAGGCCGTCGATCTGGTAAAGCCCGCTGCCGCCGATGATGCCGATGACAGGGCCGTCCATCGATCCCTCGATTGCGGCCCCGCTTTGACGCGTCAGTGCAGGTTGGACCACACCTTGCGCTTGGCCGCGTAGAGCACCCCGATCGCGACGATCAGGAACAGGATGACCTTGAACCCCATGCGGTGCCGCGCGTCAAGGTTCGGCTCCGACGCCCAGGCGAGGAATGTCGCGACGTCATGCGCCATCTGCGGGACCGTGGACTTAGTGCCGTCAGCGTAATTCACCTGCCCGTCCGCGGTCAGCGGCGGCGGCATCGCGATCTGATGGCCGGGGAAGATTTCGTTGTAATACATGTTCGGGTTCAGCTTGACGTCCTTCGGCGCGTCCTTGAACCCGTTGAGGATGCCGTAGACGTAATCGGGACCGCCTTCGCGCGCCTTGACGATCATCGACAGGTCGGGGGGCAGCGCGCCGTTATTGGCGGAGCGCGCCGCCTCGTCGTTCGGGAACGGGCCGACAAATGGGTCGGAAGGCCGCGCCGGACGTTCGAACATCTGGCCCTGGTCGTTGGGGCCGTCCGACACCTGGTACTGCGCGGCGAAGCCTTTGACCTGATCCTCGCTGTAGCCGATCTCGGTGAGGTCGCGGAAGGCGAGATGCTTCAGCGGATGGCAGGCCGAGCAAACCTCCTTGTACACCTGGAACCCGCGTTGCAGCGCGGCCCGGTCATAGGTGCCGAACACGCCCTCGAACGACCATTGCTGGTGCGCCGGCTTTACGTCCGCCTCCTGGGCGCGCGCGCTTCCGGCGAGCACCAACAACGCCGCGGCGGCGATCCATAATGATTTCGCCATTGCCCTCACTCCGCCGGCGTTGCGCTGCGGCCGAGCACCGCCGCCCCGATGCTGAGCGGAAGCGGTCGAGGCCGCTCCAGCTTGCCGACGAGCGGCAACAGCACGAGCATATGGAAGAAGTAATAGAAAGCCGCGATCCGACCCTCGATCACGTACACGCCCTCCGGCGGGTGCGCTCCGACATAGCCGAGCACCAGCACCGAAATGACGAGGAGCCAGAAGATTTTCTTGTAGATCGGCCGGAACTTGGCGCTGCGCACCGGCGACGTGTCGAGCCACGGCACGATGAACAGCACCAGGATCGACGAGAACATCAACAGCACGCCGAGGAGCTTGCTCGGCACCGATCTGAGGATCGCGTAGAACGGCAGAAAGTACCATTCGGGCACGATGTCGGGCGGCGTCTGCAACGGGTTCGCCGGGATGTAGTTCTGCGGGTCGCCGAGCAGGTTCGGCGCGTAGAACACGAGGATTGCGTAGATCAAGAGGAAGACGGCAAGGCCGAAGCTGTCCTTGACCGTGTAGTACGGATGGAACGGGATCGAATCCCCCGGCCCCTTGTGGTCGATGCCGAGCGGGTTGTTCGACCCGTGCGTGTGCAGCGCGATGAGGTGCAGGCCCACCACCGCGACGATGATGAACGGCAACAGATAGTGCAGCGAGAAGAACCGGTTGAGCGTCGGGTTGCCGACTGTGTACCCGCCCCAGAGAAGGGTCACGATCTTACTGCCAACCACCGGGATCGCCCCAAATAGATTGGTGATGACCGTCGCGCCCCAATAGCTCATCTGGCCCCAGGGCAGCACATAACCCATGAACGCCGTCGCCATCATCAGCAAGAGGATCACGACGCCGAGTATCCACAGCAGTTCCCGCGGGTACTTGTAGGAGCCGTAATAAAGCCCGCGGAAGATGTGGATATAGACGATCATAAAGAACAGCGACGCACCGTTCATATGCAGATAGCGCAGCAGCCAGCCGTAATTGACGTCGCGCATGATGCGTTCGACCGAATCGAACGCCATGTCCGAATTCGGCGTGTAGTGCATCGCCAGGACGACGCCGCTGACGATCATGATCACCAGCATGATCCCGGCCAGCGAGCCGAAATTCCACCAGTAGCTGAGGTTGCGCGGGGTCGGGTACTCGTGCAGTTCGTGCTGCATCATCTTCACGAACGGCAGCCGGTAATCAATCCAGCGCACGATCCGGCTGTTCGGCGCGCCGGGTCCGGTTGCGGCCATGGCGCTCTCCTAGCCGATCTTTACCGCGGTGGCGGAGGTGAAGTCGTAGGGTGGGATCTCGAGGTTCAGCGGCGCGGGTCCATCCCGCCGGCGCCCCGAGGTGTCGTAGATCGAGCCGTGGCACGGGCAGAACCAGCCATTGAAAGGCCCGCGCGGGTCGCCCTGTTTCTGGCCGAGCGGGATGCAGCCCAGATGCGTGCACACGCCGACCATCACGAGCCACTCGGCCTTCTTCACCCGGTCCGAATCCTTTTGCGGATCGCGCAGGGTCGAGATATCGACGTCCTGGGCCGCCTTTATTTCGTCGGGGGTGCGATGCGCGATGAATACCGGCTTGCCGCGCCAGGCGATCGTCAGGCGCTGGCCGACCTGGATCGGCGCCATGTCGAATTCGGTCGTCGACAGCGCGAGCGTATCCGCGGCCGGGTTCAGGCTGTCGATGAACGGCCAGATCACGGACAACGCGCCGATGGCGCCGAGCGCGCCCGCGGTCAACGTCAAGAAGTCGCGCCGGGTTTCGCCATCCTGGGCGTGCGAAACCTGCGATTGCGCCGCTTGCGCCATAGAACCCCTCGTCCAAACGCCGCCATCGACCCGGCGGCCGCCCCGCCGGGAAGCTATACCGTTGAAGTGTCCGAACTATGCGACAGACTGCCGCATAAATCGGCGGAGCGGGCGGGAAACTTGCCGCTCGGTTGAGGATACCGCCGATGCCGTCGAACCCGCCCCCGTCAAATTCTCTCCGCCTCGCGCTCTACGAGCCGGATATCCCGCAGAATACAGGAACCCTGATCCGATCGGCGGCTTGTTTTGACGTTCCGGTCGATTTGATCGAGCCCTGCGGCTTCCTTTTCGACGATCGGCGCCTCCGCCGCGCCCTGCTCGATTATGCCGCGCTCGCGACGATACGCCGCCACGGATCGTGGGCCGCTTTCGTGGCCAAACGCGACCCTGGGTCGCGGCTCGTGCTGCTGACGACGTCGGGGGATGTGCCGCTTTACGGGTTTTCCTTTGCCGCGAGCGACACGCTGCTGCTCGGCCGCGAGAGCGCCGGGGTGCCGGATTTCGTGCACGAGGCGGCCGCGGCGCGGGTCCGCATTCCGTTGCGGGCGGGCGCCCGATCGCTCAATGTCGCCGTCGCCGGGGCCATCGCGCTCAGCGAAGCCCTGCGCCAGACCGGGCAGTTTGCATGACCGATACCGACGATCGACAGACGCAGGCAACGGCGTGGTTCGCGCTGCTGCGCGACCGCATTTGCGCCGAATTCGAAGCGATCGAGGACGAGGGCGCCGGCGGAGAGCCGGGACGGTTCGAGCGGCGCGAGTGGCAACGGCCGGGCGGCGGCGGCGGCACGATGGCGGTGATGAAGGGCCGCGTCTTCGAAAAGGTCGGGGTCAACATCTCGACCGTTCACGGCGAGTTCTCGCCCGAGTTCCGCGGCGAGATCCCGGGCGCCGCCGAGGACGGGAAATTCTGGGCCGGCGGCCTTTCGCTTGTCGCGCATCTGTGTTCGCCGCTGGTGCCGGCGGTGCATTTCAATACCCGCCACATCGTCACCCGAAAGGCGTGGTTCGGCGGCGGCAGCGACCTGACCCCGATGTTTCCCGACGAACCCGCCGCCGCGGCCTTTCACACGGCGCTGCGTGGCGCCTGCGACGCCTATGACCCGGAGGCCTACGCCAAATACAAGAAATGGTGCGACGAGTATTTCTTTCTGCCGCATCGGGGCGAGGCGCGCGGCGCCGGCGGGATCTTTTTCGACTATGTCGACAGCGGCGACTGTGATCGCGATTTCGCCTTTGCCCGGTCGATCGGCGAGGCGTTCCTCGGCTGCTACCCGGCGATCGTCCGCGAACGCATGCACCAACCGTGGACCGCCGAGCAGCGCCGCCACCAGCTCGTCCGCCGCGGCCGCTATGTCGAGTTCAATCTGCTGTACGACCGAGGCACCCGCTTCGGCCTGCGGACCGGCGGCAATGTCGAGGCGATCCTGATGTCCCTGCCGCCCGAGGCCGCGTGGCCGTAGCGCCGCTGTGATGGCGAGGAGCAGCGACGGAACGCTTCAACGCATCGCACCGTTCGGCGGGTGATGACCCTCGTCAATGTCCACGACCGCAGCACGCTCGAACGCGCCTATCCGGCGGATGACTTCCGCCGCGACGCGCAGCGCAACGAGACCACCGACGCGGTCCGCCACGGCGTCAGGATCGGCCGCGCCCCCGATAGGGACGGCTGGTTCGAGGTAGAGCGCGCCGCCCGGCATGCGGGCGAGGCGGAAGCTGCGAATTTCCTCGAGCCTGCGCTGGCGCACGGGGCGCAAGCCTACTCACGTTTCCTCGACGATGTGATAGAGGCGGCGAGGCGCTTCGGATTCAAGCCGGAGGATTCGCCCGGCCAGGGAGACCAGCGCATCCGCGGGTTGCGGCAGTAGCAGGAAGCCCGCGTCTCGCCCGCAATTCATGGTGGATGCGGGCGGGACGCCCGCGCTCCCTTCTCGGCTAGACCTGCTGGATCGCGGACAGGAGCCATTGCCCGCCGCGGCGGCGAACAAAGGTCCACATCTCCTCTTCCTCGACCGGCGCGCGCGGGTTGCCGCTGACGACCGGCTCGGCGGCGCCGTTTGCCCCGAGGCGCACGACGTAATCGAGCGCGTTCCAGCGCAAGAAGGCGGTGGCGTATTGCAGATCGCCCTCCTCCCACGCCTCGGTCACCTCGCCCTTGAGAAGATTGACGTTGGAGACGACGTTCTGGACGCCCTGGCTGGAATTCCGCGTCAGCTCCTCGTTGAAGTAGCCGACCATCTCGGGCGTCATCAGCCCGCGCAGATGGCCGATATCGCCGCGGCTCCAGGCTTCCTGCACCTGGGCATGAATTGCCTGGAACGCGTTGAGGTCGGCATCGCCGACGCCGATGTCGCGGCCGCGGAACTGGTTCGGCTGCGGCGCCGCCGCGGCGCCGACCGAGCGCGGCGTCATCCCGCCGCCCGCGGTCGAAAACCCGCCCGCCATGAGCCTGAACAGAAACCAGATGAGCCCGCCGATGATCAGCAGCGTGAACAGCCCGCCAAAGGCATGACCGAAAAATCCGCCGCCGAACAGCGAGGCGCCGATAAAGCCGCCGAAGAGCCCGGTCATGAACGGGTGCCGCGAGAAGAACCCGCCGCCGCCATAGCCGTAGCCCGACCCCACCGACGGCATCGGCGTCGCACTGCGCGACAGCGGCGAGGCGCCGTTACCCTCGAAGCTGCGCGAGCCGCGGCTGCCAAAGCTCGATCCGGAACTGCCCCATGACGATCCGGCCCGCGCGTCGGCCAGGGTCGGAGCCAGCGTCATCGTCGACAGGCAGAACAGCAGCGCCAGCAGGGCCCGCCAGGGAACAGGTCGCTTTGCCATGGAGACTTTCCAATCGCAGCCGCGAAGATGCGTGTCGCGCACGATATGGGGCGTCACCGCGGCGGTAAAAGGGATCGCCGGCCCCGCGGCGAACGAATCGCCCGGCGGGCGTCGCTTGATCAACCGGCGCATCAACCCTAAATCTCGGTGTGAATTCGCCGCATCGGACGCCGCTTTCGGGTCCGGGTGCGGCGTCTCGCTCGCCTTCGGGGGGAGACCGCTGCCATGTCGCGCCTGACGCTGTTCAGTTCACCGCTCTTGCTGGGGTTCGAGCATTTCGAGCGCGCGCTCGACCGGGTCAACAAGGCCTCGGCCGATGGCTATCCGCCCTACAATATCGAACAGACCGGCGAGGATGCGCTGCGCATCACGCTCGCCGTCGCCGGGTTCACGATGGACGACCTGAGCCTCACGATCGAGGACAGCCAGCTCGTCGTGCGCGGCAAGCAGACCGATGACGGCACCCGTGTTTACCTGCATCGCGGGATCGCTGCGCGCCAGTTCCAGCGCTCGTTCGTGCTCGCCGAGGGGATCGAGGTGCAGGGCGCCTGGCTCGACAACGGCCTCCTCCACATCGACCTGATCCGGCCCCCCGTGGAAACCCGGGTGCGCAAGATCGAGATCCACGCGCCGGCGAAGTCGGCGGGCGAGGAAAGCAAACCGACGCGGCTGCGGCTGAAGGCAGTGGATCGGAACTGAACGCTAGGCCGCGTGGCTCTCGCTGGGGGTCGTCAGCAGCGCGTAGAGCGCGTCGGGGCCGCTGGCGCCGCGGAGCTTCTCGCACATCGCCTGGTCGCGCAGGAGGCGGGAAATGCGAGAGAGCGCGGTCAGGTGGTCTGAGCCGGCATCGAGCGGGGTCAAGAGCACGAAGACGAGGTCGACCGGCTGACCGTCGATCGCCTCGAACGGGATCGGGCGTTCGAGCCGGCCGAACATGCCGTATATCCGCGGCAGCTCGGCAAGCTTGCCGTGCGGGATCGCGACGCCGCGGCCGATCCCGGTCGAACCGAGCCGCTCGCGCTCGTTGAGCACATCGTAGATGCGGCGGTCCGCCAATTCGGTCGTCGCCGCCGCGCGGCGGGCCAATTCCTGCAAAACCTGGCGCTTGTTGGCCGCCCGCAACTGGGCGACCACGCCGCGCGTGCTCAGCAAATCGGCGATTTCGATCAAGGGCGAATCCTCGCGCCGCGGACGCAGCATTCTGCCGCCGATAAATTGGGGACGCCGGCGCATTGGTTCAAGCGGATCATAACGCGAGCATCTTTTCGCGGCGGCGCTGCACCGAGGACGGGATGCGCATCGCCTCCCGGTATTTGGCGACCGTGCGGCGGGCGATGTCGACCCCCTCGCCCTGCAGCAATTCGACGATACGCTCATCGCTGAGCGTCTCGTTGGCGGTCTCGCCATCGACGAGACCGCGGATGCGGAAGCGTACCGACTCGGCCGAGTGCGATTCCCCTCCGCGCGATGCGGCGATCGCCGAAGTGAAGAAGTATTTGAGCTCGAAGAGCCCGCGCGGCGTGGCGATGTACTTGTTCGTCGTGACCCGGCTGATCGTGCTTTCGTGCATTCCGATCGCGTCGGCGATGTCGCGCAGGATCAGCGGCCGCAGCGCCTGCACGCCGTGGCGGAAAAAGCCGTCCTGCTGCTGGACGATCTCGGTGGCAACCTTGAGGATCGTCGCCGCGCGCTGGTGCAGCGACTTGACCAGCCAGTTCGCGGCCTGGAGCCGCTCGGCGATGTAGTCGCGATCGGAGCGGGTTTTCGCCGCCTTGTTGATCCGAGCGTAATAGCGGTTGTCGACAAGCACGCGCGGCAGGGTCTCGGCGTTCAATTCGATCATCCAGCCGCCGTCCTGCGTCGGCCGCATCAGGATGTCGGGAACGACGGTCTGCGCGAGCGGCGGGTCGAACGCGAGGCCGGGGCGCGGGTCGAGCGATTTGATCTCGGCGATCATCTCGGCGAGGTCCTCGCCGTCGACACCGCAGACCCGCAGCAGCGCGGCCCGGTTGCGCGCGGCCACCAGCGGCAGGTTGTCGAGCAGCGCCCGCATCGCCGGATCGAGCCGGTTGCGGTCGCGGAGCTGCAGCGCCAGGCATTCCGGCAGTGTGCGGGCGAAAACGCCGGGCGGGTCGAAATCCTGAAGCTGCGCCAGCACCCGCTCAACCCGGGCGAGATCGCAGCCCAGCCGGTCGGCCGCCTCATCGAGCTCGCCGCGGAAATATCCGGCCTCGTCGAGCTGATCGAGGAGGAAGATCGCGATGGCGCGGTCGATCGAATCCGACAGATCGGCGCCGATCTGCTCGAGGACGTGCTCGCGCAACGTGTTGGTTTCCGCCGCCTGCTCGTAATCGGGCATGTCGTCATCGCCGAGCGAGCCGTTGCGGTTCTTCCACGACAACGAGTCGCCGCCCCATTCCGCCGAGCCGTCGCCGTCGATGCCCGCCTTGGCCTGCCATTGCTCGGCGGCGTCGGGTGCGAACTCGTCGTGCGGGGTTTCGGTCAGGGCCGCCGGGCGGTCGCTTGGCGGCGCCTCGGCCAATTCGATGATCGGCGGCGCATCGTCGCCTTCGCGTTCGCCATGCTCAAGCAGCGGGTTCTGCTCGATCTCGGCATCGACGAGATCGCTCAGCTCAAGGTTCGAAAGCTGCAGCATCTTGATCGCCTGTTGCAGCTGCGGCGTCATCACCAGCGCCTGGGTCTGGCGCAGTTCGAGACGCTGCGAAAATCCGATTCTGTTCAACGAAAGCCCGTCTATTCGACCACCCGGCCAGGGGACGGTTCCGGGGGTAGGGTTAACGACCGGCTTATAGGCTAAATCTTTCGCCGAGGTAAACGCGCCTCACATCGGCGTCGGCGATGATTTCCTCGGGCGCCCCCTCCATCAGCACGCGGCCTTCATGCAAGATATATGCCCGATCAACGATCTTGAACGCTTCCCGTACGTTGTGATCGGTGATCAAGACCCCGATTCCCCGGTCCTTGAGGTGCGCCACTAGGTCGCGGATATCGTTGACCGCGATGGGGTCGATGCCGGCCAGCGGCTCGTCGAGGAGGATGAAATGCGGCTGCGTGGCGAGCGCCCGGGCGATCTCGCAGCGCCGCCGCTCACCGCCCGACAGCGCCATTGCCGCAGCGCGTCGCAAATGGCTGATCGAGAACTCGGCGAGAAGCGCGTCAAGCATCTGCTCGCGCTGGTCGGGGTCGGGCTCGGCGACCTCGAGGATCGCGCGGATGTTCTGCTCCACGGTCAGGCCGCGAAAGATCGACGCCTCCTGCGGCAGGTAGCCGATGCCGCGGCGGGCGCGGCGGTACATCGGCAGCCCGGTGATGTCCTCGCCATCGAGCGTCACCTGCCCCGTATCGGCCGCGATGAGCCCGGTGATGATGTAGAAGCAGGTGGTCTTGCCGGCGCCGTTCGGCCCCAGAAGGCCGACCACCTCGCCACGCTGGACGGAGACGTTGACGTCGCGTAGCACCGGCCGGCGCTTGAAGCTTTTGCCGAGCCCGCGCCCGCCGAGGCCCTGGTTGTTGGCAACGAGGCGAGGCCCGGAGACGTTCCGGTTGAGCCAGGGTGGGGTTGCGTCGCCGTCGTCGGGACCGGGGCCAAAGCCGCTGAACCGCATCACTGCGCCTTCTTCTCAGCCTCGTGAGACGTCGGCGGGGCGATGATCGTCGCCGGCTTGCCGGTGCTCGGATCCCGCCGGACGAAAAGGCCACGCACCTGCTGGTGCTGGCCCGGCTCTCCCGGAGTGCCCGGCATCATCCGGCTGACATTGGTGTTGAGGTCCATCACCGCGGATTGCCCTCTGATCACGTCCTTGTCGCGGGTGATGACCGCGTTGCCGATCAGCGTAACGATCCCTGTCTGCGCATTGTAGACCCCGTAATCGCTTTGCCCGACATCGGCGCCGTTGGTGACGACGACATGACCCTGGGCATCGACGCGCGACAGCTTCGATTCGTCACCGCCCGGCACTCCCTTGTCGCCCGGCTTGGCGCCCCGTTTGGCGGCGGCCGGGGTTGCCGTGGGCTTCGGCTTTTCGCCCGGCTTGGCCGGAGCGGCCTTGACCATGTAGCCGGTCAGGACATCGGCACGAATCGTCTTGCCGTTGCGGATCGCGACCGCATCGCCGCGCGCGACGCCGATCTGCTTCTGGTCGTACCAATCGAACCGGTCGCGCGCGGTGATCGTATCGGTCGGTGTGGTCATCTTCAAATTCTTGCCGGTGACGACCCCGACCGCCTGGTCGACGTCATAGACCGCACGGTCGCCGGTGATCGTCTCGCTTTCTTTCCGGATCAGCACATTACCCTCGGCATCGAGGCGATAAATCTCGGTACTACCTCCAACGTTGCCACCCTTGGCGTCGCGGTAATGCGCGATCAGCGTATCGGCATGGACCTCGGTCAGGCCGCGGATCGCGACGGCGTGGCCGCGGGCGACATAGGTCTTGGAATTCTGCTGCCATTCGATGCCGTTGTCGGCGCGGATCTCGATCGGCTGGTTGTCGTCCGGGTTGATCGCCTGCGTCGGCGCCACGGCCGGCGCCGGCTTCGCCGCCTCCTCGGCCGACAAGGGGACGGCGCAGCAGCCGAGGATCGCCGCCGCGGTCCCCCAAGCGCGCCACAGGCCCGACCGGCTCACGTCGCCCCTGCCTTTTTCGGCGGTACATGACGCGCCGGATGATGCGTAGCGACGTGACGGCGCGGCGGCGGATGATGCGCGGCGGGATGCACCGGCTTTTTCGCGGCTTCCGGCTTTTTCGCGGCTTCCGCCTTGGCCTTGGCCGCGGCCGCGAGTTCGGGCCTGGCCGCCCTCTCGACGGCGGCGGCCTGCTCCGCGACCCTGGGCGGCACGGCGGGAGGCGGCGGCGCGGCGGCCGAGCCCGGATGCGCGCCCTTGAGCACGACGTCGGCGTTTCCCGTGAAAATCAGCGTGTCGCCCTTGTCGTAGATGCGGAAACCCTGCGCCTTGACGTTGCCTTGCGGCCCGTGTCCCTCGACCGGATCGTCGCCTTGGGCGCTGTTGTTGGCGACATTGAGACGGGCGGTGTCGGTCGTGAACTCGGTGCCGTTCTGGTGCACGAGCTTGACGTTGCCGAAGAGGTCGAGAACCTGCGCCTGCGACTGGTAGATGCCGGTCGCGGCGGTGACGGTGACGGTGGCGCCGTCATGCGCCTTCAGATCGGCCTTCGGCTTTTCGAGCGACATGAGGTTCGTATTGTCGGGGACCTGCTGGCCGGCCGCCGCGGTCACGACGAACGGCCGGTTCTCGTGGTCGGTGCCGAGATAGCGCGGGTTCAGCATCCGCAGCTCGCGCGCCTCGCGGAGATCAATTGCCGGCAAGGTGAAGCGGATGCGCTCGAGGAGCGGCGCGAGACGCGGCCACACCGCGACGAGCAGCATCATCGATATCCCGATCGCCGGCAGCACCCGCTTCAGCAGTGCGACGCGCCGGCTGTGCGACATGTCCGGCGCGATCCGCGCCCATTGCGCGAGCCGCCCGGCGATCGCAGCCGCCGTTGCACGACCGTCGGGGGCGCGACCGCCGGGGGCGCGGTCCCGTGGGGTGCGAGCCGGCGGGGGGCCGGGCGGGCCGAATGGCAAAATGCCTCTCACGCGATCC
The DNA here is from genome assembly GCA_036489765.1 of Allostellaceae bacterium. GTDB lineage: Bacteria > Pseudomonadota > Alphaproteobacteria > ATCC43930 > CGMCC-115725 > DATARH01. The sequence continues at coordinate 10,660 of DASXFE010000122.1, read as the reverse complement.
CGGCCCGCAAACAGTCGTGCATGTGGACAAACCCGGTCGGGCGCTCCTCCTCGTCGACGACGAACAGCGAGGTCGTCGCCGGCAGCCGCCCGGTCATCATCGCCAGCGCCTCGCCGGCGAGCCGGCCGGCGGCGATCGTCTTCGGGCTGGGGTGCATGACCTGCGCCACCGGCAGGGCCAGAAGCCCGTCGCCCATGTGGCGGCGGAGGTCGCCGTCGGTGACGACACCGACAAGCCGCCCATCGAGCGCCCGCACGCCGACGCAGCCAAAGCTCTTCGCCGACATCACGAGGATCGCCTCCGACATCGGCATGTCCGGCGGCACCAGCGGGATCGCGTCGCCGACATGCATGATGTCGCTGACCCTGAGCAGTTGCCGGCCAAGTTGTCCGCCGGGGTGGAAGCGATGGAAATCGTCGGTCGAGAACCCCTTGCGCTCGAAGAGGCCGATGGCGATAGCGTCGCCGAGGGTCAGCATCATAGTCGTCGAGGTCGTCGGCGCGAGCCCCATCGGGCAGGCCTCGGCGGCCAACGGCAACAGGAGGACGGCGTCGGCCGCCTCCGCGAGCGGCGATTCGCGGCCCGAGGTGATCGCGACCAGCGGGATCTCGAACCGGCGCGAATAGGCGACGATGTCGCTGAGCTCGTTGGTCTCGCCCGAATTCGACAGCGCGATGACGGCGTCGCCGCGACCGATCATGCCAAGATCCCCATGGCTTGCCTCGGCAGGATGAACGAATTGCGCCGGCGTACCGGTCGACGCCAGTGTCGAGGCGATCTTGCGCGCGATATGGCCGCTTTTGCCGATGCCGGTGACGGCGACCCGGCCGGTGACCGCGGCGCAGATGTCGAGCGCGGCGACAAACGCGGCTTCGAGACCGCTCGACAGTCGTTCGAGCCCCTCTATCTCGGCGCGAATGACGCGCCGGGCCACGGCGAGGTCGTCTTTAAGGTCCGGAACGAGCGCCGCCCCTGTGTCCATCGGAAACCCCATCCGCCCCGTTATATCACACTTGCCGGTACGGGCGGGCGGTCAGTGGGCGAAGATGTCCTGCTCGGCCCAGCCTTCGAGGTCGAGAAGCGCGCGGTTGGGCAGGGACTCGAAGCAGGACTGCGCCAGCGCGGTGCGCCCCTCGCGCGCCAGCATCGCGTCGAGCCGCTCGCGCAGCGCGTGGAGATGCAGCACGTCCGACGCCGCATAACGCTGCTGCTCGTCGGTCAGCGTCGCCGCGCCCCAATCCGAGCTCTGCTGCTCCTTTTTGAGGTCGACCCCGAGCAGATCCTTGCACAGGTCCCTGAGGCCATGCCTGTCGGTGAACGTGCGAGCAAGGCGCGAGGCGATCTTGGTGCAATAGACCGGCCGCGCCATGGTTTCGAGGTAGTGGTACATCATCGCCAGGTCGAACCGGGCGAAGTGGAACAGCTTCAATACCTTGGGATCGGCCAGCAGCCGCCGGAGATTGGGGGCGGCGTAATTGCCGGGATCGAGCTGGACCAGATGGGCGTCGCCGTCGCCAGCGGAAAGCTGGACGACGCACAGCCGGTCTCGGTGCGGGTGGAGCCCCATCGCCTCGGTGTCGATCGCCACCACCGGACCGAGATCGAGCCCGGCCGGAAGGTCGCCGCGAGAAAGCCGATAGGCGCCGCGCCGTGCGGCCGTGCTGGAGGCGTCGTTCAAATCCGCCCTACGATCTGTTCCGGGTACGAAATCCGGTGGTGCGGCCGAGTGGAGTCGAACCACCACTCCCTCTCAGGAACACGGACCTGAACCGTGCGCGTCTGCCAATTCCGCCACGGCCGCTCTCCGAGGCGGGTGGGGAGATAAGCCGCGGGTCCGGCGATGTCAACCGGCGAAGAGCGTAGGCCAGATCAGCGTGACGCCCGAGACGCCGAGAAGCCCGAGCACGAGCTGCTGAAAGCGCTGGTCGCTGAGCCGGCGATAAAGCCGGTGGCCGAGCCAGGCGCCGCAAAACGTACCCGGCAAGGCAAAGACCGCGAGCCACAGCACCTCGCGAGTGACCATCCCCCGCACGGCGAGGACGACGAGCGCCACGGCCAGAATGACGAGGTTGAAGGTCTGGAAAACGCCGCGCCGCTGATCCTTGCCCCAGCCGCGCAGAGTCGCCCACATCGTCGGCAGCGGCCCCGACAACCCCGCGAGCCCGCCGAGAACCCCGCCACCGAGCCCGACCGCAATGTCGGCGAGGCAGCCATCATAAGCGATCGACACCCGCCCGCCCCCGATCAGCATCACGCCCGAAAAGACGATCAGAAAAACGCCGATCGCGAGGCGGAACGTGCCTGGATCGACATGCGCCAGCAGCGAGACGCCGAGCGGCACGCCAACGATCCCAGCGGCGACCATCGGCCAGATGCGGCGGACATCGACGGCGTGCCAGATCCTGGGGATCGTCTGGCACTGCGCCGCGACCGAGCAGATCAGCACGAGCGCGGTCGCCATCGCCGGGGGTATGACATGGAGCCAGATGCCGAGGACGACGAGCCCGGTGCCGAACCCGGCGAGCCCCGAGACGAACCCGGCGCAAAGCGCCCCGGCGAAGATGATCAGGGGCAGCGCGACGGGCAGCCTGCTATTTCCCGAACACGAGATCCGGGAGCCACATCGTCAGCGCCGGCCAGTAGGTGATGAGCCCCAGGACCATGAGGAGGATGATCAGGAACGGCAGGATGCCGCGGATGACCTCGCCGATCGGCGCGTCGGAGATTGTCGACAAGACATAGAGGTTGAGCCCGACCGGCGGGTGGACGAGCCCGACCTCCATGTTGTGGGTGAAGATGATGCCGAAATGCACCGGGTTGATCCCGAGCGGCACCAGCACCGGCGCGAGGATCGGCATCACCAGGAGGAGCGTGCCGACGACCTCGAGGAAACAGCCGATGATCAGCAGCAGGATGTTCATCACCAGGAGGAACTGCCAGGTGCCGAGATCCTGCGCGACGGCGAACTGCACCAGCCTCGCCGGCGCCCCCGACCCCGTCATCCAATGGCCGAAGACGAGGGCCGTCGCGATGATCAGCATGATCACGGCAGCCGACCCGATCGCTTCGGCGATGACGTCGAGGACGCGGGGCCAGCGGAAGCCGCGATAGACGACGAGGCTGACGAACAGCGATGTCACTGCGGCCATCGCCGCCGATTCGGTGACGGTCATGAACCCGCCATAGATACCGCCGAGCACGACCGCGGGCACCGCCATCGCCGGCATCGCCCACAAAGTCACCCGCAGCCGCTCGCGCATCGGCATCGCCGGCTCGGCCGGGAAGTTCTTGCGCCGCGCGTAATAGAGGACCCACACGAAGAACGCCGCCGCCTGCAGCAACCCGGGAAGAATGCCGGCAAGGAAGAGGCGCGGCACCGACTGCTCGGTGACGATGCCGTAGAGGATGAGGGCCAGCGACGGCGGGATCACCACCCCGATCGTCCCCGATGCGCCGAGCACACCCAGCGCAAATGAGCGCGGATAGCCGCGTTCGAGCATCGCCGGCAACAGGATCGTCCCCATCGCCAGCGCCGTCGCCACCGATGATCCCGAGATCGCCGCAAAGAGCGCACACGAGACGACGGCCACGAGGCCGAGCGAGCCCTTGATCGGCCCGAGCCACGCGATGCACAGATCGACGAGCGCCTTCGCCACCCCGCCGCGGCGCATGAAGGCGGCCGCCATCACAAAGAGCGGCAGCGCCATCAGCGTCGTCGAGTTGAGCTGGTCGATCATGTTCTGGGCGAGGCCGATGATCGGCTGCCCCGACACGAAGTACAGCACCGAGGCGCACATGCCGAGCACGAGGAAGATCGGCATCCCGGCCGCGAGCAGGCCGAAGAACAGCAGCAGGAACAGGAGGATCCACATCGGATCGGGCGCCGCTATTCGATCGGCTGCGCGAGGTCGGCCGGCACCTCATGCGCCGGGAGGTGCCCGACCGTCATCGTTTCCGGATCGAAGAAAACGGCGTAGCGGATGAGGCGGATGATGTACCGCCCGAGCATCAGCGCCCCACCGGCCGGCAGCGCCGAATAGTAGATCCACAGCGGAAACTGCAGATCAGACGAGCTCGTCTGGTCGAGCAGGATCGCCGTGCCGACCACTTTCCAGCCGTACCACAGCATTCCGAAGGTGAAGGCCATCGCGACGAGACAGTTGAACATTTCGACCCAGCGCTGCACCCCCGGCTTCAACAGGCGCAGCACGAGGTCGGGGCGCACCATCGCGTCGGTGCGCACGAGTTGCGAGGCGATGATCATCACGGCCCAGACCGCGATGTAGACAATCACCTCCTCGGCCCAGGTGATCGCTTCGCCTGGAGCGATGTAGCGGCCGAATACCTGGACCGCGGCGATGATCATGGCCGCGGCGCCCAGAAGTCCGACCAAGGTGCGTTCAGCCCAGTCCCAGACGGTGGAGATGCGGGCGAGAACCCGCAGCCCCGGCCTCGCCTGGAACTCAGGCGGCACCGACATCCGACATGACCAGCTTGATCAGATCGGGCGACATATGCGCGTCGGCGGCCACCTTTGCCTGCTCGGGCAGCATCTTGGCGCGGATCTTGTCGGCCTCGTCCTTGCCGATGTCGACCATCGTCACGCCCTGCTTGGCGAGGTCGTCGCGGCCCGCCTGCTGCGCCTTTGCGGTGTTGGCGCGATAGGTGTCGATGTTGTCGGCCCAAAGCTTGGCGATCGCCTGCTGCAATTTCGGGTCGAGCTTGGCCCAGAAATCCTTGTTAATCATCGGCACGTAGAGTCCCATGCCCTGATGGTCTTGGATCGAGTGGCGCAGCCCCGAATCGAACAGCTTTGCGGTATTCGTGCTCTCGTTGGTGCTGATGAGGCCGTCAAAGGTACCCTGTGACATCGCCAGCGGCACATCGGGCCAGGCGGTGACGTTGGGAATCCCGCCGAAGAAGCGGATGCGCCAGGAATTGAGGATGCCGCCGGGGCTCCTGAGCTTCATGTCCTTGAGGTCGGCCAGGCTGTTCAAGGGCTTCTTGGTCGAGAACCAGTTGTTGAAGCCGAGGTCGAACCACGCGCCGAGCACCTGAACATTGAGCTTTTGCCCGAGCTTGTCGCTGACGTACTTGGCGGCGGAGCCATCGGTCGCCTTGTGCACCACCTCGACCGGCTGGCCGTAGAACGCAGGGAGTTGCGAGAAATCGGCGTCGGGGACAAATCCGGTCAGGGTCCAGGTGCCGGGGCAGACCATCTCGACCTGGCCCTGGACGAGGGCCTTCGACACCTGCAGATCGGGGAACAGCGAGCCGCTTTCGAACAGCTTTGTCTTGATCGCCCCGTTCGACGCCGCCTCGACCTTGGGCAGGAAATCGTGGAACGCGACGTTGCGCGGGTGCGACGGCACGGTGTCGAGCGAGACACGCATTTCGAGCGGCTCGGCGGCCGTTGCGTTGCGCACAAACGGCGCGGCAAGGGCGGTCGAGGCCAGCGAAAGCGAGAATGCGCGGCGGCTGAGGGTAGGCATTGGCACGAATCCTGGATGCTGCAACGAATTGCGGCGTAGTTGCGCTCCGCACTCCAACCGCGTCAAGCAGGCCTTGCGCGGCAAAAAGGCAGGCCAGGGTTCCGCTGCTCGCGTTACGGGCGAATTGCTGCGAGCAGGGGTGCGACGCTGTCGGCACGGGCAAAATTGCGGATCAGCCCGAGGCTCGCCTCGATGCGGTCGGCGCCGAGGCCGGAATTGGGCATCAGCGTGCGGTATTTGGCCTCGATATCAGCCCAGGAAATGCCGAGCGCACCCGACCCCGTGGGCAGGAGCACCGTGTCGGAAACCTCGCGACCATCCGTGGTGCGGATCGTCACGGTCGCGCCCTGGCGATAGCGGGCGGCGTTCTCGGTCGGCGGCGGCCCGACCGTGACCTTGTCGATCAGGGCGTGGATCACCGGGTCGGCGATCTTCTCGGGGCTCGCATGGAACCAGCCGAACTGGTGGTCGGCGACGCCGGCGGCGGCGAAATAGGCCGGGCTGTGCGCCATGTCGATCAGGTTTTGCGGGTGCAGCGGCCCCGACAGGCGCGAGAGGCCGGGGCGCGAGACGACGATGCTCGCGACCTCGTCCGCCTTGACGGTGCCCTTCCGGGCCGCGTTGGCGCCGGCCTCGCCGAAGGCATGGTAGGGATGCCCGCCGGGGACCAGTTTGACCGCCATGTCGGTGACGATGTCCCATTCCGAGCCGAGCCCGTCGGTGACCCCGCTGACGGCCTTGCCGCCATAGGTGCGGAAAAAGCCCTTCTCCAATTCGAGGATGCGCTCTTCGGCGATGAAGCCGCGCGAGGCGGCGATGGCGGCGTCGATGCCGGAGCGAACGGCGAGCCCGGCGTGGTACTCGCGGGCGACGCTGGTATCGGCCGCGGCGACGAGCCCCGACGCCGAGGTCGCGGTCAGCGCGATGGTCTGCGCCAGCCTCGCCGTATCGAGTTTGAGCAGCCGCCCGGCTGCGACGGCGGCGGCAAAGATCGCGATCAGGCTGCCGTGATGTCCGCGATCGCGAAAATCGGGGCTGATCGGGTCGCCGATCCGCCCCGCCGCCTCGTAGCCGATGACGATCGCGGCGAGGACATCGCGGCCCGCAGCGCCGGTGCGCTCGGCGAGCGCGAGGGTCGTCGCGGTCAGCGGCGTGCCGCAATGGACGATCGCGCGCAGGTCGCTGTCGTCGGAGGCGGCGGCGTCGCTCATCACCGCGTTGACCTGCGCCGCCTCGGCCGCCGGCAATTTAGGGCCATCGTCGAACCACAGCGACGCCTGCGCATTGCCGCCCCGCTCGCGCGCCATGTCTCGGACGATCACCGCGGAATCGATCCCCCGCCCGCACGCGGCGCTCGCGAAGGTGCTGGCGATCAGCATCGCCGCATAATCGGTCGTCTGCGCCGGCAGATCGGCATAATCGAGCCGGGCGAAAAACTCGGCGAGGTCGCGCGCAACGCTCATGGCTCTTCTCCCACCAGCACCGGCAGATCGTGCCGGACACGGGCCTCGAAGATGATCGAGCTTTCGATCCTTGTCACCTCGGCGCGATTGGTGAACCGGCCGAGGACCACGTCTTTGAGGTGCTGCATGTCGCGCGCGACCACGTGAACGATGAAGTCGTGCGGCCCGGTCACCAGAAAGGCGGAACGGACCTCGGGGATATCGACGACCTCCTCGAGGAATCTGTCGATCACACCTCTCTCATGCTTGCTCATCTCGATAAAGAAGATCGCTTCGAGCCCCACCCCCATCGCCTGCGGCGCAACATCGGCATGAGCGCCGCGGAGGACGCCTTCCTCGCGCAATCGCTTCATCCGCTCATGCGCACTCGACGGCGCCAACCCGATCGCGGCGGCGATCTGCTTGTTCGAAAGGCCCGCATCGTTCTGCAAAAGCCGCAAAATGCCGAAATCCGTTCGGTCGAGAACCATCGCCCTCATACTCCGGAGAATTTAATTTCGTAGATCATATCAACTTCCGTTTGATATACTGCTTGGCGGGACTAATCCCGCATTTTATTTCGTACATTCCCATAGGAGACGGACATGAATGAGGCAAAGCTGCATCAGTTTGTCGGTCAGATGCTGGGCGATCTCGGCGGCGCCGCGAGCGTGGCGATGGTGCGCATCGGCGATGCGCTGGGACTGTACAAGGCCTTGTATGAAAAGGGCTCGATGAATTCGGGTGAGCTGGCCGCTGCGGTCGGCGGGAGCGAGCGCTACATCCGCGAATGGCTGGCCCATCAGGCAGCCTCGAACTATCTCACCTACGACCCGACGACACGGAAATTCAGCCTTCCCGACGAACAGGCGATGGTGTTCGCGATCGAGGACAGCCCGGTCTATCTGATCGGCGCCTTCGACCTGATGGCCTCGATGATGGAGAACACGCCCAAGGTCGAGGCGGCGTTCCGCACCGGCGGCGGAGTCGCCTGGGGTGACCAAGGGACGTGTATGTTCTGCGCGGTCGCCCGGTTCTTCCGCCCGGGCTACCACAACAACCTCGTCGGTGGCTGGCTGCCCGCGCTCGACGGCGTCGTCGCCAAGCTCGATCGCGGCGCCAGGGTTGCGGATGTCGGCTGCGGCCACGGCTGGTCGACCGTGATGATGGCCAAGGCTTTTCCGAACTCGCATTTCGTCGGCTACGATTTCCATCCCGCGTCGATCGAGGCCGCGCGCGCCCATGCCGCCGCCCACGGGGTTGGCGGCAACGTCTCCTTCGAGGTCGGCACCGCGAAGGATTTCGCGGCGACCGGCCTCGACCTCGTGACCTTCTTCGACTGCCTCCACGACATGGGCGACCCGACCGGCGCCGCCGCGCATGTGCGGCAGGCGCTGAAGGCGGACGGAACCTGGATGGTCGTCGAGCCGATCGCCGGCGACCGCGTCGAGGACAATCTGAACCCCGTCGGGCGGATCTACTACGCCGGGTCGACGATGATCTGTGTCCCGACTTCGCTCGCGCAGGAAGTCGGCGCGGGTCTCGGCGCCCAGGCCGGCGAAGCGAAACTGCGCGAGGTGATCACGGCGGGCGGGTTCGGCTCGGTCCGCCGCGCGACCGAGACCCCGTTCAACATGGTCCTCGAAGCGCGGCCGTAAGCAGGGGTCGCTAAAGCTCATCTTCTTTTCCTCGGCCCGCTGACTTGTTCCGGGAGTCCACAAAGTGGCTCGGTTGAGCCTCTTTCGGCGGAACTGCAAGGATGGCCGGGCCAAGCCGAGGGAAGAGCGATGAAACTTGACCCGATCCAGCTTTAGCGGTTCGCAACAACCACCTTGATCGCGTCGTCGATGCGCTCGCGGGCGTATTTGAGGGCGGTGGGGAGGTCGTCGAGCGGGAAGGTGTGGGTGTGGACGAGCTTGGCGTCGAAGCGCTTTTGCTTCATCAGCGCCATCGCCCGGTGCGTCGCGCTTTTGCCTTCGCCGCGGATGCCGAAGATGTAGATGTTGTTGCGCACGATATGCGCGACGTCGACCGGCACCGGCTCATGCGGGAAGGCCGCGAGGCAGATGCGGCCGCCGCGGTTGACCATCTGCGCCGCCTCGTTGAGCGCGTTGGGCGCGCCCGAACACTCGACGACGAAGCGCACGCCGCGGCCCTTGGTGATGCGCCGCACGGCGGCGACGGCGTCTTCCTCGCGGGCATTGATCGTGTGGTCGGCGCCGAGCTTGCGCCCGAGCTCGAGGCGCGACTCACGGGTGCCCGTCAGGATCACCGGGTCGGCGCCGAGCGCTTTGGCGACGCCGACGCCGAGGAGCCCGATCGGCCCCGGCCCGGTCACGACGACCGCGTCGCCGGCGATGATGCCGCCGAGCACGTCGAGCCCGTACATCGACGTGCCGGCGGTGACGACCAGCGTCGCCTCGGCGTCGGTCATGTCCTCGGGCACATGGATAAGGGTATTCACGTTGTTGACCGCGTATTCGGCGAACCCGCCATCGGTGGTGAACCCGTTGGCGCGGTGACCCTTGGCGCGGTTGCCATAATTGAGGCACGAGGTGTACATGCCCTCGCGGCAGCGCTCGCAGCGTCCACACCCGGCATGGACCTCGACCGTCACCCGGTCGCCGGGAGCATACTCGTCGACGTTAGGGCCGAGCTTGACGACGGTGCCCATGTATTCGTGCCCGATCGTGAAGTTCTTGTGGAACGGCAATTCGCCGTCGACCATCGCCGGCATGCCGTGTTTGACGACTTCCAGGTCGGTGGCGCATACGGCGCACGCGTCGATCCGCACGAGGACCTCGGCCGCGCCCGGCTCGGGCACCGGCTTTTCGGCCAGGCGGATCTCCTCCGGCCCGTCGAGCACCCAGGCCTTCATCCGCTCGGGGATCGGAAATTCGTTGGAAAGCTGCGCCGCTTCGCTCATGGGCCGCTCCATCCTGTTGTCATTGCGAGCGCAGCGAAGCAATCTCGTGCCGGGTGCGCACCCGGCACGAGATTGCCGCGTCGCTCTCCTCCTCGCAATGACGGCGTCTTTTCTGTTATCAGGAGAGCCATGAAGCACAATCGCGTCGCGGTCCTCGGCGGGTCGGGATTTATCGGGCGGTATGTCGTGCGGCGGCTGGCCGGGCGCGGCAATGCGGTCGCGGTCGGCTGCCGCAACGCCGAGCAGGCCAAGTTCCTGCGGCCCATGGGCGATCCGGGCCAGGTCGCGCTCGTCAATGTCGCGATCGACGACGAGGCGGTACTACCGGCATTTCTCGAAGGCAGCGACGCGGTCGTCAACGCGGTCGGCATCCTGCGCGAAAGCGGGCGGCAGCGGTTCGACCGGGTGCACCACGCGGCGCCGGCGCGGCTCGCGCGGATGGCGCGCGAATTGGGCATCGAGCGCTTTATCCACATCTCCGCGCTCGGCGCCGACCCGCGCTCGACCTCGCGCTACTCACGCAGCAAGGCGGCCGGCGAGCAGGCGGTGCTCGACGCCTTCCCGACCGCGACGATCCTGCGCCCGTCGGTCGTGTTCGGCCCGGAGGACCGGTTCTTCAACAAATTCGCGGCGATGGCGCTGATGCTGCCGGCATTGCCGCTGATCGGCGGCGGCGAAACCCGGTTCCAGCCGGTCTATGTCGCCGATGTCGCCCGCGCCGTCCTCGCCTGCCTCGACGATCCGGCGACCGCCGCGCGCACCTACGAGCTCGGCGGCCCGCGGGTCTACACGTTCAAGGC
>DASXFE010000033.1:0-25717 GCA_036489765.1 Allostellaceae bacterium | reverse complement strand
AGCACGATGGCGTTCGATCCCCCGGTGAGGGTGAAATACGCATCCCCCGACGGGTCCTCGACGACGTCCCCCAGTCCGTCATAGACAATCGCGTTGCCGGTCGAGCCGCCGAGCACTTGCGCCCCCGACTTCGCGGTTGCCCCATAGAGATCGGCGGTATCGAGCCCGTCGGGCGACGAAACCGCCTGAAGAGGCACCGCGGTTGCGGTCGGATCGTCTGAATAAGCGCGGATATAGTCGACCCGCATCGACTTGGGGTCGTTGGTCACCCCCGCGACAGCCTGCGTTGCCAAATCGACCAGCAGATACATCGGCTGATTGAGATCGGCCGGCGTCGGCTGCCGGCCTACCTCGTTCCCGTCGAAATAAAAGGTGATCGTGCTCGATGTCCAGAGAACGCCGTAGGTGTGGAAACCCGACAACATGCTGGGCTGATCGCTCCAGGTGGTGTCGGTCGTGTTGCTGGCGCCCCTATGGACGGTCTGGTAGAGGTCGCTAGTACCGTAGGCCTCCAAAGCATCGATCTCAGGCGGCCAGCTGCCGTTTTCCGGCAGCATCCAGAATGCCGGCCAGACACCCACGTCGGTCGGCAATTCGGCACGCATTTCGAAATACCCGTACTCCTGGGAAAAGGAGTTTTGGGTCTCGAGCAACCCCGACGCCCAGACGCCGGAGTCGACATAGGGATTGGGAGTCTGAACGGCCTGGATGTTAAGGGCGCCGTTCACGATGCTGAACGGGTCGATGCTGGAACCGGGGTCGACGAACGAAGAGGCGCCAAATCCGATATCCGCATCCGCGTTAAGACGCCAGTCGGGCCGAATATCGGCCCACACGGTGTTTTTCCCGCTTTGCGATACGCTCAGATTGTTGAATTCATCGTCAAAAACTAACTTGTAACCCGACAGGTTAATCATACCACCCGGGACTCATAATGCACACACATACGTTCAAGCCGTATCAGTGACCTGCGTTATCGGCAAGAACGAATTGATAGAATGCATATGTTCTTTGAGAACCTCTAGATTTCTTTCAATAATCTCAATTTACGGTAGCGCTTATTTTTATCAGACCTTCTAAGTCAACCGATTCAGAGAAATTTTCCAGCATGAATGCCTCGCGGCAACAGATGGGACAGCGGCGATCACTTCAGCTCAGCCGGCCTACATGCTTGAAGGGATTGGGTTGCCGCAATCCGGTGCGAAGCTGGCGTCCGGAGGCCGCCGGCTCTAACGCGCAGCGCGCCAGCAGGCCGAGGCACGCGGTTCCGGTGCCGAGGCGATGGTGGCGCCTCTGAAGCTGTTGATCGCCAAGATGAAGCGCGCGCGACCGGTTCGAGCAATCCTCGGAGCGTGGCCAGCGTCCGCTCGACCAGATGAAGCTGCAGCTTGAGGAGCTGGAGGCGAGCACCCCCGAGGACGAAGCCACGATTGCTCCGATCGACACTGCGGCGGTCGTCGGCTTCACCCGGCGGAAGCCCGTGCGCGCACCACTACCGGCGCATCTGCCGCGCGAGCGCGTGGTCATCCCAGCGCCGAGCGCCTGTCCGTGCTGCGGCGGCAGGCTTGTCAGGCTGGGCGAGGACATTACCGAGACGCTGGAGGTCGCGCCGCGGCAATGGAAAGTGGGTTTCGAGCGGTAGTGCGGATTGACCCGCACTGGCGCGCCGCCGTGCTTGCGGCACGGGCACAAGAAAGCGCGATTCCCGGCGCCCGTCTACCGGCGGCGGCAATCCCAGCGGATGATGAAATCGCGGCTTCTCATAGGGCGAGTTGAGGACCGGCCGCTCGTAGAACGTATCCGCCACCGCCGCGTCCCCGACCTTCGCGAGCGAGATGCCAAATGGCTCCCGCCTCCTTATTCGACCCAATCGAGGGTAACACGGATAGGTAGATTTCCGCGGTTTGTCCATCTTCGTCCGGCAACATCTTTTCCGTACGTCCTGGGCATACAGACGGCGGAAACATCTAAGTCTCTGTGAATGCTGGCGTCCCCTACCGGATTCGAACCGGTGTTGCCGCCGTGAGAGGGCGGTGTCCTGGGCCTCTAGACGAAGGGGACGTGGCTTGGTCCGCTGGGCCGGATGCGAGTAGATAGCGGGTGGCGCGGCGCCCGGCAAGCCGCGCGTTGCCGGTAGCGGCCCGCTACTCGCGGAAATTCAGATATTGCAGCGGCTGCTCGATCTTGAGGCCGCGGATCAGTGCGATCGCCGCCTGCAGGTCGTCGCGCTTCTTGGCGGTGACGCGCAGCTCGGCGCCCTGTACGGCGACCTGCACCTTGAGCTTCGAGTCCTTGACCTCACGGACGAGCCGGCGGGCGAGGTCCGCGTCGATGCCCTGCCGCAGCGCGACCGATTGGCGGACCGTGTTGCCCGACGCCTTTTGCGCCGGCTTGAAATCGAGCGCGGCGGCGTCGACCTTGCGCCGGGTCAGGTGGACCTTCAACAGTTCGTGCATCTGCTTCAGCTTCAGGTCGTCGTCGGCGACCAGCACGATCTCGCCTTCATTGCGGTCGATCGTGCACTTGCTGCCCTTGAAGTCGAACCGGGTGCCGATCTCGCGGGCGATGCCGGCGATGCCGTTATCGACCTCGGACAGGTCGAGCCGGGAGACGATATCGAAACTGGGCACGGGCAGATCCTCGCGAGCGGGCGTTCGGCTCACCGATATAATGCGCGCCGGGCCCGGAATGAAGCCGCGGTCGCCGCCAGCCCCGCCTCCATCGTCACCGGCGGCACCCAGTCAAGGCGGGCGCGTGTTGCCGAAGCATCGATCTCGGCCGAGCGCGCCAAGGCCGGGACGAGAAGACCGACCCCCGGGCACGGGAAGAGCCGCGCCCGCACGCCGAGGCCCGCGGCCAGCGCGCGGATCAAGGCCGGGGTCGAAATGTCGGTGCCGTCGCCGGCAAGCAGCGTCTGCCCGGCCGCCTCGGGGTGTTGCGCCGCGACGGCGATCAGGTCGGTCAGGTTATCGATGCAGATAAAGCTGCGGCGGTTGTCGATCGCGGCGAACGGCAACGGCAGCCCGCGGGCGACAAGCCGCATCAGTGCGTGGAAATTGGCGCCGACACCGGGACCGTAGACAAGCGGCGGGCGGATCACGACCAACTCGATCCCGGGCACCTCGGCGAGGGCACGCTCGGTGGCGAGCTTTCCGCTCCCATACGGGTCTCGGGGCTGCGGCTCCTCGTCGGCGCGGAACGGATGGCCGGGCCGGGTTTCTTCGCCCATCGCCTTGATCGAGCTGACATAGACGATCCTGCGCGTCCCGGCCGCGGCGGCCGCCCAGGCGAGGGCGGCTGCGGTCGCCGGCTCCTCCTCGAAACCGCCGGCCTTACGGTGCGCGTGCTGCGCCAGATGGACCACGATCTCGGCGCCGGAAAGCACTGGCGCCCAATCCGTATCCGCCGCGAGCTCGCCGAGCGGGCGCAGTTCGGCGCCCTCGATGACGGTCGCGCCATCGCGGACTGCCCCCACCACCTGATGCCCCCGCGCTGCGAGGGTGCGGCACAACGCGCGGCCGATAAAGCCGGCCGCGCCGGTCACCAGGATCCGCGCCACCGTGCCTCAGGCGGAATGCGGACCGGCGGCGTCGGCCGGCGGGCCGAGCCGCTGCCGCAAGCCGGCATTGAGCCCGCGCAGGATCGCGGCAACCTCACGCCCGCGGAACCCGCGCAGGATACTGAACACGAGATGGATCGCGATCGCCGCCGCCGCTCGCGCCTTCCACCACGCCGGCACGTGCGGCAGCCGCATCATCGCCGCCTGATCGCGCGCATAGGTCAGGAGCCGCGCCGGCGTGTTGTCGACGAAATGGACGTTGAGCAGCGGCACACGGATGATCCCGCGACCGAGCCGATGCGGCATCTCCTCCTCGATCGCCATCACCGTGCGGAAGCCGAAGGATCTGGCGCGGAAACACCATTCGATATCGATGCCGTCGATAAAGAAATCCTCGCGGAACGGACCGATCTTGGCAAACGCGGCGAGGTCGATCAGCGAGCCCGACGAGATCAGAAAGGCGAGGTCGCGGAGACCGGGCGGCAGCGGGGCCGGAGGGGGAACGGCGGGCGGGAGCTTGTAGCCGCCGGCGGTATCGACGGTGTGGGGACGCGGGCCGATCAAGGCTAGATGGTCGCCGGCGCGGTCGAAGGCGGCGGCGAGGCGGCCGGGCATCCCGTGGCGCGGGGTGCTGTCCTCGTCGAACAGCAGCAGCAGATCGCAGCCATCCCTGCCAGCGGCGCGGGCGGCCTCGTTGTAGGCGCGGCCAAGACCGACATTGGTGCCGTCGCCGAGGCATTCGAGGGCTGTCGGCCCCGCCGCAGCCGCGCATTCGGCCAGGAGCAGCGCATCCTGCGACCGGTTGAGGAACAGGAGGATACGCTCGACATCGGCCGCGATGGCGCCAATGAGGCCGAGCAGCAGGTCGTGCTCGGGCCGGTAGACGACGATGCAGGCGGCGATGCGGTGGGACACGCTTGATTTTACGGTGAAGCCGCCGAGCCTGGCGAGACCCGTCGCCCGACTTTGTGCAAGCGAACCGCGACGGGATGGTTTAGAGAGGGTGGACAGTTCCACCATCCCGATCCCGCCGCCGGCCGCCGCGTGTCCTCGACCTCGCCAGATAAGCTTGCGGCTGTGCCCCGCCCGCCCCCTGCGGCGATGCGGCCGAAACTGCTGTTTCTGATCACCGAGGATTGGTTCTTTTACGGCGCCCGCTTGACGCTGGCCCGAGCCGCGCGCGACGCCGGGTTCGATGTCGTCGTCGCGACCCGGGTGCGCGATCACGGCGAGCGTATCCGGGCGGAAGGGTTTGCCCTGCGGCCGCTGTCGTGGCGGCGGCGTGGCGACGGCCCGGTCGAGACGATGCGGGTCATCGCCGAGATCGCCCGGCTCTACCGCGCCGAACGGCCGGATATCGTCCATCACGCCGCGCTCAAGGCGATCGTCTTTGGCGCACTGGCGCTGCGCCTCGCATTTCCGAGCGGGAAGGACGCGCCGGCCCGGATCGCGGCGGTGATGGGGCTGGGGGCGGTATTCGGCCGGGTCGGGGCTCGGCCGCTCCGGCGACTGCATCCGCTCGCGGTCGCGGTGCGGCTGGCTATGGGGCGCGGCCGGGTGACGGTCGAAAATCCCGACAACCGCGAGACGCTCGCGCGGCTTGGCGTCGATCCGGCGAGGATCACGGTGATCCGCGGCACCGGGGTCGACGCCGGGCGGTTCCTGCCGCTGCCGGAACCGCAAGGAGCCGGGATGACGATGGCACTGGTCGGGCGGATGCTGCGGAGCAAAGGGGTCTTCGACGCCGCCGCGGCAACCCGGGCGCTGCGGGGACGCGGGCTCGACGTCATGCTGCTGCTCGCCGGCGGGACCGACCCGGACAACCCGGATTCGCTGAACGAGGCCGAGTTGAGGGCACTTGGCGCGGAGCCGGGGATCGAGTGGCTCGGCCGCGTCCCCGATGTCCGGACGGTATGGGCGCGGGCGCAGATCGCAGTGTTTCCGTCAACCTATGGCGAAGGCGTGCCGACGGCTCTCCTCGAAGCCGCCGCCTGCAGCCGGCCGATCATTGCTGCCGACATGCCCGGCTGCCGCGAGATCTCGCGACCCGGCGAGACCGGGCTCCTGGTGCCGCCGGGAGAGGTCGGCGCGCTGGCAGACGCGATCGCCGAGCTCGCCGGCGACCCGGTACGGCGCGAGGCGATGGGACGGGCCGGGCGCGAACTCGTCACGCGCGAATTCACCGACGCGATCGTCGCCGAGCGGACGCTGGCGCTCTATCGTACGGCGCTGTGGGAAAGGCAAACGAACCGATGACGCGGCTTAAACGATGACCCGATTCTGGCTCGCCGTTGCAGGGTTGGGGGGCTTCGCCTCGGTCATCGCCGGCGCAATGGGGGCGCATCTCGCCGCCGACCCGCAAGCGGCGGAATGGCTGCGCACCGGCGCCACTTACGGCCTCATTCATGCGGCAGCGCTGATCGCGGTGCTGGCGCTGGCGCAGGGGCGCGAGCCGCGGCGAGGGGCGGCGGCGGTCGCCGGGTGGAGCTTTACCGTGGGGATCGTGTTGTTCAGCGGCGGGCTGTTCGCTCTGGCCGGGACCCGCATCGCCTGGATCGGATGGGCAACGCCGATCGGGGGCGTAGCGTTTATGATCGGTTGGGCCAGTCTGGCGCTACTCGCGCTTCGCCGTCGTTAGGATATTGCGATGACCACCCTGCTCTATACCCACGACCAGTGCATTGCCCACGACCCCGGCCCGCACCATCCCGAATCCCCGGCGCGGCTGCGGGCGGTGCTGGAGGCGCTGTCGGCGCCCGAATTCGCTGGGCTCGACCGCCGCGAAGCGCCCGAAGCGGCGCTCGACGACATTGCCCGGGTGCACCCGCGCCGGCTCGTCGAGGGCCTGCTCTCGCAGATGCCGACGCAAGGCTATGCCGCGATCGACGCCGACACGATCCTCTGCCCCGAATCGGGCAAGGCCGCGCTGCGGGCGGCAGGCGCGGTCGCGGCGGCGGTCGATGCGGTGATCGGCGGCGAGGCCGAGCGCGCGTTCTGCGCCGTCCGCCCGCCCGGCCATCATGCCGAGCCAAACCGGCCGATGGGGTTTTGCGTGTTCAACAATGTCGCGGTCGGGGCGCTGAGGGCGCGCGAGGTGCACGGGGTCGCCCGGGTCGCCGTCGTCGATTTCGACGTGCATCACGGCAACGGCACGCAGGCACGCTTTGCCGACGACCCGACGCTCTTCTACGCCTCGACGCATCAGTCCCCGCTCTATCCGGGCACCGGCGCGGCGAGCGAGACCGGGGTCGGCAACATCGTCAACCTGCCGCTGCGGCCGATGTCGGGATCGAACGAGTTCCGCCAGGGGATGACTCGCGTCGTCCTGCCCGCGCTGGCTGAATTCGCTCCGGAGCTGGTGATGATCTCGGCCGGATTCGACGCCCACCGGGCCGATCCGCTGGCGCAGCTGATGCTCGACGAAAGCGACTACGCCTGGGTTACCGAGCGTTTGGTGGAAATTGCCCGCGATCATGCGCGCGGTCGGGTAGTCTCGACGCTCGAGGGCGGGTATGATCTGGCCGCGCTCGGCGCCAGCGCGGCGGCGCATGTTCGTGCGCTGATGGCAGCATGACAGGAAACCAAGAAACGCCGATGCCCGGTGGCACGATGAACGAACCGGCCCTTCCCGCCGATATCGCCCAGATGAGCTTCGAGGACGCGCTCAGCGAGCTTGAAGGGATCGTCCGGCGGCTCGAAGGCGGGCAAGTCAAGCTGGACGACGCCATACGATCCTACGAGCGAGGCGCCCTGTTGAAACGCCATTGCGAGCAGAAATTGAGCGAAGCCCAGCAGCGGATCGACCGCATCGTCGTCACCCCGGACGGCACCGTTTCGGCCGAGCCGGCAAAGCTCGATTGAGCCGGAGCGCTCCGTTGACCGAAAGCCTGTGGCCCGATTCCGTCACCGTCGCCGACGCGGCGGCGATCACCGTGGAGCTGACCGACGCCGTCTTGAGCCGCGTGCTCGCGCCGCCGCCCGGCATGGAGGCACGCGTCTACGAGGCGATGCGCTATTCGGCGCTGGCGCCCGGCAAGCGGCTGCGGCCGCTCTTGGTTCTCGCATCGTCGCGCCTCTTCGGCGTCGCCAAGCGCAGCGGCTTGCAGGTCGCGGCGGCGATCGAGATGGTGCACGCCTATTCGCTGATCCACGACGATCTGCCGGCGATGGACAACAGCGACCTCCGCCGCGGCCGCCCGACTTGCCACAGGCAATTCGACGACGCGACGGCGGTGCTCGCCGGCGACGGCCTTTTGACGATGGCGTTCGAGGTTCTGTCCCACCCCGACACGCACGGCGACCCGGCCGTCCGCTGCGAGCTGATTTCCGCGCTGGCGGCCGCTGCCGGCGGTGCCGGGATGGTCGGTGGGCAGATGATCGATCTGCTCGCCGAAAGGCTTCCAGACCTCGACATCGGCACGATCACCCGACTCCAGCGGATGAAAACCGGGGCGCTGATCGCGTTTTCCTGCGAGGCCGGGGCGATTCTGGCCAAATCGCCGGCCGAACCCCGCACCGCGCTGCGCGGCTATGCCCATGATCTCGGCCTCGCCTTCCAGATCGCCGACGACCTCCTAGATGTAGAAGGGTCGGCCGAGGAGACCGGCAAGCCGGTCGGCGCCGACGCCGCGGCCGGAAAGGCCACGTTCGTCTCGATCCTCGGGGCGGAGCGGGCGCGGGCGCAGGCAGAGCTACTGGTTGACCAGGCAGTGGCTCATCTTGATTTGTTTGGTCAAAGAGCGGAACTTTTGCGCCAGGTTGCGCGGTTCGTTGTAAATCGGCGCACGTGAGGAGCCTCTCTTGGACGGAAATCCGACCCCCCATATTTCCAACCGCACGCCGCTCCTCGACCGGGTAGACACCCCCGCCGATCTGCGCAAGCTGTCGGAAGCGGAGCTGGGCCAGCTCGCGGATGAGCTGCGCACCGAGCTGATCGATGCGGTTTCGATCACCGGCGGCCATTTCGGCGCGGGGCTCGGCGTCGTCGAACTGACCGTCGCGCTGCATTACGTCTTCAACACGCCGCACGACCGGCTGATCTGGGATGTCGGCCACCAGGCCTATCCGCACAAGATCTTGACCGGGCGGCGCGACCGCATCCGCACGATCCGCCAGGGCGGCGGGCTCAGCGGGTTCACCAAGCGGTCGGAGAGCGAGTACGATCCGTTCGGCGCGGCGCACAGCTCGACCTCGATCTCGGCCGGGCTCGGCATGGCCGTGGCGCGCGACTTCCAGGGCGAGAAGCGCGACGTGATCGCGGTGATCGGCGACGGCGCGATGAGCGCCGGCATGGCCTACGAGGCGATGAACAACGCCGGATCGATGGACTCGCGCGTCATCGTGATCCTCAACGACAACGACATGTCGATCGCCCCTCCGGTCGGCGCGCTGAGCGCGTACCTGTCACGCCTGTTGTCGTCGAAATCGTTCCGCTCGCTGCGCGCGATCGCGGGCGGCGTTGCCCGGCACTTGCCGAAGCGGCTCGAGATCATGGCCCGCCGCGCCGAGGAGCTGGCCCGCGGCTTTGTGACCGGCGGCACGCTGTTCGAGGAGATGGGTTTCTATTACATCGGCCCGATCGACGGTCATAACCTCGACCATCTGCTGCCGGTGCTGAAGAACGTCCGCGACAGCAAGGACACGAGCCCTGTTCTGATCCATGTCGTCACCGAAAAGGGCCACGGCTATCTGCCGGCCGAGGCGGCCGACGACAAATGGCACTCGGTCTCCAAGTTCGAGGTGATTTCGGGCACGCAGGCAAAATCGACCTCGAAGGCGCCGAGCTACACGAGCGTCTTTGCCAAGTCGCTGATCCGCGAGGCCGAAGTCGACGACCGGATCGTCGCGATCACCGCGGCGATGCCGTCGGGTACCGGGCTCAACCTGTTTGGCGACCGCTTCCCGACCCGCACCTTCGATGTCGGGATCGCCGAGCAGCATGCCGTGACCTTCGCGGCGGGCATGGCCGCCGATGGGATGAAGCCGTTCGCCGCGATCTACTCGACGTTTCTGCAGCGCGGCTACGACCAGGTCGTCCACGACGTCGCGATCCAGAAGCTGCCGGTACGGTTCGCGATCGACCGTGCCGGGCTCGTCGGCAATGACGGACAGACCCATGCCGGTTCGTTCGACATCGGCTATCTCGGCGCTCTTCCGGGCTTTGTGCTGATGGCGGCGGCCGACGAGGCCGAGCTCGTCCACATGGTCTCGACCGCCGTCGCCATCGACGATCGCCCGTCCGCCCTGCGCTTCCCGCGCGGCGACGGCGTCGGCGTCGTGATGCCGGAAAAGGGCATCGCGCTCGAAGTGGGCCGCGGCCGCATCGTCCGCGAAGGCAACAGCATCGCGCTCCTGAGTTATGGGTCGCGGCTGCAGGAATGCCTGAAGGCAGCGCAGGAGTTGGCGGCGCGGGGCTTGTCGACGACGGTCGCCGACGCCCGCTTCGCCAAACCGCTCGACACCGATCTCATCAACCGCCTGGTGCGCGAGCACGAGGTCGTGATCACGATCGAGGAAGGCGCGATCGGCGGGTTCGGCAGCTTTGTGCTGCATCACCTGGCGGCGAGCGGCGGGCTCGACCACGGGCTGAAGATCCGGCAGATGTGCCTGCCCGATGTCTTCATCGAACACGATTCGCAGGGCTCGCAATACGATGTCGCGGGGCTCAACGCCAAACACATCGTCGCCACCGCTCTCGCCGCCCTCGGCCGAGAAGCGGTCGAGGCGCCCGCCCGCGCCTAGCGGCCACGCTGCAAAGCGTCGTGCTGATCAGCTACTGGTCGATCAGGGTCTCGCCGAGACTCGCACAAAGGCGCAGGCGCTGATCCTCGCCGGCGTCGTCTTTGCCGGCGAGCAGCGCGTCGACAAGGCCGGCACGAGCCTCGACGAGACAACCCAATTGCGCCTTGCCGGCCGCGACCACCCGTGGGTGTCGCGGGGCGGGCTGAAGCTTGCGCGTGCGATCGAGCATTTTGCGATCGACCCGACCGGCCTGACCGCGCTCGATATCGGCGCCTCGACCGGGGGGTTTACCGACGTACTGCTCGCGCACGGCACCGCCAAGGTGCATGCGGTCGATGTCGGCCGCGGGCAACTCGCCTGGAAGCTGCAACAGGATCCACGCGTCGTCGTCCATGACGGCACCAACGCCCGCTATCTGACCCGTGCCCAGATCCCCGACCCGATCGACATCGTCACCTGCGACGCGAGCTTTATCGGCCTCGAAACGATCCTCCCCGCCCCGCTCGCGCTAACCGCCGAGACTGCCCAGCTTGTCACGCTGATCAAGCCGCAATTCGAGGCTGGCGCCGGCCGTGTCGGCAAAGGCGGCGTCGTGCGCGACCCGGCAATCCACCGCGAAGTCTGCGACCGCGTCGCCGAATGGATCGCCGCGCAACCCGGCTGGCACGTCGTCGGCCTCACCGAAAGTCCGATCACCGGGCCGGCGGGGAATAAGGAATTCCTCATCTACGCGCGGAAGAGCGGCTGATTTGGGCCGCGGGCGGCTCGCCCGCACACAACAAAAAGATGCGGGCGAGATGCCCGCGGTCCTAGAATGCCGCGGCCATGCCTACGCCATTTACCGGATTTACGTCCGCAACTTTCCAGTTCTTCCGCGGACTTGCCGCCAACAACGAGCCGGGCTGGTTCAAGCCGCGCAAGGCAATCTATGATGCCGAGGTGCTGAACCCGTTTCGCGCGCTCGTCGCGGCGCTCGGCGAGGCGTTGGAGATGGCCGGGGTACCGCTCAAGGGCGACCCCCGTCGCGGCGTCTTCCGCATCTACCGCGATGTCCGCTTCTCGGCAAACAAGCAGCTCTATAAGACCCATCAGGGCGGCGTACTCACCCGATCGGGCGGCAAGGGCGACCCGGGGCTGCTCTACGTACATCTGGAACCGAGCGCGTCGATGATCGGCGCCGGGTTCTGGCATCCCGAGCCGGCGCTGCTCACCCGGCTGCGCGGCGCAGTCGTCGCGGAACCCGACAAGTTCCTGTGCATGGCCGAGCGGCTGAAAGGGCTCGGTTATTCGGTGACGTGCGAGAACGAGCGCCTGACCCGCCTGCCGCGCGGGTTCGACGCGGCGAAGGGCTCAGCCGTCGCCGATTACGTCTGCTGGAAGAACTTCCTGACCGACTGCACAGTCGGCGACGACGAGATGTGCTCGCCGGATCTCGTCGGGCGCATCGTCGATTTCGCCGTCTCGGCGCTGCCGCTATTGGAGTGGGGCTGGGCCGCGGAGGCGGATGATGTCCCGCCTCCGCTCGCCCTTAAAATGCCGACCCGGCCGTTGCCGAAGCCGGATTTCTAGTTACGCCGCGTAGCCGGCCGGCGCCTGCTCTTCCTTGTCGAAATCAAACTCGACCTTGCCGCCATGCGGGTCGTCGAAGAAGAGCTGCCACAGACCGCCGCGCACGCTTTCCTTCGGCAGGCGGCGCAGTTCCCACTTCACACCGGCCTTGTCGAGCTTGGCGGCGGTCGCGGGCAGATCGGTCGCGGTGAACGCCATGTGGTCGATGACGCCGGCGCGGTGCTCTTGCAGCTTGCTGCGATGGATGATGTGCAGGATCGGCTGGTCGCCAACCCACAGCCAGTACCCGGGGAACTGGAAATTGGGGCGGTCGCCGACCTCGAAGCCGAGGAGGTCGCAATAGAATTTCCGCGTCACCTCAAGGTCGTCGCTCAGTACCGTAAAATGGTTCATTCCCTGAACGCTCATTCGCCTCTCCTCTGGAAGACCGTCTCGCACTCTATCACGTAAATGTCCGAATGACGGTAAGGCGTCAATCGCCCTAGCCGAGCGCCGCGTACACCGCCTTTTCGAACCCGTCGAACACCGCCAGCGCTTTCGCGTCGGCGAACGGGAGCAGCTGCATCAGGATCACGCCGGCAACGCCTTTGTCGGGGTCGATCCAGAAATAGGTGTTGCCGAGACCGGCCCAGGCGAGGCTGCCGGCGCCGCGCCCGCCCGGCACTGCCGCGGTCGAGATCATAAAGCCGAGCCCCCATTTCTTGACCATCCCGGGGAAGAACTCGGCATCGTTGGAATAGGCCGGCAGCGCGGTCTTGAGCAGGCGCACATCGAGCGCACCCATCGCGTTCTGCCCCATCAGCCGCACCGTTTCCGGCTTCAGCACCTGCCCGCCAACAGCCCGGCCCTCGTTCAGGAAGACGCGGGCGAACGCCAGATAGTCTGCCGCGGTACCGTAAAGCCCGCCGCCGCCCATCTGGAATTCGGGCTCCTGCGGCAGCTCGAACTCGATGGCCGCGAGAGCCCCGCCGGCATCGCGGGCATGCATGCTGGCGAGACGGGTACGGTGGTGAGCGGCGAGGTAGAACCCGGTATCGGTCATCCCGATCGGACCGAACAGGTGTTCGGCGAAATAATCGCCGAGGCGCTGGCCGCTGACCCGCTCGACCGCCTTGCCGACCCAGTCGATATTGATCCCGTAATCCCAGCGGTCGCCGGGGTCGAAGGTCAGCGGGGTGGTCAGCGCCAGGTTCTCGCAGGAGATGACGCCCGGAATGCCGCGCCGCTCCATGTAGCGGCCGATATCGGCGTTCCAGATGTCATAGCAGAAGCCCGCGGTATGGGTGATCAGGTGACGCATGGTAACCGGCCGCCGCGCGGGGCGCAGCCTCGGCTCGCCCGCGGCGTCGAACCCTTCGAGCACTTGCGGCGATGCCAGCTCGGGAAGGATTTCAGCGATCGGTGCGTCGAGCGCCAGCCGTCCTTGCTCGACGAGCTGCATCGCGGCGGTGGAGGTGATCGCCTTTGTCATCGAGGCGATCCAGAACACGGTGTCGGCGGTCATCGCCGCGCCGTCTGGCAAGGCACGACGGCCGGCCGCTCCTTGATAGAGGCTGCCGTCACGGGTCGCGGCCGCGGCGACGACCCCCGGCACATCGCCGCGATCGGTGGCAACCCGCAAAAACTGGTTTATCCGCGTGGGTTCGAGCATCGGACGCTCCTCCCGGTCAGCCGGCCGCTCCGCAATCGCAGGCGACGCGGAAGATGCGGGCGGCGTTGCCGCCGAGAATAGCGTCTCGCTCCTCGGCCGTCAGCGCGGTTTCGGCGACGATCTTGCACGGGTCCGGATCACCGATACCAAACGGGAAATCGCTGCCCAGCACGATCTTGTCGGCGCCGGCGACATCGGCGAGGAAGCGTAGCGCCCGCGGCTCGAACATCACCGTGTCGAAGAAGAGCCGGCGGAACTCGGCATCGGGGTCGGCGTATTCGCCGGGGTGGATCGTATGGTTGCGCTTGAGGCGCCCGAGCGCCCACGGCACCGCCCCGCCGGCATGCGACAGCACGAGGCTCATTCCCGGATAGCGCGTCAGGTGCCCGGCGAATAGCAGCCGCGCGACCGCGATCGTCGTGTCGGTGAGCCGGCCGACGGCGTTGATCAGATCGTAGCCGGCGAGCCGCTCGTCGCCGCAGATGTAATGCGGGTGCAGGAAGATCGCGGCGTTGCGCGCCGACGCGACGGCCCAGAACGGGTCAAGCGACGGGTCGTCGAGATTGCCGCCGACGCCCTGGGGCTGGGTCGCGATCATCGCGCCGTGGAACCCGGCGTCGAGCGCCTCTTCGAGCACGCGAGCGGCAAGCGCGCCGTCCTGCAGCGGCACCGTCGCGAGCGGCACCAGCGCCCCCAGGCTCTCGGCGTCGTGCTTGATGTGCTCATTGTAGAACCGCGCCCAATCCGCCCCTTCGGCACCCGGCAGGTCGTAGCCGTAGACATCGGTCCAGCCGACGATCAGTTGCTTGTCGACCCGCGCCTGTTTCAGCCATTCGCCGCGCTGCCCAAGATCGTGCAATCGCGGCTGGATCGGCCGTCCCGGCCCTCCCCCGCCAAACTCCATCCGCGGCGCCGCAGCGTCATGCAGTTTCACCGACGGAAACAGCCGCCTCTCGCTCCGCATCGCCTCGAGCAGGGTCGCCGGGACGACATGGGCGTGGGTGTCGATGATCATTGGCAATTCTCCATGACTCCAAACAGCGCTACGCGGCCGCACGGGGAGCCCAGCACCTTGGCGGCATTGTGGGCGGCGCCGGGGATGATGTGCAGGGTTTGATGCAGCGCGGCACCGTCGCGCCGCCGCATGACGGCATAGAAATCCTGCAGGCGGGCGAGGCGGGTGGAACCTTGGGCCTCGGCGCCGCAGGATTTGTCGAGGAATTTGTGGTTCGGGTTGTCGTCGGCGCCACCGACGAGATAGGTCACGTCGCGGGCGGCGTAGCGCCGCTCGATCAGCGGCACGCCCGGAGCCAGCGCAGCAGCGACATAGGCCGGCAGCTTGCCCGCAAAGCCGTATTTCCAGTTGTTGTATTGCGGGCAGGCGGCCGCGTCGGCGAAGGCGGCGATCGTGCCATCCGGGCCCGGCCGCGCGTCGCCGAAATAGGCAAAGGAGGATGGGCTCCCGACGACGTAGCGCAACGCCACGCCGTCGCGCCCGATCGCCTCCTCTCCCTTGCCGGCCGCGACGTAGCGCTGGACAAATTGGCCGCCGGCGGAAAACCCGGCGAGGACGATGCCGGTCAGGTTCGGGAATCGGCCCCGTTCGCCGAACCTCGCGAGGAGGACATCGATGATCTCGAAGCTGCTTTCGGGCACCGGACCGAGCGCCGGGAGACCGCTGGACCAGGCATCCTGCCCCCAGCGCAGTGTCGCGGCCGGCAGATCGTGGCCGGCGATGTCCCCTGGCGCGAGGAATTGCGGGGCGACGATCAGCGTGTCGGCCGCCGGCTTCATCCCGGCGACGTGTCGGAGATAATCGCCCGCGTTGCGCTCGTAGCCATGGACGATGACAACCACTCGCCGGACATCGGGCAGCGGCCGCGACCAGTCGCGTGAGACAAAGACCGGAAGTTCAGCCGCCGCGACCGGCAGGCGCTGGTCGCCGATCTCCGTCACCGGCGGCGGGGTGTCGGCCTGGGCCGAGACCGCAGCCACCAGCGCAACAACCGCCGCCGCGAGCGCCTTCATCCCGCGAACATCTTGCCGCTGATCGGGCGGTAGAGGCGGACGCGGTCGTCGCGTGCGGCGAGGCCGATCAGCGGGGCCGGGTCGGCGATGATCGCGAAACCGCAGCGGTCGACCGTGCGGTCGAGGCCCACGCCGTTGGTCCAATGGACCGTCGTACCGCCGGGGAGCGGCGGCACCGACGGCGCATCGCGCAGCATCAACAGGAATTTGTCTTCCGGCACCTCGGGCGTCTCGTCGAGGCCCTCGAACAGATTGCGGTGCCAGTTCGATTGAAGCGCGTTCCAATGTCCGACCGAGGTCGGGCCGCCCCGGCTGCGATAGGTGGGGCTGTCGAAAAACGCCGCGGACTCGACCTCGTGCAGGCCGAGATAGGGTGACGGGTTGTCGACGATCGCGTGGAGACGCTGCGAGCCGCGGAAACCCGGCATGCTCAGCAGGATACCGATATGGGCGAAATACCATTCGTTCCATTCGGCCTCGCGCTCCGGGTGACGAAACGCCATTTCGACCAGGTAGATCATGCCGCCCCCTCGCCTGCTGCAACGCATACTATCTCGCCGAGCCGCGGCGGGGCGAGTAGACTTGGGCCGAGCGCCGTAACAGACGCGCAGCAACAGAGGTGTCGTGATGGCCGACGCGAAGACACCGCCGGGCCTCGCCGAGCTGACCGCCCGCGCCGAAGCGCTGGTGCCGGTGCTGCGCGAGCGCGCGCCGAGGGCCGAGGAGCTGCGCCGGCTGCCTGACGAGACGATCGCCGACCTGCATGAAAGCGGCCTCTTCCGTATCCTGCAGCCGAAGCGGGTCGGCGGCAGCGAACTGCCGTTCCGCTCGCTGGTCGAGCTGGTCGCGACGATCAGCCGAGGCTGCGGCTCGACCGGCTGGGTTCTCGCCAACCTCGCGGCGCACCACTGGCTGCTCGGCATGTGGCCGCCGAAGGCACAGGACGAGATCTGGGGCGACAGCCCCGACAACCTGATCGGCTCGGCCCTGATCTTCCCGCGCGGCCGAGCGCGCAAGGTGCCGGGCGGATACCGGGTGACCGGACGCTGGCCGTTTTCGAGCGGGGTCGATCCCTGCTCCTGGATCCTGGTCGGCGCGATCGCCCAGGACGAGGAGAGCGGGGCGAGCTCGGCGCGCATCCTCTTGGTGCCCGCGAGCGACTACCAGATCATCGACACCTGGCATGTGATCGGCCTCGCCGGCACCGGCAGCAAGGATGTCGGGATCGAGGACGTGTTCGTGCCGGATTACCGCAGCCTCGCCGTCGACCAGATCACCGGCGGACCGAACCCGGGCAGCAAGGCCAACCCCTCGGTCCTCTATCAACTGCCGGCGATCAGCCTCTTCGCGTTCTGCATCGCCGGCGTGTCGCTCGGCCTCGCACAAGGCGCGATCGCCCATTTCGCCGAGACGACGCGCACCCGGCTCAGCAGCTATACGGGCCGCAACCTCGCCGATTTCAACACGTTGCAGGTGCATCTCGCCGAGGCGGCGGCCTATGCGGATTCGGCGCGGGCGATCATGTTCGGCGATTGCGACGAGGCGACGCGGCTCGTCGAGGGCGGCGCGATGCCGTCACTCGAGCAGCGCGCCCGCTACCGCCGCGACGGCGCCTTTGCCGCGACACTGTGCACGAAGGCGGTCGATCTGCTCTTCACCTCTGCCGGAGGCGGCGCGATCTATGCCCGCAACCCGCTCCAGCGCACATTCCGCGACGTTCATGCCGCCAACGCACATTACGTGCTGAACTGGGACATCAACGGCGCGATGTACGGCCGCGTCGCATTGGGGTTGTCGCCCGATGCCACGTTCTGAAAAACCCCGAGGGAAAAAAGTGTCAGAAGAAATTTCCGGCGATATCGCCCCACCGGACGAGCCGCCGCCGCTTTCCAGCCATGCCGCCGTCGTGCACAGCACCTCGGCCGAGGGCTTCAACGCGCGCGAGCTCCGGAACGCTCTCGGCAGCTTCGCCACCGGCGTCACGATCATCACGACGCGCGACCGGGCCGGCAAGCTGCACGGGATGACGGCGAATTCGTTCAGCTCGGTATCGCTGACGCCGCCGCTCGTGCTGTGGAGCAGTTCGCTTTACGCGCAGAGCCTGCCGGCGTTTCAGGAAGGCGGCCACTTCGTCGTCAACATCCTGGCTTTCGACCAGATCGACCTGTCGAACAAATTCGCCAAGCAGAGCGACGACAAGTTCCTCGATACCGAACATATCGTCTCGGAAAGCGGGGCGCCGGTGGTCGTCGGTGCGGCGGCGCATTTCGAATGCCGCAACGAGTTTCGCCATTACGGTGGCGACCACATCATCTTCATCGGCCATGTCGAACGCTTTGCCTATACCGATAAGCCGACGCTGATGTTCTGTCGCGGCAAATACGTCCGCGGCGAACCGATCCTGCAGAGCTAGCGGCGCGCGATGCCGAATACCGCGGTGGCGATCATCGGGCTCGGGATCATGGGTTCGGCGTTTTCGCGGAACCTGATCGCAGCCGGGTTCGCCGTGCGGGGATATGACCCCGCGACGGCGCGGCAAGAGGCGATGGCCGCGGACGGGGTGCTGATCGCCGCCTCGGCCGCCGCCGCAGTGCAGGGCTGCCCGATCGCAATCGCCAGCCTGCCCAGCGTCGCCGCGCTCGAAGCGACGGTTGACGCGCTTGTCGCCGCGCCGTGCCGCGGGCTCGTCGTCGTCGAGGCCAGCACGTTTCCGATCGAGGCCAAGGAGGCGGCGCGCGAGCGGCTCGCGGCGGCCGGGATGAAGCTGCTCGACTGCCCGATCTCCGGCACCGGCGCGCAGGCCGTCAACCGCGACCTCGCGATCTTTGCGAGCGGCGACGAGGCGGCGCATCTGGGTTGCCGCGCGGTCTTCGCCGCGATCGCGCGGGTCACGCATTACGTCGGTGCCTTCGGTAACGGCAGCCGCATGAAGTTTATCGCCAACCTGCTCGTCGCCGTGCACAACGTCGCGACCGCCGAGGCCATGGTGCTCGGCGTGCGGTCCGGCCTCGACGCGGACAAGATCATCGACGTGATCAGCAGCGGCGCCGGCAACTCGCGCATCTTCGAATTGCGCGGGCCGATGATGGCACGGCAGAATTATCGCCCGACCAGCGCCTCGACCCACGTCTTCCAGAAGGACAGCGGGATCATCGCGGCGTTTGCCAAGAGATTGGGCGTGGACACGCCGATGCTCGACGCTGCCGCACCGCTGTTCGACGAGGCCGACCGGATGGGTTTCGGTGACGATGATGTCGCCGCCGTGCACGCCGTGCTTGCCCGCCGCGCCGGTTTGGGGCGGAATGGCTGAGAGTTAGAGGGAGGGTCCGATGCTGTCGTCAACCCAGATCGCCACCTATCGCCGCGACGGCGTCATCGTCGTGCCCGATGTCTTCACGGCCGACGAGGTCGCCGAGCTGCGCCGCGTCACCGACGGGTTCGTCACCCGCTCGACGCAAGTGACCGCGAACGACGAGATCTTCGACCTTGAGGACACGCACACGCAAAACCGCCCGCGCGTGCGCCGGATCAAGAAGCCGCATGACTGGGACGACGCCTATTTCCGCGCCAGCCGCAACCCGAAGATCGTCGCGATCCTGAAGGATTTATGGGGCACGGTGCGTTTCGACACCGGCAAGCTCAACATGAAATCGGCCGGGTATGGCGCGCCGGTCGAGTGGCATCAGGACTGGGCCTTCTATCCGCACACCAATGAC
This sequence comes from Allostellaceae bacterium, assembly GCA_036489765.1. Classification (GTDB taxonomy): domain Bacteria; phylum Pseudomonadota; class Alphaproteobacteria; order ATCC43930; family CGMCC-115725; genus DATARH01. The sequence goes on along the minus strand of DASXFE010000033.1, from coordinate 6,453 downwards.
GACCTTGCCGCGGTGGGTATCATGATCGACGACGCCACCCCCGAGAACGGCGCGATGCTGGTCGTGCCCGGGAGCCATCGCGGCCCGATCCTCGACCATCACGGACCGGACGGGAAATTTTGCGGCGCGATCGACCCGAACGATCCTGAGCTCGACGTGTCGAAGGCAGTGCCGTGCCTCGGCAAGGCCGGGTCGGTAACAGTGCACCACGTCCGCGCGCTCCACGGCTCGGCGACCAATTTCTCCGGCGCCGAGCGCCGCTTCCTGCTCTACCAGTACCGCGCCGCGGACGCCTGGCCGCTCCTGGGCTTCAAGGACGGGATGGAGAAGTTCGATTCGCTACTCTTGGCGGGCGAACCGAGCACTGCCGCGAGGCTCAGCGCCGTGCCGGTGCGCCTGCCGCTGCCGCCCGCCGAGCACCAGGGCTCGATCTACGAGAACCAGCGGGCCACAGGCCGGCGGTTCTTCGAAATGGCGGCAAGGGAAGCGGCGGAGTAACTCTTGGGGCACGCCTGCCCACCCCGTAGGGCGCCGAGCGACCATCGTCTTTCACGCCGGCGCCCCTGAGGTGACGATCGTCAGAATTTTCTACGGCGGTCGTGAGTAGGAACGGCTGTTGCGCCATTCCTTCGACACAGGACCGCCGGCTGAACCGCCGACGGCATGTGTTGTGGGAAAAGGTTCAGGCGTCCGAGCGGGAGCGCCGCGCGGCGGTCCCGCCCCCTCAGCCGCCTTCCAGCTTGGGGATGAAGAACACCTCGCTGCCTTCGCGCAGCTTCTGGAAATAGCCGGGCTCGTCGTGGATCTCGCCGTCGATCGCGACGGTCGTCTCGGTTTCGAGGTGTTCGCCGAGCCCGGGATATAGCTTGTCGAGCGCCCGCATGACATCGCGCAGGCTCTTGGCCTCGATCTCAAACTCGCGCCGGCCGCCGGTATAGCGACGGCTGAACCCGTTCGACAGCACGACCCGCACCATCGGCATCGCGGGGGCTGGTTCAGGCTTGGCCGCGGCCGGATCGGAATCCGGCCGCGGCCAGCGGTCTTGCGGTCCGCCGCTCAATCTGCGGCCGCGTCGAGGGCGGCTCGGATCTTCGGCGGCGACATCGGCAGCTCGGTCAGCCGCCGGCCGGTCGCGTCGGCGATCGCGTTGGCGACCGCTGCCATTGGCGGGCAGATGCAGACTTCGCCGACGCCTTTGGCGCCGTAGGGATGCACCGGGTTCGGCACCTCGACGAGCAGCGCGTCGACCATCGGCAGATCGGACATCACCGGGCAGCGATAATCGAGGAAGCCCGCGTTATCGAGCCGACCCTGCTTGTCGTAGATGTATTCTTCGTGCAGCGCCCAGCCGATGCCCTGCACAACCCCGCCCTGGATCTGCCCCTCGACATAGGAGGGATGGATCGCGGTGCCGACATCCTGGGCCGCGACAAAGCGGAGGATCGTCACCTTGCCGGTCTCGGGATCGACCTCGACGTCGCAGAACTGCGTCGCGAAGCCGGGCGCCTGGCCACCAGCGTTGACCGATGCCGAGGACGTGATCGGGCCGCCGGTTTGCGCCGCCTTGCTGGCGATCTCCTTGAGCGACATCGGCGGGAAGTCGCCAACATTGCTCGATGCCGGCCGGGCCGTGCCGTTTTCCCAGACGACGCCGTCGACCGGGACGTCCCAGATCATCGCAGCGCGGGCACGCAGATCGTCGATCGCCTTTTTGACGGCGTTGACGACCGCGGTACCGGTCGCAAAGGTGACACGGCTGCCGCCGGTCACGTGGGTGTAGCCGACCGAGGCCGTGTCGGCGACCGTCGCGCGCACCTGACTGTAATCGACGCCAAACGTTTCGGCCGCCATCAGCGCCATCGACGCCCGCGACCCGCCGACATCGACGCTGCCCGTTGCGACGGCGATCGTGCCGTCAGTATTGACCTGCACCGTCGCCGACGATTCGCCGCCGCCGTTGAACCAGTAGCCCGACGCGACGCCGCGACCCTGGTTCGGGCCCAGCGGAGCCTTCCACGCCGGATGGTTCTTCACTGCCTCGAGCGTCTCGATGTAGCCGCCATGCGCCAGTTTCGGCCCGTAGATCATCGGGGTGCCAACCTTGGCGGCGTTCTTGAGCCTGAGCTCGACCGGATCCATCCCGATCTTCTTGGCCAGGATGTCGACGACGCTCTCGACCGCGAACGCCGAGATCGGCGAGCCCGGCGCACGGTACGCGGCCGATTTCGGCCGGTTGCAGACGACGTCGTAACCGACCGCCTTTTGGTTCTCGATCTCGTATGGGGCGAAGGCGCAGAGGCAGCCGTTCATCACCGGCGAACCCGGGAAAGCGCCGGCTTGGTATTTGAAGAGGCCCTCGGCGGCGGTGATCGTGCCGTCCTTCTTGACGCCCATCTTGACCCACATCGACGCGCCCGAGGTCGGGCCGCTGGCCTTGAACACCTCGTCGCGGCTCATCGTGATCTTGACCGGACGGCCGGTCTTCTTGGCCAGCAGCACCGCCACCGGCTCAAGGTAGACGACGGTCTTGCCGCCAAAGCCGCCGCCGATCTCGGCCGGCGTCACGCGGACGTCGCTGAGCGGCAGGTTGAGGAGCTTTGCCGTCAGGTTGCGAACGACGAAATGGCCCTGGCTCGACGACCAGATTTCGGCCTGACCATCGGCATCGATACGTGCGGCCGTCGCGTGCGGCTCGATATAGCCCTGATGCACCGCCGCGGTCTTGAACTCCTTCTCGACGACCACATCCGCTTCGGCGAAGCCCTTGGCGAGATCGCCGATTTCGAATTCGAGCCGCTTTGAGATGTTCGACGGCTTGGTCGGGGTCGGCTCGACGCCGCGGGTGATCATGTCTTCGAAGAGCAGCGGCGCGTCCTCGGCCATCGCCTCGTCGACATCGATGACGTGCGGCAGCACCTCGTACTGGATATCGAGGAGCTCGGCCGCCTCTTCGGCGATCACTTTGCTGGTGGCGGCGATCGCGGCCACGGCGTGACCCTCGTAATAGGCCTTTTCGCGCGCCATCACGTTGCGGGTGACGTGCCAGAAATTGACCGCCACGCGCTCCGGCCCGATGTACTCGAACTTGTGGTCAGGGAAATCCGCGCCGGTGATGATCGCCTTGACCCCGGGCAGCGCCGCCGCCTTCGACGTGTCGATCGACTTGATGCGGGCATGCGCGTGCGGCGAGCGAATGACCTTGCCGTACAACGCGCCGGGGAACGTCTGATCGGCACCGTACATCGCGCGGCCGGTCACCTTCGGCACCCCGTCGGGACGGATGGGACGAGTGCCAATCCATTTGTACCGCGTCGTCGATACGTCGTTCACGGCCTTCTCCTTGATTGCGCAGCCCTGCAGGCGCGAAAAATTCGCTGACCTCACAGCCTCGCGCCTCACGCCTGTAAATTCAAGTCCTAGTCGCCGACTGCGACGACGAGGACTTGCCTGGGATCAGGCAACAGCGAGCATTCGTTATATCTTTCGGAATATACCGAGGACACACAACGGCGGGCGCGAGGGCGGCGTCTTGCCCCTCGCGCCCGCCGTTGAGGATGGCTATGCCAGTCTCGCTTCCTGGACCGACGTCTCCACGAACGATGTCTCGGTAAAGCTCTCGAGCTGCCCGATGGTCTCGCGGCCGAAGAGCACCGGCACCAGGGCGCCGGTGGTGACGATCACCGCGAGCGTCCCGAAGAAGATCGTCGCCGATCCGGTATACGGCTCCAGCAGGAACGGCAGGCACACACCGGCGAGGAGCCGGGCGCAGGATTCGTCGAAGAAATGCCCGCGGCCCCTGAGCGCCGTCGGGAACTGCTCCGAGATATAGACCCGCACCGCCGGGAACGACGACAGCACGGTGAACCCGGTGATGACGACCCCGACGATGAACACGGTCTCGGCCGCGCTGCCGAAACTATGGGCCATCATCATCATCAGCAGACCGGGGATCGAGATGATAAACGCGAGCGTGATCGTCCAGCGCCGGCCGATCACCTCCATGATGTAGCCGTTGAACAGCTTGCCGGGGATGCTCGCGCCGAAAATGAGCGTCGACAGGCCGAAGCTGAGCGCCACGCCGGCGCCCTGATCGACGAGGGCCTTGGGCAGCAGGATCGCCGAGCAGTAATAGCAACTCGCCGCGCACAGCCCGCAGAGGATACCAACGACGGTCCAGCGCAGCTGGCCGGGGGCGAACAGCGCAGAAAACGGCGGCAACTGCTCGCTGGCAACGCGCAGCCGCGGGCCCAGATCGCCGATGGACATCGGCGGGACCTTGTTGCCGCAGCGCCGGATCAAAAGGTTGACCGTCTTGACCGCATCCTCCACGCGGCCGCGCCGCAGCAGCCAGCGGGGGCTTTCGGGAATGTAGAAATAGATCAGCGCCGGCGCGACAAACAGCGTCACCCCGCCCGGCAGGCCGACATAGCGATAACCGTTCGCGGTCCCGGCGAGGAGTCCGCCCGCGACCGGCAGCAGCGTAAACGACAGCGCCAGCATGACCTCGTAGATCGCGCCATAGGTGCGGCGGTGTTGCGCCGGCATCAATTCGGCAGCGATCGGGAATGGCGCCGAGATCGTGAAGCCGAGCCCGAACCCGGTGATCAGCCGCAGGATGATCAGTTCCTCGGCGTCGTTGGAGAAGACGATCAAAAGGGTGCACAGGGTGCTGAGGATGACCCCGGCCTGCATGACGCCGACCCGGCTGACCCGGTCCGACATCGCCGCCGCGCTGAACCCGCCGATCACAACCATGAATTGCGGGGCGACCGCGAGCCAGCGCACCTCGCTGGCGGTCATATGCAGCGGCTCCTTGGCGAGCACGAGCAGCGAGCCCGAGAGCGCCAAATCATAGCCCTCGACAAAGCCGACGAAGCCGAGCACCACGATGAGCAGGATGTGGTAACCGCTGAACGGGATCGCGTCCAGCTTTCGTCCTAGAATATGACTCGCAGGCATGTCAGGCATGAAGGTCTCCTCCTGTTCGAAACGTACTTCGCCTTCGGCGGTACGATGGTCTTGCAACCTGTTATTGGTTCGAATGTGATCCCAAACCCCGCCGCTGGCAATCCGGAACAAAGCGACGCGGGTTGCGCGCGGCGGTGCGATCGGTCGAGCATGTTTCGCCAATTTCGGGCATAACCCGCCTGCCCTCAGTCACCGCCCGGGCCGAGGATCGAATGGCACCTCGATGAATCGACGGCACAGCACACGTTCGGCGCTCGTCATCGCCGCCCTGTTTGTGGCGATTCCGCTGGCCTTCATTGCCGGCGTCGCAATCTTCCAACTCGTCAAGAACGTGCCCGACGCGCAGGACGCCCGGGCCAAGACGGTGCTCACCTTCCGGACGCTGACCACCGCCAAGGCGGTCGACGAGGCGATCCAGGATGCCGAGCGCGGTCAGCGTGGATACCTGATCACCGGCCAGGAGGTCTACCTCACCCCGTATACGCAGGCGAAGGAGCGGCTGCCCAAGCTCATCCTCGACCTCCAGCGGGCGGTCGGCACCGACCCCGAGCAGCAGCACCGCGTGCTGACGCTCCAGGCCGACGTGACGACCAAGATGAACGAACTCGTCGAGACGATCAGGCTGCTGCAGGCGAGGGGGTTCGACGCTGCGAAAGACCTCGTTCTGACGGACCAGGGCCGCAAGAGCATGGAGGCGGTCAGCGCCGACCTCGAGGCGATCACGAACGCGGCCAACGAACAGCTCGGAACCCGGCTCGAAGCCACGGCGGTCGCCGAGGAGTTCGTTACCCGCACCTTTGTCGCCGGCAGCGCCGTCGCCGTCATCGCCCTGATCGTCGGCGGACTCCTCCTCGCCCGCATCGGCCGCCGGGCGGCGAATTCCGAGCAGATCCTGCAGGCGACGCTCGACAGCGTGCGCGAGGGGGTCGGCGCATTCGACCATCGCGGCAATGTCCGCGCCTGGAACGGTCATTTCTCGCAGATGCTCGGCATCCCGACCCAGGCGATCCGCGAGGGCGCGCCGCTGCCCTCAGGCGTCGGCGAAACCCCGCTCGGGGACCAGGTCCGCGTGCTCGCCCTCGCCACGCGGCCGACCGGGCGGCCGACGCTGGCCGAGCACCAGGGTGCGCGGGGCAGCACGATCGAGATCTTCCACAATCCCGGCGCGCAGGGCGGGGCCGTCGTCACGATGCTCGACATCAGCGAGCGGCGCCGCGCCGAGGAGGCGCTGCGCCAGGCTCAGCGGCTCGATTCGATGGGCCGCATGACAGGCGCCGTCGCCCACGATTTCAACAACATCCTGACCGTGATCATCGGCAGCCTCGACCTGTTGCGAAAGGCGGTTATCGGCAACGACCGGGCGTGGTCGCGCATCGACATGATGACGATGGCGGCCGAGCGCGCCTCGACGCTGACCAAGCAGCTTCTCGCCTTCGCCCGGCGCCAGCCGCTGCAGCCGCAGATCGTCAACCCCGGCGCCATCGT
>DASXFE010000109.1:0-8528 GCA_036489765.1 Allostellaceae bacterium | reverse complement strand
ACCTTGTCCGGTCTGGCTCTGATCGCGCTGGCGGGTCTCATGGCGGCGGTCGGGCTGAACCGGCTCGGCGTGCCGGAAAACGGCTGAAAGCGGCGGAACGGGGCGGGTTGGTGATCGTGGCAATCTCGGCGCGCAGGCCCTAGACTGCTGCCAGCAGAATTCGGGAGGAAGCCATGCCGGATACGATCACCGCGAACCACACCGTCGCCATCGAGGATGTCGAGTACCAGAAGGGGATGCTCGCGCGGCTCTACCGGCCGAGCGGCGCCGGGCCGTTCCCGGCGGCGCTGCAGGTGCATGGCGGCGCCTGGACCAGCAAGGACCGCACCGACAACGACTTTATGGCAAAGGCGCTCGCCGAAAGCGGCATCCTTGTTGCCTCGATAGATTTCCGCATGCCGCCGGTGGCGCCGCATCCGGGCTCGGCTCAGGACATCAATCTCGGCATCCGCTGGCTCAAGGCGAACGCGCGTGAGTTCAAGAGCCGGCCGGAATGGGTCGGCTCGTGGGGTACGTCGAGCGGCGGGCACCAGGTGCTGCTCGCGGCGATGCGCGCGCTCGACCCGACCTATTCGGCGCTCCCCGGCCCGGCCGGAATAGACGCCAAGCAGGGCTGGGTGATCTCCGGCTGGGGCGTCCTCGACCCGCTCCTCCGCTACAACCTCGCCAAGCAGGGCGGCCACAAGGACCTCGTGCATCTGCACGACACGTTCTGGCTCACCGAGGCCGCGCACGAGGACGCCTCGCCCCCGGCGATGCTGAAGCGCGGCGAGAAATGCGAGCTCCCGCCGGCCCTCGTCTTCGGCGGCGACAAGGACGAATGGGTCCCGGTCGAGCTGATGCGCAGCTTTGTCGCCGACTACAACAAGGCGGGCGGCAAGGCCGAGCTTGAACTCTACGAAGGGGCCAACCACGGCTTCATGACCGGCAAGCCCGACGCCCCCTACGCCCGCCCGGCGATCGAACGCATGAAGCAGTTCATCCGCAGGCACACGACAGGCTGAACGGCGGTTGCAGGATGTCGTCTTTGGCCAGGGGCCCAACCAGGTCCGGCATGCCTTTCGCTACACGGATGAGGTCGGATTGGGCCGGGCCGCAGTCAGGGAGGCGGTCCTCGCGGATCTCGGGCCGAGGTTGCCGTTATCACGGCCGCCCCGGGCAACGCTCCGTTCATCGGCGTTGTCCGGGTAGGCGGCGCTCTTGGCGCTATCATGCTTCAAGGCGGACGGATCGCCATTGGTGCGATATCCCGACATCCGAAATCTCAACATCGTCGATCGGCACCACGCATCGGAGCAGCGGAAGCTGCTGGGGTCGCCCTACGACCCGTACCTAATCTCCAGCACCTCGATCTGCTCCACCCCGGCGGGGCTGCGGAGCGGCACTACGTCGCCCTCCCGCGCCTTCATCAGGGCGCGGGCGATCGGGGAGAGCCAAGAAACCCGGCCGTTTTCGGCGTCGGTTTCGTCGACGCCGACGATCGTGATCGTGCGCTCGGCGCCGGCCTGGTCGTAGGTGACGGTGGCACCGAAGAACACGCGGTCGAGGTGCTGTTGCCGGGCGGGGTCGACGACTTCGGCGACTTCGAGCCGCTTTGACAGAAAGCGCAAACGCCGGTCGATCTCCCTGAGTCGCTTCTTGCCGTAGAGGTAGTCGCCGTTTTCCGAGCGGTCGCCATTGCCGGCGGCCCAGGCGACGACATCGACGATCTTTGGCCGCTCGACCGAATGCAGGTGCTTCAGCTCGTCCTGCATCCGGCGGAACCCGGCCGGGGTGATGTAGTTCTTGCTGCCGGCCGGCAATGCCGGACCTTCCTCGGCGACAACGTCATCCTCGGTTTCGGTGTCTTCCTTGGTGAAGGCTTTGCTCATGCCTAACGCCTGATTTGTTCACTACAGAGACAGTGAGGCACAGAGTGAGCGTGGAGCGCTCGGCATTTTACCGCAGAGACCGCGAAGGACCATAAGGCTCCGCACCCTCTGCATTCCCCCGCGTCCTCCGCCGTGAAACCTTTTACCCTGAGTGCCTCTGTGCCTCTGTGCCTCTGTGGTGGATCTGATTGGGCTGCCGCGCGGGCCCCAACCTCATTTCGCCTTGCTCGTGCCGCCGCGGATCGTCTTCGCCTTCTGCTGGAACGGATAGCAGAACTGGCGGACGATCCCTTTCGGCAGCGGGATGCCGATCGTGCCGTAGCCGCGCGGCCAGATTTTTCCGTCGCGCGGCATGTAGAACGTCCCGAACACCCAATCGATCACCGGCAGGTGCGCGACATAGTTCTTGTCGATCGCCTCGTCACTCCACCCTATCGCGTCCTTTGCACCTCGTTCGCGTCCTTTGCGCTACCTAATCCTGCCGCCGAAGCTCTAAAATCGATTCAACCCATGAGGGATCAGTCGGGGGAGGCAGGTGTGAAGCTGGTGATGTTCGACAAAGGCGGCGAACCGGTCCCGGGCGTATGGACCGAGCGGGGGATCGTCGATGTCTCCGGCGCCGTGCCGAAGGGCTACACCCCGACCTTGACGATGCAGGGCCTCATCGACGGGTTCGACCGGCTCAGGCCCGCACTCGAAAAGCTGGCGGCCGAGGCGCCGGCCGTGCCGGTGGACTCCGTACGGCTGCGGCCGCCGCTGCCGCGGCCGGGCAAGATCCTCTGTTGCATCGCCAATTACTGGGAGCACGCGCAGCGCGAGGCGCGGGCGCTCAACATGTTTCTCAAGAACCCCGAGGCGGTGGTCGGCCCCGGCGACACGATCGTGCTGCCGAAGATGACCGAGCCGTGGATCTTCATGCACGAGGCCGAGCTGGCCCTCGTCATCAAGGGCCCAGCGAAGGAGGTCGCGCAGAAGGACTGGCGCGGCGCCGTCTTCGGCTACACCGGCCTCATCGACGTGTCGGCGCGCGGCGAGGGGCGGCGCACGTGGAAGGCCGGGAGCTGGCTCGGCAAGTCGTTCGACACCTTCGCCCCGATCGGTCCGTGCATCACCACGGCCGACGAGATCCCCGAGCCGAACGACGTCATCGTGCGCTTCTGGAACGACGGGCAGCTCCGCCACAACTACAACACCGACGACATGGAGCACCGGGTGCCGGAACTGGTCGAGTTCGCCTCGACCGTGATGACCCTCAACTCCGGCGACATCATCGCCTGCGGCACCAATCACGAAGGCCTCGGCGCGTTGCAGGACGGCGAGACGGTCGAGATCGAGGTGCAGCATGTCGGCCGCATGAAGCTATTGGTCTCCGACCCGCTCAAGCGGAGCTGGGAGCGCGGCGTCTACATGGGCGCCGACTCGACCAATCCGGAGGCCGTCAAACGCCACCGGCCGCAAGGCACGTGACCCACACAGGAAGGCATACGATGAAGATCATCTATCGGCTCGTCCCGATCCTGGTCCTGGCGCTCGTCGCCTGGGCGGCCCCGGCCTCAGCGCAGACACCTGCGCAGTCGGCACCGGCCGCGCCCGCCGGGGCCTTTTATGCGGTCACCTATTTCGATGTGGCGCCGGCGGACTCGCACAAGGCGATCGCCCTCCTGCGCCAGTATCGGTCGGCGACGCGGAGCGCGAACGGGAATGTCGAGCTGACCGTGCTGCACGAGCTAAACCGGTCGGGCCGGCTCGCGATCATCGAGGGGTGGAAGGACAAGGCGGCGTACGACGCGAACGCCGGAGCGATGAAGGAGCTGGGCGGCAAGCTGCAGCCGAAATTGCTGGCTCCGTTCGACGGGCGGACCTATGTGCCGCTCGCGGTGGGCAGCCCGGGGGATGGTGGGGTCTACGTCGTGACCCATGTCGACGTGTTCCCGAAAGGGAAGGACGACGTGGCGGGGCTGATCAAATCGCTGATCGTTGCGAGCCAGGGCGATTCCGGGCGCGTCCGGTTCGACGCGCTTGTCTCCGACGAGCACCCGAACCATTTCGACCTGATCGCCGCGTGGACCGACAAGAAGGCCGAAGAGGCGCACGCCGCCGCCGACCACACCAAGGAATTCCGCGCCAAGGTGCAGCCGTTCGAGGGCGCGTATTACGACGAGCGCCGCTACGAGCAGATCGGCGAAAAGAAGGCGAAGGAGCCCAAGGACCAGTAGTCGCCGCGCGCCGAAGCCACCCTCCCCTTCGAGGGCCTTCGAGGGGGAGGGGAATAGGAGAGGGCTGAGCTCAGCTCTACCCGATCGCCGCGATCATCTCGATCTCGACCATCGCCTCGGGCTGGGCGAGGCGGCTGATCTGGATCGTCGTGCTCGTCGGGGTGGCGACGCCGAAATAGCGCATCCGCACCTCGCGGCACTTCGAGAACGCCTCGTAATCGGTGACGAAGGTGTTGGTTTTGACCACATCGGCCCAGGTCGCCCCGGCGGCCTTGAGGCAGGCGTCGAGGTTCTTGAAGGTCTGCTCGAGTTGCGCGCGCATGTCGCCGGGGCCGACGATCTCGCCGGCTTCGTCGCGCGCGAGCTGGCCGGCGATATAGATCATCTTGCCCGGCCCGGCGACGGTCACGGTGTGGGTATAGGCGGCCTTGCCTTCCTGCATCCGCACGTTGACGCCGAGGGGCTGTATCCGCTCGATCTTCATGGCTTCTCTCCCGTTGAATTGGCTCGGCTCAGTCTGCGGGGTTAGCATGACAAATCCAAGCGGGAGAAAATCATGACCGACAACCCGGTGGCGCGGCACTACGGCAACGAAGGCATTGCCGGCCGCATTGTCGCGGCCTTGCGTGCGGCGCACGGCTCCGACGCGCCGGTCACCGTCGACGCGCTTTCGCCGATCGATCATTTCCACGGCCGCGGCATCGTCGCGACGCAGGAGCTTGTCGAGCTCCTGAAGCCGCAGCCGCACGAGGCCGTTCTCGACATCGGCAGCGGCATCGGCGGGCCGGCGCGGTGGATCGCGGCGAAGTGCGGGTGCCGCCTGACGGGGGTCGACCTGACCCCGCTCTTCTGCGCCGCCGCGCGCGAGCTGATCGCGGCGACGGGGCTCGGCGACCGGGTCACCATCATCGAGGGCAGCGCGCTCGCCCTCCCGGTGCCGGACGGCGCGTTCGATTGCGCCTACTCGCAGAATGTCGTGATGAACATCGAGGACAAGCTCGGCATGTACCGGGAGGCGCTCCGCGTCCTCAAGCCGGGCGGCCGGATGGCGCTGTCGAACCTGTGCGCCGGAGCCGACACCGGCGGTTTTCGCTTTCCGGTGCCGTGGGCCGACGACGCGTCGACGAGTTTCCTCGTGACCCCCGAGGCGATGCGCGCCGACCTCGTCGCCGCCGGTTTCGAGATCGTCATGTTCCGCGACACCACCGCCGAGACCCTTCCCGGCACGATCCGCAACCGCGAACGCTTCGAGCGCGACGGCGCGCCGCGGCTCGGCACGCACCTGATCCTCGGCGAGCGGCTGATCGAGATGACGATCAACTCGGCCCGCAACATGGAGGAGGGGCGCGGCGTGACGATCGAGGCGCTGGTCAGGAAGCCGGCGTAGCGATTGGTGCTTGCCTCGCCGGCGGCCGGCGCAGGCTCCAGAACGCGACGACGCCACCGAGATACGACGCGATCGACAGCCAGAAGGCGAGGCGGTAGCTCCCCGACAGGTCGAAGATGTACCCGGCCGCCCACGACCCGATCGCGGCGCCGAGCCCGCTGCCGATCGTGATCACGCCGAGGATCGTGCCGAGCCGCGGTCCCGGGAACAGGTCCGCGGTCTTGGCCGTGATGGCCGGCCCGCGCGCACCCCAGGTCAGTCCGAAAAAGCAGGCGTGGAGCCACAGCAACAGGTGCTGGTCGGGGCTGTGGATCATCAGCGCGCAGATGACGCCGATGATCGAGAACCCATAGGCAAGGATCGCCGACAGCTCGCGGCCGATATAGTCCGACATCGTGCCGGTGACGATCGTGCCGACGACCGCGAAGAGGGCCCCGGTACCGAGCACGCTCGCGGCGTAGAACTCGTCGAAACCGACGTCGATCGCAAAGGCGAGCTGGTGCAGCGAGACAAAAAAGCTGCCGAGCCCGGTGAACATGTAGACCGCAAACAGCAGCCAGAAATGCGGGGTCCGTATCGCCTCGCCGAGCGTCCAGCCGCGCAGCACCGGCGGCGCGGGGGAGTCCGCCGGTTGGAGTGCCGGGGCTTCTTCCGGGCGAGCGCGCTCGCTGCGCCGGAACACCGCGGCCAGCGGCGCGATCGAGAGCGCGATGAACGCGGCCTGCGCAAGGTAGGTCATGCGCCAGCCGATCGCCGCGATCAGCGCCGTGATCACCGGCGCCGAGATCGCCCGCGCGAGCCCGTTCGCCGACTGCACGACCGAGATCGCCATCCCGCGATGCCTGACGAACTGCCGCGACAGGATCGGCACGAAGACAACGAGGCCGAGGCAGTTCGCGCCAAAGGTCATCACCACGCCGTAGAGCCCGATGATCTGCCACAGGGAGTTGATCGCCGACGCGGCGACGAGCCCCGTCACCAACAGCGTCCCGCCGACAAAAAGAAGGCGCCGCGGGCCGAGCCGGTCGACCAACGCGCCGACCAGCGGCGCGGTGCCGCCGGCGACGAGCTGCGATGTCGAATAGGCGACCGAGGTCTCGGCCCGGCTCCAGCCAAAGGCCTCGATAAAGGCGACCAGGTACACGGTATAGGCGTGCATGATCGCGGCGCTGAAGGTGAAGGCAGTAAAGGCGCCGACCAGAATCAACCAGTTCTGGCCCGGGCGCGGGGCTCGGACGGACTCGCTCATCGTCCCGACCATGGGCGAAAATCCGCCCGCCGTCACCCGCGTCGCACGCAAGCCTCAGTTGTCATTGCGAGGAGCGCAGCGACGCGGCAATCTCGGGCCGGTGAGCCTCCGGCGGATCGAGATTGCCTCGCTCCGCTCGCAATGACAGAAGTATTCGCATGCCCCAATTCTACCGCCCACCGCTCGACGGCCTCGAGGAAGACCCCTTCTCCCGTGACGGCGACGAAAAGCTGACCCGCCGGGGCTACTGGCTCGGCCTCAGCGACCGCTCGATCGTCCTCTTGATGACGCAAGGGATCGGTACCCGTCTCAGCGCCGACGAAAAACGCGCCCACCTCACCGACATCCGCCGCGACCACCTGATCGATCAGATCCTCGCCCCCGAAATCCTACCGCCCGAGCGGCAATAACATCAGCCCTCCCCTGGATGGCCATTGAGGGGAGGAGTTTTGGCGGAGCCTGCTCGCTGAGCCGTGCCTCAAGGCACCAGCAACACCTTCCCGATCGTCTCGCGTCCGCGCAGCGCCTGAAATGCGCGCGCCGTCTCGGCCATCGGGTATTCGGCGTGGTAATGCGCTGTCAGCGCCCCCTCCTGCACCCAGCGGAAGACATCGGCGGCGCGGCGGCGCAGCTCTTCGGTCGTGGCGATGTAGGCATTGAGCCCACAGCGGGTCAGGTGCAGCGAATTTGCCGCCAGCAGCCGCACATCGAAGGGCGGCACCGCCCCCGAGGTCTCGCCAAAGGTCACCATCGTTCCGCGCGGCCGCAGCACCTTGAGCCCCTTCAGAAACGTCGTCGCGCCGACGCTGTCGTAGACCGCGTTCACCCCGGCCCCGTCGGTCAACCGCATCACCTCGGCCTCGAAATCGCTCTCGGCGTAGTTGATCGCCTCGTCGACCCCCGACTCGCGCGCCGCCGCGGCCTTCGCCGGCGACGACACCGTCCCCAGCACCCGCGCCCCGCGGTTTTGCGCCAGCCGCGCAATCATCCGCCCGACCCCGCCCGCCGCGGCATGCACCAGCACGGTGTCGCCCGGCTGCACCGCGTAGGCATCGGTCACGAGGTAATGCGCACTGAGCCCGTTCGCGATCAGCCCCGAGGCGAGCCGCAGCCCGATCCCCTCCGGCACCTTGACGACCCGCCCCGCCGGCATCGCCACCAGCTCGGCAAACGCCCCGCGCGCCCCGCGAAAGCACACCGCATCCCCAACCGCGATATCGCGAACCTCCGCCCCCGCCTTGACGACGACCCCGCCCGCCTCGCCGCCGAGCGGCAACGGCATATCCTCCGCCCGCGCATTCACGAAGTTCGCGGTATCGACATAATTGATCCCGGCCGCCTCGACCCGAACCAGCACATCCCCCGCCCCGATCTCCGGCTCCGGAGCCTGCCCATAAACCAGCCCCTCCGGCCAAACCTGCACTGCCCGCATGTTCTGTCCTTTCGTGTCACCGCAGGGTGGGATGAGCGCAGCACAATCCGCCAATTCGGTTCGGGAAGGATGTCACAAGCACCCATAGCGGCAGCCGCACAAAAATCGCCGCAATCGCTGTCTACGTTTATCTTGCCTCCGTCAAACTCGCCTCCGTCAAACTCGCCTCCGTCAAACTCGCCTCAATCAGAATCTGGATGCGGTTTAATGAGTCGGTGGCCTAGCTGGGGCGGGGTGGCCACCTGATAAATCTCAGATAGAAACAGGCGGAACAGGTGCAGCGGCCGCCTCTCGCCGGCAATGCCTTTCGTGCGGGGTGGGGTGCGATTTCTCGAATTGTCATTTCCGGCGTTCGGGTGTTCACTTTTCCGGA
>DASXFE010000095.1:0-8886 GCA_036489765.1 Allostellaceae bacterium | reverse complement strand
GGCTCCTCGGGATGAGGAACTGCGGAACATGGCATAAAGGCCGATCCTCATCCCGAGGAGCGCCGTCGGCGCGTCTCGAAGGACGCACGGCGCTTGTCCAAGTGAACCTGCCGGCTATGCTGCCGGCGAAAACGCTGGAGTTTTTTGGCCATGGCCGACACGCGCATGCATCTTACCGCCGACGACGCGCGCCTCCTCGGCGAGCGGGCGATGCGGGGGATCGGGTACGACGAGGAAGAGGCCCGGATCGTCACCGACCACGTGCTCGATGCGGCGTTATGCGGATATGAATATTCGGGGCTCGCAAAGCTCCTCAACATCCCCGAGCACCGCCGCTGGTCGGTGCCGCGCACGCCTATCCGCCTCATGCACGAGACGCCGGTCTCGGCGCTCTACGACGGCGGCAACAATGTCGGCATGCTGGCGATGTACCACGCCGCCAAGGCGACGATCGCCAAGGCGGAGGCGCACGGCATCTCGATCGTCGGCGTCACCAACAGCTGGATGAGCGGGCGCAGCGCCTATTTCGTCGAGATGATCGCCAATGCGGGCATGGTCGCGATCCACACCGCGGCGAGCGGTGCCGCGGTCGCGCCGCATGGCGGGATCAAGCCGGCGCTCGGCACCAACCCGATCGCCTTTGCCGTGCCGACCGCGGACGGCCCCTTGATCCTCGACATGGGCACATCGGCCTTTATGGCGACCGAGCTCGCGCTGCGCGTGCGGCTCAACCGGGAACTGCCGGAAGGCGTGGCGATCGACAAGGACGGCAACCCGACCCGCAACCCCGCCGAGGCCCGCGCCGGTGCGATCCTGCCGTTCGGCGGCGCGCGCGAGGCGTACAAGGGCTTCGGCCTCGCGCTCATCGTCCAGGCGCTCGGCATCGTCGGCGGCGCCGGGATGGTCGAAGGTGCCGAAGACGGCTACCTCTTCATCGCCTTCCGCCCCGATCTCCTGGTGCCGCTCGACACCGTCAAGCGCGAGGTCAGTGCCCTGATCGACCGGGTCAAGGCCACGCCACGGGCCGCCGGCGTCGCCGAAATCCGCATCCCCGGCGAAAACTCCGCCCGCAACCGGGAGCGCCTGCGGCGCGAGGGTATCGACATCGATGGGTTGGTATTCGACCAGCTCGAACGGCTGGCGGGGAATAACGCGCGGTAGGCCGCTCACCTTGTGCTTCCATCCGCGTGGGAGGACCCGAGCGGATGGAAGATCTGCTTGCGACAGCTCTTAGTGATCGAAGCCGAAGAGCTTTTGCGCGTTGTGGTGCAGGATCTTGTCGGTGACTTCCTTCGGCAGGCCGAGCCGTTCGATATAGGCAAAGGTCTCCCGGTAGACCTCCCAATCCTGCAACACCGGATAGTCGCTGCCGGTCACGATGTGATCGGCGCCGAACGCTTCGAGGGCGCAGAGGAACGCGGGCTTCGAGCCGTAGCACACGGTGTCGTAATAGAACCTCCGCGCGGTGACGCTTGGCGCCTCGGCGAGGTCGGGATGGCCCCGCGGGCCCTGGCCCTGTTTGTCGAGGCGGTTCATCAGCATCGGGATCGGCCCGCCGAGATGCGGCACGATGAACTTTATCCGCGGGTAACGGTAGGGGATCTGCTTGGCGATCATGTGCAGCACGAAAGTCGCGTCCTCGAGCGAGGTGCCGACCGACCCGCCATAGTTGTAATCGATGATGAAGGGCGAGCAGATGGCGCTCCCGGCCGGATGCACGAACAGGACGGCGCCGCGGCGGTTCATCTCGGCGTAAAGCGGCTCGAACTCGGTCTCGGCGATCGAGCGGCCGAGGCACACGATGTTCATGTTGACCCCGACGCAGCCGAGCTCGTCAAAGCCGCGTTCCATCTCCTTCAGCGACGCGTCGATATGCGGCAACGGCAGCATCACATAGGAGCTGATCCGGTCGGGGAAGCGACGCGCGAACTCGGCATAGGCGTCGTTCAGCATCTTGACCGCAGTGACGCACTCCGCCTCGTCCGGCAGATAGGGCGGGTGGTTCGGCGACAGCACCTGCCGCCCGACCCCGGCGTCTTCCATCAGCCGGAAACGGGCCTCGATGTCCTCCTGCGTATCCGAGAACGGGTGCCGCGCCAGCCCGTGCTTTACCGCCAGATGGGTCGGCGAGGCAAAGCGGTCGCCCATGAACTCGCTGAAATTCTTCGGCGTGTAATGCGCATGGACATCGCAGATCATTACAAGCTCCTCTCGATCAGCGAGCCCTGGACTTCAGGGGTTCACCCGCACGTACACCCCGGCGGAACCCGGTGCATGCGTCATGGCCTGGCGCATGCGCGCCGAATTGGGCGACGAATGCTGCTGTTGCTCCTTCCACTCCGGGCTTTCGGGCACGGCCGTACTCTCAAATTCATAGACCGTGCTGTAGCCGCTGGTGCCCTCGAGGACCCGATAGCGGCGCGCGTAGATTACGCCCGGCACCTTGCGGTAGCCCGGCACATATTCCCCGCTGTACCACGCGTTCCACTCCGCATCGACTTCGGCGGGGACGGACATGCGGCCGATCTGCAGCACCGGCGCCATGCCACGGTCCGGCATTTCAAGGCCGCCCGGGTAAATCTGTTCCCCGACGATGCGTGTCAAATTCGTCCCGATCACCGACGGCGAGACTTTCTGTCCCCACGGCGTCCGCGGCCGGTTTTTAAACGCGGGCGTCTGCATCACCGCCACGCTTTCCAGTTCGTAGCATGCGAGGTATTTCGGGCCGCCTTTGACCGCCTCGTAGCGGGCCGCCGACAGAATGCCGGGCACCGACAGCAGTTCCGGCAGATGTTCCTTGTTGTACCACTCGTTGAATTCCGGCGCGTGCGGGGCGTCGATATCCACGTACACCATGAAAATCCCGCGACCTTTTTGTGCCATCTGTCCGTCTCCTCTATGAGGCGTGGCCGCCATCGCTTTGCCTCGTTCTCGTAGGCGTCCCGTCCTCGCGCATGGGGCTCAAGAGAGAGATCAGCTGCGGAGCCATCTTAGGCAAAATCCCCCAGATACCGGGGTGCCGAGCGCGATCTTCGGTCTCATTGAGGTACACCGCACGCCGTCAGCCCCTCGACGCATTCCTGGCCGAAGCCCGACTGCGTCTCATTGAGAGTAGGGCCAATTTGGTGATGGCGCGAGTCGCTTGGCGCCAGAGGTCCGAATTGGGACATGCCCGCCCAACGCACCTGCTTTGACCGGTGGCCGCTGCAGGGTCGAAACCGGCCCAGCCGGTTGGGTTTACCGCTACAGCCCGAGGTAGAATTTCCGCACGAGCTCGTTGTTGTTGAGCTCGTCGGTGTTGCGGCCTTCGAAGGCGATGTGGCCGTGGACGATGACGTAGCCGCGGTCGGCGATGCGGACGGCCTGGTTGAAGTTCTGCTCGGCCATCAGCACGGTCAGCTGGAATTTTTCCTTCAATTCCTTGATCTTGTCGATCGTGCGGCTGACAAGGATCGGCGCGAGGCCAACAGAGGGCTCGTCGATCAGGAGGATGCGCGGCTCGGACATCAGCGCGCGGCCCAAGGCCAGCATCTGCTGCTCGCCGCCCGACATGCTGCCGGCGAGCTGGCGCCGGCGTTCCTGCAGCACCGGGAAGGTCTGGTAGGCGCCGTCGAGGTTGCGGCTGATCGCGGCGCGTGCGGTCTTGCGGTAGGCGCCAAGGAGCAGGTTTTCCTCGACCGTCAGCTTCGGGAAGAGGCGACGGCCTTCGGGGACGAGGGCAATGCCGAGGTCGACGATCTCCTCGGTGCTGCGGCCGACGAGCTCGTAATCGGAATCGTCGATCTTGGCGGTGATCGTGCCGCTTTGCGGGCGGAGCATCCCCATGATGCATTTCATCAGGGTGCTTTTGCCGTTGCCGTTGGTGCCGAGGAGGGCCACCGTCTCGGCGTGCGACACCGAGACCGTCACGTCCTCGATCGCGCGGACCAACCCATAGCCGGCATTGAGCCCGGCGATCGTGAGGCTATTCGCCAAGATACGCCCTCTCGACCTCGGGGTTGCGGATCGCCTCCTGCGGATCGCCGTCGGCGATCTTGTGACCGGCGACCAGCACCGCGAGGCGGGTCGAAAAGCTCATGACCGCGCGCATGATGTGCTCGATGAGCACGATCGTGATCCCCTGCTCGTTGAGGTGGAAGAGGACCGCCAGGATTTCCTCGACCTCGGACGGCGACAGCCCGGCCATCGCCTCGTCGGCGAAAAGCAGGCGCGGCTGGCTGGCGACGGCGCGGGCCAGTTCGAGCTTGCGCATCTCGACCTGGGTCAGGTCGCGCGGCAGATGCGTCTCCTTTGCGGCGAGGCCGACATCGGAGAGAAGCGCGTGGCAACGGTCGGTGATCTCGGCGGCGCTCAGGTGATGGTGCTCGTGCCCATGGCGCGCATTGACCGTGTAGAGCAGCGGCACCCGGATATTGTCGGTCAGCGACATGCTGGTGAAGGGCTTGGGCAGCTGGAAGCTGCGGGCCAGGCCGAGGCGGGTGCGCTGATGGGCGATCATGCCGTCGAGCTTCTGCCCATCGAAGACGACCGATCCCGTCTCGTTGCGCAAGGTGCCGCAGAGGCAATTGACGAGGGTCGACTTGCCCGACCCGTTCGGGCCGATGAGGCCGACCCGGTCGCCTGGGTTGATCGTCAGGTCGATCCCTTCGAGCGCGACAAACCCGCCAAAGCGCTTGCCGAGCCCGGTGACCTGGAGGAGGGGCGCGCCGTCGCTCATCGCATCCCCCGCCACGATCGCACGAGCCCGATGATCCCTCTCGGCGCGATGATCACAAATGCGATCAAGAGCAGCCCGACGATCAATAGATTGAGCGCCGACGAGATCGTCACCGTCGCGAGCTGCTGGATCGTGCCGAGGAGGATCGAGCCGATCACCGGGCCGATCCAGTTCTGCATCCCGCCGATGACCGGCATCGCCACGCTGTTGACCGCGTAGGCCAGGCTGAAGCTCGAGGTCGGGTCAAGATAGGTGACGTAGTAGGGCAGCGGCGCCCCGGCCATGCCCATGAGCCCGCCCGACAGCGCCGTCGCGACCAGCTTGAGCCGCAATGTCGGCACGCCGGCGGCCTCGGCCGCCTGCTCGTCGTCGCGGATCGCGGCGCAGCCGAGCCCGAAAGTCGACCGCTCGATCGTTCGTGCGATACCGACCGAGATCACGCACAGGATGATCATCAGCGTATAGAGATACTGGATATAGGTGCCGATGATGGGCGCCGTCGCCGGGCGGATGATGTAGATGCCGCGCGACCCGCCGACATAGTCCCAGTTCACGATCAGCGTCTGCACGACGATCGTAATCGCCAGCGTCGCGATCGCGAAGAACACGCCGCGCAGCCGCAATGTCAGGTACCCGGTGCCGAGCCCGACGATGCCGGAAACAACCCCGCCGACGAGGATCATCACCGGCAGCGGCACACCGCCGGCCGCGCCGCCGAGCTTGTGCAGCACCGCCGAGCCGTAAGCCCCGATGGCAAAGAACGCACCGGTGCCGAAATTGGTATAGCCGGTGTAGCCGCCGAGGATGTTCCACGCCGTCGACAGCACGATGTACTGCAGCACGACATAGGCGGCGAAGTAGTAGTACTCGTTCTGGATCGCGAGGCGCGTCACCACCACGAACGCGGCGCCGAACAGCGTAATGAGGAGCCAGAACACCCAGTTGCTCATCGGCTTCCGTTCTTGCATCGCCTAGCGCCCCGCCAAGCCGGCCGGCCGTACGGCCAGCGCTATGAGAAGGAACCCGAACGACACTGCCGGCGCCCAGGACGGGCCGTAGAACGTCGCGGTGATGCTTTCGACGATGCCGAGCAGCATCGCCGCCGCCAGCATGCCCGGAAAGCTGGTCATGCCGCCGAGCACGCAGATCGCGAAGATGCGGCCGATATAGTCACGTCCGATGGACGGCTCGACCGGCTGGATGATGATCAGGAACGCGCCGGCGAGCGAGCAGGTGGCGATCGAGATGCCGACGGCCGCGCGCTTGATTTTCTTCGGGCTCGCCGCCATGAGCTGCAGCGCCCCCGGATCCTGCGAGACGGCGAGGATCGCGCGGCCGAGAAAGCTGCGCGACAGGAATTGCTGCACCACGATGATCATCAGGATCGAGACGACGCACGGGATCAGCATCCGGAGCGGCAGGTCGAGGATCCACCACCTGAGGCTCGGTCCAATATAGCTCGCCTCGACAAAGCGGTAGTCGACGCCGAAGATCAGGACGAGCGACACCTCGCCGACGAACAACAGCCCGAAAAAGAACGCCAGACCCTGGATCGCCTGGTCTCCGCGTTTTTCGAACGCGTGGTAGTAGAGCTCGTAGACCGCCATGCCGAGGACAAAGAATGCCGGTGTCATCACGATCCCGGTGAGGATCGGATCGACGCCGTAATTCTGGTTGAAGATATAAGCGGCGTACGAGCCCAACAGGATGAACGCGGGCTGCGCGATATTGGCGATGTCGAGCATCCCGAACGAGATCGTGATGCCAAGGCTGACCGCCGCGTAGAACCCGCCCAACAGCAGGCCCGCAACCACAGCGTTTATGAAGAGGTCGACCGAGATCATCGCGGGTTGAGGCCCACGCGCAGCACAAACGGCGGCGCGGCGCGGCGGCGCGCTTCGACACCCAACATGCTGCGTCCCCCCTCGGTGCTCGTTCCCCGGTGCCGGTCAAGCACCCTCGCACCATTAGAACAGCAACTGCAGCGTCTGTTAAGCGCGATGGCGCGCTGGCGGAAAGAACGCGGCTACTGGCCGTCCGCGAGCTCCAGGGCGCGTAACCGGGCCAACATTTGTGTACCGCGATGGTTGAGCGCCAGCTCACAGGCTTCCTTGACCTCGGCCGACTGCTTGGTCCAGCGATGGCTGCTGCCATAGAGCAGCCTGCTCGTTTCAAGCGCCTTCTTGCTCAGCTCCAGGGCCTCGTCGGCTCGGCCGTCGGCCAGCAGGACGCGGGCGAGATTGTAGCGGGCGCGCGCCGTGCTCGGATGAGCCGCCCCGAGCTCCTCCTCCCAGCGCGCCAGCATCCGCTCGCAAAACGGCAGCGTGACCCTGATCTCGCGCTGCTGCCCGAGCAGTTCCAGGAGCTGATTCGAGGTCAATATCCCCGCCGCGATCAGAATGGCGCCGATCCGGCCGCCCCGCTGTTGCTGGAAAGCCAGGGCGGCTTCTATCTGCGATGGGGTCGCGAGGCCGCGCACCACAAGCATCTCGCCTAGCAGCATGACGAAGACCCCAGGCGGCGGATCCGGGTACCATACTGGTCGGCTCGGGTCATAATATGCGTCCCGTCACAGCGGCCGAACTGTACAGGCCGGTATCACTGTCGATGGATAATGCCTAGTAACAGAGAATCCCTTGCGTGATAGTTAATTTGATCATTAGCGTACCGGAAATTGATCTTCTCTCCAGTGAAGCGTGCGGATTTGTTATTTTCGCGCGTATACGGTGCAGGCTAGCAATGGGTATATTCCGAGATGCATGACGGCTTCATCCCCCGCGACGAAGATCACCGGTTGCTGACCGGAACCGGCCGGTTTCTCGACGACGAGCGTGTGGCTGGGGTCGCGCATGCCGCCTTTGTTCGCTCCCCTCATGCGTTCGCGGCGATCAGGGGGATCGATGCTGCGCCGGCGCTAGCGCTGCCGGGCGTGATCGCGGTGCTGACGGCGGCCGATCTCGCCCGCGAAGGCGCCCGCGACATCAATGCGATCACCCCGGTGCCGGGTGGCGCCGACATGGTGGTCGTGCCGCATCCGGCGCTGTGCGCGGACATGGTGCGCCATGTCGGCGACCCGGTCGCCCTTGTCGTTGCCGAGACCGCCGCGGCGGCGCGCGATGGGGCCGAGGCGGTCGCGGTCGACTACGACGAGCGCGATCCGGTCGCAGACCTTGCCCGGGCCGTCGAACCCGGTGCACCCCGGATCTGGCCAGAGGCGGTGGGCAATATCGCCGTTGACTGGCACGGTTTCACCGCCGCCGACCCTGCGGCTCGCGCCGAGCTCGCCGAAACCTTTGCCCGGGCGGCGCACGTCGCCAGCGTGCGGCTCGTCAACCAGCGCATCGTCATGGCGCCGATGGAGCCGCGCGGGGCGCTAGCCGGTTACGATGCCGAGAGCGGCCGGTACACGCTCCATTGCGCGACGCAAAGCGCGATCGTGCTGCGCCATCATCTTGCCGGCAGCCTTGCGGTCAAGCCGGACCGGGTACGGGTCGTCACCGGCGATGTCGGCGGCGCCTTCGGCATGCGCACGACGGCCTATCCCGAATATGCGGCGCTTCTCGTCGCGGCGAAACAGACGGGCCGCGCCGTGCATTGGCTGGCGAGCCGGTCCGAGGGGTTCCTTACCGACAACCAGGCGCGCGACACGATTATCGAGGGGCGGCTGGCGCTCGACCGCGACGGCAGGTTCCTCGCCATCGACATCGACTCGCTCGCGGCGATGGGCGCCTACCTGACCTCGCACGGGCCCTTTATCGCCACCGCCAATTTCGCCCGCTGCCTTCCCGGCATGTACGACATCGCGCAGATCGGGCTGCGCATCCGCTGCGTCTTTACCAATACGGTGCCGACCGGACCCTACCGCGGCGCCGGACGGCCCGAGGCGAATTACTGCATGGAGCGGCTGATCGATACGGCGGCCCGCGAGATGGGCATCGACCCGGTCGAGCTCCGCCGCCGCAACCTGATCGCGCCGTCGCAGCTTCCCTACAAGGGCGCGCTAGGCACCGTGTTCGACAGCGGTGAGTTCGCGCCGGTGATCGCCGAGGCGCTGCAAGCGGCCGATGCGGCCGGGTTCTCCGCGCGCCGCGCGCAGTCCGAGGCTGGCGGCAAAAGGCGCGGGCTTGGCGTCGGGTGCTTCCTGGAGATTGCCGGCGGACAGCCGGGCG
>DASXFE010000052.1:0-66798 GCA_036489765.1 Allostellaceae bacterium | reverse complement strand
GTCGGCCCAGGTCTCGCGGGTCACGTCGCCCGAAGGATAGCCGGCCTGGTGCGTCATTACCGTGTGGAGGGTGATGTCGGCTTTGCCGTGCGCGCCGAATTCGGGGAGGTGGTCGGTGATCTTGTCCATAAAAGACAGTTTCCCCTCCTCGACCAGCGCCCAGACCGCCGAACTCGTCAGCACCTTGGTCTGGCTGAAGAGGAGGAAGAGCGTGTCGTCGCGGGCCGGGGCGCGCTCGGCGCCGGTCTTGGCGTCGCCGTAGGTGCGGAAGAGCGCGAGCTTGCCGTGGCGGGCGAGGGCGATCTGCGCGCCGGGATAGCGGCCCTCCTCGATATGGCCGCGGATCAGATGGTCGAGATGCTCGATCGGCTTTTGCGCGAAGCCGAGCTCGGACACGGAGCCTTCGGCGAGCGGGTAATGGGGCATGGTGGGCGTCCTCCGGGTAGGGCGGAAGAGCGTAGCGCATTCCGCCATTCAGCGCGCGAACAGGTGGCGGAATGGGCCTTCGGCTTGTCCGCCCCACGGTGCTATGCGGCGGCAAGCCTTGCGAGCTGGCCGATCTCGGCGACGTCGTCGAGGCCCTCGATCATGGCGCGCAACTCGCGGGCGCGGGCGGTGCCGAGGACGGGCTCGACGAGGGCGTCGAACTTGTCGGCGAGGCGGGCGCCCTGCGCGGCGAAATCGGTCATCGCGAGGCCGGCGTCGTGGGTCGTGTGCAGGACCTTGCCGTCGCGTAGCGTTACCGACAGTTCGGCGCCGGCCTCGGGCAGGTCATCACGGAAATCGAGCTCCAGCCGCTCGCGCAGCCGGACCAGCGCCGTATCGGTCGCGGTGGCGACGCTGTAGGAATCGAGCCCGGCGGTGTCGACGCCGGAAAGCGCCATCGCCACGGTCTGGCGCAGGCTGAATTTGGCCTGGAGCCCGTCGGCGGGCGCCTGGATGTTGCAGATGCGCGACGAGCCGCGGTTGACCGACAGGGTCAGCGCGGCGATGTCGTCGGGCCGAACCTGCTGCTGCGTTATCTGCTGGGCGCATTCGATCGGCGCGTGGGTCATGTAGCAGGCCGCGTGGTACTTGAAGAGGTTGGCGTAGACGTGGAAGCCGCCGGCCGGCTCGGCAAGCGCGGCCTCGGGGTTCCAGACGTTGCTGTGGGTCTTCGCGAAGCCCTGATCGCATTCGATGAGGTCGGGGCGGCTCGAAAACCCGCGCGCGGCGAGGCGAGCGGCGAGGAGGCCGTTCTGCGCCGCCTTGCCGGCATGGAACGGCTTGCACATCGTGCCGAATTGCGATTTGAGCCCGGCCGACTGCGTCCCGGCGATGCCGAGCGCGCGGCCGGTCGCCTCGGCGTCGAGGCCGAGCAGCCGGGCGCACGCCGCCGCCGATCCGAATGCGCCGACCGTGCCGGTCGCGTGGAACCCGCGCCCGTAATGGCCCGGCCGCACCGACATGCCGGTCCGGCAGGCGGTCTCGTAGCCGGCGATGAACGACGCGATCAGGTCGCGGCCGCCCGACTTCTTCTCTTCGCCGAGCGCGATCAGTCCGGGGAGCACGGCGACCGACGGGTGGCCGGGCATCGCCAGGTTGACGTCGTCGTAATCGAGCGCATGGCTCGCCGCGCCGTTGACGAGCGCCGCCGACAGAACCGGCATCCGCCCCTTGTGGCCGATCAGATGGGCGATCTCGGCGCCGCCCATTTCTTCCATCTCGGCGATGAGGATCGCGACCAGCGGGTCGTCCGCCCCGGCGATCGCGCAGGCGTAATAGTCGAGGATGCATTGCCGCGCGAGGAGCCGCGCATCGCTGGGGAGCGCGTCGTAGGTCGTGGCGCTCGCGCGAGCGGCGAGAGCCTGGGTGATGTCGGTCCTGCCGGTTACTGTTGCGCCGTCCATTGTTTCCTCCTCGTCGCTCGCAGCGAAGCCTACCCTAAGATCCGCCTCGCCGGGTTTAGCCCGGCCATCCACGATGCAGCTCAAGCGTTTCGTCGACCCCCGGGGCAAAGCCCGGGGAAGCCGGGAACTTGCGGATCGTTCCTCTATCGTCCCTTGAAGACCGGTCTCCGCTTTTCGTTGAAGCTGTCGATGCCTTCGCGCCGGTCTTCGGTCGGGACCATGCGGTTGTAGGCTTCGATCTCGAGCATCATGCCGGAGGCGAGGTCCATCTGCAGCCCGTAATGGATCGAGTGCTTGGCTTGGCGCACCGAGACGGGCGCGTTGTCGGCGATGCGCCGCGCGGTTTCGAGGACCTCGTCCATCAGCTTTTCGGGGGAGCAGAGGCGGTTGACCATACCCCAGTCGAACGCATCCCTTGCCGAGAACGGGCGGCCGGTCAGGATGATCTCCTTGGCCCGCCGCTCGCCGACCGCGCGCGGCAGGTTCTGCGTGCCGCCCGCGCCCGGCATGATGCCAAGCGTCACCTCGGTCAGCGCGAAGCGGGCGTTCTCGGCGGCATAGAGAAAATCGCAGCAGAGCGCGATCTCGCACCCTCCGGCATAGGCCGCGCCGTTGATCGCGCCGATCACCGGCACCGGACAGGCGATGACCGCGCGGATCATGCGCTCGAAGAGGAGGTGCTGGGCGGCCCAGGTCTCGTCGGTCATGCCCTGGCGCTCCTTGAGGTCGCCGCCGGCGCAGAACACCTTGTCGCCGGCCCCGGTGAGCACGATGCAGCGGTAGGCCAGCGGCTCACCGTTGATCCCGTCGAAGAGTGCGAGCAGGTCGCGCCCCATCTGCGTGTTCATCGCATTGGCGGCGCTGGGCCGGTTGAGCGTGACGACGACGAGCCCGCCGCCCTGCTCCGCCACGTGGATGGTTTCGTACTCTCGATCCATTCCCACTCCTCACGCCACCTTCAGGCCGAGCAAGCGCTCCATCGGCTCGAAATCGCGATCGGAGTGTAGCAGCGAATGGCCGCGTCCGATGCAGAACGTGCCGATGATCAGACCGACTCTGGTGCGAACCGTCACGCCACGGGAGCGGAGAAGCCGATAATTGGCGGCCGCAATGAGCGCCAAGCCAGGATCGGAGAGGCTGACGATTTCGAATTCGCGTAGCGCTTCCTCCAGGTCTCTGGCCCGTGCCTCGGATCGCGCGCCCTGGAGGACCTCGCAGAGTACGAGATCGCCGACGAGCAAGTCCTGGTCTTCTTCGATCATAGCGCGCCGCCTCGACACCTGTTCCGTCTCGCTGCCGCGGAAGTGATCGATCCAGGCAGAGCTATCGACGAGGATCGCGTTCCCTGCGCTTAATGTCGTCGTCGATGTTGCCCGCCCAATCGATCTTTCCGCCCAGATCGAGCACACGGCGACGGCGTTTGAGCCGGATAAGCGTCTGCAAGCCCTCATGGACGACCGCCCGCTTGGGCTTTAGGCCCGAGAGCCTTTGCGCCTCTTCCAGCGTATCGCCGTCGATGTCTATGTTGGTCCGCATCCTTGGTCTCTCGATGTGTATGACTGGGTGTCCGACAAGCCGATCCGAATGGAGCGAGCAAACATGGCCGTCGAAGATCCCGCCAACTCCCGCTGGAACCAGTCCCCCGACGCGATCAGCCTGATCGACGCGCATCACCACCTGTGGGATCTCGGGATGGGGAAGCACCCCAATCTGATCGGGGAGCGGCGCCACGATTTCTTCATGGGCGACGGTACGGCGCTGAGGCGGAACTACCTGCCGGAGGATTACCGGCGGGATTCGGCAGCGAGCAATGTGCTGGGGACCGTGCACTGCGAGGCCGAGTGGGATCGGGACGACCAGGTCGGGGAGACGCGGTGGGTCAACCAGGTCGCCACCGACCATGGGCTGCCGAATGCGATTGTCGCGCATGCGTGGTTTCATACGCCGAACGCCGAGGAGGTTCTTGCGGCGCAGGCGCGGTTTCCGCTGGTACGGGGGATCCGGTCGAAGCCGGTGACGTCGGCGCGGCCCGATGAGCGGATCGCCGGGCAGCCGGGGACAATGCAGGACCCGGCCTGGCTCAAGGGGTTCGCGCTCCTCGAAAAACACGAGCTGTCGTGGGATCTGCGGGTGCCCTTCTGGCATCTCGAAGAGGCCGCCGAGGTGGCGCGGGCGTTTCCGCGCACGCCGATCGTCCTCAACCACACCGGGTTTCCGTGGGACCGCAGCGAGGAGGGGCTCGCCGAATGGCGCCGCCAGATGTCGGTGCTGGCGCGCGAGCCCAATGTCTGCGTGAAGGTGTCGGAGTTCGGGTTGAAGGACCGGGCTTGGGATTACGAAGACAACCGGCGGGTCGTGCTCGACGCCATTTCGATTTTCGGGATCGAGCGCTCGATGTTCGCCAGCAACTTCCCGGTGGCGGGGCTCAGGATAGGCTATGGCGCGCTCGTCGAGGCAATGAGCCGGATGCTGTCGGATCGCTCGCCCGAGGATCGCGAGCGGTTTTTCTGGCGCAACGCGGCGGCATTCTATCGGTTGTAAATTCGCCTCGCGAATCGCTACCCCGGAGTGGGTATCGGCGAGTGGTTGGGGTCCATGTGGATAGCAGCCACAACATGCTGCGATTCCTGATAGTTCACCCTTCTATCCACAAGCCGGGCCGGGGGCGCTTGGGACGGCCGGATGGGGCTGTATAGAGTGGGCCCCGACGTATC
Source organism: Allostellaceae bacterium (assembly GCA_036489765.1). GTDB lineage: Bacteria > Pseudomonadota > Alphaproteobacteria > ATCC43930 > CGMCC-115725 > DATARH01. The sequence continues at coordinate 62,195 of DASXFE010000052.1, read as the reverse complement.
TTTGCGCTGGGGTCGTTTTTGTGTCATCCCCCCTGTTAGTTGTCGTCGACAGCAGCGCCACGAATCTGAAGATTCTGGAGCGACTGGCGATCTCGCTGGGAGACGGAACCGAGGCCCGAACGTTTCGCTCGGCGGCGGAGGCGCTCGCCGTTTGCCGCGACCAGCCGCCCGACCTGATCGTCGCCGCCGGCGAGACCGGCGAGGCCGAGGCCGCGGAGTTCATCACCCGGCTGCGCGTCGTACCGGGCTGCGCCGAGGTGCCGGTAGTCGTCATCGCGCCGTACGAGGACCGCGACTGCATCGACCGGGCGCTGGCCGCCGGCGCCGCCGACCACCTGCTGAGCCCGGTCGACCACCACGAATTCCGCACCCGCATCGGCAACCTGCTGCGCTATCGCCGCGTCGTCGAGCCGCCCTCCCCGCAGCCGCCCGAAGAACCGTCGCCGCGCTTCGACATCGGCGAGGCGCATGAGCGGCTGTTGCGCGTGCTCGATGCGATCCCCGCGATGGTCTGCGCGACCGGCGTCGACGGACGCTACCGCTTTGTCAATCATGCCTTCGCCGAGTTCGCCGGGCGGCGGGCCAAGCAGCTTTTGGGTCGGGGCCCGGCCGAGGCGCACGACGACGCGCTCGGCCGCCTCATCGCCGAGGACGATGCGCGGCTCCTGTCCGGGGCGCTCCGGCCCGGCGCGTCGGACGACGAGATCGTCGCGGCCGACGGCCGGCGGCGGATGCTGCAGACCACCAAGACGCTGCTGCGCGACGGCGACGACGCGATGGTCGTGACCGTTCTCGAGGACGTCACCGACCGCAAGGAGGCCGAGCACGAGCAGGCGACGGCGCGTGACCAGGCCGAGCTCGCCAACCGCAGCAAGACCGAGTTCCTCGCAACGATGAGTCACGAGCTGCGTACACCCCTGAATGCGATCATCGGGTTTTCGCAGGTCATGGCCGGCGAGATGCTGGGGCCGATCACGACGCAGAAATACGTCGGCTACGCCCGCGACGTGCTAGCAAGCGCCGAGCATCTGCTGGGCATCATCAACGACATCCTCGACGTGTCGAAGCTCGAGGCGGGGCGGCTCGAGCTGACCGAGGAGACGGTCGAGCTCGACGGGCTGATCGCGGATGTGCTGCGCCTCATCGAGGCCAAGGCGCGGGCCGGCGAGATCCGCCTCGACCTGCGCAGCGAGGGCGTGATCCCGCGGCTCACCGCCGACCCGCGCAAGATCAAGCAGGTCGTGCTCAACATCGTCAGCAACGCCGTCAAGTTCAGCCATCCCGGCGGCGAGATCGAGATCGTGCTGCGCCTGCGCGGCGGCGGGGTCGTTGTCGCGGTCAGCGACCACGGCATCGGCATGGACGCAAAGGAGGTCGCGCTCGCCTCGACGCGGTTCGGCCAGGTCGCGAGCTCGCTGAGCCGGCGCCATGCCGGCACCGGGCTCGGCCTGCCGCTCGCGATCGGGCTCGTCGAACTGCACGGCGGCCGGCTCACCATCGACAGCACGAAGGGGAGCGGCACCACGGTCACGATCGCCTTCCCGCCCGACCGCTCGGAGACGCCGTTCGCGGCGCTCGCCGGTGTCGGCCGCCGCTTTTAGGCCGCCGGCTTGCGGGGAATTTCGGCAAATCCGTTTGGGCGCCGATCGTCGCGGCTGAGGCCGGCGGCGATCGCGCGGTCGGCTGGCCCCGGCCGCTCCGCCCCGTCGACCGCGATTGCGGTGCCGGGGCGCCCGCTCGACCTCGTCGCGACACTGGCTCTGGCGCTCGCCGCGGTATTGCCGCCGATCGGGTTTGTCGCGCTGCCCGAGTTGATTGGGCTGATCGGGCCGCTGCCGACCGCCGCGTCGCTGATCGGTGCGCTCGTGCTGGCCCCCATGGCGGTCGGAGTGGTCGCGGCGCTGATCGGGCTCGGGCAGCTCCGTGCCCGGTTTGCGGCGCGCGGCGACAAGGAGCACGAATACGCTGTCTGCCGTGTGCTCGGCCAGGGGCTGCTCTTCGCCTGGGCCCTGGGGCTCGCCGGGCTCGACCCGGCGACGGCGCCGTGCCTTTTTATCGCGATCCTGGCGCTGGTCGGCGGGTGGAGCTTCCTGCTCCACCTGATCCTCAGCCCGCGCCCGTCGGCCGTGCGGCGCATCGCGGCGATCGTCGGCGATCTGGCATTGCTCTCGGCGCTCCTGCATTTCGGCCAGGGCGCGGCGGCGATCTGGTACCCGGCCTATCTGGCGATCGCGTTCTATGCCGGGTTCCGTTTCGGGTTCGGCGCGCTGGTGACCGCCGCGGCGGGCGGAGTGATCGGGTTCGGCGCGGTCGCCCTGACGACGCCGGTGTGGCAGATGCAACCGGGGTTGTCGGCGGGGCTCGCGCTGATGCTGGCGGCGATGCCGGGCGGGGTCGCGACGCTGATCCGCGCGCTCGCCCGCTCGCGTGAGGAGGCCGATGCCGCGAGCGCGGCGCAGACCCGGTTCCTGAGCGTGATCGGCCGGGGCTTGCGCGGTCCGGTGGACGCGATGGCGCGGGCGCTGCCGGGGGTCGAGACGGCGCCGGAAGCCGGGCTGCCGGCGCAGGCGCTCCTGGCCCAGATCACCGAAGTGCTCGATCTCGCGGCGATCGAAACCGGCGCCTACGTGCCCGCGATCGAGCCGTTCGATCTGTACGCAGTCGTCAACGACGCGCTTGCCTTGCTGCGGCCCGCGGCGGCGCAGCAGGGCCTCGTGCTGGCACTGAGAATCGACCCGCAAGTGCCTTACCGGGTGTCGGGCTGGCCGCAGCAATTCGCGCAGGTCCTCAACAGCGTCATCATAGCGGCGATCGTCGCGAGCGAGGGCGGGACGATCCGCATCGACGTTCGCGCGGCGGGGCCGATCGGTGCGGTCGTGCCGCTGCGGATCGGGGTGCGCGGCCAGGGCGACGCAGAGGACGACGCCGATCTGGGGGTCGTCGCGCGGCTCACCGAGCTCATGGGCGGGCGTGTCGTCGCTCGGGGGCCGGCGGCCTGGGCGGTGTCGCTGCCGCTGGCGCTCGACGAGGCAACGCTGCCGCTGCAGCTCGACCTGGTGCAGCGGCCGGTGCTGCTGGTGACCGAGGACAGCCAGTTCGCCGGCGAGCTGGCCGAGCCGCTCGGTGCGTGGAATGCGGATATCCGCTGGGTCGGCGGGCTCGACGACGCGCTCGTCTATGTCGAGCGGTTCGAGACGCCGCTGTCGCCGGTGCTGATCGTCGACGGGCGGGTGCGGGTGATCCCGGCCCTCAGCTTTGTCCACCGCGCCGCCCTCGCCCGCGATGACCCGCCGCCGATCCTTTTTGTCGCCGAGGCCGTGCAAATCTCCGCGCTCGCCGGGCTCGGCGACGGCGAGCTCACCGGGCTGTTGCCCGCTCCTGTCAGCGACCGGCTTCTCGAAAACGCGCTTCACGCCTTGCCGGCGATCCCGATCGCGCCGCTGCCGACGGCGGCCGAGCCGCCGGCGGTGGCGGCCGCCTACACCGAAACCGACGACCGGGTGACGCCGATCGCCGCGCACCCGCGCTATGTCGCCGAGCCCGCCGCTTCGGTCGACACGCGGGTCATCGCCGGGCTGCGCAACCTGTCCGGCGGTGGCGACTTCTTCTCCGAGGTGGTGGACAGCTTCCGCGCCGACTCGCGGCAGATCATGGACCGCATCGCCGCCGCCGCCGACGCCGGCGACCTCGCCGCCTTCCACCGCGGCCTTCACGCACTGCGCCGCTGCGCCGCGACGGTCGGCGGCACCGGCCTGTGCGAATTGGCCCTGTCACTCCGCGGCATCAACACCACCGAACTCCGCCAGCAGGACGCCGCGATCGTGCAGCGCCTGGCTGCGGAGCTCGCGAGGTTCAACTCGGCGCTGGTCGAGTTCCTGCCGAGGGCGGGATAGAGCACCGAGAGGCTTCCACCGCCACCCGCAGCGCCTGCCATATCCCGAGCTTCGCGGCGAAGTTGAGGCTCGCATGCGCCGGGCTCGTCGAGGGCAGGGCGAGATAGGTGAGGCCGGCGCGCCTCGGGAAATGGCGGTCGTAGAGGCGGCGGGCAGTGGTGCCGTTGAAGGCGACGGTGCGAATGTTGGGATGCGTGTCGAGGAGGGCGGGGATCTCGTTCGGCACCTCGGCGCGGATCGTCGCGTCGGCGCTGGCATCGCGCTCGGCGAGGCCGCAGACGTCCCACAGCGCCAACCGCGAGGACTGGGCAAAACCGACGCGAGCGTCGTAATCGGGCACGACGCCTTCGCCGAAGAGGGTGAAGACGATCGGCCAGAACAGGTTGCGCGGGTGGGCGTAATACTGTTGCCGGCGCAGGGATTCCTCACCCGGCAACGTGCCAAGTACGAGCGCGACGGCGCGGGCGTCGACGATCGGCGGAAAGCTGCGCTTGGCCGGTGTCAGGCCCGGGGCCTCACGCCACGAAGCGGCCGAGCCGCACCGCGGTCTGCCCGCGCAGAAGGCGGCGCGACGGCATGATCAGGATGCACTCGTCGTATGGCGTGCGGATCTCGCGGCCGTCGTCGTGCCCGATCACGGTGCCCTCGGTCGGGATCACCTCGAGCCCGCGATAGGGTGCGACGAAATCGAACCGCTCGCTCGATATCGTGATCGCCTGGGTGACCTGGATCACGCGCTGGCGCGGCGTCGCGTCGAAATCGGGGCCGCCGAGCGTGTCGACGTCGTCGCGATCGACGACGCCGAGCGCGATCAGGAAACGCAGGGTCACGTCGTTGGCCACTTCGGCGGCGCGCGTCTCCCAATGCTGGCCGCATTCGATGAGGAGCGCGGTCTTCGGCGAGGCCGGGTCGCCGAACCCGCCGTAATCGCGCATTCGCGGCCCGGCGGCGTGGCCGGCGTCGCACATGACCAGCTCGGGAATGCCGATGCGCAGCGCGAGGTCGCGCGACTTGTCGAGAAGCCCCGCCAGCATCAGCGGCGCCGTCGCGTGTTGCATCGAATGGAGGTCGAGCAGGTGATCGGCCTGGTCGACGATGCGGCGGATCTTGCGGGCGCGCATGAGCTCGACCGATTTGCGCGGGCCGTCGAGCGTCGCCGGAGACCACAGCCGGTTGAAATCCTCGTCGACATAGCGCGAGGCGATCGGCATGCGCGGGTCGAAATCCTCGTAGGCGGCGACGTTGTTGAAGGCGAGGGTGAGCTTCCCCTGGCGCGGCCGGATGCCCGCCTTGAACAAGCTGTCGAGGACGATCGCGCCGCAGATCTCGTTGCCGTGGGTCAGGGCGCAGACCAGAACATGCGGGCCGGGCTTGTCGGCGGTAAACGTGGTGACGTAGTCGATGCTGGTATTGCCGGCGCGGTACGGGGTGATGTCCGGCGGGATCAGCTCTACCTTGTAGGTCGTCACAGGCACGGTTGCTTCCGTTATACGCGGGTCGATCCCCCATATTGCGCCGTGCCGGTGCCGGTTGCCAGCGGCGAGGCGCTTCGCCACAGTGGGCATGAGACGGAGGCCGGGCGGCGCGCGATGGAGGCGGACAGGTTGGGGTTGGAGATTCCGGGGGTCTTGTGGCGCCGCGACCCCGAGGGGACTGAATTGCCGCTGGTTTTCGATTCGCCGCACAGCGGGTCCGTGTACCCGGCGGATTTCGGCTTTACCTGCCCGCTATCGAATTTGCGCCGGGCCGAGGACTGCTATGTCGACGAGCTTTACGCGGCGGCGCCGCGCTTTGGCGCGACGCTGATCGGCGCCTACTTTCCGCGCAGCTACCTCGACCCCAACCGCGCCGCCGACGATCTCGATCCGGCAATGATCTACGGGCATATGCCGCGCGAACTGACGCCGCGCCCGTCGACGCGAGTAGGCCTCATCCGCCGCTATGCCCGGCCGGGGATGCCGATCTACGACCGCCGGCTCGAGGCGCACGAGATCGTCGCCCGGATCGAGCGTTACCACACGCCCTATCACCGGGCGCTCGACGATGCGTGCGATCGGCTCCACGCGAAATTCGGTGCGGTCTGGCATATCGACTGTCACTCGATGCCGTCGCGCCCCCACCATGCCGGCGAGCATGGCGATTTCGTCCTCGGCGACCGCGACCGCACGAGCTGTGCCCGCGATTTCACCGATTTCGTCGCAGGCGTTCTCCGCGGCATGGGCTACGACGCGCGCATCAACGAGGGCTACAAAGGCGTCGAGATCGTCCGCCGCCAGGGCCGCCCGGCCGAAGCGCGCCACAGCCTTCAGATAGAAGTCGACCGCGCGCTGTACATGGACCAGCGCAGCCTCGACCGATCGCCGGGGTTCGAGAAGCTGCGGCGCGACCTGACCCGGCTGACCGAAGCAGCGGCGGGGTTTGTTCGGGAGAAGGTGGCGGGGTGATGGCTTGAGCGCAGCGAAACCCATCGATCCGCCAAGTCACGCCGCCGCGAGCGCGCCGTCGACAAACCCCGGTTCGAAAATCCGGTCGGCCATGACCTGGCAGCGCTTGATCAGGCGGGGTTCGTCGGGGCCGTAATCGGCTTGAGCGTTATGGAGGGTGCCGAGGTCGTCCCAGAAAAGCACATCGCCTTCGGTCCAGCGGTGCAGATAGCGGTATTTGGGCCGGAGCTGGTGGGCGAAGAGAAATTCGAGGGTCGCGTCGCTCTCTTTCTCGGAAAGCTCGTTGATGCGGATGGCGTAGCCGGGGTTGCAGTAGAGGATGCGCTCGCCGGTGATCGGGTGGTCGAGGAAGATCGGGTGCGAGACCGGCGGTTTCTGGGCGCGCTGCCCGGGGCTCATCGGCTTGCGCCAGCTACCCGGACGCTGCCGCATCATCTCCCAGAACTTGTTGAAGTCGTGGACCACGGTCATGCCGTCGAGCCGCGTCTTCAGCTCTGCCGGCAGATCGGCGTAGGCGGCGCGCATGTTGGCGAACTCGGTGCCGCCGAGCACCTGCCCGCCGCGGTGCGGCACCTTGAGCGCGTAGAGCATGTTCGCAAACGCGATCGTCGCGCTGTACGACATGTCGGTGTGCCAATCCTGTCCGGCGTCGAGCGCGCCGATCGGGAGGCCGTTCTCGACGATGTTCGAGAGGGTCATCACCTCGGGATGGCCGGGCTCCTGATAGGCGCCGGCGACATTCACCTCGAGCGAGCCGAAACGCGCGGCAAACGCCTTCATCTGCGGTGGGGTCAGTGTCTGGTCGGGAAAGCGCAGCACGCCGTGCTTGCCGAGCGCGCGCAGGATCGTGGCGAAGACGCGGTTGTCGAGCGGCTGGCCAAGATCGATGCCGGTGACGGTCGCGCCGAGCGTCTCTCCCGTCGGAATGATCGCGGTCGTGACAGCAGCGCTGTCCGGCATTATCGTTCTCCGACAACCTGATCCGAGGGGCCGCCGTGCGCGTCCCTTCCCAATGAAATCCGCCCGCGAATTCTAACCGACTCATCCGATCCGCGAAACGAGCCGCCGGCGCGAACCTGCGTTGCGCGACCGCCTGGAGAACATCTAATGCATCGACGCGACTTCATCAAAGGGATGGCCGTGGCCGGCGGGGTCGCCGCGCTGGCTCGGCCTGCAATAGCGCTGCCGGCGGGATGGCGCGAGTTCGAGCTGACCTACCACGTTGCGGTCAAGGACCCGAAGACCCCGACCCGGCTGTGGCTGCCGGTGCCCCAGGATGCGCTCGACTATCAGCGCGCGGTCGACCTAACCTGGCAATCGCCGGTCTCCGCCTTTGTGCTGTGGGAGACGGCGGCGCGGGCGCCGATCGTCTCGGCGGCGTGGCTGACGCCGCAAACCGCACGCGAGATTTCGGTTACCGCCCGCGTGCAGACCCGCGACCGTTCCGGCTATTCGCCCGATGCCGGCGCCGAGGAGCTTGCCGAGTATCTGAAGCCCACGAAGAGCTCGCCGACCGACGGGATCGTGCTGGCGAAGGCGCGCGAGATCGTCGGCGATCGCGCCGCGCCGCTCGACAAGGCGCGCGCGATCTATGACTGGGTGGTCGACAACACCTTCCGCAATCCCCAGACGCGCGGGTGCGGGGTCGGCAATGTCGCGTTCATGCTGCAATCCGGCGATCTCGGCGGTAAATGCGCCGACATCAACTCGCTCTACGTGGGGCTGGCGCGGGCGGTGGGGTTGCCGGCCCGGGATTTCTTCGGTGTGCGGGTGGCCGATTCGAAGGTGACCAAGTCGCTCGGAAAATCGGGCGATGTGACCAAGGCGCAGCATTGCCGGGCCGAGGTGCATATCGACGGCAAGGGCTGGCTGCCGGTCGATCCGGCGGATGTGCGCAAGGTCGTGCTCGAGGAGAACCTGCCGCTCGACAGCGACAAGGTGAAGGCGGAGCGCGAGCGCTTGTTCGGGAACTGGGAGATGAACTGGGTCGGGTTCAACTACGCCCGCGACTTCACCTTGCCCGGACAGGAGAACGGTCCAATCGGCTTCCTGATGTACCCCTACGCTGAAGCACCGGACCAGACCGTCGATTCTCTTGATCCGGCAAGCTTCGAGTACACGATCACGAGCAAGGAAGTCGTGGCGTAGCGGCGGCGAGCCCCCACCTTAACCCTCCCCGCTTGCGGGGAGGGATGCTGGTCGCGAGCGGCACAATGAGCCCCTTTCCCCGCAAGCCGGGGAAGATTGGGATGGGGGCTTTAGCGAGCCTCGCCGGCAAACTCCTTTTGCAACTCCGCTGCCCGCGCCAGAGCCGCCGTCGATAACGGCCCTTTGCTGACGGCGCTTGCGGCGTATTCGAACTGCTCGAGATTGGCGATTCCGATCAACACGGTGGATATCGCCGGGTTGGCGATGACGTAGCGCAGCGACGCCTCGATCAGGCTGTCCGCATGACCCTCGTCGACCAGCGGTCGCAGCCGGCGGGCACGCTCGACGTCGGTCGTGTAACTGCCGCCGGAGCCGATGGGAGCTGGTGCCGGCGAATTGAGCGCGTGGCGTTCCTCGCTGCCCGACAGGGCGCCGCCGGCGACGACGCGGATGTTGATGACCCCCATATTCGCCGCCGTGGTATGGGCGAGGAGGTTGCCGTAATCCTGGGCCGGATAGTTGGCGGGAACCGCGGCTCCAGGGCTCGGGTTGAGGAGGTTGTAGCTGACCTGCGCGGTGTCGAAGGCGCGCGCGTCGGCGACCTTATGCAGCGCCGGCGTCTCGCCGACCGCCGTGATCCCGAAAAAGCGGATCTTGCCCTGCTGGCGCAGTTTCTCGAAGGCGGGGACGACGTCTTCCAGCATCGAGCCGGCACTGAAATCAGCACCGCTGGTCTTGTCGACGATCGCATTGTGGAACTGGAACAGGTCGACCTGTTCCATCTGCAGCCGCTTCAGGCTTTCTTCGAGCGCATTGGCGATGCCGGCGGCGATCCCGCTCCGCTCGGTCGGGGGTAGGCGCACCTTGGTCCCGACGGTGATCCCCTGCGGCTTCAGGCTTTTGAGGACGCGGCCGAGGTTGGTCTCGGAGCGGCCGTTGCCATATTGCGCGGCGGTGTCGAAATAGGTGATCCCCATTTCGAGCGCCCGCGCGATCGCGTGCTCCTGGTCCTTCGGGTCGCCGCCGACCATCAGCCCGCCGACCGCGCCGCAGCCGAACCCCAAAAGCGACACCTCAACCCCGGTCCTGCCGAGCATCCGCCGTTCCATGAGGCGTCTCCCTTTTCCGATGCCTTTTGCGAAGATGGCGCGGATCAAATCCCCTGGCGCCGTCGCATGTCAATTCCATGTGCCCGATAAGCCCGGGCGTCCCGCATCCCGCGAAGGTTTGGCTTCGGTTTTTTGCAAGTCTGGCTGATCGTAAGCCAAGCTAATGTTCTGCCCCTGGACAAATGCCGAGCACCGCGACACATAGCGGATAGTGGATCGCCAGGAGCAGCAGATGAGCACCGCAGGGAAGACGGCCGCGAACCCCGAGAGCCGCGATTTCGACGCAATCGTGATCGGCGCCGGCGTCGCCGGTCTTTATCAGCTCTACCGGCTGCGTGAGCTCGGTCTGCGTGTGCGGGCGTTCGAGGCCGGGACCGGTGTCGGCGGTACCTGGTACTGGAACCGATATCCGGGCGCCCGCTTCGATTCCGAGAGCTGGACCTACGGCTATTCGTTCTCGGAGGAGCTGCTCAAGGAGTGGAACTGGCAGGAGCATTTCGCCCCGCAGCCCGAGACCGAGCGCTACCTCAACTACTTCGCCGATAAGTTCGACCTGCGCCGCGACATCCAGCTCGAAAGCCGCGTCGCTTCGGCGCATTACCGCGAGGACGCGCGGAGCTGGGACATCGCGCTGACGGACGGCCGGCGTTACACGACGCGCTTCCTGGTGACCGCGATCGGCATCCTGTCGGCGCCGACGATGCCGGATATTCCGGGCGTCGACACCTTCAAGGGCACCTCCTGCCACACGCATCGGTGGCCGAAGGAAGGGGTCGACTTTGCCGGCAAGCGGGTCGGGATCATCGGCACCGGCGCGACCGCCGTGCAGACGATCCAGGAGATCGCCAAGACCGTCGGGCACCTGACCGTGTTTCAGCGCACCCCGAACTGGTGTGCGCCGCTGCACAACGGCAAGATCCCGCAGGCCGAGATGGACGATATCCGGGCCCGGTACGACGAGATCTTCGCGCTCTGCCAGACCTCGCCCGGCTGCTACATCCACGCACCGGACCCGCGCAAGACCATGGACGTATCCCCCGAGGACCGCGAGGCGTTCTGGGAAAACCTTTACAATTCCCCGGGCTTCGGCGTCTGGATGGGGCAGTTCAGCGACACGCTGACCGACCGCGAGGCCAACAGGCTCGCCTCCGACTTCATCGCCAAGAAGATCCGGCAGCGGGTCAAGGACCCCGCCGTCGCCGAAAAGCTGATCCCCAAGAACCACGGCCTCGGGACCCGCCGCGTGCCGCTCGAAACCGGGTATTACGAGGTCTATAACCAGCCAAACGTCGAGCTCGTCGACATCAACGAGACGCCGATCGAGCGCATCACCCCGACCGGCATCAAGACCAGCGACCGTAAGCGCGAATTCGACATCATCATCTACGCGACGGGGTTCGATGCGATCACCGGCGCCTTCGACCGGATCGACATCAGGGGCGTCGGCGGCGCGCGGCTCAAGGATCTGTGGCAGGACGGGCCGCAGACCTATCTCGGCGTCTTTGTCGAGGGCTTCCCCAACCTGCTGATGGCGATGGGGCCGCATGCTGGGCTCGGCAACTACACCCGCACGGCCCAATACAGCGTCGAATGGGTCACCGGCGTGATCCGTTTCGCGACCGAGCGCGGCCTGACGCGGATCGAGCCGACCGCCACCGGTGTCGACGAGTGGACCGATCATGTTCTGGCCCTCGGCGAGGGCCAGCTGATGAACGAGATCGCCTCGTGGATGACCGGCGTCAACCGCAACGTCGAGGGCAAGCAACGGCCTCGGATCATGCGCTACAGCGGCGGCCATCCCGCCTACCGCGAGCACTGCGACGCCATCGCGGCAGCCGGCTACCGCACCCTCGATCTCGCTTAGCCGGGCGCTTCGATCTAAGGTTTTCCCTTCCCAATCCAGGGGAGGCCGCAACTCGGCCGCCCGATTCGGCGCGGCGACACACCAGACGGTGGCGGATGGCCCGGCTGCGCGAAGCGCAGAGCCGCGACGACGGTGCCCCTGTCGCGCGAGGGGGGCAGGCGTAGGATGCGGCAATGCCTCCTCGGGCAGGGAGGACACCGCCATGCACGGATTGTTTCGCGGCGTCTCGGTCATCCCGGTTCTGACCATCGAACGGGAAGCCGACGCGGTTCCGTTGGCGCGCGCGCTTGGCGAGGGCGGGCTGCGCCTGATCGAAGTCACCTTCCGCACCGCCGAGGCGCCGGCCGCGATCGCCGCGATCGCGCGCGCGGTCCCTGAGGTCGTCGTCGGCGCCGGCACCTTGCTCCGCGCCGCGGATGTCGCAAAGGCGCGGGCGGCCGGCGCGCGCTTTCTCGTCAGCCCCGGCATGACGCCGGAACTGGCCGGGGCGGCGCTCGCAGCCGACATGCCTTATCTCCCGGGTATCGCGACCCCGTCCGAGGTGATGGCGGCGCGGGCGCTCGGGATCAGCGTGATGAAATTGTTTCCGGCCGAGGTGCTGGGCGGCGCCGGGTTCCTGCGCGCGCTGGCGCCGGTGTTTTCCGGCGTCGCGTTCTGCCCCACCGGCGGCGTCAGCGAGCAGAACGCCGCCGACTACCTCGCCCTCCCCAACGTGCCGATGGTCGGCGGCTCCTGGATGGCCCCCCGCGACGCGATCGCCGCCGGCGACTGGGGCCGGATCAGGCGGCTCGCCGAACGCGCCGCGGCGATCGGGCAAAGGGTGGCGGCGTGATCTTCTCCGAGGTCATTCCGGGCGGCGCGAAGCGTCGAAAAATGGCCTCGAGTTAGTCAGGACCATTCCTACGAAGCTCCCGCCATCGCGCCCGCCACCCGTACCCTCACTCTGAGCGCATTCCCGGGCAGGTAGGCGAGGGGCATGTCTTCGATTTCGATCGTGGTGATCGTGGCGGGGTTGGCGCCGGCGGCGGTGGCGCGGTCGCGGGCTTGGCTTTCGGCGGCGGCGATGGCTTCGGCGCGGGGGAGGTCGCGGTAGACCTGGTCGGTTTCGCCGCTGATCTGCGCGGTCGCGGCGCCGACGGCGTTGGCGCAGTCGCCGTGCGGGACGCGGATGACTTCGCTGACGCCGGCGAGGTGGTCGGGGACGAGGAAGGCGCCGCCGCCGACCGCGATCAGGGTCACGCCGCCGGCTTCGGTCTTCATGCGGTCGACGGCGTCCTCGATCGTCTCGCGGGCGCGGTCGAGGACGGCGCGGGCGAGGGCCGGGTCGAGGTCGGATGGGTGGGTGCCGATCTGGGCGATGCCGGCGGCGACGGCGGCGTCGGTGGTGGTCGGGGTGTGCCCGCCGAAGACCAATGCTTCGTCGATCAATCGGTAGCCGACGCTATCCGGACCGACTGTTGGTGCGGACGGGACGCCCGCGGTCCTAATTATGCTGCCGCCGCCGAGGCCTAATGAGAACAGGTCGGGCATGCGGAAGAGGGTGCGCACCTCGCCGATCTCGACGACGGAGTTGGCCTCGCGCGGGAAACCGCGGCGGAGCTGGCCGATATCGGTCGAGGTGCCGCCGACATCGACGACCATCGCATCCGCGATGCCGGAGAGGAACGCCGCGCCCCGCATCGAATTGGTCGCGCCCGAGGCGAAGCTCATCACGGGGAGGCTCACCGCCACGTCGGCCGACATCACCGTGCCGTCGTTCTGGGTGATGTAGAGCGGTGCGACGAGCCCGCTCGCGGCGATTGCGGCGCGGAACCCGGCGATCGTGTCGCGGGCGAGGTCGGCGAGCGCGGCGTTGAGGAGCGCGGCGTTCTCGCGTTCGAGGAGCCCGATGCGGCCGAGCCGGTGCGACAGGGTCACCGCTGCGCCGGGACATTCATCGGCGAGGATCTCCCCGGCGCGCTCTTCGTGGCTCGCGTCGAGCGGCGAGAAGATCGATGACACGCCGACCGCGGTAATCCCCTTCGCGCCGATCTCGCGCGCCGCCGCGCGCATCGCCGCCTCGTCGAACGGCATGATCTCGCGCCCGTCGACCTCGTGGCCGCCTTCGAGCATGTAAACCTCAGCCCGCACCAGATCGGCGAGGTCGTGCGGCCAGTCGCAGAACGGCGGCAGTGACGCGGCGGCCGGCATCCCGATGCGGATGGCCGCCACCCGCGAGAGGCTTTTTCGCTGTACGACTGCGTTGATGAAATGCGTCGTGCCGATGACGATCGCGTCGATCCTGCCACGGATTCCGGGGTGCTCGGCGAGCCGCCCGAGCGCCGCGACGATCCCGCCCGTCACATCCGCGGTCGTCGGCGCCTTCACCGCATGCACGACGCGCGCGCCGTCGAGCAGCACCGCATCGGTGTTCGTGCCCCCTACGTCGATGCCGATGCGTTTCATCGGGAAAAAGAGTTCTTCGACGCGGAGGGCATAGAGTTTTCGCGGAGGATGCGGAGGGGGCGACACTGCGGCGCGGAGCGCCAGGAATCACCACAGAGGCACAGAGGCACCCGGGATGCCGTGCCGCTCCCTCTCTGTGTCTCGGTGCCCCTGCGGTGATTGATTGCGGCTTCGCCGCGGCACGGACGCCTTCGCGAAAACTCCGCGTCGAAACCTTGTCTTCTCACACAAACACCGATTTGAAGTCGAGGTCGTAGCCGAAGGCGCGGGGGCCGACGTGCTGGAGACCTTTCGGGGTCAGGAAGACCGAGGGGGCGGGGAGAGCGACTACGGTGACCCGCATGCCGTAGCGGATGGTCTCGGTGCCGAAAGCGTTGCCGGTGACCGTGTCGAGGACGCAGATCAGGTCGGGGGACATCGCGATGGGGGTGCCGTCACGCCAGGCGACGACCCATTCGTTCTGGAAGGCGAGATCGAGTTTGACGCCGCGGTCGTCGTCGAGGCCGTCGATCTGGGCGCGGCCGCGGAGGAAACCTTCGGTGGTGCGGCGGGCGACGTCGACGACCTTGCCGCTGAAGAGGATTTTGCCGCCGGCCTCGTCGAGGATCGCAGCGATCGGGTCGGTGTGGAGGCGCCGGGCCTCGCGCACGCGGCGGCCGATCCCGATCGCCTTGGTCACGGTGAAATGGATGCCCCAATCCTTGACCTCGCGGCCGGTGCGGGGGGCTTTGCAGGTCGAGGCGATCGAGCCCATCTCGGTGCAGATCTTGCGGCTCGCCCGCTCCATCCATTTCCAGGTCGGCACTTGCGTCACGACGGCTTCGATGCCGCGCGGGTCGTAGAGCGTGCAGGGGTAGGGCTTGAGGTCGCCGACCGCGACCGAGGTCATCTGCGCCTCGGGATAGGCGCGGCCCATGCAGTCGCCGTCGACGACCGGGAGCTTCCTGTGCGCCGCCGCCATCAGCGGCTGGATCGCGTTGTTGCCACCGATCTCGACCGACATGATTGCGCGGAACTTCCAGCCGTGCAGCTCCTCCTGCATCTCGACGGCGCGGGCGATGTTGCGGCTGTCGCTGAGGCGCTCCTGCCCGACGAGCGGCGCGCCCATGTTCGAGACGATCGCCACCCGGTCATCGTCGGCAAGGTCGTGCGGCGACATGAGGTCGACCCGATACCCCTCGGCATAAAGCCGCCGCATGTTGAGGAGCCCGAGATACGGGCTCCCGCCGCCGCCCGTCCCGAGGATCCAGGCGCCGACCGCGAGACACTCGATGTCGTCGAGGGTGATTTCGGTCATTGCGGGGCGGTCGTGCGTCCTTCGAGGGGGACGCGCGACCGGAACCCGGACCGCAGCCATTGCCGCGCCGGGACTTCGATCATGACGTAGGTCAGCTGCGACATGGCGAGCAGCACGGCGAGCAAGGCCAGGATCGTGGCCGTCATGCCCATATGGGGCAAGACCTTTCCCGCGCTGATCAGCAGCGGCGCGTGGAGCAGGTAGATCGAATACGAGATGCGGCCGAGCCAGACCAGCGGGGGCCAGTCGAGTAGCCAGTCGCCGAGGAAGATCAGCGCTCGCATGCACCCAGCGGGAAAGACGGCGAGCCGCAGCGCCGTCCCGAGCCCAAACTCCGACAGCCCGCGCGCCAGGGCGGGCCAGCCCGTCGCGGCAGGTCCGTTGTGTACCATTTGGAAGACCGAGGCGGCGGCGAGCACGACGCACAGCCCGGCCGCCATCAGGGGGGTCAGCCGACGCACCGAAAACAGCCAGACCGGCAACAGTAGATATGCGGCCCATTCGACGGAGAGCGACCAGGCCGGCGCGTTCCACTCCATCGGCAACCCGAACCACACAAATGTCAGGCTCGCGTGATAGGGCAGGGAGGCGGGATCGAAAAACGCCGGGTCACGGGTCGTCATTCCGGCGTGGAGCAGGGTGAGCGCTCCAATCGCCAGCGCGGCGAGCACGACAAGGTGGAGCGGAAAGATGCGGGCGATCCGGTTGAGCCAGAAGCGCCCGACCTCATGCGTGGTCATATCGGCATAGACGGCGGTCAGGATATAGCCGCTCAGCACGAAGAAAACCTCGACCCCGAAATACCCGTAGCCGATAGCCGCCGGCCAAGGGCCTGGAAACTTGCCGGAGAAGTGGAACATCACCACCGCGAGCGCGGCGACGCCGCGGATCGCGGTCAGCGGACGGTTTTCGGTCACCGTCTCATCCGCGTGCGGCCCGATCGATCTGCATGCGGGCGAGGAACGGCAGGAGCGGGTGTGTGCCCATCGCGACGATCGCCTTGTGGTCGAGCGCGATCAGGGCCTCGCGCTGGGGCGGGGTCAGCGGGAAGCGGCCGGCGTAGGCGGCGCGGTCGGCGAGGAAGTCGGTGCGGCAGGCGGCTTCATGGGTGAGGCCGTGGAGGGCGTCGATGAGGCCGACGAGCTCGGGCTTGATCGAGGGGTAGTGGAGCGCTGCCGGCGCCGGCGGGCCGCCCCACCAGCCGAGCGAGACGTAATTGTGGTGCCAGCTCGGGTCCATCGACACGATGTCCGGCTTGCGCTCGCCGAGCATGCCGGCGGCGGCAGCCCAGCAGCGCAATTCAATATTGCCGGCGCGGTCGAGCTCCTCTTCGCTATAGCCGATCAGCGATTTGAGGTTGCCGGCCGTGAGCCGGGCCAGCGCCGCCTCGTCCCACGCGATATCAGGCTCGGCGTAGCGCTCGGTGCCGGGGTAATGCGACATGCCGCCGCTCGCCAAGGCTATGGTGCGCAGCCCCATCCCGGTCACGATCCGCGCCAGCGCCTCGCCAAAGGCATAGCAGCGCTCGATCGTCGGCTGCGGCGGCAGATAGGCGTTGACCGAGATCGGCAATACCGGCGCGTCGACGCCGAGATGGGTCAGCGGGATGCCGATCGCGTAGTCGATATTGCCCGTGCTGGTAAAGGCGGGGTCGAAACCCTGGCGATAGAGCTCGCGGACGATTTGGAAGCCGGTCTCGCCCGGCACCTCCCAGCGGAATTCGCGCCCGGCGAAACGCCCGGTCGCCTCGCCGCCCACATGCATGGTGAAGGCGGGGCAGACATTGTGGAAATACTGCTCGGCGTGGTCGTTGGCGAAGATGATCCAGAGGTCGGGTTTCAACGCCTTGAGGCGGGTGCCGATCGCGGCTGCGGCTTCCTTGACTCGGGTGACGACGGCGCGGTCCTCGGTGTCGGGCATCGTGAAGAATTGGGGCGCATGCGGCAGCATCGCCCCGCCGACGACGCTCGTCTCCATGGCTAGCCTTTCACCGCGCCGCGGATCAGCCCCGAGGCCATGTAGCGGCGGAGCGCGTAGAAGATGAGGATTGGCGGGATCGAATACACGACCGACATCGCCATCATGTAATTGTACGGCGAGTCGTCGTCGTCGAAGATGTTCTCGAGCCCGACCGCGAGCGTCGCGTGATGGCTCGAGGTCAGGAACATGTACTGGTAGAGGTAGTCGTTCCACGCGAAGAGCAGCGCGTAGGTGCCGACCGCGGCCAGCGCCGGCGCCATCAGCGGCACGTAGATTTTCAGATAGACCTGCCAGACCGAGGCGCCGTCGACCCGCGCCGCCTCGTCGAGCTCTAGCGGGATCAGCTTGCCGGCCTGCTGCAGCACCAGGATCGCGTACGGGGTCGCAAACGCCACCTCGGCCAGGATGACGGCCCACGGGTTATCCATCAGCCCGTACTGGTTCATGATCCGGTAGAACGGGATGATCAGCGTCGATGACGGGATGATATAGGTCAGGAACGCGATGTCGTTGAGCATCCACTCGCGGGTGAGCCGCAGCCGGCTGACGGCAAAGCTCGCGAACGAGCCGACCAGAACGGTCAGCACCATCACGACGAAGCCGATATAGGCGCTGTTGCCGAATTGCTGCCAGAAGAACTCGACGTCGTCGACCTCCCCTCTCCACAACCCGATAAAGGCGTCGAGCGTGGCGTGTCCCGGCCACAGCACCCCGGCGGATTCGTCGTAGCCGTTCGGGTCGAGGGCGATGAACACCATGTTGTAGACGGGGATCAGCGACCACACGAGGATGACGAGCCCGAGCAGGACCGACGCGACCTCGATCACCACTTTGCGCAGGCGATAGTTGGGGCGGCGTGGGGCTCGGCCGGAGAGGGCGGCGGCCGTCATAGCTGCACCTCCGCTTTCCGCAGCCGGCGCATCAGGAGGACCACGACCAGGATCATCACCGGGACGATCGACAAGCCTGCGGCGACGCCGAGATAGGGCTTCGCCTGGTCGAGCGCGTAGGACATGCCGAGCGTCGCCAGCACATACGTCGATTGCCCCGGGCCGCCGTCGCTGACGAACTGGGTGACGGTGATGTCGCTGACCGTCCAGATCGTCGAAATGAGGGTGCTGATCAGGTACAGGTTGGACAGAAGCGGCAGCGTGATGCGGCGGAACAGGTCGACCGGTCCGGCGCCGTCGACCTTTGCGGCATCATACAACTCCTCTGGGATCGCCATTCGCCCGGCGAGCAGGATCAGCGTCCATAGCGGCATCCATTTCCACACATAGCTGGCCATGTCGCAGGAAAGGGACAGCCAGTGCCCGCCGAACCACATCGGCCCGTCGATCCCGAAGATGTCCTGGAGGATGACGTCGAGCAGCCCCTGCTGGCTGACGTACATCCAATGGAACGACAGGTAGGCCGGGACCCCGGGCACGGTCCACGGCAGGATGTAGATGACCAGCAGCGCCTTGATCCAGCGCCGCTTGCGCATGAAAAATCCCGAGAGAAACAGCGCCGCCAGCATCTTGACGTTGACCGCCACGCCGACGAACACGAGCGTGTTGACGAGCGCCTTCCAGTAGGACGGATCGTCGAACAGCTCGGCATAGAGCGCGGGGTTGCGGCCCATCCACAGCCCGTAGCCCATCGGGTAGAGGACAAAGACGGCAAACACCGCGAGATAGGGCACGACCAGCGCGATGCCCCACCGTAGCTCCGACCCGTGCAGCGACGGGCGCCACACCGGCGGCCGCGGCCGATTGGTCGAAACGCGGGGCAGCGCGAAATCGGTCATCGCGACCAGATTGCGACTGTTGGTCCCGAATGACAATCTTTGCGCGCCACTTTCGGGAGGCTGCCATGGATGCCGGCTTCGACCTTCGCCGCGAACGGCGGGCGACGATGCTGTCGATTGCGATCGCCTTCCCGGTCGCGATCCCCGGATCAAGTCCGAGGAGGGGAGTGTCGGGGTGGGGGCTTAGCCGATGAGCGGGCAGCTTTCGGGCATTCGGGTCGTCGATCTGACGCGCATCCTCGCCGGGCCGTTCTGTACGGTGATGCTGGGGGATATGGGCGCGGAGGTGATCAAGGTCGAGACGCCGGGGCAGGGCGATCCGCTGCGCGGGCAGGGGGCGATGCGCGACGGGCTGTCGTGGTATTTCGCCGCGTTCAACCGCAACAAGAAATCGGTGGCGCTCAACCTCCGCACGGACGAGGGCAAGGCGGCGCTGGCGCGGCTCATCGAGACGAGCGATGTGCTGGTCGAGAACTACCGGCCGGGTGTGCTCGCGGCGATGGGGTTCGACGACACCAGGCTCCGGGAGCTGAAGCCCGATCTCGTCGTGTGCAGTCTCAGCGGCTTCGGCGACGGCGGGCCCTACCGCGAGCGGCCGTCCTTCGACTTTATCGCCCAGGCGATGAGTGGGTTCATGGCCGTGACTGGCGACGCCGACGGTGCGCCGATGCGCGCGGGCCCGCCGATCGCCGATCTCGTCGCCGGGCTTTACGGCGCGCTCGGCATCTGCGCGGCGCTGGTGAAGCGCGGCCGGAGCGGGGCCGGCGAACGGGTCGGCGCGAGCCTCAACAGTGGCCTCATGAGCCTCCTCGCCTTTCTTGCCGCGAATTATTTCGCGACCGGCGCGGTGCCGGCGCGCAGCGGCAACGACCACGCGATCGTCTCGCCCTATGGCCTCTTCCGCACCAAGAAGGGCGAAGTTGCGATCGCGCCGAGCCAGGAGCAAAGCTATCAGCGGCTCGTCGACGCGCTCGGTGCGCCGGAATGGCGCGACGACCCGCGCTTTGCGACCAACGACCTGCGCCTCGAGAACCGTGCGGCAATGAACGCGGCGGTCGAGGAGAGGCTGAGCCAGGCGGCCGCGGACGAGTGGATCGAGCGGCTCAACGCCGCCGGCGTGCCATGCGGGCGCGTGATGGGGCTTGCCGAAGTCTTCGCCGACCCGCAGGTGCTGGCGCAGCAGATGGTGCTCGACCAGCACCATCCGGGCCACGGCATGGTCAGGATGCTCGGCTTTCCGGTCAAATTCGCCGAGGCGCCGTGCGAATTGCGGCTGCCCGCGCCCGAGATCGGCGCCGATACCGACGCGGTGCTGAGAGAGCTCGGCTATTCGACGACGGAGCTGGCGTCGCTTCGCGAGCGCGGTGCCCTCTGAGCATCGAGCAGCTCGACGACCATCGGCTCGAACATCCTGAGGACGTCCATCGCGACCTCGGCTTCGAGATCGGTCTCGGTGCGCACCATGACGATCGTCTCGCCGTTCGAGATGTAGTCGACGTAGTTCTCGCGCACATTGCCCCAGATCATCGGGTCGACCGTCAGCGCCGAGAGCTCGGCATCGACTGCGGGCGGCACTTCGGTCGTCTCGCGCAGCATCCGCAGCGCGACATGGGGGTCGGGGACGCCCTCGGTGCGTAGCCGGTTCACGGCATCCTCGGCGATGCCGCGCGAATGGTACAAACCGATCACGAATTCTACGGCCATGCGACCCTCCACCCGTTGTGGAGAGTTAAACGGGCGGAGCGGGCCGAGGTTCAAATCCGCGTCGACAGCCAGATCGCGAGGCGGGATCCGGTCTTGATCGCGGCGGAAAGCAGCGTATAGCCGGGCGTGTCGGCGGCGCCCTGGTCGAGCGCGGCGCTCTTGTGCTTCAACTCGTCGTCGCGAAATTCGAGGATCTTCTGCTTGAGCGCCGGCTCGGTCTCGCCGAGGCGGTCGGCCTGGGCCTGGTAGTGCTCGTCGATGACTTCTTCGACCGCGACGGTGCAGGCCATCGCCGCGCGCTCGCCGAGCAGTGCCGTCGCCGCGCCGAGCGCGAACCCCGCGACCTGCCACAGCGGCTGCAACAGGGTCGGGCGCACCCGTCGCTCGCCGACCAGGGCGTCGAAGGCGGCGAGGTGGCGCGCCTCCTGCTCGGCCATCTCGGCGATTGCGGTGCGCGCCGGGCCACGCGGCATCACCGCGAGCTGGCCGTCATAGATGCGCGTCGCGCCGTACTCGCCGGCATGGTCGACGCGGATCATCGCCGCGACCGACTCGGCCGGCGGGTCGCCGGGCAGATAGGGCGGGCGCTCGCCGGCTTCCTCGGGGCTCATGCGCGCCTCCGCGCCGCGGCGAGGCAGATGATCGCCATCGCCGCCGAGGCGATCAGGTTGAGCCCGGCGAGCGAGATACCGAGAAACGACCATTGCACCTGGTCGCACAGCACCGGCTCGGTCGCCAGAAGCTGCCTTTTCAGATCGTCGATCGTCTGCGCCGCCGTCGCGTTGGTCGTGCAACTCGACGGGCCGGCGAACCAATGCTGCTCGACCCCAACATGGTAGAAGGCGAGCGCGGCGCCAGCCGCAAAGATCAGCGCCAGCACGACCGCCGGCCACCCACCCGGGATGCGTCCCGACAACAGGAACCACAGCGCCGCGATCAACAGCGCCGCATCCCATGGCCAGCGCTCCTTGAGGCACAATTCGCACGGCGCAAGCCCGCCCCAGTACTGCGAGAGCAGCGCGGCGCCGAGCACCAGCGTGCTCGCGACAAAGACAAAACCGGCGAAGGAACGGGTCGAGGCTGTCATGCCCTATAGATAGCGCAGCACCAGAAAGCCGCCAACGAGCCCCACCGCAAACAATGTCGTGACCAGGGCCAAGCGCCGCTCGATAAAGTCGCGCGCCGCCGCGCCGAACCACCACAGGATCAGCGCCAACAGGAAAAACCTCAGGCTGCGCGAGATGATCGACGCACCGACAAACAGCGCGAAGTCGAAATGCGCGACCCCGCTGGCGATCGTCACGAGCTTGTAGGGGATCGGCGTCATCCCCTTGATGATGATGATCCACACCCCCCAACGGTCGAACCCGGCCTTGAGCGCGTCGTACTTCCCCATCGCATGGTAGAATTCGAGGAGCGGCCGGCCGATCGCGTCGAACACGTAGTACCCGATCGCATACCCGACCATCCCGCCGATGACCGACGCCGCCATGCACACAAGCGCCAGCCGCCACGCCTGCCGCGGCCGCGCCAGCATCATCGGGATGAGCAGGACGTCCGGCGGGATCGGAAAGAACGAGCTCTCCGCGAAAGATACGGCGATCAGGGCCCAGATCGCATTAGGGCCGGCGGCGAGCGCGATCAGGCGATCGTAGAAACGGTGGAGCATATGGAGGGAGGGCTACCCGGCGAGTTGGTCGTCGAAGACGAGCCCGTCATAGAGCTCGGCGAGCGGGATTTCGGTGCCGGCGACGAGTTCGTAACGCGTGTCGGTGCCGTCTTCCCAGGTAAGGAAGTCGTCGAGGGTCATGCGACTGAGTGCCGGCTCGGCCATGCCGCACAATATAACTCAGCCTACGCCGCGCCCCAACCGCCGCCGCCGGGGGTTTCGACGATGATGATCTCGTCCTCGGCTAAGGTCAGCGAGGCCTTGCCGGGGACTTCTTCGACCGTGCCGTCGCGGCGGAGGACGGCGTTGCGGCCGGGTTTGCCGTCGGCGCCGCCGCCGAGGCCGTAGGGGGCGAAGCGGCGGCGCTCGCATTGCAGCGACACGCGGGTCTCGCCGCCGACGGCGCGGATCGCGCGGACGAGACCGTTGCCGCCGCGGTTCCTGCCGACGCCCGACGAGCCCTCGCGCAATTCATATCGCTCCACCCGGAGAGGATACGTGATTTCAAGCGCTTCGATCGGCGTGTTCATCGTGTTTGTCATGTTGCACTGGATGCCGTCGTCGCCCGGCCCCATCGGCCGTCCGCCCTGGCCGCCGCCGATCGTCTCGATATAGCTGTAGGGACGGCCGATCTGTCCGTTGACCGGGCGCGGGTCGCGGCCGCCGACGGCGATCGTGTTCATCGTGCCCTGGCTCGCCGCCGGGATGCGGTCGGGGGCGAACTGGGCGAACACCTTGAGCACCGTGTCGGCGATGCGCTGGGTCGTCTCGGTATTGCCGGCGCAGGTCGCGGCGGGCGGTTGCGCGGCGAGAAAGCTGCCCTCGGGGATTTTCAGCTCGACCGGGCGGAACGTGCCGGCATTCACCGGGATCTCCGGGTCGGTCAGGATCTTCACGGCGAAGAACGAGCCGGAATAGGTCATCGGCGCGACGGCGTTGATGTTGCCGCGGCGCTGCGGCGAGGAGCCGGCGAAATCGAGCGTCAGCTTGTCCGGCGCCACGGTCACCTCGAGCGCGATCCGCACCGGCTCGTCGTCGGTGCCGTCGTCGTCGAGGAAATCCTCGCCGCGATAGGTGCCGGGCGCGAAATCGGCGAGGCGCCTGCGCATGCGCCGCTCGGCATAGTCGAGGATCGCGTCGAACCCGGCGACGAGCGTGTCGGTGCCGTGCCGCCGTGCCAATTCCTGCAGCCGTTGCGCCCCCACCCGGAGCGCCGCGAGCTGGGCGTTGAGATCGCCCTTGCGCTCGTCTTGTGTCCGCACATTGGCGAGGATGAAGCGCATCACGTCGTCCATGAGCTCGCCCTTGCGGTAGAGCTTGACCGCCGGGATGACGATCCCCTCCTGGTACACCTCGCGGCTGTTCCCCGGCATCGACCCAGGCTCCATCCCGCCGACATCGGCGTGGTGCGCCCGCGTCGCGACATAGCCGATGTGCTGACTTGTTGTCCCATTGGCCACATGCACCGGCGCGACGAGCGTGATGTCGGGCAGATGCGAGCCGCCGGTGAAGGGGTCGTTGACGATGACGACATCGCCCTCGTCGACGTGGCCGACCTTGGCGATCGTCGCCTTCACCGCGACCAGCATCGACCCCAGATGCACCGGCACGTGCTCCGCCTGCGCGACAAGCTGCGCCGCCGCGTCGAACACGGCGCAGGACGCGTCCATGCGTTCCTTGATGTTCGGCGAGAACGAGGTGCGCTTCAGCACCGCACCCATCTCGTCCGCCACCGATTCGAGCGCGTTGCGCAGGACCTCGAGGGTGATCGGGTCGATCGTGTTGCGATTCGGATTGTCGGGGCGCTCACTCATTCGCTGTTCTCGCCGCGAGCGGGCCGGTACGCGGGACCGTGCCGCCGGTGATGCCGCCGTCGATGACGAGTTCGGCGCCGGTGATATAGCTGGATTGATCCGAGGCGAGGAACAGGACGGCGTTGGCGATGTCCTGCGCCGTCCCGACGCGGCCGAGCGGCGCGCCGAGCCGCCCCATCTCGGCGACGTCGAGCGGGGCGTTGCGGCCGGCCGCGAGGTCCTTTTCCCAGATCGGCGTGTCGATGATGCCGGGATGCACCGAATTGACCCGGACGCCGTCGCCGCGCGCCGCGCACTCCATCGCGATCGCCTTGGCGAAGAGGCGTACGCCGCCCTTGGTCGCGCAGTATCCGGCGAGGATCGGCGAGCCGCGCAACCCGGCGATCGACGAGGTCACGACGATCGACCCGCCGCCCGATCGGCGCATCAGCGGCAGGCAGTATTTGACCGAGAGGAACACGCCGTCGAGGTTGACCGCCGTCTGCCGCCGCCACTCGGCCAATGTCATGTCGACGATCGACGGCGCGCCGATGCCGATCCCGGCATTGGCGAAGAGGATGTCGAGCCGGCTGTGCCGCGCCTCGATCTCGGCGACGACCGTCTGCCAGTTCGCCTCGTCGGTCACGTCGAGGCGGAGGAACGCACCGTCGCCGCCCGCCGCCTCGATCGCCGCAACCACCGTGCCGGCGCGCGCCTCATCGACATCGCCGACGACGACCTTGGCGCCCTCGCGCGCCAGCGTCTCGGCGCTCGCGGCGCCGATCCCCGAGGCGCCGCCGGTGACGAGCGCGACCTTGCCGCCCACCTGACCCATCGCTCCCTCCCTCCTTACGCGCCGACCTCGACGATCAGGCTGCCGACTGCGTCGACCCGCGCGCTGTCGCCGGGATATAGCACCGTCGTTGCCGACACCTCCTCGACGACCGCCGGGCCGGCGATCTCGTTGCCGGCGAGAAGCGCCTCGCGCGACCAGACCGGGCAGTCGTGCCACGACTCATGGTACACGCGCCGGGTGCCGGTGCGCGCGCTCGCCGGCGGGGCGCGGTCGCCTGCGGGCGGGCGCGGCAGTTCGGGCAGATCGATGAGCCCGGTCGCGGTGACGCCGAAGCTGACGATCTCGACCGGCGCGGCGGGGTCGCTGTGGCCGAAGCGTCCCTGATGCTCGGCATGGAAGGTGGGGACGAGGGCGGTCCACTCCGCGTCGGTGAAGCCGGCGAGCGGGATCGGGAGCTCGAAGGATTGACCGATATAGCGCATGTCCACCCGCGTCTCGATGCGCTGCCGGTCCGGGGCGACCCGGTCGTCCGAGAGGTGGCGGCGCGCCTCGGCGAGCATCGGGTCGAGGATCGCCTTCGCCGCCGCGCCGGACAGGTCGCGGTGCGCGGCGAGATGCGTCTGCACGAGGTCGTGGCGGAGATCGGCGACCAGCATGCCGAGCGCGCACAGGATGCCCGGCGTCGGCGGCACCAGTAGGCGTGGGATCGAGAGCTCGCGGGCGACGGCGCTGCCGTGCATCGGCCCGGCGCCGCCGAACGGCACGAGGGTCAACCCGCGCGGGTCGTGGCCGCGCTCGATCGAGACGACGCGGATGCCGCGCACCATGTTGGCGTCGGCGACGCGGATTATCCCCGCCGCCGCCGCGACAACGTCGAGGCCGAGCGGCGTCGCGACCCGCTCGATCGCCCGCCTCGCCGAGCCGACATCGAGCGCCATCTCGCCGCCGAGCCTGGTGTCGGCGCCAAACCGGCCGAGCACGAGGTTGGCGTCGGTGACGGTCGGCTGGGTGCCGCCGCGGCCGTAGCAGGCGGGGCCGGGGACCGCCTCGGCGCTTTGCGGCCCGACGCGCAGCGCGCCGCCGTCGTCGATCCAGGCGATCGACCCGCCGCCGGCGCCGATCGCGTTGATGTCGATGACCGGGATCCTGAGGGGCGTGCGCTCGAGGCTCGCCTCGCGGGTGATCTGCGGGCGGCCGCCGAGAATGAGCGAGATGTCGGTGCTGGTGCCGCCCATATCCATCGTGATGATGTCGCCGATGCCCGAAAGCCCAGCCACATGCGCGCTGGCGACGACCCCGCCCGCCGGGCCCGACAGCACCGTATGCACCGGCTTGCCGCGCGCCGTCGCGACGGTCATCAGGCCGCCCGACGCCTCCATCACCATGACGGGCACATCCGTCGCGAGACCGAGCCCCTCGGCGAGCCCGTTGCTCAGCGAGGCGAGATAGCGGTCCATCACCGGCATCAAAAAGGCGTTGAGCACCGTGGTGCTGGCGCGCTCGTACTCGCGGAACTCGGCCATGATCTCGGTCGAGATGCACACGGGCACGCCGGGCAGCGCCGCCTCGAGGATCGCTTTCGCCCGTCGCTCATGCGCAGGGTTCGCATAGGCGTTGAGAAAACACACCGCAACGGCCTCGATTCCCGCGAGTTTCGCGGCGATCGCACGCAACCCCTCCTCATCGAGCGCCGTCACCTCGCGGCCGGTCGGGTCGAGCCGGCCGCGGACGGTGTGGCAATCCTCGCGGGCGGCGAGGGGCAGCGGGCGGGTCTGGCGGATGTCGTAAAGGCTCGGCCGGTCCTGCCGCCCGATCAGCAGGAGGTCGCGGAACCCCTCGTTGGTGATAAACGCCGTGCGTCCGCCCCGGCGCTGGATCACGGCGTTGGTCGCCGTCGTCATGCCGTGCCCGACATACCCGACCGCGCCGCCGTCCGCCCCCTGCAACTGAAGCGCCCGTTGCAGCCCGCGCACGGTGCCGACTGCGCGGTTCTCCGGGGTCGTCGGCACCTTCGCGACGGTGATCCTTCGCGCCGCCTCGTCATAAACGAGGTTGTCGGTGAAAGTGCCCCCGACATCGGAGGCGACGCGGAGGTGCGGTCGAGGATCGGTCATCGCCGCCGCTTATAACCCCTCTCCGCCCATTGGGGGGAGAGGAAGGCGCCCATCGCGCCAGCGATTGGAAGGGGAGGCGGGCACGCGCCGAGCGTTCCGAACATTCCCACCTCACCCCAACCCTCTCCCCCAATGGGCGGGGAGGGGGATTTGCGGTTACTCTTGAACGCATGAAATCCTGGCTGCCGGCGCCGATCGACGATGTGCCCGACCGGTTGATCCTGTTCGACGGCGGCGGAACCGGGGCGTTTGGCCGCGTCCTCGTCGCTGGACCGGTTCGCACGGCCGCGCTCAACGTGATCGTCGCCTCGCGCCTGCTGTTCCTGCCGCTGCCGCGATGGACGATGCCGCGCGCGGTCTGCTTCGAGAGCGGCGATGGCGACCGCTTCGTCTTCGATATAGACGTGGGGTTTCCGTTGGTCGGCCCGGTCGTCCATTATCGCGGCTGGCTGTTGCCGCGCGACTGAGGGGAGAGAGCACCTATGGGCCCGCGCATCGAACCGGTGCCGTCGGACGAAACGCTGCCGGCAAAGACTGATGTCGTGATCGTTGGCGGCGGCATTATCGGCACGACCGCGGCGCTGTACCTGGCGCAGCAAGGGGTCGATGTCGTGCTGTGCGAAAAGGGCGAGGTCGCCGGCGAGCAGTCGAGCCGCAACTGGGGCTGGTGCCGAAAGATGGTGCGCGATCCGCGCGAGGTGCCGCTCGTCATCGAGGCGCTACGGCTCTGGGGCGAGATGAACGAGACGGTCGAGGCCGAGACCGGGTTCCGCACCTGCGGGATCATGTATCTGGCCCAGGACCAGGCGGCGATCGAGCGGCTCGGCGGCTGGCTCGATATCGCCCGCGAATACCAGCTCGACACGCGCCTCATCGACGGCGCGGAGGTCGCGGGGTACCTGCCGCAATCCGAGAAGAAATGGGCCGGCGCGCTCTACACCGCGAGCGACGGCAAGGCCGAGCCGCAGCTCGCTGCCCCGGCGATCGCCCGCGCGGCGCGGAAAAAGGGCGTCAAGCTCTTCACCCATTGCGCCGCACGCGGCATCGACCGCGCGGCCGGGCGGGTCGCCGGGGTGGTCACCGAAAAGGGGCGGATCGCGTGCCAGTCGGTCGTCGTCGCGGGCGGGGCATGGTCGCGGCTCTTCTGCGGCAACCTCGGCGTCGAGCTGCCGCAGCTCAAGGTGCTGGGCTCGGTGCTGCGCACCGCGCGGCTCGACGGCGGCCCCGAGATTTCCGGCTCGGGCGGGCTCTTCGGCTATCGCAAACGGATGGACGGCGGCTACACCGTCGCGACGCTTGGCGTGCGCACCATCGACCTGGTGCCCGACAGCCTGCGCCTCTTTCGCGATTACCTGCCGGCGACAAAGCTGCACTGGCAGAAGCTGCGCTTTCGCCTCGGCCATCGCTTTCTCGAGGAATGGCGCATGCCGCGACGCTGGGATCTCGATGCGCCGACCCCGTTCGAGGCCGTCCGTGTGCTCGATCCCGAGCCGGACCCCTATGTGCTCGACCGCGCGATCGGCAGCCTCTCCGAGGCGTTTCCGGCCTTTCGGGGCATCAAGGTCGAGCAGAAATGGGGCGGCATGATCGATGTGATGCCCGACGCGGTGCCGGTGATCTCGGCGGTCGACACGGTGCCGGGGATGTTTATCGCGACCGGCTTTTCCGGCCACGGCTTCGGCATCGGGCCCGGCGCCGGCAAGCTCGTCGCGGACATGGTGACGGGCGCCCCGACGATCGTCGACCCCACCCCATTCCGCCTCTCCCGCTTCGCCGACGGCTCCAACCCCAGGCCCCACCCGCTCGCGAGCTAAGTTGCGGGCGCGGCAGGGTTGCCGATCCCGATCGTCCCGCTATAGTCCCGCCCGCGTGCGGGTGTGGCGGAATGGTAGACGCGGCAGACTCAAAATCTGCTTCTCGCAAGGGAGTGGGGGTTCAAGTCCCTTCACCCGCACCACGGTTTCACCCGATGGGCTCTGACCGTTGCTTCGTTACCCCGGTGCATGAAGATGCCGGAGGCCGTGCGGGGCCCCGCGTTCACGATGCGTAGCAGCTTTGGCGCTGCCTTGCCGTCGCCACAACATGTGGATCGCCAGTGGATCTGGAAATTCTGACACGCGCCCGTGCCCCGCTCCGGCTTGGTCTCGCCGGCGGCGGCACCGACCTGTCGCCTTATTGCGATACCTTCGGCGGCGCTGTCCTCAACGCCACGATCGACCGGTTCGCGTATGCGTTTATCAGCGTGCGTGACGACGACCGTCTGGTGTTCCGGGCACACGACCTCGATCGCGAGGAAACGCTGCGCTGCGCGCCGGAGGTGCCCGAAGCCATGCTGCTGCTGCATCGGGGCGTTTATGAGCGGATGATCCGGGAATTCAACCGGGGAGAAGCGATCCCGCTGACGATTACCACGACCGTCGATGTGCCGGCAAATTCGGGGCTCGGTTCGTCTTCGGCGCTGATTGTGGCGCTCGTCGACGCGTTTCGCATGTTTTTGCGGATCCCGCTCGGTCAATACGAGATCGCGCGCCTTGCGTTCGAGATCGAGCGCCTGGAGCTTGCCCTTCCGGGCGGGCGCCAGGACCAGTATTCGGCCGCGTTCGGCGGGGTGAATTTTATCGAGTTTCTGCCGCGCGACCGGGTGATCGTCAATCCGCTGAGGGTTTCCGACGCGATAAGAAACGAGTTCGAATCGTCCTTGGTGGTCTGCTTTGCCGACAGCGCGCGCGACGCGGCTACGATCATCGCCCGGCAAACCGCGGGCGTGACGCAACATGACGAGCGCACGATCTCGGCGATGGACCGGCTGAAAGCCGGTGCCGTCGAGATGAAGAATTCGCTGCTCATGGGCGACATCGGCAAGATGGCGGCGGTTCTTGGCGAATCCTGGTCCTCCAAAAAGCTGACCGCGGCGGGAATCTCGAACGACCGGGTCGAGCAGCTCTTCGAGGTGGCCTTGTCGAACGGCGCCATGGCCGGGAAGGTGTCGGGAGCGGGCGGCGGCGGTTTTGTGTTTTTCATCGTTCCGCCCGAGGAACGGCTGGGATTGATCAGTGCGCTCGCCGCGGCAGGCGGGCAGGCCGGTCCGGTCAAACTCACCGATCGCGGATGCGAGGCCTGGCAAATCCGGAACTATCGCTCTCGGCATCGGGCCATGGTCGAGGAGGGGGAATAATCTGTCCCTCGCGTCTTCGGCCCGGCCGGAGCTAGAGCATTAGGGTTATCGGGAAGCCAAAAGCGTCAGCGCAGCGCCGAATTCGGCCGGATTGCCGCCGCTGAACAGCCTGCCGGGGATTCCGACCGCCGCCGCCGCCGCGAGATCGCAATCCTCGGCGCCGATCAGAAAGCTGGCCTCGCGATCGACCGGCCAGTGGTGCAGAAGATCGAGGATCATGCCGGGCGCCGGCTTTCGCCAGTCGCTGGGCCGACGGTACGCCGGCTCCCTCGCCTCGGGATGGTAGGGGCAATAACGGAAATCATCGATATGCGCGCCCACCCCCGCCAGTTCGGCGGCCATGCGGGAATGGGCGGCGCGCACGTCGTCCTCGGAATAGAGCCCGTGGGCGACGCCTGGCTCGTTGGTCGTGACAAAGACGAAAAAGCCGGCGTCGTTCAGCGACTTGACGGCATCCTTCGCATCGCCGATCCAGCGCAGATGCTCGAGCGGTCCGACATCCCCGTCGCGCGGAGGAAGAAGCCCGCCGCAATCGAGAAAGGCAGCCGGCCGCCGTCCCCACTGCGGAAGCTCCGCCTGTCCCCGCGCCAACTCGTCGGGCACGCCGATATCGATGAAATAGCCGGACCAGACGCGGCCGGCCAGCACCCCCCGCTGGGCAAGGCTCGGCAACACGTCGCGCTCGAGCGAGCAGGTCGCTTTCGTCGCGTCGAGAACGCTGCGGCGGAGGGCATAGACCCCGCCGCTCACGAGGCCCGGGCCGGACCGCTCGGGCCGCTCCGCGAACCTGGCGATCCGCCCTCCACGCAGTTCGACGACGCCGTATCGCCCGGCATCGGGAAGCCGGCACAACGCGACCGCTCCGGACAGGGTCTCGTCGCGCAACAGGCTCGTGCCGAGATCGACCAGGTTGATGTCGAACAGGGAATCGCCGTTGAGCAGAAAGAACTCGGGGTCGAGCCGATCACCGACGCGGTGCAGGGCGCCGCCGGTGCCCGCCGGCCCGGTTTCGACGGCAACTTCGATCTCGATGCCGAAGCGCGACCGCAACGGCGTCGCCGCCGCGTAGGCGCGAACATGGTCGCCGGCGAAACCGGCCAGCAGCAGAATGCGCTTGATGCCGTGGCGGGCGACCTCGAACAGCAACAGGTCGAGAAACGGCACCTCTCCGATCGGCAGCAAGGGTTTTGGGAAGGCCGCGGTAAGAGACCCGAGCCGGCTGCCCGTCCCGCCGCACAGGATGACTGCTTGCCGGATCATGGATATCGGCCAATCAGGGGCACTTCAGACAACATGCGCCTCGAAAATGCTCGTTCCGGTGCCAATTCCCCGCTCTAGGCGATCGACGCATCAAGCGCGTCGATGATCCGATCAAGGTCGGCCTCTTTGAGAAACACGTGAGTCGGCAGACTGATGCCGCGCGCGCCGTACGCTGTCGCAACGGGAAAGCGGTGCGACGATTCGAAATAGGGCGGCATCGTGTGCATCGGATGAAATACGGGACGGGTCTCGATGCCAGCCTCCGCCATCCGGCCAATGACGGCGTCGCGCTTCTCGCCCCCGCCTTCGCGAAGAAACACGTTCTGCATCCAGAACACGCCTTCGCCCCAACTGGGCAGGTCGAGAACCTCGATCCGGTCGCGCAGGCGCTCCAGCCGCTCCTCGTAGAGAGCGGCCAATTGCCGGCGCTGAGCCAGCAGGTCGTCCAGCACTTCGACCTGCGCGACGCCGATCGAGGCCGTGATGTTCGTCATCCGGTAGTTGTAGCCGATCACCGGATGCCAATAGCGCCTGCCCGGATCGTTGCCCTGGTTGCAGTACATCCGCAACTTTCCGTCGAGCGCGCTGTCGTTGGTGGTGACCATACCGCCTTCGCCGGTGGTGATGATCTTGTTCCCGAAAAAGCTGAACGTCGCGCAATTGCCGAGACCGCCCACGCGCCGGCCGCGATATTCGGCGCCGTGCGCTTCCGCGGCATCCTCGATCACAAACAGCTTGTGCCGCCGTGCAATCTCCATCACCGGGTCCATGTCGGCCGGGAACCCATAGAGATGGACCGCGATGATCCCCCGCGTACGAGGCGTGATGCGCTCTTCGATCCGGCTTGGATCGATGTTCAGCGTCTCCGTCTCGCTGTCCACCATGACCGGCGTCGCGCCGCAATAACGGATGGAGTTGGCCGTGGCGATGTAAGTCAACGTGGGAACGATCACCTCGTCGCCGGGCGCAACCCCCAGCGCGACCAGGGCCAGGTGAAGCGCCGTGGTGCCGTTCGACGTCGCGACACCGTGCTTGGCGTTGCAGAATCCGGCAAAGTTTCTCTCGAATTCACCGACAAAGCGGCCGCCCGAGGAGATCCAGTTGTCATCAAGGCATTTGAGGACGTAATCGCGCTCGTTCCCGATCAATGCGGGCTGTGCCATCGAAATATTCGGTGATCCGTCGGTCCGATCCGTCCCCGCAGCCATCAAATCCCCTCTTACCAAGGCTGAAAGCCGATTATCGCACGCCCGTTGGTACCCGGAAACTCAATACCAAGCCGGGGACCAAGCCGGGGGTCCGAAGAGGTAGGATGGCCGCCGGAACAGCGTCGGACTCCGGGCTGGAAGTAGTAATCCCCTCATGCTACTAGTAGCCCTCACCGCACGAGTCAATGGCTAGAGTGAGAGGTATCGGATTGCATGTCCCAAAAGATCGCAATGATTACTGGGGTGACGGGGCAGGACGGTGCATATCTAGCTGAACTATTACTGCGCAAAGGCTACATCGTTCATGGCGTCAGGAGACGCTCTTCATCATTTAACACGGGTAGAATCGATCATCTCTACCATGATGTTCATCAAAAGGGCTCTCCGTTATTTTTGCATTACGGTGACATGACCGATGCGAGCAATCTGCTGCGATTGGTCCAGGTGATCCAGCCGACCGAAGTCTATAACCTCGCCGCCCAGAGCCATGTGGGGGTCAGTTTCGAGACCCCGGAGTACACGGCCAACGCCGACGCGCTGGGTACCTTGCGGCTGCTGGAGGCGGTGCGCGCGCTGGGGCTTGCCAAAACGACCCGGTTCTATCAGGCATCGACTTCGGAGCT
Organism: Allostellaceae bacterium; assembly: GCA_036489765.1. Taxonomy (GTDB): domain Bacteria; phylum Pseudomonadota; class Alphaproteobacteria; order ATCC43930; family CGMCC-115725; genus DATARH01. The sequence goes on along the minus strand of DASXFE010000052.1, from coordinate 28,884 downwards.
CTTCGGCAAGGTGCAGGAAATCCCGCAGCGGGAGACGACGCCGTTCTATCCAAGAAGCCCCTATGCGGTGGCGAAACTCTATTCGTATTGGATCACCATCAACTACCGCGAGGCCTATGGGCTATTCGCGTCGAATGGCATTCTGTTTAATCATGAGGGACCGACGCGCGGCGAAACCTTTGTCACCCGCAAGATCACCCGCGCCGTCGCAGAGGTTGCCTGCGGCGGTACGGCGACCCTGTACCTCGGCAATCTCGACGCGTCGCGGGACTGGGGGCACGCGCGTGACTATGTCGAGGGGATGTGGCTGATTTTGCAGCAGGACGAGCCCGAGGATTTTATTCTTGCGACCGGTGAAACCCACTCCGTCCGCGAGTTCGTCGGACTGGCTTTCAATTGTATCGGGCGAAAAATCGAATGGCGCGGCAAGGGGTTGGACGAGCAGGGCGTCGACGCTCAAACCGGTGACGTTCTAGTCGCTGTCGACGAGCGCTATTTCCGCCCGACCGAGGTCGACTATCTGATCGGTGACCCATCAAAAGCGCGGCAACAATTGGGCTGGCGGCATCGTGTGGAGTTTCCGGACCTGGTGCACGAAATGGTCGAGGCCGACATCAAGCGTCATAGACAACCGGGCGAGCACCGGTAGATGTCGAGCCGATTTCAGCATCGGACACCTTGTCGAATCAACCTTACGGCCGTGTGTCGTCTTTACGGTGGAGCGAACCAGTGAACACGATCCTGATCACCGGGGTCGGCGGCGGCGTCGGCCAAAGCATCGTTAAGTGCCTGCAGGGGCGCTACCGGCTCGTCGGCGTCGACGAGTTCGCGCTGGCGGCCGGCCTGTACGCCGTTGATCAAGCCTACATCGTTCCTCCGCCCAAAGACCCTCGGTTCATCGACTGCCTGCTCGAGATCGCCCGTGCGGAAGGCTGCTCGATCGTGTTCCCCGGGCTCGACCCGGAGCTGGCTGCAGTGGCCGCCGCGGCCGACCGATTCCGGGAACATGGAATTCACATGGTCATCAGTTCACCGGAGGTCGTCGACCTTTCCGACGACAAGCTGGGGACGGCGCAATTCCTCGCCAAACACGGCTTCCCGGCGCCCAGGACCCAGATGCTGAGCGACCCGGTCGAACCCGATATGCCGTTTCCGGTCGTACTGAAGCCGCGCAAGGGCGGCGCGCGCTCACGCGGGATACACGTCGCCCGCAACGCCGCCGAAGTCGATGCGCTCCGCCCCACGCTCCCGGCGGACAACTATGTCGTGCAGGAGCAGATCGAGGGTGACGAATACACGTGCGGCACCGTAAATATCGGCGGGACGTGCGGCGGTGTCATCACGATGCGCCGAACGCTGCGCAACGGTGACACCTACAAGGCCTTTGTCACCAAGGACGAGCAGCTCGCCGCATTTGTGAAATCGGTGGCGGATGTGCTGCAGCCCTTTGGAGCGTGCAACTTCCAGCTCCGGTTGCGCGATGGGAAGGCGTATATCTTCGAGTTCAACGCGCGTTGCTCGGGGACCACGCATTGCCGGGCGCTTGCCGGGTTCAATGAGCCAGAGCTGATCGCGGAGTTCCTTCTGAACGGTGTCGAGCCGCAATACACGATCCGCGAGATCAGTGTGCTGCGTTACTGGAACGAGCTCACGGTCGACAATGCCGACATCGCGAGGTTGGAGAGGGACCACACTCTTGCCGGCGGCGGCCGGAGGCTGTGATGGCGGCGGGGGTCTCTTCCCCTCGGGTGCTGGTGACCGGCGGTTCGGGCGCAATCGGGCGGCATGTCGTCACCGCGATGATCGCGCGCGGATGGGATGTGCTGGCCCTGACCCATCGAAATTCTATTGCGACACCGGACGGGCCGGGGCGGCTGCGGTTGGAGACGGGCAGCATCGCCAGCGACGAAGTGCTGGACACCGCCGTCGCCGGCGTGGACGCCGTTTGTCACCTGGCGGCCTACATTCCGCCGAATTATGCGGATCCGAGCGAGGCCGAGCGGCTGATGTCGGTCAACGCCCTCGGCGCGTTGCGGGTGGCACTGGCCGCGGCAAAGCATGGCAAGCGGCTGGTCGCCTGCTCGTCGGCTCAGGCGTATCTCTATTCGGAGGCTCCGGTCAGCGAGGATGCGCCGATCTATCCGGCTGACCGGGCGACCTATTATCTGGCGAGCAAGCTAGCTGGCGAGTTGTACATCGAGCATTTGCGCCGGATCGCCGGGCTGGCGGCGATCACGTTCCGAGTCGGCTCGTGTTACGGGCCGGGGATGCCGGAGAGTGCGCTGGTCGGATTGTTCATGCGCGCCGCGTCGGCGGGCGAGCCCATCGACGTGAGGCACGGGGGCATTCCATCGGCCGACCTCGTCTGGGTCCACGATATCAGCCGCCTGATCCTGCTGGCGGTCGAGAGCGGCGATCCGGGGTTGTACAACGCCGGTTCGGGCGAGGCGACATCGGGCCTCCATTTAGCCGAGGCGGTGCGGGACGTCTTTCCGGAGCGTCCGGTCGAGATCGTCGTCAGCCCGCCGAGAGGGGCGCTTCCGATGAGTTTTTCGGCCTTGTCGATGGCCAAGAGCAAGGCGATGTGGGGGCACGAGCCGACCCCGCTGCCGGCGGGTTTGAGCGCGCTGCGCGCCGCCTGAGGACAATAGCCATGCGGGTCGCCGTCTTTAGCGATGTCCATGCCAATTTGCCGGCGCTGGAGACCTTTGTTGCCGACACGCGGGGCCGCGTTGACGGGTATGTCTGTCTCGGCGACGTCGTGAATTACGGGCCGTGGAACGACGAATGCCTCGATGTCGTCGTCAGCCTGCCGGGGATCGTATTTATCGAGGGAAACCACGAGCGGCTGTTTCTCGGCACCGAGGCGATCGCGGACGAGCATCCGCTGGTGCAGCAATTCTACGCGGCCTCGATCGCCCGCTTTACCCGGCGATCGCTGATCGAAAACCTTGCGCTCCAGCATGATCTCGGTGACTTTTCCTGCGTTCACACGATCGATCACCGGCGCATCTATGCGGATACCGAGGTTCCTGTCGACGGAAGCTATTTCATCGGGCACACGCATCATGCGTTCGACGTCACCCGAAAGCGCAACCGGATAGTCAATTGCGGCAGCATCGGCCAGAACCGTCGCCGCGTGGACCGGCTGAATTATGCGCTGGTCGATACCGGCTCCGGCGACGTGGCGCTGATGGAGCGCGACTATCCGGTCGAAATTCTCATATCCGAGATGAAGCGGCTGAACTATCCCCGCGCCTGCCTCGATTATTACTATTCAAAGCTGCCGGGATAATCGGGTGCGGCCGCCTCACCGGAGATGAGGCGTGTGCGTTTCGACCCAGCCGTTCGCGTCGGAGTCAGCAAAGAGACAGTCGGCCTCGGCGGCGATGCGCGCGAGCGCCGGATCGGAGGGTGAGAGGCCGAGCAACCTCGCCTGAGTGGTGACGTATCGCGCGACATCGGCAAGCGGCGCTCGCGAGATAACCTGTTGCGCCAGCGCGATCAAGCCCGAGACGTAATCCTCTAGCGAATAGCTGTCCAAGACCCACTGGCGGGCACGCGCCCCCATCTCTCGTGCGGCGTCGGGCGCGAAGACGAGGCGCTCGAGCCCAGCGGTGATCGCGTCGCCCGGCGCCTCCGGCGGGATCTTTGCGACCAGTTTGTCCGGCACCTCGGCATAGGCGCCGCCATCGCACACGAGGGTCGGCCGGGAGGCCAACAGCGCCGTCAGCATGCTGCCCGAGGTTCCCTCCATGATCGGCCGGCGCAGGCAGCAAACGACGTCGGTCTCGGCGATCGCCGCGGCAAAATCGGCATCGCTGAGAAAGCCGCTGATGTCGAGCGCCACGCCGAGCCGCCCGGCCAGTTCCAACAGCTCGCTCCGCAGCGGCTCGTCCGCGCTGCCGATCAGCCGGTACTGGCACAGCGCGCGCAGCCGCGGGGAGGCGCCGATCGCCTGAATGATCTCCGAGACGATCTTGTAGGGATGAATGTTGCCGAGCGTAGCGATGACCACCGGGTCGTTGGGTCCGCGGCGGCGAGGCGCGGGGATGCCGAGATCGTGCCGCTCGGCCGGGATGCGCAACACCGAGACGGGACCGCTGCACGCGGCCCTGACGCGCGGCTCGTAATGCATCGAATGGACGACGGCGCCGACCGACAGCGATGCGGCCCATTCGGTCATCGGCTGATTGGCGAAGAGCCACTCGATCGGTGCGGCCGCCGGGGGCGGGGCGCCATAGAGGAGGGTCGCAGCCGTGGCCGGAAAGGATGGGGCGCCGGACGAGACCGCCCAGCCGCGGACCACGCCCGCCACCCAGACATCATGAATGACCGTGATGCCGGGGTGGACCCGCATCAGGCGGATCGCATCACCGTGGTAGAGGTAATGGTCGCCGAGCGAGTAGATCACCGTATCGAACTCGTCGCGCAGCCATTCCCGCGTGGCAAAGCCGGCCGGATAAATCGGCAGGTCCGTCGGTCTCGCCGGAAGGTTTGCGGCGTCGCCGATCTCGGCCCGCAGGATAGCCATCTCGATCCCGCGCGCCGCCATGGCCTCGGCGATCAGCTTGCTGTCGGCGGCAATGGACGAGCGATCGTGCCACGGGGTCACCCAAGCAATGCGCATTCGCTCCTTACCTATGCTAGTAGCCGCTCGATCGTCTTGGCCCAGGTGATCTCCCGCGCGGCCCAGGCGGTGCGGGCCTGCTCGCCCAGTCGCAGCGATCTGGCCGGGGCCCCGACCAAATCGTCGATCGCGGCGGCGAGGGCCTCCGCCGTTGGCTCGCACACGCGGCCGGTCTCGCCGTCCTTCACGAGGTCGAGGACGCCGCCGGAATCCCCCAGCGTGATGACGGGCTTGCCGGCGTTGGCCGCCTCCATCGTGACGTAGCCGATCCCGTCCTCGTCGTACGGCATGTACGCGACGGCGAATGCGCGGTTGACGTAGTCGGCCAATTTCTCGCGGGGCAGAAAGCGCAGGTCGAGCGATACGCGGTCGCTCAGCCCGCGCTCGGCGACCAGGGCGCGCAACGCATCGGCGTCGCCGGGAGAATCCGGCGGCCCGGCGATCACCAGCCGGACATTGCTTCGGCTATGGGCCATGGCCTCGACCAGCAGATATTGCCGCTTGCCGCTGTTCACCCGCCCGCTGGCGAGGATGTAGTTCTCGCGCTCGCCCCCCATGAACAGCTCGGGGTCGTTCAGCGGCGGCAGGAGCACCTCGCCGTCCCACCCGTTGTAATGCTTCAACCGGTCGGCCGTGGTCTGGTGGTTGGTGAAGATTTTCACTGCCTCGGCAAACGCCATCTCGTCGGCGCGCTTGATGGTCGCGCGGATCTCACGGCCGCGCTCGGAGTCCTCGATATTGCTCATTCCGGCATCCCACAAATCATAGGCCTGCCGGAACTGGTGGATCACCCACAGCACCTTGTTGTCGTGCGGCATCAGATAGGCCGGAAAGCGGAACGCGATCATGCGATCGACGTTCCAGGTCCGCAATCCGCGAAAAAAGAGCATGCTTTCGATCAGGCGCTCGGGCGGGTTCCACTGAAACGGGATACGGAACTGTTCGGCATCCGCCCCGGCGGCGTTGAGGTTTTTCGTCAGGTGAAACGCCAATTCCTCGGCGCCACCCCACCCGAATGGCGTCATCGTGTTGAGGACGAGTACTTTCACGAGAGCAATCTTTCCACCACGCGCGGCCAACCGATGCCGAGTTCGTCGATCCGCGCCGCCGCCCCGTCGCCCAACCGCGCCGCCAGCTTACGGTCCGACCACAACCGGTCGAATATCTCGGCAATCGCCTTGGGGTCGGGCGGCAGCACGAACCCCTCCACCCCGTCGCGCACAAACTCGCGCACCGCCCCGCCGTCATCGGTGACGATCGAGGCCTTGCGCGCGTGCGCTGCCTCGAGCACCGGATAGCCGTACCCATCCTCTTCGATCGGCACATAGGCGATGGCCAGCGCCGAGGCCAGGCGCTCGGCCTTTTCCTCTTCGCTGATCCAGCGCGCCTCGATAGTCACCCGTCCGGCGGGAATCTCCTCCGCGACCGCCTCGACCCGAGCCAAGGCTTCTGTCGAGGCCCCGCAGAGCCTGAGGCGGACCGGGGTACGAACATGCCGCATCGCCTCGGCCAGCAGATACTGCCGCTTGTGATGCTCGAAGCGGCAGACGCAGACGATCTCGTCGCCGTAGCTGTCGAAGTAAAACCGCTCGGGGTTCATCAGCGGAGGGTAGAGCACCTCGGTGTCGACCCCGTTGAAGTTCTTGACGCGCTCGCTGACTGTCAGCGAGTTGGTGAATACCCGGTGCGCCTCCGACAAGGCTACCCGGTCGGCCGCCATCAGCCGCGCCCGGTAGGCACGCCAATAGGCCGTATCGGGAACCGGTCGATAGACGTGCCAGACATCGTAGAACACCCGCAGGTGATGGATGAACCACATCACCTTGCACGGGTGCTGAACCATGTGCGACGGCGGGCGGAAGGTGATGATCCGGTCGGCAAACTCGGCCAGGTTGCACAACCGGAAGTTAAGCATCTGCTCGAAATACCGGGTGTCGCTGTGATCGACGGCCGGCAGGTACACCGTCTCGACCTGATGCCCGTACTGCTTGAGCACCAGTTCCAGCCAATCGACGATGAAGCGGGCGCCGCCGTACATCACCGGAACAGCCGTCGACACCAAGATTACGCGCATGATCTGCCATCCAGGGTTCGCGCAAGGGGGCGGCCGCGTGTCGAAAGACAGGCAGGTTCAGAGTATGGGCAACCGGGCGAGGCGCTCGGCGCCGGTACGCGCCATCACGAGGTTGACGGAATACACGGAACCCAGTTCGGCGACGCTGCGCAGCTCATGACATTGCACGAGGTTCTCGTCGATCTCGTACATCTCGTCGAAACCGATGGCACGGAATGCGCCGAGCCATTCGTCGACGCTGATGCCGGCGCGCACGAGATGGCTCGGACCGAATTCGGCAACCACGATGATCTCCGGATTGTCGGCGACCAGTCGCTGCATCCCCGCGACGGCTTGTGGCTCCATCCCCTCGATGTCCATCTTGACGAGCGCTACCTTGCGCCCTCGAGCGACAAGGCGGTTCAGGGTGCTGGTCTGCACTCTAACCGTCTCGACGCTGTTGGGAAGCGGCAGCAGCGATGAAATGCCGGCGGTGGTGCCGATATGCAACTCGGCTTCGCCGATTCCGTTAGACAGCGCGACGGAATGCACGTCCACGATGTCCGTGAGGCCCTGGATCTGCAGCATCAGCTTGAGATAAGCGAGGGGCACGGGCGCGGGCTCGATCGCGATGACCTTGCCTTGCGGGCCGACCGCGCGTGACATCAGCAGCGTCATCAATCCGATGTGGGCGCCGGCGTCGATCGCGGTGTCGCCGGGTTGCAGAATCCGCCCGATCATCGCGCTGGTGCCCGGCTCGTGCGGGGTACCGTCGCCGATATGCGCGACAAGTTGCGCGTCCTCCGCCGGCGCGAAGACATAGCCGTAGGGCGACCTGATCGCGACGACGCTGTTCGCCAGCGGAATGACGTGGCGATTGACCAAGAGCTCGGCGTAGCCGCGCAGCCGATCGATCTCGCCGGCGCCTTGCTTCTGTACCTCCAAAAGGCGGCCCTGTTGAGCTTCGAGGCGTGCCGCCGTCTCGCCGAGGGCCGCACGAACCTCGGCAAACTTGCTTGTCTGGCCCTGTTCGAACGCGTCGATCGCGCCCTCGTACCGCGCCTGTCCCGTGAAGACGCTCTCGAGATGCGGCTGCAGCAGCTTCAGCGCGGCGCCCAGCTCCGGCAACGCCGCAAAATGGGCGTGCAATTCCTCGCGCAACGCCACGAGGCGGCGGTCCAATATATTGTTGAGCTGATACGGCAACTGCGCTTCGACCTCGGCCAGCGACGCCTGGATCGCGTCGGCCCGCTGTGTCTGGGTGCGCTGAGCCCCGGCCACCGTCTCGATGGGACGCTTGATCGAGTAAAACTGGTCGAGCAGCTCCTCATGAAATTCGCGAACGCGGGCATTGATCCGTTCGGCCTGCGCGCGCTGGCTGTCGATCAGCGCCTCAAGCGGCTGTTTGACCTTTACAAACTCGTCGAGGAGGCGGTTGTGGTTGGTGCGGAGCCGGCTGTCCAAGAAGTCGATGAGCCGATGCGGCAACTGCGTCCCGACCTCCGCCAGTGACGCCTGGATCGCGTCCACCTGCTGCCGGTCTGCCCCCCGATCGGAAGCGAGCGCCTGTTCCACAGGCCGCTTGATCGCGGAGAACTGGTCGATCAGTTCCTCGCGGAGCGCCGATAAGCGCGCGTCGATCGTCTCCGTGAGGCGCACGACATCCGCATGCCATGTCCGCGACATCTCCGCCGTGGAGCTCGTCATCTCGGACCGGGTGGCAAAGGTTTCGAGCGACTGCTCCATTCCCAGGAGGTCGCCGCGAAGCGCATCGGTCGTCTCGACCTGTTGCTGCTGATCCCGGACCAACCCTGCCAGCGGCTGCATCGCCGCGGAGATCTGCGCGAGCAGCGTCTCCTGAAGCGCGCGCGAGGATGCTGCCACGATCTCGGCGCAGCGGGCGGCAAGGGCCTCCTCGATGTTTCTCGCCGCCACCTCCAGCGAGTCCAGCCGAGCGGCCACGCTGATTTCCTGCTCGCTGAGCTTTGCCGAGATCCTGTCGAGGCGATCGGCCAGCTCGCTGGCCCTCGGTTCGACGATCTCGGGTGGCGGCGGTTCGGGTTCCGGTCGCGGCGCCGCGACCGCGTCGTCCATCAGCGCGGCGACAAACTGTCCGCGAACCGCGTTGGCGAAGTTGAAAAAGCCGGCATTCGTGCCGGTATCGCCGCCATCCGCCGGCGCGTCGAAGCCGGGCGCCGGCTGCATTCCGTTCTCGGAGTAGCCGGCGGCCGCCAGATCTTCCGTGGCGCTCTGGTGGAGCGTGCTGCCGGGCGGCGACACGCGGCAGGCCATGAGCAGGTTTTCGACAAACCCGCCCTTGCCCTGCAGCTTCAGCGTGCGGGCGAGCTGCAGATAGGCATCGCCATCCTCCGGATTGATCTCGATGGCCTTGCGATAGGCGGTTTCGGCGTCTGCCGCCCTGCCGCTCTCCTTCAGCGCGTGGCCGTATTGGATCCAGATCGGCGCGCGGCTGGGGTCCCGTTTGAGGGCATAGTGGTAATGCGAGGCGGCATGGTGCCACTTTCCGAGCGCCCGCGAGTGGTCGCCGAGGTGCTGCCTCAAATCGGCGACGACCTTCGCGAGCTCGGGGACCGCCGTGCCGTTGGCGCCCTCCTGGTCGATGATGGTCTCGATCGACCCGGCGTAATCCCCGATGGCGGCGACGTCGGAACGCTGTCTCAGAATGAGGCTGAGCTTGATGTGGGCGGCGACTTCCGAGGGGTTGCGGGCGATGGCGCGCCGCGCGCTGCGCTCTGCGAATTTCGAGCTTTGATATGAGTTTTGGAGCTTCAAGTACTTTATTACCAGATCTGTCGACGTTTCTATGGTGTGCTAAGGGCAAAATACCTGGGGAACGGATGGTGGTACATCGTCTCGGGGAAATTTCAAGGGTTCGGATATTGGCGATTCAGAAATGCCGAGTCTCAAAATTCCCAGAAATGCCGAGTCTCAAAAATTCCGCTTTCGTCTTCTGTTGTCGAGAAGCTATTCTTGCGTCTAGTTTCTTTCACTAAAGCATAAGAGATACAGCGTCATTGGGACCGATTCATGGACGAACTCTCCGTGTTTCGCAAGGGGTTTCGAACGCCCTGCGATCATCTGATCGTAGCCGCTGTCGATGGCTGAGCGGGGGCCTAGGATGCCGGTGGCCCGAGGCCTGAAACGGGGCGTTTATGAGCTGGCGACGGAACGCCACCCGATCCGACGAGCAGAGATCGGGCGTGCATGCCAGGAGATTGGCTCACGGTCGGAGCTTTGTCGGCATCGTCACTCGGGAAGGTTCCGGCCCGAATGACGGCAAAACGTGGCAATCTTGAGCCTGCGGGGTTCTTATGACGGGAGCGGCTTGTGAGCGAGTGTGAGGGGCATTTCTGCGGCTGCGCTTTGGAGCCCTATCTGCAGAATTCGTTTCCTGTGACGATGCAGTACCGAAGCCGTAAAGCCTCGCTCGTGAAGTGCACGGGTTGTGGATATCTACGATTTGATCCGGTGCCGGAGCCGGAATTTCTTGCTGAATATTATGCCGATTCGTACTGGAATGAGATTCCGCTCGAGCCGATGGCGAGGCGCGAATACGGCGAAGGGGCTTGGTCAACGTGGACGGATAATATTTTGTCGTGCTGGAAAAAGTACGGCAATGCGTCCCGATCGCCGCGTATTCATGACATCGGCTGCGGCGTCGGCATCCTGGTCCATCATCTGCGCCGCGCCGGCGCCAATGCGACCGGCTCGGACCTGTCGGGCGACGCGATCCGCGTTGGCCGCTCGCTCGGAAATGATGCGTTGTCCTGTCAATCGCTGAGTGAGTTCTTGGCGGCGCGGCCGGACGAGCGGATCGATATGTTTATGATGTCCCACGTCCTGGAGCATTTTCGCAATCCAGTAAGTGTCCTCAAGGAGATTGCGGCGAGACTTCCGGCTGACGGCGTCGTATGGGTGCGCGTGCCGAATGGGCTTTATCAGGGTGCGCGGGCCCGATCCTGGTACGATTATCACTGGCTGCAATATCCTGGGCACATCCACTATTTTACGCCCCGGTCACTCCAATGCGTCTTTGCGGCTGCGGGGCTGACGCTGTGCGAGATAGGCACCACCACGCGGGAAGACACGCCCGATTTGACGCTCTCGGATGTGTTCGGACGCGACCGGTCGGAACTGCTCGAACCTCATCGCATGATCGAGGCTCTGGCGTACAACACGCTCGGAATGGAGCTCCAAGGGGTCGCGGTTGTCGGAGGGCGACGGCGCGCGGAGTCGATCGACGAACATCTGGGCATCGTCGACCCGAGCGTGCCGGCAACCGACATCAACGATTTTCCGGTCCAAAACGCCGCGGAATTCTCACTGGCCCAGCCGAATGAAGGAGGGTGGCGCTATCTGTGGCGCGCAGCGGGCACCGATGCTTTCGTCCCGATGGCCGACACCTCGAACGGGAAAGCGTGGAAAGCCCCCGACAGCTCGGAAATCGGGTGGAGTTGGGTCAGTCCCCGGCCGGGTTCGGTCGTGCGCCTGACATACAGCGCGCGCCGTTCGGGCAATGTCCGCATCAGATGCGCCACGCGAATATTCGAGGGCGACCGCGCGCACTCCTACACCGTAAGAATTTCAAAGAACCATCGCTTACTGAGCGAGTCGGTCCATCCCTACTATCGCTCGAACAGGACGACGCTTAAGGCTTCCGTCACCGAAGGTGAGCCCATTAATTTTGATTTTATGGCCGACAACTGGTGTGGTCGGTTGTACGCCGGGGTCAATGTCGAGCCGCTTGACGATGCGTGAAGCGCCGAACATCGGCAAAGGGCAGGATGCCCTTTGAGACCGCCACGATCCCGGAGCGCAGACGGCCGCCAACGCCGTCTACAACGCATGGTAAATTTCGGCGGCGAGATCGAGATCATCGAACATCTTGGCTCGGCCGTGATGAATGATCAGTGCCTTCGAGCAGTAATGCTTGACGATATCGGGGATGTGCGAAGCGAGGATCATGCTGCGGTCGGCCCGCCTTTCGAATACTTCGTACCGCGACCGCTCCTGGAACCGGGCGTCGCCGGCGGCGATGACCTCGTCGATCAGGTAGCAGTCGAAATCGACGGCGAACGAGAGCGCGAAATTGAGGCGCCCCCGCATGCCGGTCGAATAGGTGCGCACCGGTTCCGACATGAAGCGCCCAAGCTCGGCGAAATCGTCGACGAAATCGCGAACCTCCGCGAACGGCTTGTTGTAGACGCGCGCGATGAATCGGACGTTGTCGTTGCCGGTCATGCTGCCGCCGATCCCCCCTTCGAGCCCGACCGGCCACGACACCGACATCGTTCGCTCGATCTTCCCCGCGGTCGGCATCTCGATCCCGGAGATCAGCCTGATCAGCGTCGACTTTCCGGCCCCGTTGCGCCCCAGGAGCGCGATCTTCTCACCGCGCGCCACCGTCAGCGAAATATCGTTCAGCACGCGCCGCCAGCGCCCGCGCGTCTCCGAGTGGTAGTCCTTGCAAACCCCCGTGACCTTAATCATCTTGCCCAGCAGACGGTCCGACGACACAGCGTTTGGATATAAGGCCACAGCACTTGGGTGCCAAGGGCGCTCGCGGGTGCACACGCGGGGCAGCATCATCCTCGTGCCGGCGCGGCTCGGTCGGGCAACGCGGTTCCAAGGGCCTTGGCGTCGACGGTTCATCTCTTGAAGCTTGTGAGGCGGTCGGTCGCGGCGGCGCAGTGATAGCGGATGTGGGTGCGAAGAGAAGCTGATGTCACAGAACTCGTTTGCGAACCAGGGTCGAGTATTGACCGCCATATTCATGCGAGAAGTGCAAACGCGCTGGGGGCGGCGCAACCTGGGGTTTGCGTGGCTATTCTTTGAGCCGTTAATTTTCGCCGTTCCAGTACTCACGTTGTGGCATGTGATTCGTCCAAGCAGCGAGAATGGGCTGCCCATGTTCCCTTTCCTGTGGACGGGTTACATGGGGCTGCTGGTCTTCCGGCATGTTACCGGAATGGCCATGCACGTTGTGCGCTCCAATTCCGCACTCCTGTACCACAGCGCCATCACGCCGTTGGATATATTTATCGGCCGCTGCGGTCTCGAGGCGATAGGAAATGCGGCCTCAACCGCATTTTCCTTCATCGTATTCTGCGCCGCGGGGATTCTCGATTTGCCGTACGATTTCCCGCTGATGCTTTTGGGCTTCTTTCTCATGGCTTGGTGGGCCCTGGCGATCGCCTTGATCGTCGCGGCAGTGTCGGAACGGAGCGAGATGGTGGAGCACATCTGGCCCCCCATTTCCTATGTCTACATCATGATAAGCGGCTTTCCGTATATGTCGTACTGGCTGCCGCCGGGGTTGCGCGACATGGCCTTGACCGTCAACCCGGCACTTTTGGCTTACGAGATCATTCGGGGGGGGCTGTACGGCAATATGATTCCGACCTATCAGTACCCTCTCTACCTCAGCTACATCCTCCTGGTCTTGACGGCCATCGGGCTCTGGCTGATGCGCAATGTCCGCGAACACATAGAGGTGATGTGACTGTAGCGCCCGGCCCGAGGATCAGGCCCGGGCGTGCTCTTTGACGCCTGCGAGCAGAAGCCACACGATGGCGTAGCCGAGCAGACAGCACGCCACCAGGGTTATGAATGAGACCGCCCGCTTCGGATAGAGCGGGTAGTCGGCGAGATTGGGCTGGGCGATCGTCTCGAGATAGAGCTGCTGGCGCTGCGCTTCCAGGCGTGCCTGCTCGCGTGCGGCGACGGCCGAGGCGACGAGCTTTTCGCCCATCTGGCGCTGAAGGTCGAGCCGCTCGTATTCGGTCGAGGCGGTCGCGACCGAGTTGCCGCCGCCGGTGAGCTTGCTGCGTTCCTCGGCGATCAGCTTGTCGAGCGAGGTGAGGCGCGTCCTGAGGAGGCCGACCTGCGGGCTTTTCGGCGCGTTCCTTAGCGCATCGGCAAGCTGTGCCTTGGCCGCGGCCTCTTCCTTGTTGAGGTCGCCGAGGAGGGTGAGCGGTCCCTTCGCCTCAGCCTCCGGCTGAAGCATGTTGGCCTTGACCCGGTACTTCGTCAGCTCGTTCTGGATCTGGTCGAGGTGCGCCTCGTCCTTGTCCACCTCCTGCTGAAAGGTCTTGAGCGCGTCGTTGCGGGCCCGCTCGTTGAGGTCGTTGACGAGCTGCTCGCTGTCGTGGAGGAGCGCGGTGGCGATCCGCTGCGCGTCCTCGGGCCGGTAGGCCTTGACGTCTAGCGTGGCGATGCCGCTCGCGCTGTCGATATCGACGCTGACGAAACGCCCATAGGTCTTGTACAGCGCCTCGAAATCACGCCGCCAGAAGCTGAGCCCGGGATAACGGGTCAGGAAATCCCCCTCGGGCCGGCTCAAGAGCGCGCGCAGATCATCCTGCTGCTCGAGCTTTTTCACCGCGTCGCGCGACAGGATGAACTCGCGCACGACCTGGGTGTCGTTGTCGCCGGCTGCCCCGGCGGCGCCGCTGAACAGCGAGGCGATCGCCCCGACCGGCGTTTTGGTCGGCCCTTTGACGATGAATTGCGCCTCGGTCAGATATTGGTTGGACGCGATTCCGAAGAAGTACACGGCGCCCAGAAGCGTCGGCACCCCGACGATCGCCCAGAACCAGATGTTGAACGAACGCAGGAAGCGGGCGAGGAAACCCGATATTGCCGATGGGCTCACCCCCGCCACTGCGCCAGCGTTGCCCGCGATCGCCCGAACCCGGTGCGTCAAACTCACGATCCGTATGCTCCCCGCTCGCCCGTGACGAATATAGGACCAAATCCGAGGATGGCAATCATCGCCGCCAGCGGGCCCTTGCGCGGCTTCAGCTCTCGATGTGCCCCGTGTCGTTCCACAGGCGGATGGCGGGCTCGGTCAGGTCGTGTTCGTAGCCGAGGAGGCTCAGGCTCGCGGTGTTGAGGATGAAATAGGTGCCGCCGCCGGGTGGGAGGCCGAGCCAGCGGGCGGCGAAGACGCGCGAAAAATGGCCGCTCGAAAAGACGAGGGTGTCGCCCTCGGCGGCGCGGAGGCGCGCGATGATGCGGTCGGCTCGCGCGCCGGTCTGCGCCGGGGATTCACCGCCGGGGCAGCCGTCGCGGAAGAGCTGCCAACCCGGGCTGGTGCGCAGGATCTCGGCGGTGCGGATGCCCTCGTATTCGCCGTAATCCCATTCGACGAGATCGGGGTCGGTTTCCGCGACGGCACCAAACCCGGCGAGCGCGCAGGTGCGGGCGGCGCGTTGCAGGGGGCTCGTCAGCACCCGCGCGAAATTCATGCCCACGAGGCGCGTGCCGAGCCTTCGCGCCTGCTCTTCGCCGTTCGCGGTCAGCGGCAGGTCGGTGAGGCCGGTGTGCTGGCCCGACAGGCTCCACTCGGTCTCGCCGTGGCGGGCGAGGGCGACGATCGGATGCGGCATGGCGTCTGTCACCATCATTGCGAGGAGCCGCAGGCGGCGCGGCAATCTCGATCGGAGGCGTCTCCTACGGCCCGAGATTGCCGCGTCGCTTCGCTCCTCGCAATGACAGCTGGTCAGGCCGGCTTGATCGCGATGTCTTCGTAGGGGGCGGTGTAAGGGAAGCCGGCGATCTTGCCGAAGCTCGACTCGGCGACCCGTGGGCCGGTGCCGTTGAGGAAGGCGAGCTGCCAGATCGGGGCGAAGATCGTCCGCTCGTAGATGAGCTGCTGCATCTTGTGGAGGAGTGCGGTGCGCTTCGCCTTGTCGAGCTCGACCGCCTGCTGCTGATAGAGCTCGTCCATGTCCGGGTAGGTGCCGTAGGCGAAGATGCCGCCTTTGACGACGTGCATCTCCATCCGCGTCGCGGCGTTGCCGAACGCGCCCGGACCGGCCTGGATGATGTTCTTGTACTGCTTCGCCGCGTAGCCCTGGACAAAGGCGGCGCGCTCGATCGGCCGGAGCTTCGAGCGGATCCCGACCGTCCCGAGATTGTCGACCACCACCTCGCCGATATTCGCGTAGGACGAATCGCAGTAATAGTCGCCGGCGTCGAACCCGTTCGGGAAGCCAGCCTCGGCGAGCAGCTTTTTCGCCGCCGCCGGGTCGTAGACCGGGGCCGGGGGCTGCCAGAAATAATCGTAGAAATCGGGCACGATCGGATTTCCCGAGACGAGCGAATAGCCGAGCGTCAGCGCCTCGTTCGAGCCCTTGCAGTCGATCGCGAGGCTCGCCGCCTTGCGCACGCGCTGGTCGTGCCATGGCGATTTCGGGTCGAACTGGTCCGGGAAATAGATGCAGAACGTGCCCTGCACGACCGCCGGCTTCAGCGACAGGCCTTTCGTGCTGCGCAGCTCCTCGGCGAGCTCGCCGCGGATCGAATAGGCGATGTCGACCTCGCCGCGCTTCAGAGCCGCGAGCCGCGTCGTCTCGTCCGGGATCACCTTCCAGACGAGGCGCTTCGCCGCCGGCGCCTTGCGCCAGTAACCGGGGAATGCCTCCAGCACCAGCTCGAGGCCGGGCTTGAACGAGACGAATTTGTACGGACCCGCCCCGACGGGCGCCTTCTTGAACTCGTCGGCGCCGACCTTCTCGACGTACTTCTTCGGCACGATCCACCCGGCTGCGCTCGCCGTCGCGTAAAACGTGAGGAAATCCGGCCACGGGTTCTTCAATTTGAACCGCACGTGCTGCGGGTCCGGGGTTTCCACCGCGGCAATGCGGCCCTTGATCATGTCGTTGGCGGCGCCGTGATAGCGGTCGAACGAATATTTGACGTCCTCGGCGGTCACCGGGTCGCCATTGTGGAACTTGGCATTTTTGCGGAGGACGAAATCGTAGGTGAGCCCGTCCTCGGACGCGGTCACCGACTCGGCAAGGCTCGGCGCGAGACCCTGGCCCGGCATCGGCTTTACCATCGCGTCGTGCAGCGCGTAGAGCGCGAGGAACGGCGTGATGAGGCCAGACACCTCGGCGGGGTCGAACCAGACCGGCGCGAGCGAGATATGGACGCCCCAGGTCAGCGTATCCGCCTCCGCCGCCAAGAGCCGCACCGGCGCCCCGGCGGCCGCCCCGAGCGCCGCGGCGCCGGCGAGCACTTCGCGGCGGGAAAGACGGCTCATTGACCCAAACGTGCTCATCGCGACCCTCCCTGTCGGTTGGCCGCTTAGGTGCGGCGTATTGCCGCTTACTGTAGCCCAGGAAGCCAGCCGCTGTACAAGCCCTCTCAGAGGGGAACTTCGGCTTCAATCCCTCAGGTGCGGCATCACCTCGGCGGCGAACATGTCCATGTTGCGGCGGGTGAGCTCGTCGTTGAGGACGCCGAACTGGAGGAGGCAGACGAGGATGCCGAAGCCGGTGCGCTCGCGCATCCGGTTGATTCCGGCGAGCACGGTCTTGGGGCTGCCGATAAGCGCCGTGCCGCTGTCGACGAGGCCTTGCGCGGTCATCCGTCCGCCGGTGTTGCCGAGCGCGCGGCGCATCTGGATGAAGTTCTTCATCGAGCCCATCGACGTGTAGCCGGGCGGCATCAGCATCTCGAAGGTCTGGCGCAGGAAGTCGTTGAAGAGCGTCTCGACCGCGTGCCCGGCTTCGGCCATCGCGCGCTCGTCGGTGTCGGCGACATAGATCGGGCAGGCCCAGCCAAGCTGCCCCGACGCCGCTTCGTAGCCGTATTCGCGTGCCTTCTCGCGGTAGGTCGTGTGATAGCGCGCGACGAGGTCGGCCGACGAGAACGTGACGAGGAACGGGTATTTCCGGTCGGGGTGCGAGGCCCAGGCGACCGTTTCGCTCGATCCCTGCGAGGGGATCCACACCGGCGGGTGCGGCCGCTGGTAGGGGCGGGGCCAGAGGTTGACGTAACGCAGGCTAAAATGGTCGCCGTCGAACGCGAACGGGCCCGGCTCGGTCCAGGCGCGGATGATCAGGTCGTGCGCCTCGTGGAACCGCGCGTGCGAGAAATACGGGTTGACCCCGGACGAATGGTATTCCGACCCGATCCCGCGGACGAACCCGGCGATGATCCGGCCCTTCGACAGATTGTCGAGCATCGCGAATTCCTCCGCGATGTAGATCGGGTTGTTCACCAGCGGCAGCGCGCGGCCGAGGATCGCGATCTCGACCCGCTTGGTGCGCTGGATGAGCGCGCTGGCGATCAAATTCGGCGCCGGCATCAGCCCGTAGGCGGTCTGGTGGTGCTCATTCACCCCGATCGCGTCGAAGCCGAGCTGCTCCGAATAGGCGAGCGCGGCGATGTGGCGTTCGTACTCTTCGGCGCCTTTCACCGGGTCGTAGAGGTTGTTGGGCAGCACGACCCAGGCCGAGCGGTGCTTCGCCGCCTCGGCCAGGTCGAGCGGGCGATACGGCATCAGGTGGAACGAGACGAGCTTCATCGCCGCACCCCCTCGATGAAATCGATGACGTGCCGGGCGACCATGGAGGCGTGCTCGACATGCGGCAGGTGCCCACATTTCTCGATCGTCACGACCCGCGCGTCGGGTAATCGCTCGCGCCAGAGCGCGGCGTTGGCAGGCGGCATGATCTTGTCGTCGTCGCCCCAGACGACGAGCGCCGGCAATTTGATCCGGTGCAGCCATTTTTCCAGGTCGGGGTCGTACCAGCGCGGCTGCCAGCCGAATTTCGCGACCGTGAAGCGGTTGTGCAGCATCACGTCGAGCTGCGCCTCGCTCGGCGTCAGGGAGAGGATGCGGTCGGCGAAAGCCCGGTCGTGATAGAGGTTGCGGATCGCCTCTTCCGGCCCCCAGATGAAATTATCGCCGCACGGCACGCCCCTGACGCGGATGCCCGCCGGCGCGAGCTGCACGAGGCTGCGGAAGCGCGAGCGGTCGCGCACCAGAATCTCCGCTGCCAGCCACCCGCCGAGCGAATTTCCGATCAGGTGGATGCCGTCGAGCCCCGCCTCCTCGACGAGGTCGAGGTAGAACATCGCCAGATCCGGCATCGAAGAGATCCAAGCCGGATCATCCGACCCGCCAAACCCCGGATGCTCCGGCACCAGCACCGTGCACCGCTCGGCGAGCGCATCGAAAAACGGCAGCCACTGCGGCACCCCGCCGGCCCCGTGCAGGAACAAAACCGTGGGGCCGCCGCCGGCGCGGTGGAGACGCACCGTGACGCCGCGGATGTTCAGCTCGGTGGTTTCCGGTGCCATGCCGTGTGCTCCCTTCACGTCGCTCTGCCGCGCCGCACCAGGAGTGTACCAAACCGGTCGATTTTCGGATCCGTCGTGAAAAAGCGTGCCTAATCCGGCCATCGCCGATGAATCCAGAGCCATTGCTCGGGGCAGGCTCGGACCCAGCTTTCGACTTCTGCGTTGATGCGGGTCATCCGCGCGAGCACATCGGCGGTCGCGTCGTCCGTGTCCGCGATGTCGATCGGCGGCTGGACCGTGAAGCGAAACCGGGCGCCCTCGAGGCGCTCGACCCGGATCGGCACGATCGGACAATGGAAACGAGAGCTGAAGCGCGCGATGGCGGGAGCCGTCATGGCGTCCCGGCCGAAGAAAGGTACGGCGATGCCGTCGTTCATCTTCTGGTCGACGAGCATGGCGAGATGGCCGCCCCCGCGAAGGTGGCCCAGCAACGCCCGCCCGCCGGCGCGGCCTTTGGCGACCGTGCGGCGCGGGGGCAGCCAGTGCCGCAACAATCGGGCGGTCCAGGGATTGTTCGGAGCGCGGAAAACCGAAACCAGCGACTTGCCCATCATGCGATGGATCATCGACGGGCCCACTTCCCAGTTGGCGAAGTGACCGCCAAAGAAGATGGCGGGCTCGTTGCTGTGCAACAGGCGCGTCACGGCTTCACCGTTGACGAGTTCGACCCGGCGGGATCGTTCGGCGCAAATCCAGGCGAGATGGGGATATTCCGCCGCAGCTCGGCCAAGATTGTCCCACATGCCCATAAGAATGCGCCGGTTCTCGGTTTCGCCATTTTCGGGCATGGCGCGCCGGAGACTGATGATGACGCGCCGTGACGCTCCGGTTCGGGGACCGATTTTCCGGCCGACATAGCCGCCCAGCGCCGAGGCCCAATCAACCGGCAGACAGGCGAAGACGGTCATGACCAACCCGAGCGTAATCGCTTCGGCCAGGTGCGCTGATCCACGTCGTGCGAGACGAAAGCGCTCGGATAGGGGGCGCGCTCCGGGATCGGGACTCGGCGGAAAGGCCGTGGTCTTGGACTGGTCCAGCGGGATGCTCTGCTGCCGCGATGAGCGCCCCCCGCTCGATAGCTGAGGCGCCAGGCCGAGAATATGGCCGAACAAGACCATTCCCGATAGGTCGCGCGTTCTTGTTTCCGCGCGCCCTTCTTTCCCGCATAGGCGTATTCCGTCATTTCGATTGGCCAAGCGCGCCGCGCGATAATACGATAGCGCTACGATCTGCCCTCGAAGGAGCGCTTCGCATGCTGCACCACACGCTCATTTCCGGCGACAACCACATCGACCTCACTTATTGCCCGACCGATCTGTGGTCGTCGCAGACGCCGCAGAAGTGGAAAAAGATGGCGCCGCGCGTCGAGGAGCGGAACGACGGCCAGCACTGGTTCGTCGACGACAAGGACCGCGGCATGTGGAACGGCGTCGGGCCGGGCTTTCTGCCGTACACCAAGGGCTCGTTCGACCACATCGACGAGATGCAGGAGCTCGGCTTCGAGTGGAACTCGTTCCCGGGCGGCGTCTCGCGTCCCACCACCCCGGAACTGCGCATCGCCGATCTCGACCGCGACGGGCTCGCCAAGGAGATTATCTACGGCTGCCTGATGGTCAACGACCTGATCGACGACGCCGATCTGCGCATCTGGGTCAACCAGCGCTACAACGACTGGGTCGCGGATTTCGCCAAGCGCTCCGATTCGAACCGCGTGTTCCCGCTGGCGATCATCCCCAACACCGACCCGAAGGCCGCGGCCGCGGAAGTGCGGCGCTGCGCCAAGATGGGATTGAAAGGCGGCGACCTCGCCTTCAAGCGCATGACCCCGCCGCTCTACCACCCCGACTGGTTTGCGCTGTGGGAGGCCTCGGCCGAGTGCAAATTCCCGATCTCGTTCCATTCGACCGGGTTCAAGGCCGTGCGCGCGCCCGACACGCCCGAGATGGAAAAGGAGGTGTTCACCCAGTGGCGCCTCGTCCGCTCGACGCTGTTCCAGCTCGACACGATGGAGGTGCTGGCCTCGATCCTCGCCTCGGGCGCCTGTGAGAAGTATCCGGACTTCAACTTCGTCCTCGGCGAGAGCGGCGTGACGTGGCTGCCCTACGTCTTCGATCGCTGCGACACCGAGTATCACGACCGCGCCCGCAGCCTCGGCTTCAAGATGAAGCCGTCGGATTATTTCCGGCGCCAGGGCTACGTCACCTATCAGCAGGACAAGTATCTGGAACCGATCGTCCCGCTGATCGGCGAAGACAACATCATCTGGGGCGCTGATTATCCGCACCCCGACTGCATCTGGCCGAACAGCCGCGCGACCCTCGAGCAGAACCTCTCCTGGTTCTCGGACGCGACGCAGAAAAAGATCGTCCATGACAACGTCGTGAAGCTCTACGGCCTCAACTGACGTTGGCGGTTGAACTATCGGACAACGGCCGGGCCAGTCCCGGCCGTTGCTTTGAGGAGGATCCCCCATGCTGATCGTCGATTCGCAAATCCACATCTGGGGCCAGGGGACGCCGAACCCGGCGCATCGGCAGGTGTCGTCGTACAGCGCCGAGGAGGTGCTGCGCGACATGGATGCGGCCGGGGTCGACGCCGCCGTGATCCACCCGCCGGGCTGGGATCCGAATGCGAACCAGGTCGCGATCGAGGCGGCGCGGAAGTATCCGAACCGGCTCGCGATCCTTGGCCATTTCCCGCTCGACAAGCCGGAGAGCCGCGGCCTCGTCGAGCACTGGAAGGACCAACCGGGGATGCTCGGGCTGCGCTTCACGTTCATGCAGCCGCATCAGCGCTCGTGGCCCAGCGACGGGACGATGGATTGGCTGTGGCCCGCAGCGGCGAAGGCCGGATTGCCGGTCGGGCTTGCCGCCGGGGCGTTCCTGCCGGCGCTGGCGCCGATCGCGATGGCGCATCCCGACACAAAGCTGATCATCGACCATATGGGCCGCCCCGCCGGCAGCAAGGACGACGCCGCCTTCGCCAACCTGTCGGAGCTCCTGACCTTGGCGCAGTACCCGAACATCGCGGTCAAGCTGTCGGGCGCGCCGGGGAATTCAAGCCAACCCTACCCGTTCTCCAACATCCACGGCTATCTGAAGCAGATCTTCGACGCCTTCGGTCCTACGCGTTGCTTCTGGGGGACCGACATCACCCGCATGCCGTGTTCATGGAAAGAATGCGTGACGATGTTCACCGAGGAGCTGCCGTGGCTCAAGGGCAGGGACCTCGAACTCGTGATGGGCCGCGCCCTCTGCGATTGGATTGGGTGGGGTATCTGACAGGGTCCCCTCGCCGGCATTGCGGGCGAGGGGTAAGTTTTCAACGCAGCGGCGGTTCGACCCCGTCGTCGAGTTGCATGTCGAATGCCGTGAGGAGCGCGGCGGTCGCGGCGTAGTTGCCCATCAGCGCGACGAGGTTGACGAGGCCGGTGCGGCCGAAATGGCCGAGGGCGCGGGCAAAGGTTTCCGGCGACACCTTGCGGTGTTCGAAAATCTCTCGCCCGAGGGAGATGACGATCGCGTCTCCGTCGGCGAGGCCGTAGATGCCTCGGCGATACCGCACCGCTTCGACCGTTTCGGCGGGGACCCCTTCCTTCAACGCTTCCGTCTCGTGCGCGGCCCATTCGAATTGGCTGTCGTGGGCGCGGGCGGTGACGAGGATGGCGAGCTCGCGGACCCGGCCGGGGAGGCCGCTTTCGAAGCGCAGGTAGTGGTTGACCGGGCGGGAGCGGCGGGCGAGCTCGGGGCTGTGGAGCTGAATGCCGCCGGGGCCGTGCAGCCCGCGGAGGTTGCCGCCGCCGCCCGGCGCCGCGAGGCGGTCGTAGGTCGCCTGTGCGGCCTCGTCCAGCTCCTCCCGCTTCGGCAGGGGCAGGCGGCAGCGGCTTTCGGGGTCGATGTCTGAGGGCCTCACCGGTCCACCCAGGCGATGCGCAGGATGTTGGTGGCGCCCGGAGTGCCGAACGGGACGCCGGCGGTGATGACGAGGCGCTGGCCGGGTTTGGCCATGCCCTCGCGGTGGGCGGCGCGGACGGCCTTTTGCACCATGTCCTGAAACCCGCGGATATCCTGGCTGTGGACGCAATGGGCGCCCCATAACAGCGCGAGACGCCGGGCGGTGCCGAGGTTCGGGGTCATCGCCAGGATCGGTGCCGACGGCCGCTCGCGCGCGGCGCGCAGCGCAGTTGCGCCGGAGCTTGTGAAAGATACGATCGCCGCCGCCCCGACCTGCGCCGCCACCTGGCAGGCGGCGGCGCTGATCGCGTCGGAATTGGTGTCCTCGTGGGCGAAGCGCTCGGCCTCGAGCGTCGTGAAATACAAGGGGTCGGCTTCGACGCGGCGGGCGATGCGGTCCATGATCGACACCGCCTCGATCGGGTATTCGCCGACCGCGGTCTCCGCCGACAGCATGACGGCGTCGGCGCCCTCGTAGACGGCGGTGGCGACGTCCGACGCCTCGGCGCGGGTCGGGGTCGGGGCCGAGACCATCGATTCGAGCATCTGGGTCGCGACCACGACCGGTTTCCCGGCGAGCCGGCAGGCATGGACGATGCGGCGCTGCACGGTCGGCACGTCCTCGGGCGGCATCTCGACGCCGAGATCGCCGCGCGCCACCATCAGCGCGTCCGACAAGTCGATGATCTCGTCGAGCCGCCCGATCGCCGACGGTTTTTCGAGCTTGACCATCAGCCCGGCGGCCTTGCCGATCTCCTTCCGTCCCTCGGCGACGTCCTCGGGGCGCTGGACAAAGGAGAGCGCGATCCAGTCGGCGCCCTGCTGCAGGGCAAAAGCGATGTCGGCTCGGTCCTTCTCGGTGACGGCCGAGAGCGGCAGGATCACGTTGGGCAGGTTGATGCCCTTGTGGTTCGACAGGGTGCCGCCGACGAGGCATTCGGTATCGGCGTAGCCGTCGCCGTTCTTCGTGACCCTGAGCCGCACTTTGCCGTCGTCGATGAGGAGCTCGGTGCCTTTTTCGATCACGGCAAAGATTTCGGGGTGGGGCAGAGGCGCGCGATGCTGGTCGCCCGGCTCGTCGGTCAGGTCGAGGCGGAATTTCGCCCCTTCCTTCAGCGTAATCTTGCCCTTGGCAAAGTCGCCGAGCCGCAATTTCGGCCCCTGCATGTCGGCGAGGATGCCGATCGGGCGGCCGGATTCGGCCTCGGCCTGGCGGATCGCCTCGAACCTTGCGTGATGGTCGTCGTGGTTGCCGTGGCTGAAATTGAGCCGGAACACGTCGACCCCGGCGTCGAACAGGGCGCGGATCCGTTCCGGGCTCGAACTGGCGGGGCCTAACGTCGCGACGATCTTGGGGCTGCGTTGCCGGCGCATTGCTCTTCTTTCTGCCGCCTCACACCGGTTCAGAAAACGAAAACGGCGCGGAAATCGTTCACGTTCGTCAGCGTCGGGCCGGTGACGACGAGATCGCCGAGGGCGGCGAAGAACCCGTATCCGTCGTTCTGACCCAGCGCGTCCTTCAGCGACACCCCCGCCGCCTCGGCCCGCTTGATCGTGTCGGGATACATGATCGCCCCGGCATTGTCCTCGGTGCCGTCGATCCCATCAGTATCGCAGGCGATTGCGGCAATTCCGGGGGCGCCGGCGAGTGCCGCGGTCAGCGCCAGCAGGAACTCGCTGTTGCGGCCGCCGCGGCCGTTGCCGCGCACCGTGACGGTGGTCTCCCCGCCCGACAGCAGCACCGCCGGCGGGCCGATGATCGTGTCCCGGACACGGAACTGGCCGGCGCGGATCTGCTGGGCGAGCGCGGCGTGGACGAGCGCTACATCGCGCGACTCGCCCTCGATGCGGTCGCTTAGGACGATCGCTGTGAGACCCTGCGCGCCGGCCTCGTCGGCGGCGGTGGTAAGCGCCTGCTGGGGGCTCGCGATGAGCTCGTAGCTTGTGTTGGCGAAGATCGGGTCGTCCGGCTTCGGCGTCTCGTGCGCGGCGGCGGCGAGGTGGGCGATGACGGATTTCGGCTTGGTGATGCCGTATTTGTCGAGCACGGCGCGGGCGTCGGCGAAAGTCGACGGGTCGGGCACGGTCGGGCCCGAGGCGATCACCGCCGGGTCGTCGCCCGGCACGTCCGAGATCGCCAATGTCACGACCCGCGCCGGATAGGCCGCGGCGGCGAGGCGCCCGCCCTTGATCGCCGACAGGTGCTTTCGCACCGTGTTGATCTCGCCGATCGTCGCGCCGGAGCGGAGGAGGGCCCGCGTCACCGCCTGCTTGTCGGCGAGGGTGAGGCCCGGCGCCGGGAGCGCCAGAAGGGCCGAGCCACCACCCGACATGAGGCACACGAGCTGGTCGTCGGCGCCGAGCCCGGCGGCGAGCGCGAGGATGCGGCGCGCGGCGTCCTCGCCGGCGGCGTCGGGTACCGGATGGCTCGCCTCGACGATCTCGATGCGGTCGCACGGGACGGCGTGGCCGCGCCGGGTCACGACGAGGCCCGAAAGCTCGCCCTCCCAAGCCAATTCGAACGCCCGCGCCATCGCCGCCGAGGCCTTGCCGGCGCCGATGACGACGGTGCGGCCCTTGACCGGCGGCGGTACATGGCCCGCGAGAGCGCCTTCGGGCGCCGCGGCTTGGAGCGCTGCATCGAACAGACGACGCAACAGCGCCCCCGGCGCCAGGCGGTCGCGGGTAATCAATTCTCTATTCCGTCTTTCTCGTTGCTGTGCCATTTCATATCGAGAGCGCTGGAAAGACCAGCGCGAGATCGTTGTACCGGGTTTCCCGTTTTGCGGCACCTCACCCCTGTTTTCCTCATCGCGGCGCTGTTGCTCACGGCAGACCCCGGCCGCGCGCAGCAGGCGAACACGCCGATCATTCCCCCGGCGACGCTGCCCGCGGCCGAGCAGGCGTCGCCCTTTGCCGACCTCTTCTCCCAACTCGCCGGTCGGCTCAGCGGGGTCGTCGTCAATATCTCGACGACAAAGGCGATCGTGCCGCCGCCAAAAGCCCCCGAGGCGCAGCCCCCCTCGGCCGAAAACTCGCTCGACGATTTCTTCCGCGATTTCTTCGGCGACAAGAACGGGCCCAACGGGCCGCGCGCCGCCTCGCTCGGCTCGGGCTTCATCATCGATCCGTCGGGTCTGGTCGTCACCAACAACCACGTAATTGCCAATGCCGAACAGATCACGGTGACGCTCAGCGACGATACGTCCTACCAGGCCAAGGTCGTCGGCCGTGATTCGATCACCGACCTCGCGCTCTTGAAGGTCGATCCGAAATCGCCGCTTCCGGCCGCGAGTTGGGGGGACTCGACCAAGACCAAGGTCGGCGATTGGGTGCTGGCGATCGGCAACCCGTTCGGGCTCGGCGGCACCGTGACCGCCGGCATCATCTCGGCGACCGCGCGCGACATCCACTCCGGCCCCTATATCGACTATCTGCAGACCGATGCGTCGATCAACCGAGGCAATTCCGGCGGGCCGATGTTCGATCTCTCCGGCAAGGTGATCGGCATCAACACCGCGATCTATTCGCCGTCGGGCGGGTCGATCGGGATCGGGTTTGCGGTTCCCGCCTCGGTGGCGCGGCCGATCATCGACCAGCTCAAGGCCACCGGAAAGGTGGAGCGCGGCTGGATCGGCGCGCGCATCCAGCCGGTCACCGACGAGCTCGCCGAGTCGGTCGGGCTCGACAAGGGGCGCGGCGCGATGATCGCCGCGATCGATCCCGGCAGCCCCGCGGCGCAGGCGAAGCTCAAGCCCGGCGATGTGATCCTTAGCTACGACGGCAAGCCGATCGACCGTAGCCGGCAACTGCCGCGCCTGGTCGCGGACACCCCGCCGAACAAGACGGTCAAGGTGTCGATCTGGCGCGACGGCAAGGAAACCGAGGCCGACCTCCAGGTCACCGCGCTCGATCCCAACCGCCCGGCGCCGCAGCCGCCCCAGCCCGAAAAGCCAAAGCCGCCGCCGACCGTCGACGCGCTCGGCCTCAAGATCGCGCGCGACACGCCCGAGCTGCGCAAGCAGTTCTCATTGCCCGAAACGGTCAAGGGGATCGTCATCGTCGAGGTGCCGCAAAACGGCCCCGGCGCGAGCCAAGGTCTCAGGGCCGGCGACCTGATCGTCGCCGTCGAGGGCTCAGCGGTCTCAAATCCCGACCAGTTCGTCCAGCTCGTCGCCGGCGCCAAGAAAGCCAACAAGAAATTCGCCTTCATCGAAGTCGAACGCGAAGGCAACACCCGCTTCATCGCTCTCCCGATCAGCGAGGGGTGAGGCTGTACGAACAAGTCTCTTAAGGTGTTCGGCTCACCACAGCGCCGCACGCGGGAAAAGCCAGGTTATGACTTTGGGGCCGCTTTCGGCGTAGATGCCGGGGGCGCCGCCGCCGGAGGGGGGCTGGCCCTGGAAGTCGGCGACGCGCGTGCCGTTGACGAAGAAGGCGGCAGTGTCGGCGCTCGTCACCAGCTCGATCTCATTGGTCGCGCCGGGGGCGGTTTTTACCGCCGGAAATGGGCGCGGGGCGACGACGGTTTGCCAGACGCCGTTGACGAGCCGATCGACCGCGGCGGTGCCGTCGAGTGCGATTGTCGCGGTATAGAAATTCTGCCCGTCCGCGCCCCAGAACCAGATCCCGACATCGCCGACGTTCTGCGGGTCGACCGGCATCGGCAGGTCCGACGGGTTCACCTCTTCGACGCAGAAATCGGCGCGGGCCATCGTGTAATTGCGGTTCCAGCGCCAGGCGCTGCCATTAGCCGGCGGGCGGACGACGAGGCCGTCCTGGCTGTAGGAGGCGATGGCGTCCGGTTTGCCCCAGCCGATATCCGGGTTCTTGAAATCCTCGACGAGCGTCGGTGCGCCGGTCGACTGACAGGCCCCGGCCGCACCGCTCGCCCCCAGCAGCACCGCCAGCGCTGCGGCCCCCATCCAACGCGTCACGCGGAACCCCCCTCTCTATTCCGCCGCCAGCGCCCGCGGCGGTGCGCGGAACTGAGCGGCGAGCGCCTCGGTTTTGGCCCGGGCCGTGGCGAGCGCTGCCTCCTTGACGTGCCCGAACCCGCGGATCTCCAGCGGCACCGCCGCCAGTTCGACCGCGACTGCGTGATTGGCCGGCGACAGCCCGGCGCAAATCGCGTCGAGCCGCGCCATATGCTCCGCGAGAAGCCCGCGTTCGGCGCGGCGCTCCGGCGTGCGGCCGAAGATGTCGAAGGCGGTGCCGCGCAGGAAGCGGAGCTTTGCCAGGACGCCGAACGCCTTCAGCATCCACGGCCCGAACGCCTGCTTTTTGAGGCGCCCGGTCCGCGGGTCGCGGTTGCCGAGCAGCGGCGGGGCGAGGTGGAATTTAAGCGTGTAGTCGCCCTCGAATTGCTCGGCGACGCGATGGCGGAAATCGCTTTCCGCATAGAGCCGCGCGACCTCGTACTCGTCCTTGTAGGCCATCACCTTGAAGAGTGCGCGCGCCGCCGCTTCGGTGAGCACGGTCGTCCCGGCGACCACGGTCTCTTCGGCCGCGCGCACCTTCGCAATGAGGGTGGCGTAGCGCGCGGCATAGGCGGCGTTCTGGTAGTCGGTCAGGAAGGCGACGCGGCGGGCGATCGTCTCGTCGAGCGTCTCGCTGAGCCGGTGGTTCGCCGGTTTTGCGCGCCCGGGCGCCGCGCGCTCTTCGACGAGGGTGCGGTCGATGACGGCGCGGCGGCCCCAGCGGAAGGCGGAGAGGTTGAAATCGACCGCGACCGCGTTGAGCGCGATCGCCCGCTCGATCGCGCCGGCCGTCACCGGCACCAGCCCGCGCTGGTAGGCGTAGCCGAGCATGAACAGGTTGGTCGCGATCGAATCGCCGAGAAGCCCGGTCGCGAGCCGGGTGACGTCGAGGAATTCGGCGTTGTCGCTGCCCGCCGCGGCCTCGACCGCGCGCTTCAGGTCGCGGCCGGGAAAGGCGAGGTCGGGGTTGCGGGTGAAATCGCCGGTGATCGTCTCGTAGCTGTTGACGATCGCGCGGCTCGTCGCCGGGTCGAGCGCGGCGGTGGCCTCGGCCCCGGCGGCGACGACGAGGTCGCAGCCGACGAGCAGTCGCGCCGCCCCATGCGCGATCCGCACCGCATGGAGCGCCTCGGAGGTCTCGGCGATACGGAT
>DASXFE010000004.1:0-2256 GCA_036489765.1 Allostellaceae bacterium | reverse complement strand
ATGCTGTGGGCGCTGGGCTTTATCTTCCTGTTCACGGTCGGCGGCGTGACCGGCGTCGTGCTCGCCAATGCGGGCGTCGATTTCACGCTCCACAACACCTATTACGTCGTGGCGCATTTCCACTACGTGCTGTCGCTCGGCGCCGTCTTCGCCCTCTTCGGCGGGTTCTATTACTGGATCGGCAAGATGTCGGGCCGGACCTACAACGAGACCTTCGGCAAGATCCATTTCTGGACCACGTTCATCGGGGTGAACCTGACCTTCTTCCCGATGCACTTCCTCGGGCTCGCCGGGATGCCGCGCCGCATCGCAGACTATCCGGAGGCGTTTGCCGGGTGGAACCACATCGCCTCGATCGGCTCGTACATCTCGGCCGCGTCGACGGTATGGTTCATCTTCGTCGTCTTCCACACGCTCCTCGCCGGCAGAAAGGTCGGCGACAACTACTGGGGCGAGGGCGCGACGACCCAAGAATGGAAGGTGGCGTCGCCGCCGCCGTTCCACACCTTCGACGAGCTGCCGGTCTTCTCCGGCCCCGGCAGTCACTAGGCGGTGGCCGGTAGGAGGCGAGAAGCCCGGTGAGCGAGCTTTCCGCGGCACGGTTGCCGACCCCGCGCGTGCGTCCGGCGCTCGGCATCGCCGAGGCGCCGGCGGCGTCGTGGCGCGACTATGTCGAGATCCTGAAGCCCAGGGTCATGTCGCTCGTCGTGTTCACAGGATTTGTCGGGCTCGTGGTCGCACCCGGGCACATCCACCCGTTCCTCGCCATCGTCGCGGTGCTGTGCATCGCGGTCGGGGCCGGGGCGTCCGGCGCCGTCAACATGTGGTACGACCGCGACATCGACGCGGTCATGCGCCGCACGCAGGACCGGCCGTTGCCGGCCGGGCGGATGGAGCCGGGCGAGGCGCTCGGCTTCGGTTCGGTGCTGGGGGTGTTTTCCGTCGTCGTGATGGGCCTCGCGATCAATTGGCTGGCCGCCGGGCTGCTGGCGCTGACGATCGGGTTCTACGTCTTCGTCTACACCATGTGGCTCAAGCGGCGGACACCGCAGAACATCGTGATCGGCGGCGCGGCCGGGGCGTTCCCGCCGATGATCGGCTGGGCGGCGATGTCGGGCGGGGTCGATTGGGGCGCGGTGGCTCTCTTCGCGATCATCTTCTTCTGGACCCCGCCGCATTTCTGGGCGCTATCGCTGTACAGGGCCGGCGATTACGAGGCGGCCGGGGTGCCGATGCTGCCTGTCGTCGCGGGCAAGCGCGAGACCCGGCGGCAGATGCTGATCTACACGCTGGTGCTGTGGCCGGTCGTGCTGTCGCCCTGGTGGCTCGGCCTCGCCGGGATGGGTTACGCCATCGGCACGGGGGTGCTGAGCCTCGGCTTCACGCTGCTGTCGCTGCGGGTCTGCTTCGACCACAGCGATCGGGCGGCGCGGCAGATGTTCGTTTATTCGCTCGCCTACCTGTTCCTGGTCTTCTGCCTGGTCCTCGGCGATCGGGCTGTGGGCGGGGCGTGGTGAGCGCGGCCGCAATGCCGGCGGAAAAGCCGACGCCGCGCGAGCGGACGATCCGGGCGCGCAACCGTGCGCTGCTGATCCTGCTGGTAGCGCTCGTCGCGCTGTTCTACGCCCTCGCGGTCGTGCGGATGGGTGGCGGCTAATGCCTGGGCCTGCCCGGAGCAAATGGTTGGGCCGCAACGCGACGGTGGCGGTGCTCCTGGTCGCGGTCATTGCCGGGATGAGCGGGCTCGTCGCCGCCTCGGTGCCGCTCTACCGGCTCTTCTGCGCCGCGACCGGGTACAACGGCACGACCCAACGCGCGTCCGCCGCGCCGAGCGACATCGCGTCGGCCTGGGTGACCGTGCGCTTCGATGCCGAGACCGCGCCCGATCTCGCCTGGGACTTCCGTCCGGAGCAGGCCGAGGTCCGCGTCCATCCTGGCCAGCAGACCCAGGTCTTCTTCCGCGCCCACAGCCGGTCGAGCGAAGTGACCACCGGCTCGGCGACGTTCAACGTGACGCCGACCAAGACGGGGATCTATTTCGACAAGCTGCAGTGCTTCTGCTTTACCAAGCAGGTGCTGAAGCCGGGCGAAAGCAAGGATATGGGGGTCGTGTTCTTTGTCGACCCGGATTTGCTGACCGACCCCAATACGCGCGATGTGCGCACGATCACGTTGTCCTATACGATGTTCCGGGCCGCCGAGCCCGAAATCCCAAGCGCCGCGGCCGCGCCGCGCGCGTCGACACCCGCCGTGAAT
>DASXFE010000171.1:0-40469 GCA_036489765.1 Allostellaceae bacterium | reverse complement strand
GGCCGCATCCGGACGATCCTCGAAAACCTGTCGCTGGAAATCGCGACACCGGACGAAGCGCGCTCGCTGCTTCAGCTCAAGGGCGGGGACGATGTGGCATTTTGAATTGATGGGCTTCGCTGCGCTCAGCCCATCCTACGGCACCGAGCTTGTAGGATGGGCTGAGCGAATGCGAAGCCCATCGCCTCGATCCATGCGGTCAACAGAGAACCGGCGGAAATGATCGACAAACGGGTAAGAAGCCTTGCCGAGGCGGTAGACGGCATCAAGGACGGGTCGGTGGTTCTGGCCGCCGGGTTTGGCGGCGCGGGGTCGCCCGAGGCGCTGTATGGGGCGCTGTTGGAGCAGGGCGCGAAGGACCTGACCATCGTCAACAACAACGCCGGGACGGGCCGCATCGGGCTTGCCGGACTGATGGATGCCGGGCGAGTACGCAAGATAATCTGCTCGTATCCGCGGAGCTCCGGCTCGGTCGTGTTCGAGGAGCTCTACCGGGCGAACAAGATCGAGCTAGAGCTGGTGCCGCAGGGCATTCTTTCCGAGCGCATGCGCTGCGCCGGGGCGGGGCTTGGCGGGTTCTGGTCGCCGACCGGCGTCGGTACGCGGCTCGCCGACGGCAAGGAAGAGCGTGAGATCGACGGACGCCACTATGTGCTCGAAAAGCCGCTGAAGGGCGATGTCGCCCTGTTGAAGGCCGACCGCGGCGACCGCTGGGGCAACCTCACCTACAACAAATCGGCGCGCAATTTCAACCCGACGATGGCGCAGGCCGCCTCGCTGTCGATCGTCCAGGTACGCCGCTTCGTCGAACTCGGCGAGATCGACCCGGAGCACATCATTACCCCGGGAATTTTCATCGACCGCATGGTCGAAGTGCCGGTCTAGGAGGAACGCAAGATGCCGCTTTCCCGCAAGCAGATCGCCTGGCGCGCCGCTCAGGATCTCGGCGACGGGGTCTATGTCAATCTCGGGATCGGGCTGCCGACGCTGGTTGCGGACGTATTGCCTGAGGGGCGCGAGATCGTGCTGCAGAGCGAGAACGGCGTTCTCGGGGTCGGCCCGGCGCCGAATGAGAACGAGCTCGACCTCGATCTCGTCAATGCCGGGAAGCAGCCGGTGACGCTCTTGAAGGGCGGCAGCTACGTCCATCATACCGACTCGTTCCTGATGATCCGCGGGTTCCATCTCGATCTCGCGCTGCTGGGCGCTTTCGAGGTGGCGGAGAACGGCGACCTCGCCAACTGGACGACCGACGATCCGAAATTCCCGCCCGGCGTCGGGGGCGCGATGGACCTCGCGGCCGGTGCCAAGGAGGTCCGCGTGCTGGTCGAGCACACGACGCGCGACGGCAGCCCGCGCCTCAGGAAGCAATGCGGCTATCCGCTGACCGCGATGCAGGTCGTAAAGCGCATCTACACCGACCTCGCCGTGATCGACGTGACCAAGGACGGCTTCGTCGTCAAGGAGATGGTCGCCGACATCGATTTCGATGCGCTGCAGGCCAAGACCGAGGCGACATTGCACAAGGCGCCCGACATCAAAGTGCTCTCCGCGCCGGCGATGTGACCGGCGGGCAACCGCGGATGCTGGGCAACGCGACAACCTCGTCGGTGCTCGGCGACGCGGTCCATATCATTCAGATCGCGCTGACGCCGGTGTTCCTGCTCTCCGGCATCGCGACCCTGCTCAACGTATTCTCGACCCGGTTCGCGCGCGTCGCCGACCAGATCGACGCGCTCGCCAAAAGCGTCGACGGCGGCGAAGTGCCGACCGATGCGATACTGAAACACCGGCTCGCGGTGCTACGGCGGCGGTCGCGGGCGCTCGATGTCGCGGTCGTGTTGGCGGCGGCCGGGGCGGCGCTGACCTGCGCGGCGGTACTGGCCCTGTTTGTCGGAGAGGCCGGCGGCCCCGCGGTTGCGACGATGCTGCTGTTGTTTTTCGGACTGGCGATCGGCTGTACGCTGTCGGCGATCGGCGCGTTCACGATCGAGATGCTGATGGCGAACCGGCGCGTGCGCGCCGAGGCGGTCGCCGAGGGGCGGACGATCGCATGGGGTGAATAGCAAGATCTATTATTATGACCACGGCTTCTGTCCATATACGGGGTGAGGGGAATTCGCGGGGACATCGATGGAAGACGGCGCGACCGGCAGACACTTGGAAACCGGGGATAGCTCAACGAGTAAGAAAGCAGCCCGAGCTGGCTTGCAGGTGGTTGGTGGCAGCGGCTACTTCGCCGCCTTCATCTTGTCGTAGCGGCCGGCCGGCACGATCTCGGCGACGGTGCCGTCGGGGGAGCGGTACTTGATCGGGATCTGGCCCGGCTTCGACAGGATCGTGCCGCCGTTCTTGGCGACGATCTCGGCGAAACCCTCATGGTCCTCGACCTCGATCCCGAAATGATGGATCGCCGGGCCGGTACCCACGAGCTTCGCCTCGGCGTCGTCCTCGCTGTCGTAGACCATGAGCGCGAGATCGAGATATCCGTCGGTCATGTGCCGCGAGATATGTCCGCGCGACCGGCCGGTCTTGACCTGTTTGAAGCCGTAGACGTTCTCGTAAAATTTCGTCGCCGTCTCGAGATCGTCGACCTTGAGCGCGATGTGGTTGATGCGGGGCATGCGTGTCTCCCGATTGGCTCACCCCAGCATACCAAATACCGCCCATCGCGGCGCAAGCCGGGAGCCATTTATCGGCTGATCGTGCGTATGGGGCCGGGCGTTCGCGGGATGGACGGGTCAGGAGACGGCCACGAACCGATCCACGCCGTCGCCGCGCGCCTCTCGCATCAGCGCCCCTTCGCCGACCAGAAAATGCAGATGAGCGAGGGCTTCACCGAGGGCGAAGCCGGTTTGGTGGCGGTCGAGGTGGCGGCGCCAGAGGACGGGGACCATGTCGGAGGCGCTCATCGGCCGGGTGCAGGCGGCGACGACCTCGTCGCAGCGGGCGCGGTGGTGTGCGGCGAGCTCGTCGATGCGCTGGTAGACGCCGCGGAAGGGCAGGTTGTGCGACGGCAGGACGAGGAGGTCAGAGGGGAGCTGGGCGCGGAGCTTTTTCAAGGAGGCGAGATATTTGGCGAGCGGGTCGCCATCGGGCTCGTAGGCCTGGACGCTGATGTTCGGCGAGATCCGCGGGAGGATCTGGTCGCCGGCGATCAGCGTGCCGGTCTCGGCGCAGAAGAGGCAGGCGTGCTCGGGGGCATGGCCTTCGCCGATCAGCACTTCCCAGTTGTGCCCGCCGATATCGATGAGGCTGCCCTCCCCGATGCGGTGAAAAGTCGACGGCACTGAGGGGACGCCGCGGCGGTAATTGCCCTGGCGCTCGGCGAAGATGCCGGCGGATTCGTCGTCGAGCCCGGCGCGGCGGGCAAAGTCGCGTCGTGCCTGGGCGGCGTCCTCGGCGCTCGTCGTGTTGACCCGGGCGTGCAGCCATTCCTTGTCGGTGATCCACAGCGGGACCTGCCAGTGCTCGGTCAGCCAGCCGGCCATGCCGATATGGTCGGGGTGGAAATGGGTGACGATGACCCGGCCGATCCTCCTCCCGCCGAGATGCGTCGCGAAGATATGCTCCCACGCCTCCCTGGTCTCGGGCAGCGAGAAGCCGGTATCGACCGCGGTCCAGTGATCGCCGTCTTCGACGAGCCACAGGTTGATGTGGTTGAGCGCGAAGGGCAGCTTCATCCTGAGCCACAGCACGCCCGGCGCGATCGGCACGACCTCGCCCGGCGCCGGCGCGGTCGTCACCGGGAAATCCAACAGCCCGTCCATAGGTTCTCCGGGTCTAAAAGTTGACCCGGAGGCTAAGGCACTGCAACACTTGCCGGCAAGCGGCAAGGCTGCCGCCCAGGGTTGCGCCGAAGGTTTAGAGGAAACGGGAATGCGGGATTTCAATGTACCGGGCCGCTCGGCGGCGATGGGCGCGAACGGCATGGTCGCGACCTCGCATCCCCAGGCGACGATCACGGGGCTCGAGGTGCTGAAAGCCGGAGGCAACGCCGTCGACGCGGCGATCGCGGCGGTCGCGATGCAATGCGTCGTCGAGCCGGAGAGCACCGGGATCGGCGGCGACTGCTTTGTTCTGCTGTCGAAAAAGGGCGGGTTGCCGATCGCGTTGAGCGGCTCGGGCCGGGCGCCGGCGAAGGCCGAGGTCGAGTGGTTCGCCGAGCGGCAGATCCGCGAGATCGTACCGATGAGCCCGCACGCGGCGACGGTCCCAGGCTGCATCGACGCCTGGTGCGCGCTCAACCGTGAGCACGGCACCAAGCCGCTCGCGGAATTGCTGGAGCCGGCGGCGAAGGCGGCCGAGGACGGGTATGTCGTAACCCCGCGCGTCGCGCTCGACTGGTCGCGCAACGTCAACAAATTGCAGGACCCGATCACCGCCAAGGTGATGCTCAAGGACGGGAAGGCGCCAAAGGCCGGCGACCGGATGGCAAACCCGAAGCTGGCGCGAACCTTGCGACGGATCGGCAAGGAAGGGCGGTCGGCGTTTTACGAGGGCGATGTCGCGCACGATATCGTCACCCGCCTCAAAGAACTCGGCGGGCTGCATGAGGAGGAGGATTTCGCGGCGCAGAAGTCGAGCTGGGTCGAGCCGATCCATGCGTCCTACCGCGGGCACGACGTCTACGAGGTGCCGCCGAGCAACCAGGGCCTCACCGCGCTGATGATCCTGCGGACGCTCGAGGGGTATCAGCTTTCCGGCGACAATTTCAGCCAGGCCGATCGGCTGCACCTGATCGCCGAGGCGACCAAGGCCGCCTATTATGTCCGAGACAATTTCATCGGCGACCCCGATTTCGTCGATAACCGCGTCGCCTATTACCTCGCGGACGAATACGCCGAGGAGACCCGCAGGCAGATCCGGCTCGACCAGGCGCTGCCGCCGCAGCATTGGGAGGACACGCGGCACCGCGACACGATCTACATGTGCGCGGTCGACAAGGACGGGAACGCGTGCAGCTTTATCAACTCGCTGTTCTCGGCCTTCGGCACCGGGATCATGGGGCCGGAAAGCGGCGTCATCCTACACAACCGCGGCAGCGGCTTCCGCACCGTCCCCGGGCATCCGAGCGCGATCGCGCCCAGGAAGCGCCCGTTCCACACTCTCATCCCGGGGATGCTGGTCAAGGACGGGCGCGCGGTGATGCCGTTCGGCGTCATGGGCGGCCAGTATCAGGCGGTGGGGCACGCCACGTTCCTGCATTATCTCCTCGACCGCGGCATGGACCCGCAGCAGGCGGCGGAGGGCCCGCGCGTGTTCGCCACCGGCGGCGTGCTGCAGACCGAGCATTTCGTGCCCGAACCTGTCCGCGCCGACCTCGCCAAGCGCGGGCACAAGATCGAGATGCTGGAGGTGCCGGTCGGCGGTTGCCAGGCGATCTGGATCGACTGGGACCGCGGGGTCCTGATCGGCGGCTCCGAACCCCGCAAGGACGGGCTGGCACTCGGGTATTGAGCGAGGAAATTTCCCTCTCCGCCCATTGGGGGGAGAGGGAGGGGCCCACGAAGTGGGAGGGTGAGGTGGGCATTCCCATCACACACCCACCTCACCCCAGCCCTCTCCCCCCAATGGGCGGAGAGGGGGAAGTACGGCGAGGCGGCGGAGTTCACGGCGTCGCGGAGATAGCGTTCTCCATTCGAGACGGCACTACTCGCCTCACGCACCTTTACGAGCGAAGCCCGCTCCGCGTGCTGTTTCCGTACGGCGACATTCCGACCGCGGCCATCGTCACGACGTCGGGCGGGCTTGTCGCCGGGGACCGGATCGACGTCCGGGTTTCCCTTGGTCTCGGAGCGGCGGCGCATGTAACCGCGTCAGCGGCGGAGAAGATTTATCGATCGACCGGGGCGATCACGGTGGTGGAGCAGCGTCTCGACGTCGAGGAGGCGGGAAGGCTCGAATTCCTGCCACCAGAGACGATCCTCTTCGACGGGACGCGGCTCA
Organism: Allostellaceae bacterium; assembly: GCA_036489765.1. GTDB lineage: Bacteria > Pseudomonadota > Alphaproteobacteria > ATCC43930 > CGMCC-115725 > DATARH01. Next base: position 34,520 of record DASXFE010000171.1, on the reverse strand, counting down.
GGCGCACAACCGCCGTCAGGTTAGCCGAGGACGCACGCTTCCTCGGCGGCGGGATCATCGTGTTCGGACGGCGGGCGCGGGGTGAAGCGTTCACGCGAGGGCTGTTGCGCGACGTGTGGGAGGTGCGGCGTGAGGGGCGGCTCGTGTGGGGAGATGCGCTGCATGTCGATGGCGATGTCGCTTTGGTGATGAACGATCCGGCTTGTCTCGATGGCGCCGCCGCGTGCGCGACGCTGATCCTTGCCGCGCCCGGCGCGGCTTCGCTCGTCGACGGCGCGCGGGAGGTGCAGGGGCGGTCGGGCGTGCGGGGCGGGGTGACGTTGGTCAACGGGCTGTTGGTCGCGCGCTGGCTTGGGCCGGACGCGCTGGCGCTGAGGCGGGCCTATGCCGATCTCGCTTGCCATTTGCGCGCGGCCGCGATGAATTTGCCGCCGCGCCTGCCGGCGCTGTGGCACGTTTGATGCTGAAGCGGTCCGTATGAACCTGACCCCGCGCGAGAAGGACAAGCTGTTGGTTTCGGTCGCGGCGATGGTCGCCGAGCGGCGGCTTCGGCGTGGGGTCAAGCTCAACTATCCTGAGGCCGTGGCCCTTATTACCGACTACGTGCTTGAAGGCGCGCGCGACGGGAAATCGGTCGCCGATCTGATGCGCGACGGCGGCACGGTGATCTCGCGCGAGCAGGTCATGGAAGGCGTGGCCGAGATGATCCATGAGATCCAGGTCGAGGCGACTTTTCCGGACGGGACCAAGCTCGTGACCGTGCATGAGCCGATAAGATGACGGGAGCGGGCCGATGATCCCCGGCGAGCTCTTCCCTGCCGACGGCGATATCGAGCTGAATGTCGGGCGGCAGGCCGTGACCCTCGCTGTCGCGAACACCGGCGACCGGCCGATCCAGGTGGGGTCGCACTATCATTTCTTCGAGACGAACGCGGCGCTGCAGTTCGACCGGGCGCAGGCGCGGGGGTTTCGGCTTGACATTCCGGCGGGGACGGCGACGCGGTTCGAGCCGGGGCAGACGCGGGAGGTGAGGCTCGTCGCCTATGCCGGGGCACGGCGGGTTGTCGGCTTTAGCGGCCAGGTCAACGGAGCGCTCTAATGGCCAACACGATCGGGCGCGCCGCCTATGCCGCGATGTTCGGGCCGACGACCGGCGATCGGCTGCGCCTTGCCGATACCGAACTCGTGATCGAAGTCGAAAGCGACCGCACGATCTATGGCGAGGAGGTCAAGTTCGGCGGCGGCAAGGTGATCCGCGACGGCATGGGGCAGAGCCAGGCGACGCGCGCCGACGGAGCCGTCGACACGGTCATCACCAATGCCGTCATCATCGACCATTGGGGCATCGTCAAAGCCGACATCGGCATCCGCGACGGACGCATCCACGCAATCGGCAAGGCCGGCAACCCCGATGTGCAGCCGGGCGTCGACATCATTGTCGGCCCCGGTACCGAAGCGATCGCCGGCGAGGGCAGGATCGTCACTGCGGGGGGCATCGACAGCCATATCCATTTGATCTGCCCGCAACTTTGCGAGGAGGCTCTCTACAGCGGCGTCACGACGATGCTGGGCGGCGGCACCGGACCGGCGGCCGGCACGGCGGCCACGACCTGCACGCCGGGGCCGTGGCACCTCGCACGGATCATCCAGGCCGCCGAGGGATTGCCGGTCAATCTCGGGTTTTTCGGCAAGGGGAACGCGTCGGACCCGCGCGCCCTCGTCGAGATGGTCGAGGCCGGCGCCTGCGGGCTCAAACTGCACGAGGATTGGGGCACGACCCCGGCGGCGATCGACACCTGCCTGTCGGTCGCCGAGCAGTACGACATCGCCGTCGCGATCCACACCGACACCCTCAACGAAAGCGGGTTTGTCGAGGACACGATCGCGGCGTTCAAGGGCCGCAACATCCACGCCTTCCACACCGAAGGCGCCGGCGGCGGGCATGCGCCCGACATCATCAAGGTGTGCGGGCTCAAGAACGTGCTGCCGTCCTCGACCAACCCGACGAGGCCGTACACGGTCAACACCATCGACGAGCATCTCGACATGCTGATGGTGTGCCACCACCTCGACGCGCGCATTCCGGAGGATGTCGCGTTCGCCGAAAGCCGCATCCGGCGCGAGACGATCGCGGCCGAGGATATCCTCCACGATCTCGGCGCGTTTTCGATGATGTCGTCGGACAGCCAGGCGATGGGGCGGGTCGGCGAGGTCATCATCCGCACGTGGCAGACCGCCGACAAGATGAAGCGCCAGCGCGGCGCACTCGCCGGCGATAGCGCTCGCCACGACAACTTCCGGGTCAAGCGCTATATCGCCAAGTACACGATCAACCCGGCGCTGACCCACGGGCTCGCCGAGCATATCGGCTCGGTGGAGGTCGGGAAACTCGCGGATCTGGTGATCTGGTCGCCGGCGTTTTTCGGGGTGAAGCCGGATATCGTCCTGAAATCGGGGACGATCGCGGCGGCGCTGATGGGCGATCCCAACGCGTCGATCCCAACCCCGCAGCCGGTGCATTACCGGCCGATGTTCGGCGCGTTCGGCCGGGCCTTGCAGGCGTCGTCGGTGACCTTCCTGCCGACGGCCGCGATCGAGAAGGGACTGGCGGCGGAACTCGGGATCGGGCGGGTGGTGCTGCCGGCGCGCGGTATCCGAACGATCGACAAGAGCCGGATGGTCCACAACGACGCGACCCCGGTCGTCGAGGTCGATCCCGAGACCTATGAAGTGCACGCCGACGGCGTCCACCTGACCTGCGAGCCGGCGACGGTGCTGCCCATGGCGCAGCGGTATTTTCTGTACTGAGCCTGGGCTGTGCGGGATCGTAGGATGGGTAGAGCGAAGCGAAAGCCATCAATCCCGGCAGCGGCACGGTGGGCTTCGCTGCGCTCTCCCTACCCTACGAGGTTGCGAGGTCTCTTCTGACATGCGGCGCGCGGTTGCGGTTCATCGGAGCGGGCGTTGGCCGGAGGACGAGACGGCCGACATCGTCACGCTGGCGTTTCTCGACCGGCACCGGCGGCGCATTCGGCTTGTCGCGGATAGCGGCGAGCCGTTTATGCTCGACCTTGCGCGGGCGCAGCGGCTCGGCGACGGCGACTGGCTGGAGCTCGACGGGGGCGGGTATGTCTGGGTGCGCGCGGCGGCGGAGCGGGTGATCGAGATCACCGCCGAGACGGCGACCGACCTTTTGCGCATCGCCTGGCATATCGGCAACCGGCACCTGCCGGTGCAGCCCCTCGACGGCAAGCTCCGCATCCGCGACGACCACGTCATCGCCGCAATGGTCGAGGGGCTCGGCGGCACCGTCGCCCGGCTTGAGGCGCCGTTCGACCCTGAGCTCGGCGCCTATGCCGGCGACGCGCCGGGGCAGCACCACGATCATCACCATGACCACTGATAATATGCCCTCCGGGGGGCTCTACCGCCTCTTCGCCTGGCTCTCGCCAAGCTTCCCGACCGGTGCGTTCAGCTATTCGCACGGGCTGGAGGGCGAGGTGGAGGCGGGCAGGGTACACGACCGCGAGACCCTGCAGAGGTGGATCGCGACGATGATCCGGCACGGCGGCGGGCGGATCGATGCCGACCTGCTGCGCGATGCCTACCGCGGGGACGAGGTCGGCGAGCGGGGGCTGGCGTATCGGGCGACGGCGGAGCTGGCGTTGGAAGCTTCGGCGCAAGGTGGGGCTTTTGCGGCGACGGTGGCGGCGGCTTGGACGGATGGCCCTCGCCCGTCCGCCGCCGGCGGGTCGCGAAGCGAGACGGGTGAGGGCATCTGCCATGCCGTCGCCGTTGGCACAACGGCTGCCGGTGCCGGGGTCAGCCTCGAAGACGCGCTGACCCTCTACCTCCAGTCCTTCGCTGCGAACCTGATGTCGGCAGGACTGCGGCTCGGGATCGTGGGGCAGACCGACGGGCAGCGCATCCTGGCCGCGCTGGAGCCCGTCATTGCCGAGGCGGTCGCGGCGTGCCTCGTGCGGCCCCGCGAGGATTTCGGCGCGGCTACCTTCGCCGCCGATATCGCGTCGATGAGGCACGAGACCCAGTATTCGAGGCTGTTCCGGTCATGAGTGACGCCAAATCCCGTGGGGACCCGCTGCGCATCGGGATCGGGGGGCCGGTCGGCTCGGGGAAGACGGCGCTGATGGATCGGCTGTGCAAGGCGATGCGCGACCGCTTCGAGATCGTCGCGATCACCAACGACATCTATACGCGCGAGGATGCCGAGTTTCTGACCCGGAGCGGCGCGCTGCCGCCGGAACGGATCAAGGGGGTCGAGACCGGCGGATGCCCCCATACGGCGATCCGCGAAGATGCATCGATCAACCTCGCCGCCGTCGCCGAGATGCAGCGGCTGTTTCCGCGGCTCGACGTGGTGCTGATCGAGTCGGGCGGCGACAATCTGGCGGCGACGTTCTCGCCGGAATTGGCCGACCTGACGATCTATGTCATCGATGTCGCGGCCGGCGACAAGATCCCGCGCAAGGGCGGGCCCGGGATCACCCGCTCAGACCTTCTTGTGATCAACAAGATCGATCTGGCGCCGCTGGTCGGTGCGAGCCTCGACGTGATGGATCGCGACGCCAGGAAGATGCGCGGCGAGCGGCCGTTCGTCTTCACGAACCTGCGGGCCGGGCAGGGGGTGGACCGGATCGTCGATTTCGTCGTCGACCACGGCGGGTTGTGACGGGCGGGCCGTGATCGACATCCGCTTCCTCGGCGACGAGGACCATGACGTCGCCGCACATATCTGGTCGGAGGGCCGGCATTCCACGGGCCTCGCGATCCCGGGAGCGGCGACCGAAGTGCAGCTGCGCGAGCGCATGCCGCGCGAGTTGGCGACCGGGTGGGACGCTCATCTTGCCTGGCGCGGCGCGGAGGCGGTCGGGTTTCTGGCGCTCAAGATCAAGCTGCAATGCCTCGACCAGATATTCCTGCTGCCCGAGGCCCAAGGACAAGGGGTCGGCAGGGTATTGTTCGAGTTCGCTTGCGCGCGGATGCCCAAGGGGTTCTGGCTCAGGGCCGCGTTCGACGACAAGCGAGCCTGCGGGTTCTATGAACATCTCGGGTGCAAAGCCGGGGAACGGGCGCGCCATCCGACGCAGGGGTATGAGACTGTCGTTTATCGCTGGTTCCCCTGAAGCACAGGAGCGCAGGCGTCTCGCCCCCACCCGCCGAGAATGCGGGCGAGACGCCCGCGATCTCATAAGAAAGCGCTCCCGGGTTTCCCCGGGAGCGCCTCTCGTCGGCCTTGGATAAAGCCGTTTACGCCGCTTTCTGCTCGATCACCTGCGGGTGCGAGGGCTCGCCGGCGCCAATCTTGATCTGGCGGGGCTTCGCGGCCTCGGGGACCTCACGGACGAGGTCGACGTGGAGAAGGCCGTTTTCGAGGCTCGCGCCGGTCACCTTCATGTAATCGGAGAGGGTGAAGCGCCGCTCGAACGCACGCCGGGCGATGCCGCGGTGCAGGAAGCGATCTTCCTGGTCCTTTTCGACCGCTTTGCCCGTCACGATCATCGTGCCTTCGTGCACGGTGACGTCGAGCTCGTCCTCGCCAAAGCCGGCGACGGCCATCGTCAGGCGATAGGCATCATCGCCGGTCTTTTCGATATTGTAGGGCGGGTAGGCGACGGCGCCGCTATCGACGCGGGTTGCGGAGTCGACAAGGCGGGCGAGACGGTCGAAACCGATCGTCGAGCGGAACAGCGGCGAAAAATCGAAAGTCGTCATGACCATATCCTCCAATGAGCAACATGGGGCCGGCACCTGCCACGATGGCCCGGTGCCTTCTCACTTGCCCGGCCCCGCTATGGGCGGCCGTGCAAGGAATGATTTAGTTCGGCTTTCCTGGCGTTCAAGAGGGGCTTGAACCGGGTTTTTTCGCCCCCAAATCGATTGCACCGGGTGCTCGGAGAAGGCCCGGCCCGATCGCGTTGCATGTTGCTCTGGGAGGACGTGACAATGACTTTCGACGAATTTCTACGCCAGGAATCCGGTGAAACGCCGGCACCGGTCGTTACTCGCATCGATCGCAGGCGCAGGATGGAACCGACGCGAGAACCACGCCGCGTGCGGCCCGAGGACGAACGCGAACTCGTCGATGCCGAGCCGCACTTCCCTCGCATCTTTCCCGGGATCTAGGAGCGCCGCCCGCATCTCACAACAAGATTGCGGGCGGGACGCCCGCTCCTCTGCGCCCTAGCTCTTGAGGCCGAAGCCGCCGAAGCGCTTGTTGAAGCGGGCGAGCTGGCCGCCGGTGTCGAGAAGGCGCTGCTGGCCGCCAGTCCAGGCCGGGTGCGATTTCGGGTCGATGTCGAGCCGCAGCGTGTCGCCGGCCTTCCCATAGGTAGAGCGCGTCTTGTACGACGACCCATCCGTCATCTGGATCGTGATCTCGTGATAATCGGGATGGATGTCGGCTTTCATCGCTCGGTCCTTAGAGCACTTGGTTGGCGGCGGCGCTTATAGCGCACTCACGCCTCGTTGACGAGATAGTCCGCGGCAGCTTGCGTTCCGCCCTTGCCGTGCGGCACGCCGGCGAGGTCGAGCGCCATCTCGACGGTCGCGAGCGAGCCCAAGACGGTCGGTTCGTTGAGGTCGCCGAGGTGGCCGATGCGGAAGAGCTTGCCGCGCAGCGGGCCGAGGCCGCCGCCGAGGGACAGGTTGAAGCGGTCGAGCGCGATCGCCCGCAGCTTGTCGGCGTCGAACCTCTCGGGCAGCAGCACGGCGGTGACCGTGTCGGATTGCGCGGAGGGATCGGTCGAGAAGATCTCGGGCCCGTCGTTCTGCCGCCAGGTGCGGACCGCGCGACGGGTCGCCTCGGCGAGGCGATGGTGCCGGGAGAAGACGTTGTCGAGGCCTTCTTCCTCAAGCATCGCCAAGGCCTCCTGCAGCCCGTAGAAGAAGTGGACGGGCACGGTGCCGTTCCAGTAGCCCTGGCCGGCGGCCTGGCCCAAGAGGCGCTGCCAGTCCCAGTAGACGCGGGGCAGTTTGGCGAGGGCGCAGGCGGCGATCGCCTTGGCGCTGACGCCGGTGAAGGCCATGCCGGTCGGCAGCATCAGCCCCTTCTGCGAGCCGACGACGGTAACGTCGACACCCCATTCGTCCATGCGGAAATCGAACGACCCCAACGACGAGATCACATCAACGCAAAGGAGCGCCGGGTGACGCGCGGCATCGATGGCCTCGCGCATCGCCGCGATGGGGTGGGCGACGCCGGTCGAGGTTTCGTTATGGACGGCAAGAACGGCCTTGATCTCGTGGCCCTTGTCCTCGCGCAGCCGCGCTTCGAGCTTCGCCGGGTCGATCGGGCGGCGCCAATCGTTTTCGAGGGTCTCGACCTTGAGCCCGAACGCCTCGGCGCGGAGACCCCAATTGACCGAGAAATAGCCGGTCTCGGTGACGAGCACTTTGTCGCCCGGCGAGAACAGGTTGACGAGCGCGGCCTCCCACGCCCCATGCCCGGTCGCGGCATAGCCGAGCACCGGCTGCGAGGTCTTGAAAACGCGCTGGAGGCCGGCGAAGCATTCGTCCGAGATCGCGCGGAACTCGGCGCTGTTGAAATCCATCGTCGCCCGGTTCATCGCCCGTAGGATGCGGTCGGGGATGTTCGTCGGGCCCGGATTCATAAAGAAATGCCGGCCGTTCGTGTTCGCCATCGGGTTGCCCCTGCCTCGTCATATCCCGCGGAATACCGCGAAAGATAGGGTTTGCCGCCGTCGAAACAACCGGCCCTGTCGCCTGCGCGGCGAGCCGTCGCGCTGTGGGTCGGGGGGCATGCTCGGGCTGCACAAAAAGAAGGCAGGGCCGAGGCCCTGCCAGCCAAACCTTGCGGCTTCTTCCGCTCGGAGATCTATGCCTCCGGCCGGGTGTGCGATCCTCCCTGAACTCGAGCCGGGCAATGCCCTTGCTTTTTGCTCTTGACGCAATCTTATGCACAGCCTGGGTTGCGGTCACGCGATTTCTTTCAAAACCAGCCGTATTTGATGATGAATAATACTGAGAGAGCGATGAGCGCCGGGTTGACGTCGCCGAACCGGCCCGAAATGAGCTTTGCGGCAGTATAGGTGACGAACCCGAAGGCGATCCCGTTGGCGATCGAGAACGTCAGCGGCATCACCAGCGCCGTCACCATTCCCGGCGCATATTCGGTGACGTCGTCCCAATCGAGCTCGCCGATCCCGCGCGCCATCAGGCAGGCGACAAAGAACAAAGCCGGTGCCGTCGCGTAGACCGGCGCCGACTGCGCGAGCGGGGCGAAGAAGAGCGTCAGCAGAAAGAGAATCGCCACCGTGACGCCGACGAGCCCCGTGCGCCCCCCAGCCCTGACCCCGGCCGCGCTTTCGATATAGCTCGTTACGGTCGAGGTGCCGAGCAGCGCCCCGCCGATCGTCGCCGCCGAATCGGCGAGGAGCACGCGGTTGAGGCGGGGGATCGTTCCGTCCGCGCCGATCAGCCCGGCGCGGTAGGCGACTCCAATCAAGGTGCCGGTGTTGTCGAAAAGGTCCACGAAGAGAAACACGAACACGATCGTCGCGGCACCCAGGTCTATGGCGCCATGGAGGTCGAGCTTGAAGAGGGTTGGGGCGAGGCTCGGCGGCAGCCCGGCGACGCCGGCGAAAGGCGAGATGCCGAGAAGAATCCCGGCCGCCGCCGTCACGAGCACGGCGATAAGGATCGCACCGGGGACGCGGCGGCGGTCGAGAGCGATCATCACGACAAAGCCGGCGGCGGCGAGGAGTGTCGCCGGTGCCTTGACGTTGCCGAGCGTGATCAGGGTTGCGGGGTCGGCCACGACGACGCCTGCATCCTCCAGCGCGATGAGGCCGAGGAAAAGGCCGATTCCGGCCGAGATCGCGACCTTCTGCGACATCGGGATGGCGCCGATCAGCCACGCCCGCACCGGCGTCACGCTGAGGATCAGAAAGAGGCAGCCCGACAGGAACACGGCGCCCAGCGCGACCTCCCATGGGTAGTGGAGGCCCTTGACGACGGTGAAGGCGAAATAGGCGTTGAGCCCCATTCCCGGGGCAAGCGCCAAGGGGTAGTTCGCCCAAAGCGCCATGATCAGCGTCGCGCCGGCCGAGGCGAGGCAGGTCGCGACAAACACCGCCCCCTTGTCCATCCCCGCGTTCCCGAGGATCTGCGGGTTGACGAGAACGATGTACGACATCGTCAAAAACGTCGTCGCCCCGGCGACGAGCTCGGTGCCGACCGTGGTGTTGTTGCCGCCGAGGTTGAAGATGCGGTCGAGCATGGGCTGCCCCCGGTTCGCGACATTCCCTCTCGTAGACTCCCCGGAGCGGGTTGCCTAGAGTGCGCGCCCGTTGCCCGGAAGGCTCAGCGATGCGCGTCTCACAGTATTTCCTGCCGCTTCTCCGCGAAAACCCGAGCGAGGCGCAGATCGTCTCTCACCGGCTGATGCTGCGCGCCGGGATGATCCGGCAGTCGAGCGCCGGGATCTATTCGTGGCTGCCGCTCGGCTGGCGGGTCTTGCGAAAGGTCGAGCAGATCGTGCGCGAGGAGCAGGACCGCGCCGGCGCGCAGGAAATCCTGATGCCGACGATCCAGCCGGCCGAGTTGTGGCGCGAAAGCGGCCGGTATGACGATTACGGCAAGGAGATGCTGCGCATCACCGACCGCCACGACCGCGAGATGCTTTTCGGCCCCACCAACGAGGAGCAGGTCACCGCGATCTTCCGCGATGCGGTCAAAAGCTACCGCGACGTGCCGAAAAACCTCTACCACATCCAGTGGAAATTCCGTGACGAGGTTCGGCCGCGCTTTGGCGTGATGCGCGGGCGCGAGTTCCTGATGAAGGACGCCTACAGCTTCGACCTCGACCGCGAGGGCGCGAAGCGGGCCTACAACAAGATGTTCTTCTCGTATCTGCGCACCTTTGCGCGGATGGGGCTGAGGGCGATCCCCATGCAGGCCGAGACGGGGCCGATCGGCGGCGACCTCAGCCACGAGTTCCAGGTGCTGGCGGAGACCGGCGAGAGCGAGGTGTTCTGTGACCCCGCCTGGCTCGAGCGCGACATCCTCGCGGGTACGGTCGATTACGACGGCGACCTCGAGCCGGCGTTCCAGGATTGGACGGCACTCTACGCCGCGACCAGCGATATCCATGACCCGGCGAAATGCCCGGTGCCCACCGACAAGCTGGTGACCGCGCGCGGCATCGAGGTCGGTCAGACTTTTTATTTCGGCGCGAAGTACTCGAAGCCGATGGGCGCCGTCGTCGCCGGGCCGAACGGCGAGGAGATCGCGCTTGAAATGGGGTCGTACGGGATCGGCGTGTCGCGGCTCGTCGGCGCGCTCATCGAGGTCAACCACGACGAGGGCGGGATCATTTGGCCGGAAGCGGTCGCGCCGTTCCGCATCGGCCTGATCAATCTGCGTACCGCCGACGAGAAATGCCGCACCGCCGCCGATGCTCTCTACGGCAAGCTGCGCAACGCCGGGGTCGAAGTGCTCTACGACGACCGCGACGAGAGCCCGGGCGCCAAATTTGCCGCGATGGACCTGATCGGCCTCCCGCACCAAGCCATCATCGGCCCCCGCGGCGTCGCCGCCGGCACGATCGAGGTGAAGGACCGACGGTCGGGTGCGCGGGAAGATATGCCGATGGACGGGTTTCTGGCGCGGTTTGCAGGGACATGACGCTGCTTCTGGCCTCGATAAAAGCCTCGCTTGGCCGGACTTGGCCCGGCTATCCGCGGCACGCCTACTTATGATGGGGCTTGTCCGAGAGAGCGATGGATCGGGAGGCTCGGGACGATCTGTACCATCGCCTCATTTGAGGAAGCGCGGCGTGGATGGCCGGGCCAAGCCCGGCCAAGCGGTTCTTGCTTAGGCTTAGGAACAGAGTCCTGTGATCTTCTCCAAGTTCGAGCGGATGGTGGCGTTCCGCTATTTGCGGCCGCGGCGGCAGGAGGGGTTTGTTTCGGTCATCGCGATCTTTTCGCTTCTCGGCATCATGCTAGGCGTGGCGACCCTCATCATCGTGATGTCGGTGATGAACGGGTTCCGGATCGAGTTCGTCAGCCGGATCCTCGGCCTCAACGGGCATCTCGCCGTGTATGGCCAAAGCCAGTCGCTGACCGACTTCGACGCGATGGCAGCGAAGGTGCGGGCGGTGCCGGGCGTCACCAGCGCGACGCCGCTCATCGAAGCGCAGTCGCTCGCGACGACCGACGCTGGCGGCGCGGCGGGGATCGTCGTGCGCGGGATCAGGCCCGGGGACATCAAGGCGAGGAAACTCATCTCGGACCACATCGTCGCGGGCACGCTCGACGATTTCCATGACGACCAGATCGCGGTCGGCGACCGGTTGGCGAAGCGGCTCGGGGTCGGGGTCGGCAGCCTGCTGACGGTTGTCTCGCCGCAAAGCGAGGCGACCGCGTTCGGCACGATCCCGCGGATGAAGACCTACAAGATCGCTGCGCTGTTCGATGTCGGCTTCTATGAATACGACAACAACTTCGTCTACGTCCCGCTCGACGCCGCGCAGGTGTTCTATCGGCTGAAGGACGCGGTCAGCTATCTAGAGGTCTTTGTCAGCGACGCCGACGAGGCGGCGCATGAGGCCGACCTGATAGGGACGGCGCTCGGCGATCATGTGCGCATCCTCGATTGGCAGCGCTCGAACTCGAGCATCGTCGCCGCGCTCGACATCCAGCGCGACGTGATGTTTCTGATCCTGACTCTCATCATCGTCGTCGCTGCGTTCAACATCATCTCGGGGATGACGATGGTGGTGAAGGACAAGGGGCGCGACATTGCAATCCTGCGCACGATGGGCGCGTCGCGCGGGATGATCCTCCGCATCTTCATGATGAGCGGGGCGAGCATCGGCGTCGCCGGGACACTCGCCGGCTTTGCGCTCGGCATCGTGTTCACCGAGAATATCGAGGCGATCCGCCAGTTCGTGCAGGACGTGCTGCACATGAACGTGTTCGCCGCCGAGATCTACTACTTCACACGCATCCCGGCGAAGGTCGTCACCAGTCAGGTAGCGACGGTGGTGATCATGGCGCTGGTGCTATCGTTCCTGGCGACGCTCTATCCGGCGTGGCGGGCGGCGCGGCTCGATCCGGTCGAGGGGCTGCGCTACGAATGAGCGTCCCGGAATGAGCCCCGTGCTCGAACTCGCGGGCGTCCGACGTGCGTTCCGGCAGGGCGGGACCGAGCTCGCGGTGCTCAATGGCATCGACCTGACGCTTGCACCGGGCGAGGTCGTCGCGTTGGTCGGGCAATCGGGCGCCGGCAAGTCGACACTTCTGCATATCGCCGGCTTGCTGGAGCGGCCGAGCGGCGGCGAGGTGCGGATCGACGGCGCCTCGTGCGGCAACCTCTCCGACGAGCGGCGCACCCAGCTTCGCCGGCGGGCGCTCGGCTTCGTCTATCAGTTCCATCACCTGCTGCCCGAGTTCTCGGCCCTCGAAAACGTGGTCCTGCCGCAAATGATCGCCGGCGTGCCGCGGAAGACCGCGCGCGCCAAGGCCGCGGCGCTCCTGGCGCGGGTGGGGCTCAGCCAGCGCGAGACGCATCGGCCGGCGCGGCTCTCCGGTGGCGAACAACAGCGTGTCGCCCTGGTGCGGGCCCTGGCGAACGACCCGAAAATCCTCCTCGCCGACGAGCCGACCGGCAACCTCGACCAGAATACGGCCGACACGGTGATGGCGACCCTGATCGAGATCGTCCGCGCCAGCGGTCTCGCCGCCCTGATCGCGACCCACAACCTCGACCTCGCGAGGCGGCTTGATCGCGTTGTCGTGATCGAGAGTGGGAAGCTGAGGGCCGGTTAGGAGCGGGCGTCTCGCCCGCATCCAAAGCAAGGAACTGCGGGCGGGACGACCGCGCTCCTTATTGGGCCATCTTCCGCAGCGCTTCGGCCGTTTCCGCATTGGTCGGGTAGAACGCCTCGATCGCGAGTTCCGACAGCGTGATATCAACCGGTGTGCCGAACACCGTGGTCGTGCTGATGAACGACAGGGTTCCGGCGTCAGCGGCGAGCTGGAACGGGATCGCGACAGCGTTCGGGTTTGGGACCGCGTGCGGCCCCGTCGGGCGGGGGGCGGGGTAGGCGGCGAGTTCGTCGCAAAGTGCGGAGAGGATGGGATCGGCGGTCGTCTCGGCCTGGCGGCGTAGGCGTTTGAGGAGATGGCCGCGCCATTCGAAGAGATTGGCGGTGCGCGGGGCGAGGCCTTTCGGATGGAGGGCGACGCGCATCACGTTGATCGGCGGGGTCATGAGGTCGGGGGAGACGCCGCCCATCAACCGGGTCGCCGCGCTGTTGGCGGCGACGAGGTTCCAGTGGCGGTCGATGGCAAGCGCAGGGTAGGGCTCGTGGCCGGCGAGGACGAGATCGACCGCCTGTCGGGCTGGGGCGAGCGCCGGGTCGGCGAGCGGGCGCTCGGCGAAGACCGGTGCGAAACCGGCGGCGACCAGCAGCACGTTGCGCTCGCGCAGGGGCACGTCGAGCCGCTCGGCGAGGTGTAGCACCATGTCCCGGCTCGGGCGCGACCGGCCGGTTTCGAGGAACGAGACGTGCCGCGTCGAGATGTCGGCCTCGCAGGCGAGGTCGAGCTGGCTCATGCGGCGGCGCTGTCGCCACGCCCGGAGGTGATCTCCGATTGCGAGTGCCTGTCCCATCGTGCCGGCGAAAATAGCCGAGTACCGGCAGTGCTCCAATTACCTCCGACGTAATCGACCTGGCGCGTCCGGGCGCCGATTTTTGCCGTCACGCACCGCTCCCCGGTGCGCAGCGACAGGAGTGAGCCATGGACGAGTTCAACGATCTGGCCGACCGCTATATCGCGGTGTGGAACGAGACCGACGCGGCGAAGCGGCAGGTGCTGATCGCCGGCACCTTTACCGCGGACACGCATTTCGTCGACCCGATCCAGGAGGGTTCGGGGCGTGACGGGATCGAGGCGCTGGTCGCAGGGGTGCAGGAGCGCTTTCCCGGGCTCCGCTTCCGTCGCGCCGGCGCGGCTGACGGGTTCCGCGACCGCGTGCGGTTCCGCTGGGAACTGGGGCCCGAAGGCGGCGACGCCCTCGCCGAGGGCACCGATTTCGGCACCGTCGCCGATGGGCGGCTCGCCGCGGTGACCGGATTCTTCGATCGCCTACCGGCGGCGTGACGCGGCTGGTGTGCCGCGTCGGCGGCCAGTCTCGGATTTTGCGCCGGGGCTGGTTCCGCCGGCGCGGCATGCGATGCTAAATACCTGTACGGGTATCAAGTAGGCCGCCATGCCGCTCGCCGATTTCATCCATCTGCGCGTCCACACTGCCTATTCGCTGTCGGCAGGGGCGATCAAGGTCAAGGAGCTGGTCGGGCTGTGCAAGGCGAACAAGATGCCGGCGGTGGCAATCACCGATACCGGCAACCTGTTCGGAACGCTCGAATTTTCGAGCTACTGCACCGAGGCGGGGGTGCAGCCGATCATCGGCTGCGAGATGGCGCTGACCGGTGGCGAGGCGTCGCGTGCGGGGCGCGGGCCGGCCGAACCGGAACGGCTCGTGCTGCTCGTGCAGAGCGAGGACGGGTACCGCAACCTGCTGAAACTGATGACGCGCTCCTATCTCGACGGCGAGCCGATGGCAAATCCGGCGGTGACGCTCGACGATCTCGCCGGCGCGAGCGACGGGCTGATCTGCCTCGCGGGCGGTGCGACGGGGCCGGTCGGACGGCTCGTCGTCGAAGGGCAGGCCGAGGCGGCCGAGGCGCTGACCCTCGCGCTCACAGCGGCGTTTCCGGGACGGCTCTATATCGAACTGACCCGGCACGGGATGCCGGAGGAGGCGCGGGCCGAGGCCGGGCTGATCGATCTTGCCTATCGCCACGACATCCCGCTGGTCGCGACCAACGACTGCTATTTCCCGAACCGCGACTATTACGAGGCGCATGACGCCCTGCTCTGCATCGCGCAGAGCAAGGTGGTCGCCGACGACGAGCGGCGGCGTCTCACCCCGGATTATTTCTTCCGCCCGGCCGCGGAGATGCGCGAGCTGTTCGTGGACCTGCCCGAGGCCTGCGACAACACGCTGGTGATCGCGCGGCGCTGCGCCTTTATTCCGCAGCCCCGAAAGCCGATCCTGCCGGCCTATCCGACCGAAGCGGGCGTGGACGAACCGACCGCGCTGCGCGAGGCGGCGCAGGTCGGGTTGGCGGCGCGGCTGGCGGCGGCCGGGACGCCGGAGGATGCCTGGGGCCCCTATCGCGAGCGGCTCGAATACGAGCTCGGGGTCATTATCAAGATGGGGTTTCCCGGGTATTTCATGATCGTGGCCGACTTCATCCAATGGGCGAAGCGGCAGGGCATCCCGGTCGGGCCGGGGCGCGGGTCGGGGGCTGGGTCGGTCGTCGCCTGGGCGCTGACGATCACCGATCTCGATCCGCTGCGCTTCAACCTGATCTTCGAGCGGTTCCTCAACCCCGAGCGCGTGTCGATGCCGGATTTCGACGTCGATTTCTGCCAGGAGCGGCGCGACGAGGTGATCCGCTATGTGCAGGAGAAATACGGCCGGGATCGGGTCGCGCAGATCATCACCTTCGGTAAGCTGCAGGCACGAGCGGTGTTGCGCGACGTCGGCCGCGTGCTCGGGATGCCCTATGGTCAGGTCGATCGCCTGTGCAAGCTGGTGCCGAACAATCCGGCGCATCCGGTCACGCTGGCGGAGGCGATCGCTGGGGAGCCGCTGTTGCAGCAGCAGCGCGACGAAGACGAGCAGGTCGGGCGGCTGATCGAGATCGCCCTGAAGCTAGAGGGGCTTTATCGCCACGCCTCGACCCATGCCGCCGGCGTCGTCATCGGCGACCGGCCGCTGTCGGAGCTGGTGCCGCTTTACCGCGACCCGCGCTCGGACATGCCGGTGACGCAATTCAACATGAAATGGGTCGAGCAGGCCGGGCTGGTCAAATTCGATTTCCTCGGCCTGAAGACCCTCGACGTGTTGCAGCAGGCGGTGGCGCTGCTGGAGCAGCGCGGGGTGCCGCTCGACCTCGCCAAACTGCCGCTCGACGACGAAAAGACCTACAGCCTCATTGCCCGCGGCGACACATCCGGCATCTTCCAGCTTGAAAGTAACGGCATGCGCGACAGCCTGCGCAAGCTGAAGCCGAACCGGTTCGAAGACATCATCGCGATGAACGCGCTCTATCGGCCGGGGCCGATGGACAGCATCCCCAACTACATCAAATGCAAGAACGGCGAGGAAGAGGTGCGCTTTCCGCACCCGATGCTGGAGCCGATCCTCAAGGATACGTTCGGCGTCTTCACCTATCAGGAACAGGTGATGCAGGCCGCGCAGATCATGGCCGATTACAGCCTCGGCGGCGCTGACCTCCTGCGCCGGGCGATGGGCAAGAAGATCAAGAGCGAGATGGTCGCCCAGCGCGAGAATTTTGTCGGCGGTGCGGCGAAGAAGGGGATAGACGAGCAGAAGGCGAATTTCGTCTTCGACCTGATGGAGAAATTCTCCGGCTATGGGTTCAACAAGTCGCACTCGGCGCCCTATGCGCTCGTCGCCTACCAGACCGCGTACCTGAAGGCGAACCATCCGGTCGAGTTCCTGGCCGCGTCGATGACGCTCGACATGGGCAACACCGACAAGCTCAACCAGCTCAGGCAGGAGGCGGACCGGCTCTCGATCAAGCTGATGCCGCCCGACATCAATCGCTCGGGGGTCGAATTTTCGGTCGAGCCGGACCCGAAGACCGGGAAGCCGGCGATCCGCTATGCGCTCGCCGCGGTGAAGGGGGTGGGCTCGCAGGCGATGGGCGATCTCGTCGCCGAGCGGTCGGCGAACGGTAAGTTCAAGGATTTGTTCGATTTCTCGCGCCGGCTCGACGCCCGCAGCTTCAACCGGCGGCAGTTCGAGAATTTGGCGAAAGCCGGCGCGTTCGATTGCCTCAACCCGAACCGCGGGCAGACCTTTGTCGCCGCCGAAACCTTGCTGCGGCAAGCGAGCCGGGCCGCCGAGGAACGCGAGAGCAAGCAGGAAAGCCTTTTCGGCGGCATGGACAGCGGGTTCGCGGCGCGGCCGTCACTGCCGGTTGTCGCCGACTGGCCGCCGGTCGAGCGGCTGCAGTTCGAGTTCGACGCGATCGGATTCTACCTGTCGAGCCACCCGCTCGACCCGTATGGGCAGAGCCTGCAGCGGGCGGGCATCCTCCGCTATGCCGATCTGCCTGCGGCGCTGGCGGGCGGCGGCTCGACCCGGTTCAAGCTCGCCGGCATCGTCGTCGGCAAGCGCGAGCGCACCTCGGCGCGCGGTAACAAATACGCATTCGTCCAGCTCTCGGACACGAGCGGCATGTACGAGGTGACGGTGTTCTCCGAGGTGCTGGCCGGGACGCGTGACCTAATCAATGGCACCCAGCCGATCATCATGACCGTCGACGTGCGCCAGGAAGACGAGAGCCTCAGATTGACGGTCCAGAGGATCGAAGGGCTCGACTCGGTCGTCGCCCACGCCGCCGCGGGCCTCAAGATCTTCGTCGGCGAGCTCGATGCCCTGCCGCGCCTCAAAACCCTCTTCGGCCACGAGCCGAGCGGCCGCGGCCGCGTCTCCCTCGTCCTTGACCTGCCGAGGAGCGAAGTCGAGATCACCCTCCCCGGCGGCTTCCGCGTCGACCCCCGGTTCCGCGCCGCGGTGAAGTCGCTCCCCGGGGTGGTCGACGTGCACGATATCTGAGCGCAGCTTCCCCTCTCCCGCATTGCGGAAGAGGGGATAAGGAGAGTTACTGCACCGGCGACCTTGGGGTCGCGACGAGGCGGGTGACGACCATCTTGTCGCGGTCGAGGTGTTCGGGGACGCGCGGGGCGATCTTAGTCTTCCAGTGCTCGGTCTCGTAGACCGCGGCGTATTGGGCAACGCGCTGAGCTTCATTCTCGAAGCGGCGGATCCAGACATAGGCGCTTTCGTCGGTCTCGCCGCGATAGCTGCCGCAGATCACCATGCCCTTCGAGACCTGGAACGGGATGATCTCCTCTTCCATGATCTTGACCCAGCTCGCCATCTTGCCGGGGCGGACGTGGTATTGGCGGAGTTCGTAGAAGGCCATGGTGGTTCTCCGATTTGAGCCGGGGGCTCTCGTTGAAATCGGGCGACGATAGCGCGATCCGCCGCGCCTCAACAAAGTAAACCTGCCCCGCTTGCTGCCGCGGCGCTTGCCAAACGGGCCCCGCCGCCTTACCTAGTCGCGCTCAAACCTCACGCAGGGCTGCGGTCGCTTCGGTGAAGCGGTTCGCTCCGGTGTCGGCCAAGTGTCGATGATCCCTGCGGCGGCCTAACCGGAAAAGGACACGGATCATGGCAGTACCTGATTTCTCGATGCGCCAGCTTTTGGAAGCCGGCGTGCATTTCGGCCACCACACGCGGCGCTGGAACCCGAAGATGGCGCCGTACCTGTTCGGCGTCAGGAACGGCATCCACATCGTCGATCTGGAGCACACGGTGCCGCTGTTGCATCAGGCGCTGGAGACCATCCGCCACGAGGTTGCCGGCGGCGGCCGCCTGCTGATCGTCGGCACCAAACGCCAGGCGCAGGAGGCGGTTTCCGAGGCGGCGAAGCGCTGCGGACAATATTACGTCAATTACCGCTGGCTCGGCGGCATGCTGACGAACTTCAAGACGATCTCGAATTCGATCAAGCGGCTGCGCGAGCTCGACGAGCGCATCCAGACCGAAGAGGTCGGGCTGACCAAGCGCGAGCTCCTCGAACTGACCCGCGACCGCGACAAGCTCGAACGCTCGCTCGGCGGCATCAAGGAGATGGGCGGGCTGCCCAGCATCCTTTTCGTGATCGACACCAACAAGGAAGCGATCGCGGTCGCCGAGGCGAACAAGCTGCGCATCCCGGTGGTCGCGGTGCTCGACTCGAATTCGGACCCGGCCGGCATCGCCTACCCGATCCCCGGCAACGACGACGCCATGCGCGCGATCCATCTTTACTGCGAGCTGGTGAGCGGTGCGGTGCTCGACGGGCTGCAGGCAGAGATGGCGGCGTCCGGCATCGATATCGGTTCCCGGGACGTCGTGCCGGTGGAAGCGACGGAAGATGAGGCCGCTGAGGAAGCGGTGGTCGAGAACGCGGCGGAACCTGCCGCCAACGGCCACGCCGCCGACGAAGCCACCGCCTGAGATTTGAGAGGACAGAACGATGCCCGAGGTGACTGCCTCGCTGGTCAAGGAACTGCGCGACAAGACCGGCGCCGGGATGATGGATTGCAAGCGTGCGCTCGGCGACAGCGATGGTGACATCGAGGCCGCCGTCGACTGGCTGCGTAAGAAGGGGCTTGCCGCGGCGGCGAAAAAGGCCGGACGGGTCGCGGCCGAAGGGCTTGTCGGCGTTGCCACGGCGGCGAAGGCCGGCGCGGTCGTCGAGGTCAATTCCGAGACCGATTTCGTCGCCCGCAACGAGCTGTTCCAGGCGTTGGTACGGACGATCGCCGAGCTCGCCGTCAATGGAAACGGCGACGTCGACGCGCTCGCCGCGACAGCCTATCCGGGCACCGGCCGCACTGTCGCCGAAGAGGTCTCGGACCTTGTCGGCCGGATCGGCGAGAACATGGTGCTGCGCCGAGTCTCGCGGCTGACCGTCAACAACGGCGTCGTCGCGTCGTACATGCACAACTCGCTGGTGCCGAACCTGGGCAAGATCGGCGTGCTGGTCGCGCTCGAATCGACGGCGCCGGTAGAGACGCTGTCGCAGCTCGGGCGGCAGCTCGCGATGCATGTCGCCGCGGCCAACCCCCTTTACCTCGACCGCGCGTCGGTGCCGGCGGCGGAGCTCGAGCGCGAGCGCGACGTGCTGCGCGGCCAAGCCGAGACGACCGGCAAATCCGCCGACATCGTCGAAAAGATGGTCGAAGGGCGCCTGCGCAAGTTCTATGAGGATTCGGTGCTGCTCGATCAGGTTTATGTGATCGACGGCGAAAGCCGGGTCGGCAAGATCGTCGAGGCCGCGGCAAAGGCGGTCGGCACCGCAATCACCGTTACCGGATTCGCCCGCTTTGCGCTCGGCGAGGGGATCGACAAGCCGGTCACCGACCTGGCGGCCGAGGTCGCGGCGCAACTGAAGCATTAGGCGGTCTCGGCCGTGCGGGCGTTCCGACCAGATGCGGGCGGGGCGTGCGCGGTCCCGAGTCTGGAAAGCCGGTACGGCCGTGGTGTATTGTCCGGCGCACGCAGCGCCGGTGCGTCAGCCAGATGAGCGCGAACCGCATGTCAGCGGAATTGAAGTATCGCCGCGTCCTCCTCAAGGTCTCCGGGGAGGCGCTGATGGGTGATCGCGACTACGGTCTCGATCACGCGATGATCTCCCAGGTCGCCGAAGAGGTGCGCTCGGTTCACGAGCTCGGGGTCGAATGCTGCCTGGTGATCGGCGGCGGCAATATCTTCCGCGGCCTCTCGGAGGCGGCGGTTGGGATGGAGCGCGCGTCGGCCGACTACATGGGCATGCTGGCGACGGTGATAAACGCGCTGGCGATGCAGAACGAATTGGAGCGCCACGGCGTCTCGACCCGGGTGCAGTCGGCGATCTCGATGCAATCGGTTTGCGAGCCCTATATCCGGCGCCGGGCGATCCGCCATCTCGAAAAGGGGAGGGTGGTGATTTTCGGTGCCGGCACCGGCAACCCGTTCTTCACGACAGACACGGCGGCGGCGCTGCGCGCGTCGGAGATGGGATGCGACGCCCTCCTGAAGGCGACGATGGTCGACGGTGTCTATGACGCCGACCCCAATCGCGTCGCCGGGGCCAAGCGTTTCGAGCGGCTCAATTACCTCGAGGTGCTGTCGCGGGACCTGCAGGTGATGGACGCGTCGGCAATCTCCCTGGCGCGGGAAAACCGCATCCCGATCCTCGTGTTTTCGATCTTCGAGAGCGGCGGGTTCGCCCAGGTCGTGCGTGGAAGGGGCCGGTTTACGATAATCACCGACGAAACATAATATCGGCGGGCCCATTTTTAGTGGCAGGGTGGGGAACGACCGGGAGAAAGATCATGGCGGAAGAGGCCTTGTTGAAAGATCTACAACGCCGGATGGATGGCGCCATCGATTCGCTGCGAAAGGAGTTCGGCGGGCTGAGGACCGGGCGCGCCTCGGCCGGGCTTCTGGAGCCGATCCAGGTCAATGCCTACGGCAACATGACGCCGCTGGCGCAGCTCGCCAGCGTCAACGTGCCCGAGCCGCGCATGATCACGGTGCAGGTGTGGGACCGCGGCAACGTCAAGGCGGTCGATAAGGCGATCCGGGAATCCTCCCTGGGGCTCAACCCGCAGACAGAGGGCCAGCTGATTCGCGTGCCGATCCCCGACCTTAACGAAGAGCGGCGGCGCGAGCTGACCAAGGTCGCGGCGAAATACGCCGAGGCCGCGCGGATTTCCGTGCGCAACGTGCGCCGCGATGGGATCGAGGTCTTGCGCAAGAAGGAAAAAGACGGCGACATCTCGCAGGACGAGCACCGGAAGCTCGAAAAAGAAATCCAGTCGCTGACCGACGGTCACATCAAACGAATCGACGACACGCTGTCGCAAAAGGACAAGGAAATCCTACAGGTCTGATGAGCAGCGTCGTCGTCGTGCCGGGCAGCGTGCCCCGGCATATCGCAATCATAATGGATGGCAACGGGCGGTGGGCCACGGCCCGCGGCCTGCCGCGCGTCGTCGGCCACAAGAACGGGGCCGAAGCGCTGCGCCGGACGATCAAGGCGGCTGCCGAACTCGGCATTCCCTACCTGACGCTGTTCGGCTTTTCGTCGGAGAACTGGAAGCGGCCGTCCTCCGAGGTCCGGGACCTGATGGGCCTCCTGCGCCACTATCTGCGCGGCGAGATCGCGGAGCTGCACCAGAACGGCGTGCGGATCAGGGTGATCGGCGACCGCGCGCGTCTCGCCCCCGACATCGTAACGCTCATCAACAATGCCGAAGGGCTGACGCGGGGGAATACCGGGGTCAACCTGACCGTCGCGCTCTCCTATGGCGGGCGCGCGGAGATCGTGGCGGCGGCGCAGGCGCTTGCCCGCGAGGCCGTAGCGGGGCTCGATCCCGCGGCGATCGACGAGGGGATGGTCGGGCGCCACCTCTTCACGGCGGATCTGCCCGATCCGGACCTGCTGATCCGCACCAGCGGCGAGCAGCGCATCAGCAACTTCCTCCTCTGGCAGTGCGCCTATGCCGAGCTCGTCTTCACCCCGACGCTGTGGCCGGATTTCGGCCGCGCTGACCTTGAGCAGGCGATCGCCGATTTCGGTGGCCGCGAGCGCCGCTACGGGGCCTCGGTTGAGTCGCGCTGAACTCAATCCGGTTGCGTTGCGGGTGGTGTCTGCGGTCGTCCTGGCGCCCGTGCCGCTGGCCGCGATCTGGTTCGGTGAGCCGTGGCTGGCAGCGCTGGCGGTGCTTGCCGGCGGCGTCATGGCTTGGGAATGGGGTCGGCTTTGCCAGCGCGGCGCCCTGCGCAACAGCGGCTATCTGTTGATCTGCGTCGTCATCGCCGCGGTGATCGCAGGGGCGAGCCGCGGCGTCGGCGACGGCATCGGCGTGGCGTGTATCGGGGCGGTGCTCGTTTACTGGTTTGCACACGATTACAAGGATCGGGTGTGGACCGCCCTCGGAACGATCTGGGTCGCGGTGCCATGTGTCCTGCTGTTGTGGCTCGCGCGACCCGCCATCGCCGGGCGCGGGACTGTGCTCTGGCTCTTCGCCGTGGTGTGGGCGACCGATATCGGCGCCTACTTTGTCGGACGCGCGATCGGCGGGCCGCGCCTTGCACCGAGCTGGAGCCCGAACAAGACCTGGGCCGGGCTCGTCGGCGGCGCGCTCTGTGCCGGGATCGTCGGCTGGGCCACGACGTTGGTATTCGAGGGGATTCCGGCACTACCCCTGATAGCGGCGAGCGCAGGACTTGCGATTGTGGAACAGTTCGGCGATCTTGCTGAATCGGTGGCTAAGCGAAGGTTCGGCGTGAAGGACTCGAGCGGCCTCATTCCCGGCCATGGCGGCCTCCTCGATCGGCTTGATGGCCTGTTGGCCGCGATCCCGGCGGTCGCGCTCCTGATTCTTTACGGCGGCGGCGTTCCGACATGGCGATAAATGCGGCTGTGCCGCTGGCCGGGCGCCAGCGCCGGATTACGATCCTCGGCTCGACCGGCTCGGTCGGCCGCAGCACCGTCGACCTGATCGCCCGCAACCGCGACAAGTTCGCGGTGGAGGCGCTGACCGCCAACCGCAACGCCAAGTCGCTGGCCGAGCAGGCGCAGACGCTGGGCGCGCGCTTTGCCGCCGTGGCCGATCCGGCAGCCTATCCCGAGTTGAAGGAATTGCTCGCCGGCACCGGCATCGCCGTCGGCGGCGGGCCGCAATCGCTGATCGAGGCGGCGGACCGCCCAGCAGACCTCGTCATGGCCGGGATCGTCGGCGCGGCAGGCCTCGCCCCGACGCTGACCGCGATTCGACACGGCCGCATCGTCGCACTCGCCAACAAGGAGGCGCTCGTCTGCGCCGGCGGCCTCTTCCTGCGTGAGGTCAAACGCCACGGCGCGACGCTGTTGCCGGTCGACAGCGAGCACAATGCGATCTGGCAGTGCTTCGACTTCGAGCGGGTCGACGCGATCGACACGATTACGCTGACCGCGAGTGGCGGCCCGTTCCGCGAATTTTCGAGTGAACAGATGCGCGGCGTGTCGCCGCAGCAGGCGGTTGCGCACCCGACCTGGAACATGGGCGCAAAAATATCGATCGACTCGGCGACGCTGTTCAACAAGGGCCTCGAAATCATCGAGGCCCACCACCTGTTCCAGCTCCCCTCGGAGCGGATCGGTGTCGTGGTACACCCGCAGTCGATCGTCCATGGGTTCGTAACCTACAATGATGGCTCGGTTTTGGCGCATATGGGTTCGCCCGACATGCGCACGCCGATCTCCTATGTGCTCCGTTGGCCCGAGCGTACGGCCTATCCGGCAAAGGGGCTCGACCTCGCGGCGATCGGGAAATTGACCTTCGAGCCGCCCGACGAAACCCGCTTTCCGGCATTGCGGCTGTGTCGGGCCGCGCTTATTTCGGGCGGATGCGCGGCAACCGTGCTAAACGCTGCGAACGAAACCGCCGTATATGCCTTCATGGACCGCAGGATCGGGTTTCTCGATATCGCGGCCACGGTCGAAGAGACGCTTGCGGCCCTTCCGGGCGGCCGGCTCGACTCGCTCGATGATGTGTACGGCGTGGACCGGCGGGCACGGGAGCTCGCGGCCGGCATCGTCGCCGTCCGCAGTCGGGCGTTCGCCGGGCGTAACCGAAACGAAATCGAGTAACGCCTGTGTTTGAAGCTTTTTTGCACGGAGGGGCCGGCCACTTTTTGTGGATCGTGTTCTGGTTCCTCGTGGTCTTGACTGTGCTGGTGTTTGTCCACGAGCTCGGCCATTACCTCGTCGCGCGGCGCAACGCGGTCAAGATCGAGGTCTTTTCGATCGGGTTCGGCCCCGAGCTGTTCGGCTGGTACGACCGCGCCGGCACCCGCTGGAAATTCAGCGCGATACCGCTCGGCGGCTACGTCAAGATGTTCGGCGACAGCGACCCGTCATCGGGCCTCGCGACGGCCGTCTTCGCACAGATGAGCCCCGCCGACCGCGAGGTGTCGTTTCACGGCAAGCGACTCGGCCAGCGCGCGGCGATCGTCGCCGCCGGCCCCGTGGCGAATTTCATCTTTGCCATCGTCGTGCTGGCGCTGGTGTTCATGACCCTCGGTGAGCCGTTCACGCCGCCCGAAGTCGGTCAGGTGACCGCCGGCAGCGCGGCGGCGGGCGCGGGCATGCAGGTCGGCGACGTCATCGCCGATATCGACGGCGAGCCGATCGCGCGGTTCGAGGACGTGCAGCAGATCGTACGCCTCAACCCCGGGACGCAGATGACGATCGTCGTCAAGCGCGACGGCGAGCCGGTGACCCTGCACGTCACCCCGACCTTGACCGAGTTCACCGACCGGTTCGGCGGCAGCCACAAGATCGGGATGCTCGGCATCGGGCATAGCGGCGTCGACTATGTGAAGCGCGCTCCGTGGACCGCCGTATACCGCTCGGTCGCGGAGACGTGGAACATGTCGGCCGCGACATTCCAGGCGATGTGGCAGATCATCATCGGCTCGCGGCCGAGCGATGAACTGGGAGGGCCGCTCCGGATCGCGCAAATCTCGGGGGAGGTGGCGCAAACCGGCATCGGACCGCTCCTGTCGTTCATGGCGGTGCTGTCGATCAATCTCGGGCTGATAAACCTGTTCCCGGTGCCGGTGCTTGACGGCGGACACCTGCTGTTCTATGCCGCTGAGGCCATTCGGGGAAAACCGCTCGGGCAGCGGGCACAGGAATACGGATTTCGCATCGGGTTGGCTTTGGTGTTGACACTGATGGTCTTCGTTACCTGGAATGATCTTGTTCACGTTGGGATTGTGGAGTTCGTGAAACGTCTGGTGACCTGACGAACCTCGCGTTCGGGGGGCATAAGACAGCGTCTGGGTGGGGGGTCGTTTGGTACCGACGCGGGCAATTCACCGTTGGTTGGCGATTTGTGCCGCAATCGTAGCGGCGGGCGCGTGGATGTTGCCCGCGGCGGCGCAAACCCGATCGGGAAGACCGCCGACTACGGAGGCGCCCGCGAAAGCCGCACCTGCGGCGCCGATGGGCACGGTCAGCGATATCCGGATCGAGGGCACGCAACGGATCGAGAAGGAAACCGTCCTTTCGTACCTGCTGCTGCAAAAAGGCGACCCGTGGGATCCCGAACGGGTCGACAAATCGCTGAAGGCGCTGTTCGCGACCGGTCTCTTCGCCGATGTGAAGCTCGACCGCCAAGGCAACACGCTGGTGGTCAAGGTGGTCGAGAATCCGATCATCAACCGCATCCAGTTCGAGGGGAATTCCAAGCTCTCCGACAAGGATATCAACACCGAGATCCAGTTGCGGCCGCGCGTCGTCTATACGCGGACGCGGGTGCAGAACGATGTTCAACGCATCCTTGAGCTCTATCGCCGGCACGAGCGCTTCGCGGCCACGGTCGAGCCCAAGGTGATCCAGCTCTCCGAAAACCGCGTCGACCTCGTCTTCGAGATCAACGAAGGGCCGTCGACCGGCGTGCGCTCGATCAATTTTGTCGGCAACAAGGAATTCAGCGACGGTACGCTGCGCGGCGTTGTCGATACGAAAGAGAGCCGGTGGTACCGGTTCTTTTCGAACGCCGACACCTATGATCCCGACCGCCTGACCTACGACCGCGAGCTCTTGCGCAAATACTACCTGTCGCAGGGTTACGCCGATTTCCGCGTGGTGTCGGCGGTAGCCGAGATGACGCCCGACCGCGACGGGTTCATCGTGACCTTCACGGTCGACGAGGGGCCGCGGTATAAATTCGGCAAGATCGGCGTCAACATCAAGCTGAAGAACCTGACGGCCGACGACGTGCTGCCGCTCCTGACCGTGCAGTCGGGCGACTGGTACGACGCCGATGCGGTCGAACACTCGATCTCGGTGCTTACCGACGCGGTCGGCAACCGCGGTTACGCCTTTGTCGAGGTCAAGCCGCAGATCAAGCGCAACCGCGAAGACCGCACGATCGACATCAGCTTCGACGTGCAGGAAGGTCCGCAGGTTTATGTCGAGCGGATCGACATCACCGGCAACGTCCGTACCCTCGACAAGGTGATCCGGCGCGAGATGCGGCTCGTCGAGGGAGACGCGTTCAACACCGACAAGATGAAGCGGTCGAAGGAGCGCATTAAAAACCTCGGGTTCTTCAAGAAGGTCGAGGTTGTCAACAAGCCGGGCTCGGCGCCGGACCGTACCGTCGTCGCCGTTCAGGTCGAGGAGCAATCGACCGGTCAGCTGTCGTTCGGCCTCGGCTTCTCGTCGAGCGACGGCCCGTTGGTCGATATGTCGATCGGCGAAAAGAATTTCCTGGGCCGCGGCGACGACGTGCGCATCGGCGGGACGCTGTCGTTCCGCTCGCAACAGGTCGATCTGAGCTTTACCGACCCGTATTTCCTCGACAAGCCGCTGGCCGCCGGCTGGGATTTGTTCGAAGTCAAGACGAGCCCGACCACGAACTTCTTCTCGGGCATCTCCCCGGCATACCAGCAGTTCTCGTATGGCGGCTCGCTGCGGATGGGGTACCAGATCTCGGAGAACCTGCGCCAAACGTGGAAGTACACGGCGCGGTCCGACGACATCACCGACGTCCAGAGCGACGCATCGCTGTTTATCGCGCTGCAAGAGGGGACGCACCTCACCTCGTCTGTCGGACAGGTGCTGCTGTATGATCGTCGCGATAATCGCATCGACCCGACGAGCGGCTGGTTCGTGTCGGAGGGCAACGATTTCGCCGGCATCGGGTTTGGCGTCCAGTACGTCCGCAACAAGGTCAGCGGCGGCTACTATTACTCGCTATGGCCGCAATGGGTGTTGAGCGTGACCGGCGAGGCGGGCGATATCTTTGGCTGGGGCGGCCAACCGGTCCTGCTGCAAGACCGCTATTTCGTCGGCGGCGACAATCTGCGCGGCTTTGCCCCGGCCGGCATCGGGCCGCGCGACATCGTCACCAACGATGCGCTCGGCGGCAACAAATACTGGGTCGGATCGGTGGCGCTCGGTGTGCCGCTGGGCCTGCCCAAGGAACTCGGCATCACCGGCCGCATCTTTTCCGATTTCGGCTCGCTGTGGGGCAACGACCAGAAGAATATCACCCTGAGCTCCACTCAGCTGGCGACGACCGGCGGCATCCAGCCCTCGGTGTTCGACAGCGCCGCGATACGCGCGAGCGTGGGTATCGGTTTCACGTGGGCTTCGCCGGTCGGTCCGATTCGCCTTGACCTCGCCGCGCCGATTAAGAAAGAAAGCGTCGACCAAACCCAATTCTTCCGAATCAGTTTTGGCACGAGGTTCTGATGTCGCTATTTCGCGTCGGGGTGATCCCGCTGGCGTGCCTGTTTGCCCTGTCGATTACCGCCGCACAGGCGCAGCAGCCGGCGCCGGCTGAAAAGGGCGCGCCGGCGCCCGCCGCGGCGCCCGCCGTACCACCTTCGCTGACCGTGATCGTCGTCGACGTGCAGAAGCTGCTGCAGGAGTCGAAGGCGGCCAAGATGGTGCGCGAGCAGATCGAGGGAAAGCGCGCCGAGTATGCCAAGGAGATCTCGAAACAGGAGCAGACGCTCCAGCAGGAGCGCGACGCGTTGCAGCGGCAGCAGTCGTCGCTGTCGCAGGAGCAGCTGAACGCGAAGGGCCGGGCATTCCAGGAAAAGGTCAACGACCTCGACCGCACGGTCCAAAGCAAGCGCCAGGCGCTGGAGAAATCCAACGCCGATGCGCTGCAGAAGATCCAGGAATCGATGGTCAAGATCATCAGCCAGATCGCCAAAGACCGTAAGGCGAACCTGGTGCTGCAGCGCTCGGAGTTGGTGCTGTTCGACCAACAGTTCGACGTGACCGACCAGGTCCTGCAGAAGCTCGACGAGGAATTGCCGACGCTGCAGGTGACCTTTGTCGAGCCAGTGGCTGCGGCCCCCACCGCCGCGCCGGCGAAGCCCGCGCCTAAGAAGAAGTAAGGCGGGCCGGCCCCCGGCAGCGCAGTGGCTCGCCGATGGCGGATCCTCGGTTCTTTGAACGCGCCGGACCGATCACGCTGACCTCTCTCGCCGCCATCAGCGGCGCGACGCTCATCGACGAGGCGGCGGGCGAGCGGGTGATGGTCGACATCGCACCGCTCGAAACGGCGGGGCCGGACGACGTCACGTTTCTCGACAACCGCAAATATCTCGCCGCGTTCGAGCAGTCGCGCGCCGGGGCTGCTTTTGTCGTAAAAGACCTGGCCGCGCGGGCGCCGGCGGGAATGGCGGTGCTGGTCTCGGCTCAGCCGTACAAAGCATACGCGCTCGCGGCCCAGGCGTTTTACCCCGAGCCGCCGGTGGTCCCTCACAGGGCCGCGTCGGCGCGGATCGGTTCGACCGCGTCGGTGCCAGCGGATTGCGACATCGGCGAGCATGTTGTGATCGGCAGCGGTGCAAGGCTCGGTTCACGGTGCCGGGTCGCGGCGAATTCCGTTATCGGCCCGGCGGTCGAGATCGGCGACGATTGCCGGATCGCGGCGAACGTCACGCTGAGCCACTGCGTGATCGGTGCGCGGGTCGTGCTACACCCGGGCGTCAGGATCGGGCAGGCCGGGTTCGGCTTTGCGCCCGACCCTCGGCGGCCGGTCAAGGTTCCCCAGCTCGGCCGTGTCGTCATCGGCGACGATGTCGATATCGGGGCCAATACGACGATCGATCGGGGCTCGGGTCACGACACGGTGATCGGGGCCGGTACGATGATCGATAATCTCGTCCAGATCGGCCACAATGTCCGGATCGGGCGGGGCTGCATCCTCGTTTCGCAAGTTGGTATCTCGGGCAGCACCGTGCTCGGCGATTATGTGATGATCGGCGGGCAGGGTGGGCTGATCGGGCATCTGCAGATCGGCGACGGCGCCAAGATCGCAGCGCAAAGCGGTCTCACGCGCGACGTCGCTCCCGGCGAGGCGGTCGGCGGGTCGCCCGCGGTACCGTACACTGAATGGCTGAGGACGCACGCAATGCTGCGGCGCATGGCGCTCAAAAAGGACAAGGGATGACCGACGAGACTGTCGCCGCCGCCTCGGGCGTCGAAATCGGGATGGACCGGGTCTTGGAGATGATCCCGCACCGCCATCCGTTTCTGATGATCGACAAGGTCGTCGATGCGGTGGCGAACGAGAGCGCGACGGGGATCAAAGAGGTTACCGGCAGCGAATATTACTTCGAGGGCCATTTTCCGACGCGGCCGGTGATGCCGGGCGTGCTGATCGTCGAGGCGATGGCGCAGACCGCGGCGGTGCTCGTCGTGCATACTTTGGGGCGCGAGGCGGAAGGAAAGCTCGTGTATTTCATGACCATCGACGAGGCGCGCTTCCGTCGCCCAGTCGTGCCCGGCGACCGCCTGATGATCCGCGTCACCAAGCAGCGCAACCGCCGCAACGTCTGGCGCTTCGAGGGCAAGGCCGAAGTCGCCGGACACCTTGCCGCCGAGGCCGTGTTCGCGGCGATGATCCTCGACGAATAGGGCGGGTGCGGATGTCGCGGATCCACCCCACTGCGGTCATCGCACCCGGCGCCGTCATCGCCGACGACGTCGAGATCGGCCCCTATTGCGTGATCGGCGAGCATGTGTCGCTGGCCGCGGAGGTCTCGCTCAAGTCCCATGTCGTGATCGATGGGCGAACGACGATCGGCGAACGCACCCGCATCTTCCCGTTTGCCTCGATCGGCTTCGAGACTCAGGACATGAAGTACAGGGGCGAGCCGTCCTCGCTCGAGATCGGCCATGACAACACGATCCGTGAGCACGTCACGATCAATCCCGGCACCGAAGGCGGCGGGATGGTGACGCGGATCGGCAATCATTGCCTGTTGATGGTCGGCGCGCATGTCGCGCATGACTGCCAGATCGGCGACCACGTGATCCTCGTCAACAATGCGACCCTCGGCGGCCATGTGGTGATGGAGGAGCACGCGATCCTCGGTGGCCTGTCGGCAGTGCACCAGTTCGTGCGGATCGGGCGGCACGCGATGATCGGCGGCATGTCCGGGGTCGAGCGCGACGTCATCCCGTACGGCCTAGTGATGGGCGACCGGGCGCGGCTCAGCGGGCTCAACATCATTGGCATGCAGCGCCGCGGGTTCAGCCGCGATGACATCCAGACCCTCCGCAGCGCCTATAATTACCTGTTCGGCGACACCGGCACGCTGGCCGAGCGCGCCGACGAAGTCGCGCGGCGGTTTGGGGGAACCGCGGCAGTCGACGATGTGGTCTCCTTTATCCGCGCCGATTCGAGCCGCTCGATCTGCCAGCCCAAAGGGGCGAATGGCGGGTAACGCCGGAACCCTCGGCATCGTCGCCGGCAGCGGCGGTCTGCCGCGCCGTCTGATCGAGACCTGCCGTGCCGCGGGCCGGCGATTCTTTGTCCTGGCGCTCGAAGGCGAGGCCGATCCGGCGATGCTGGCCGAGGTGCCGCACGCGTGGTGCCGCATCGGCGCGGCCGCGACCGGGCTCGATCTGCTGCACGCCCACGGCGTCGGCGAGCTCGTGCTCGCCGGCGGGGTCAAGCGCCCTTCGGTCGCTTCGCTGCGGCCCGATTGGCGCGCGACCAAGTTCTTTGCGCGGATCGGCCTCCGCGCGCTCGGCGATGACGGGCTTCTGTCCGCTGTGATCAAGGAGCTGGAGCGCGAGGGGTTTGTCGTCATCGGAGCGGAGCGGCTGCTCGACGAAAGCGTGGTGATGCCGGAAGGTCCGGTCGGCAGGCTTGTGCCCGACCCGGTCGCACGGGCGGATATCGAGCACGGGCTCCGGATCGCACGGGCGATCGGCCGCCTCGATATCGGCCAGTCGGTCGTCGTGCAGCAGGGGATGGTGCTCGGCGTCGAGGCGATCGAGGGCACCGACGCGCTGTTGCGGCGCTGCGGTGGGCTGCGGCGCGAGGGACCCGGCGGGGTGCTCGTCAAGATCGAGAAGCCGGGCCAGGAACGCCGCGCCGACCGGCCCGTTATCGGGCCGCAAACGGTCGCCATGGCGGCGGAGGCGGGGCTGCGCGGCATCGCCGCTGAAGCCGGCGCCGTGCTGATCCTCGACCGCGACGCGGTGGCGAGGGCAGCGAACGCTGCCGGGATCTTTGTTGTCGGAATCAACTAAGCTGGCTTGGACGAGGCGCGGAGCGTCCTTCGAGACGGCGCCTTGCGCCTCCTCAGGATGAGGAATATCGAGCGTGGCAAAAGCCAAGATTCCTCATCCTGAGGAGCGGGCGCAGCCCGCGTTTCGAAGGACGCACGGCGCCGATCCCGTGAATATGTCCGACGCCCCATTCATCTTCATTGTCGCCGGCGAACCTTCAGGCGATGCGATCGGCGGGGCGCTGATCGGGGCGCTCAAGGAACGGACGGGCGGGAGCGTGCGGGTCGCCGGGATCGGCGGCGAGCGGATGGCGGAGCAGGGGCTTCAAAGCCTCGTGTCGCTCGGCGATCTCGCGGTCGCCGGCGTTGCCGAGGTTCTGCCGCGGGCGCGCGTGATCTTGCGACACGTGCGCGACACGACGGCGGCGATCCGGGCGGCGCGCCCCGATGCGGTCGTGACGATCGACAGCTCCGGGTTTACGTGGCGGATTGCGCACCGGTTGCGCAACGCCGGGGAGACCCTGCCGCTCATCCATTACGTCGCCCCGATGGTCTGGGCCTGGCGGGCGAGCCGGGCGCGGCGAGTGGCGCGCTGGTACGACCACCTGCTGACGCTGTTGCCGTTCGAGCCGCTCTATTTCGAGCGCGAGGGGTTGGCCAGCACCTGCGTCGGTCACCCGATCGTCGAGAGCGGCGCCGGGGCGGGGGATGGTGCGCGCTTCCGCGCCGCGTATGGCATCGCGGCCGACGCGCTGGTGCTGAGCGTCTTGCCGGGGAGTCGCGGCGGCGAGGTGAGGCGCCTGTCGCCGATCTTTGGCGCGGCGCTCCGGATGCTGGAGGGAATAGTTGGGCCGTTTCGTGTCGCGGTGCCGACGGTCGAGCACGTCGCGGACATGGTCGCCGCGGTGATCGCGGACTGGCCGGGCGAGCCGATCGTGCTGCGCGGGACCGAGACGAAATACGATGCCTTCGCGGCGAGCCGCGCGGCGCTGGCGGCCTCGGGCACGGTCGCGCTCGAGCTGGCGATGGCGCGGGTGCCGATGGCAGTGGCCTATCGCCTGAGCCCGATGACCGAGGCGCTGCTCGCCCGCGTGCTCAAGGTGCGGCAGGTCAATCTGATCAATCTGATGCTCGACCGGCCGCTGGTGCCCGAGCTGCTCGGCCCCGACTGTTTCCCCGAAAAGCTCGCGGGTGCGGTTGCGGCGCTGGTTCGGGACGAGGCGGTTCGCGCCGCGCATCTCAACGGCTATGATGAGGCAATGCGGCGCCTCGGCGCGGGCGGCATCTCGCCCAGCCTTCAGGCCGCCGACCGGATCCTGTCGATCATCGCCGCGCGGCGAGACAAATGAGGAGAAACCCCATGCCCGATGATTTCCGCTTTCTGCACACCATGCTGCGGGTCAAGGACCTCGACAAATCCCTGGCCTTCTACACCGGCGAATTGGGCATGAACCTGATCCGCAGGCGCGATTACCCAACCGGCAAGTTCACCCTCGCTTTCGTCGGCTACGGCGACGAAGAGAGCAGCACGGTCGTCGAGCTGACCCACAACTGGGAGCAGGCCGATCCCTACGCGCTCGGCAGCGGCTTTGGCCATCTCGCGATCGGTGTGCCCGACGTCTACGCCGCGTGCGACCGGCTCGCAAAGGCCGGCGTCAAGATCCCGCGACCGGCCGGTCCGATGGCCCACGGCGGTGCGGTGATCGCCTTTATCGAAGACCCCGATGGCTACAAGATCGAGCTGATCGAACGGAAGTAGTCGCCCCACCATCCCCGATCCCGCGCGAACCGAGCCTTGCGCTTTTCGACGTTGACGTTGGTGGGGAGCGTCGCCAGCTAACAGGGCGATCGCGATC
Organism: Allostellaceae bacterium; assembly: GCA_036489765.1. Lineage (GTDB taxonomy): Bacteria > Pseudomonadota > Alphaproteobacteria > ATCC43930 > CGMCC-115725 > DATARH01. Next base: position 936 of record DASXFE010000171.1, on the reverse strand, counting down.
GGGCGATTACCAAAGAGGTCAAATCCCCATGCGTCGCTTGATGAGCGTGGCCGCGTTTGCCGCCGCGCTGACGATGACCGCACCGGTCTGGGCACAAACGGCCGAGCAGTTGAACCAGCAACAGCTTTCGACCATGGCGAACGGGGTGCCGGCCGTACCGGCAACCGTGCCGCCGGCTCCCGCCTATGCCGGGGCGCCGGCCTATCCGTACCCCTACCCGTATTACCCGTACCCGTATCCTTATCCCGCGTACGCGCCAACCTATGACTACTACCCGGTCGGCGGCGTGTGGATCGGCGGCGGGTGCTGCTGGGGCGGGGGTTGGCATGGCGGGGGCTGGCACGGCGGCGGGGGCTGGCACGGCGGCGGCTGGCACCACTGAGCCGCTACCAGCAGAGGAGCAGGACTGGACGCAAAAAGCCCCTCGCCCGCTTCCGGGGTGAGGGGCTTTAGCCTTGATCAGACCGCGAGCCTTACCGCCGCTTGCCGATCTCGACGTAATGGCGCTGATCGGAGCCGGTGAAGAGCTGGCGCGGGCGCATCAGCTTGGCTTCGGAGTCTTCGAGCATCTCGGTCCACTGGGCGATCCAGCCGACCGTGCGCGCGATCGCGAACAGGACCGTGAACATCGAAGTCGGGAAGCCCATCGCCTTCAAGATGATGCCCGAATAGAAATCGACGTTCGGATAGAGCTTGCGGCTGATGAAGTAATCGTCGTTAAGCGCGATCGTTTCGAGCTCCATCGCCAGGTCGAGCAGCGGGTCGTTCTTGATCCCGAGCTCGTTGAGGACGTCGTGGCAGCTCTCGCGCAGCACGTGGGCACGCGGGTCGTAGTTCTTGTAGACCCGGTGACCGAAGCCGAAGAGGATCTCGTGGTTGTGCTTGTCCTTGACCTGGCTAATGAACTCGGGAATGCCCTTGGGGCTGCCGATCTTG
>DASXFE010000134.1:0-2249 GCA_036489765.1 Allostellaceae bacterium | reverse complement strand
ACACGCTGAACGCATAGGCCTGGCCGATGCACAGATGCACGCATAGCGCGGCCGGCGGCACCATCCACCGGCTAAAGCCGGGTCTGGCGATCGTGCGGCTGCGGCGGAACCATCCCCCGGCGCCCGCAAGGTCAGTCGAACTCATAGGCATCCCCTCCAACGGAGTTCCCTGTCGCGGCACCCCTTTGCCGAGGTGGGACGGAACCCCGCATCGTTATCTGTGCTTGGTGCCCGGGCCGCTCGACTTTGCCCGATTGTATCGGGTCGGCGATCGATCCGGAAACCAAGGCACGTATTTGCGACAAATCACTTGCATTGATTATGAGCTCAACCGTTGCGCGCCTCAAGAACCTCACTCATTCTTCAATGCGACCTTTGGGCGCAACCGTTGGTATGAGCGGTGCGGCGGCCCGCCTGCACCAGAATTTTCGTGCTCTCGGGCCGGCGCTCGGTCAGACTGAGCGGGTCCAATCACCATTCCCGGATCCCCCTCCCGATGCCGCATCCCCTCGCAGCCGAGCTTGCCCCGACCGGCGTCCTGCGCGCCGCGATCAACATGGGCAATTTCCTTCTCGTCACCGGCAAGTCGCCCTCCGGCGACCCGACCGGCGTGTCGCCCGACATGGCGTTGGCGATCGGCGCGCGGCTCGGCGTGCCGGTCAGGTTCATCCCCTACGCGAAGCCGGGCGAGATCGCCGACGACGCCGAGAAGGGGCTGTGGGACATCGGCAATATCGGCGCCGAGCCGCAGCGCGCCGCGGTGATCAACTTCACCGCCGCCTATGCCGAGATCGAGGCGACCTATCTCGTCCCGGCCGGCTCGCCGATCCAGTCGATCGGCGAGGTCGAACAGCCGGGCAAGCGGCTCGCGGTAACCGCCCGCAGCGCCTACGGGCTCTGGCTCGAAAACAACTACAAGAAGGGCGAGCTCGTGCAGTTCGATAACGCCGCCGACGCCTTGAAGGCGTTCGATGCCGGCGGGTTCGATGCCTATGCCGGCCTCAGGCCGGGCCTCATCGACGAGCAGGCAAAGCGCTCCGGCTCGCGCATCCTCGACGGCCAGTTCGCCTCGGTGCAGCAGGCGGTCGGCACCCCGAAAGCAAATGCCGCCGGGTTTGAATTCCTCAAGGAATTTGTCGAGGAAGCAAAGAAGTCCGGCATGGTCGCCAGCTTTATCGAGCGCCAGGGCACCGTCGGCCGCCTGTCGGTGGCGGCGCTGACCTAAGGGTTCACCCCAAGGAGGAGACGCAAGATGGAATTCAATATCGGCCACGTCCACATCAAGACCAAGGACCCCAAGGCCACCTGCCAGTACTACATCGACAATTTCGGCGCGACGCTGAAGCAGGAGGTCCCCGGCCGCGGGTATCAGCTGATGCTCTCGGGCCTGCAGCTCAACATCACGACGATCATCGACAGCCAGCATCACGAGCAAAAGCTCGGCATCGAGCACATCGCGCTGCAGACCGACGACTATCCCGCGACCCTCGCCCGCCTGAAGCAGAACGGCGTCAAGATCCTCGAGGAAATGAACAACAACGGCCGCCACGTCTGCTTCCTCGAAGCACCGGACGGCTCGCAGATGGAGATCATCGAGAAGGTCTGAGGCAAGCACCCTCACCCTCCCACGGCTTCGCCGCGGGCCCCTCCCTCTCCCGCAGGCGGTAGAGGGGTTGTCTCGACGAGACCCCTCGCCCGCTTGCGGGAGAGGGTGCCCGAAGGGCGGGTGAGGGTCGCGCAGGAGCACGGTTCCATGGCCCTGAAAGACAAAATCCCCTTCGGCATGTCGCTGCCGCACCGCTCGCCTGACGCGATCGACATGGCGACGATCAAACACGTCGCGCAGCGGGCCGAGGCGCTCGGGTTCCGCGACCTCTGGGTCACCGAGAACACGCTCGACGAGGTCTCGTCCTTCGACCCGGTGCCGCTCCTCACCTACGCCGCCTCGGTCACGACGAGGATCGGCGTCGGCGCCTCCGTCGTCGTCCTCGCCGTGCACAGCCCGCTGATGGTGGCGCATCAATGGGCTACGCTCGACTACATCAGCGGCGGCCGGGCGATCCTCGGCGTCGGGCTCGGCCGCGACCATCATTATCGCCAGTTCGAGGTGCCGCACGAAGGCAAGGTCGCCCGCTTCCGCGAGGAGGTGGCGCTGATCAAGGCCCTGTGGACGCAGGAAAAGACCACCTTCCACGGGCGCTTCTACAATATCGACGACGAGCAGATGCAGCCAAAACCGGTGCAAAGGC
>DASXFE010000133.1:0-73749 GCA_036489765.1 Allostellaceae bacterium | reverse complement strand
CCAGCCAACGCGCCCCCTAGGGGGCCGCGCCGTTCGTCGGATTCGCAACGTCACTCGGGCTACGCCCTCCTGCCGTCACGCATCCGGCGACATTCTCATCCTGATTGACGCGCTCTTCTCATCCTGTTTGTCGCGCGGCAGTCGAGCAGCGCTTCGCCGCGATCCGCGCGCCGCACCCGGTGCAATGGCTCTCCGACAACGGTTCGATCTTTGCCGCCCACAAGACCATCGAGATCGCCGTGGCGCTCAACCTGGTGCCGTGCTTCACCCCGGTCGAAAGCCCGCAGAGCAACGGCATGGCCGAAGCGTTCGTGAAGACCCTCAAGCGTGACTACGTCCGGGTCAGCCCGATCCCCAATGCCGCTGCCGCTCTTGCTCTCCTCGATACCTGGATGGAGGACTACAACACCGTGCATCCCCATTCCCGCCTGGGCTATCGCTCACCCCGGGAGTACACCCTGTCCCAACCCGCCGCGTGTCCGGTTTAACGGGGTCAACTCCAGCGATCTCGCCAAGACGCGGATGCGCTACGGCTACTTTCGGATCTACATCCTGCTGCGCCGCGAGGGCTGGATGGTCAACCACAAGCGGGTTTATCGGCTATATCGCGAAGAGGGGCTTAGCCTGCATCTCAAGCGTCCGCGTCGTCACGTCAGCGCCGCGGGCAGGGAACGGCAGCCCGCGCGACCCGGCCGAACGAGTTGTGGTCGATGGATTTTGTTTCCGACGCGCTGTTCGACGGCCGCCGGCTTCGAGCTTTGACGGTCGTCGACGCCTACACACGTGAGGCGTTGGCGATCGAGGTCGACCAAGGCATCAAGGGCGAGCAGGTTGTCGAGGTGATGACGCGACTTGCGGCCCTGCGCGGCTCGCCCGGCGCTGTGAGGCGCTGTTTCGTTCCTGCATCGCTACGACCACGCTCCCCGCACGGATGGGCTTAGATCGATGGCAGTTCTCAATACTGGTTCACGCTACTGCGGAAACTGAGTCTCGGCGCGGTCGAGTGCTATTAGGCGGTCCGGCATGTCGAGCAGCGTTTTCGCGGCTGCGGTCATGGCCTCGGCCACTGTCGGATAGGTTTCGGCAGAACTCATCGAAACCCCGTCCGGGAAAGTGATTTTCGCCTGATAGCCATTGCCCTTTGGTGTGGCGGAAAGTGTGATTTCAGCCATGGTCGTACCCTCACATTCGTCGCGCAATGGTGGAATTGGGTCTAGCGTAGATTGTGAAGGGCGACATCGCACAAGTGCCGAAGACATCAATGAACACTTCGCATGCGCTATAGGTGTCATGTCGGAATGTAAATTACACCGGCGCAGAAACACCAACCATTCCGAGGGAGCGCGAGAGTGGATCATGCCGCCGAAATTGTGCTTGATCGACCAAAGGATGATCAGCGAAACCACGCTTTGGACGGGCTTATCAAAGAGTTCAGCGAGCACTTCAGGTCAAACATTGCCATTCTGGTCGGTGAGCTCCGCGAGAAAGGCTGTGCCGACGGACACGGCGTGTTCGGCCGCGTCGGGGTCGACTTCTACGCCATGGGATGCTTCGTTCATGACGCGCAGCGCCTCTACGAAGGCGCTGGTGCTCGGTGGCGCGAGGCCGCGCCCCTGCAGATCCTGCAACATGGGGCCGATCCCGGTTGGACGTGTTGGCGTGAAGCCGTTTGCGGCAGCGTAGTCCCGAAGCGCGCGTTCGATCTCGATGCGCAGCTTGACCACGGACATCAACGGAAACTCTCGTCCGAGCTCCTCGATCGTCGGAAGGTCCTGTTGGAGTCGGGACGGGAGCGCCGCCGAAACTTTGTATTGAGCGACCCCCATCGGTTTGGCGGTGTCGCGGAGCGAGTATTCGACTACTACCTCGTTACGGCCTTTGCAGAGGATGATTCCGATGGTCGGCTGGTCTTCCTTGTGTCGTAGCTGGTCGTCGACCGCTGAAAGATAGAAATTCATCTTCCCAGCGAATTCCGGCTTGAAGTCCTCGATCTTGAGTTCGATCACCACGAAACAGCGCAGGCGCAAATGATAGAAGAGAAGGTCAAGGTAGTAGTCTTGGTCGGCGACTTCGAGATGATATTGACTGCCCACAAACGCGAACCCTTTGCCGAGTTCAAGGATTAGCGCGCGTAAGTGCTCGATTAAACCCCGCTCAAGGTCTTGCTCCAGCATCTCTGGTCCGAGCGACAGGAAATCGAAGCTGTACGGGTCTTTGAGAATCTGCTGAGCGAGTTCGGACTGTCCCGCGGGGAGCGTCCTGGTGAAATTCGTGAGGGCGCTGCCTTGGCGGATGAACAGGCCGCTCTCGATCTGATGAACGAGGACATTGCGGCTCCAACCGTTTTCGATGGCCTGGCGAGCATACCAAGCGCGCTCCGAGGCTGCTTTTATGGTGTCGAGCAGGCGGACGTTATGGCCCCAAGGCAGTAGTGCAACAACCTGTTGCACAAATTCGAGATCGGGCCAGGCCTCAGCGAACGCGCGCATATATTTAAGGTTTCGGGCAGATAGGCCAGTCATCTCGGGGAAGGCGCGCCCAAGGTCGATCGCGAGCCGGTCGATAACCTTCGCGCCCCAACCTTCGCTTTCCTGTCGCGAAAGAATGTCCCGACCAATTCCCCAATAGAGGAGAACGAGCTCCCGGTTGACCGAAAGCGCTGCGCGAAGCCGCGCCTCAGCGATGCGCTGCTTCAGGTCGGTGACCAACGCGGCATAAACGTGCGCGTCTGTAGGAGGAGGAGCGACCGCGGTCTTCGGTGGCCGCGTACCGCCTTTCTTTGTATGTGCGACTCCGGAACGCTTTCGAATCACGGTCACGCCGCTCGCTGGGCGGTTTCGCCAATCGCGGCATGAATGGTAGACGCGTGCTTTTCTCCTGCCGGCTTGGGTCGCTTCTTGTTGAGCATCGTCTGAACGAACGCATTCCACTTCTTCATCGCCGCCCGTTTTTCGGGCATGTAATTCCAGCGATCGTAGCTCTTTGAGCTGACGTCCTGAAGCGTGTGGTTCTGGAGGCGGTCGCGAATCTCCTTCGACAAGCCTGCCTGGCCAGCAAGTGTCTTCCAGGTCCGGCGCAGATCGCGGTTGGTCACGACCGGGATCACCTCGCGTTCGCGCTGACGCCACATGAACGAGTAAAGCGTGCCATGGCTGACGGGTTTGGTCGGGTCGGTCGCGGAGGGGAAAAACCAGCCATGAGCGTTGGGCTTGATCGACTCGATCAGCTCGGCCGCCACTTCCGGTACGGGAATGGCGTGTGGCTTACCGTTCTTGGTCTTCGACCAGTCGATGATCCGCTCCTTGGCGTCCCACTGATCGACATGGAGACGAGCGATTTCCTCGACGCGTTGCCCCGTGAGCATGAGAATGCGGACGGCCCGGGTGTAGGGCGGGTGAACCGGGGTGTCTGGGCATTCGAGCCAGCGATAGAGGCGAAGGAACTCTTCCTCATCGAGCCAGCGAGTCCCGACGTTCTTCGGCTCGGTGGGGATACCGGCTGCGGGATTATAGGCGAGGCGGAAGCGGCGCTGCGATGCGCTGCGATAGTCATGCTCAGATTTCATGCCCCAGCTATATGCGGATCGGATGTAGCTGCGGACGTGATCCGCCATCGAACGCTTGCCGCGATCATATATTGGCCGGATGAGATCGGTGATCTCGTCGGGCTCGATCTCACGAGCAGGGCGGTTCCGGCCGAGCGTATCGGCGATCTTGTTCAGTCCTTTCTCCGCTTCCTTCCAGGACGACTTGCCCGCCGCCTTGAGGTGAGCGACGTAGGCTTCGAAGAGATCGGCCACGGTGCCGGGACGCGTGTCGCCAGCGATCTTGATGCTGCGACCCTTCTGGATCATGTCGGCGAAGTCGCGGATGAAAACTTCACGCGCCTTGCTGAGCGGCATCGACGGGTACGAGCCGATCTTCTTCTTGAGGCGCTTCTGATCGCGCCACTGCTGCGCCATCCAGTGGGCTGTGACGCGAGTGGGCATCGGCTTCATCACCAAGACCAGACGGCCGGTGCCGTGCCCTTCGCCATCAACCAGGCTGAGTTGTTTACCAGTCCGCTCTGCCTGTTTCAGAGCGCGGCGTATCTCTCCATCGGTAAGGCTTGGCACTGGGCTCTCCCATCGGCTCACAAGTGGGGTCGCCAGACGGGTAGTAGGGGTCGGCGACTGGGGTCACAAGGGCAACCGATCCCCCTCAAAACCGACCCCAATATGCCATAATGTCCGGCTCTACGACAAGAAAGATAATTCAAGTGATTCAATAGGAAGGAGCGTGATCAGGCGTGATCAAAATAGGTCGAGTGGGATGGTTGTGCACGAGGATCAGGGCCGAGGCGCCCAGGTCCAGCGCGCGCTTGACGACCTCGCGGGGATAGACGGGCGTGTGGTCCACCGTGCCGCGCTGCTGGCGCTCGTGCGCGATCAGCATGTTCTTGCGGTCAAGGAAGAGGAGGTGGAACTCCTCCACCTTTCCGTAGGCGATCGTCGCCGTGCAGTACTCGATGAGCCTGTCCCACGAGCCGAGGACCGGCCGCGTCTGCAACTCGGCGCGCAAGAGGCGCAGCGCCGCCTCGCGCACCGATTTGAGCGCCGCGACCCCGGCCTCGCCGAGCCCGGGCACGCTCGCCAGATTGTCGGCATCGGCGCTCAACACCTCGGCGAAGCTGCCGAAGCGCTGGAGCAGATCCTTGGCCAGCGGCTTGGTGTCGCCGCGCGGGTTGCCGGCGAAGAGCAGAACCTCGAGGAGCTCGTAATCGGGCAGCGCGTCCGGCCCGCCGGCGATGAGGCGCTGGCGCAGCCGCGCCCGGTGGCCGACGAAATGCGGCACGGCGCCGGCGAAATCGGCAAGCCCGTCGCCGCTTTTCGCGCGTTTGGCCGGCATCAGCGCCCTCTCCGCGCGCGCATTGCGGCGAGCCGTTCGGCGGTCATGCGCTGCGGCTCATCGGTGTCGAAGGCTTCGACAAAGCGGTCGATGCCGCGTTGGACCGCCGCGCTCGTCGAGGGCGCCTCTTCCCAGTCGAGCACCAGCGCCTTCTGGATGCGGATCGCCTGCGGGCCCGAATCGAGGATCGGCGCGGCGAATCGCTCGACCTCCGCATCCGGCTCGCCGACGGCGTCGACAAGGCCCCAGGCGAGCGCGGTCGGCGCGTCGATCATCTCGCCGGTCAGGACGAGGTTGCGGGCGCGGGCGGCGCCGACGAGGCGCGGCAGCAGCGCCGCCTCGACGACCGAGGGCAGGCCGATGCGCACCTCGGGCATGCCGAACTGCGATTTGGAGCTGGCGACGCGAAGATCGCAGGCGGCGGCGAGCTCGAGCCCGGCGCCGAGCGCATAGCCGTCGATCCGCGCGATGACCGGCACCGGCAGGCGCCGGCAGGCGTCGCAGCAGCGGTGGACGAGGGTAATGAAGTCGCGGGCGCTGTCGCGGTCGAGCGCGGCGAGCTCGTTGATGTCGGCGCCGCCGACAAAGGCCTTGCCACCGGCCCCCGTGAGGATCGCGAGACGGAGATCGGGGTCGCGGGCGATGCCCGCCATCGCCGCCAGAAACTCCCCCATCAATGCGCGGTTGAGGCTGTTGAGCCGCGGCTCATTGGCGATCGTGACGCGGGCGACGACCCCGCCTCCGCTGCGCGCCTCGCGTGCGACTTCGACCGGCATTCTGGCCCCTCATTCCCCACTCGTGCATACTAGGCTTGAGACCTATGAGGAGGCGAGCGTGTCGATCGTCGAAGACATCCGCGAACTCCGCGAAATTTACGGCGAGCCGTCGGAGCGGGTGATCAAAAAGCAGCTCCCCCGGCTCGAACAGCATTCGCGCGCCTTTATCGCGATGTCGCCGTTTATCGTGATGGCGACCTGCGACGCCGAGGGACGCTGCGACGCCAGCCCGAAAGGCGATGCGCCGGGTTTCGTCACGGTCGTCGACGACGACACGCTGCTGATACCCGACCGCCTCGGCAACAACCGTGTCGATTCGATCGGCAACATCCTGCAGCACCCGCAGGTCGGGCTGATCTTCATCGTTCCCGGGCTGCGCGAGACGCTGCGGGTCAACGGCCGGGCGCAGATCACGATCGATCCCACGCTGCTCGGACAGGCGGCGGTCAACGGCAAGCTGCCCCGGAGCGGCATCCTCGTGACGGTTGACGAAGTTTATTTCCATTGCGGCAAGGCGCTGATCCGCTCCGATCTGTGGAACCCGGAAAAGCACGTCGGACGGAAGGATTTTCCGTCGCTCGGCGTCGTCATCGCCGACCAGATCGGCCAGAAGGTCGAGCCCAAGGAGGCCGAGCGGATGACGGAAGAAAACTACCGGACCCGCCTCTACTAGCCGCATGGCGGCCCATCACGCGGACATCGTCGTCATCGGCGCCGGCATGGCGGGCGCCGCGGCTGCCGCACATCTGGCCGCCGGGGCCAAGGTCATTCTCATCGAGCGCGAATCGCAGCCCGGCTATCACAGCACCGGGCGTTCGGCGGCGCTCTTTACGGCGACCTACGGCAACCTGACGATCCGCACGCTGACTCACGCGAGCCGCGACTTCTACCTTGCCTGGGCCGACGGGTTCACCGAGCACCCCATCCTCACCCCGCGCGGCGCGATGCTCTACGCCCCGCCCGAACAGATGGGGACGCTCAACACGATGTGGGGCGAGATGGCCCCGCTCGACCGTACCCTTCGATTGCTCGACGGCAAAGAGGCGCGCGAGATTGTGCCGGCGCTGCGGCCCGACCGGGTCGAGGCGGCGATTTTCGAGCCCGAGGCGATGGACATAGATGTCCATAACCTGCACCAGGGGTATCTGCGCCTCTTCCGCCGCCGCGGCGGCGAGATCAGGACGGATGCTGAGGTGACCACCCTGTCGCGTGCCGGCGGCGTGTGGACCGTCGCGACCCGGGCCGGGGAGTTCGCGGCGCCGCTCGTCGTCAACGCAGCCGGGGCGTGGGCCGATGTCGTCGCCGGGATGGCGGGGTTGCCGCCGGTGGGACTGCAGCCGAAGCGGCGCACCGCGATGATCGTGCCGGCACCTGCCGGGTTCGACACCAATCACTGGCCGATGGTCATCGATGCCGACGAGACCGGGTATTTCAAGCCCGACGCCGGGAAGCTCCTCGTATCGCCGGCCGACGAGACGCCGGTCGGGCCGCAGGACATCCAGCCCGAGGAGCTCGACGTGGCGATCGCGATCGACCGCCTCGAACGGGCGACAACGCTCAAGATCGGCCGGGTCGAGCGGCGCTGGGCGGGCCTTAGAAGCTTTGTGCCCGACCACACGCCGGTCAACGGGTTCGACCCGCTCGCCGATGGGTTCTTTTGGCTCGCCGGGCAGGGCGGATACGGGATCATGACGGCCGAGGGGATGGCGAAGACCGCGGCGTCGCTGATCGCGACGGGCGCCTTGCCGCCGGATATCGCGGCGCTCGGCATCACTGCCGAAAGCCTCGGCCCAGGGAGGTTGCGATGAGTGGTGCCGAACAAGCAGCCAGGGCCGAGGCGTTCCGCGCCTTGCACGCCGGTCCGGGCGCGCTGGTCATGGCCAATGCCTGGGACGCGATGACGGCTCGAATGTTCGAGCAGGAGGGGTTCCCGGCAATCGCGACGACGAGCGGCGGCGTCGCCGGCGCGCTCGGCTTTCGCGACGGCGAGGGTGCGCCGTGGGACGAGGTGGTCGGACAGACCGAGCGCGTCGTCCGCGCCGTCTCCGTGCCGGTGACCGCCGATATCGAGGGCGGCTTCGGCGCGACGCCCGAGGCGGTCGGCCACAATATCGGCCAGATCGTCGCGGCCGGCGCGGTGGGGGTGAATCTCGAAGACAGTATCCCTGGCCAGGGCGGGATGCGTGCGATGGAGGACGCGGCGGCGCGGGTGCGCGCCGCGCGGGCGGCGGCGGTGGCGGCCGGCGTGCCGATCTTCATCAACGCGCGGGTCGACCTCTTTATCCGCCATGTCGGCGAGGGCGAGGCGCAGCTTGCCGCAGCGATCGAGCGCGGCCGCGCCTATCTCGCTGCCGGCGCCGACGGCATCTACCCGATCGGGCTGCGCGACGAGCCGACGATCAAGCGGCTCTGCGACGCGCTCGGCTGCCCGATCAACATCAACGTCCGCGCCGGGCATCCGGCCGTCGCGGCGCTGGAGGCGCTCGGCGTCCGCCGCATCACGACCGCGACCTCGCTGGCGATGCTGGCCCTGAGCGTCGTGCGCGACGCGGTCCGCGACATCCGGGCTAACGGCCGCTTCGACTTGGACAATCCCAGCGTCACCGGCGCCGACATGGCCGGGTTCTGGAAGAGATAGAAGAGATATGGCCCGCGTCCGCGACATCCCATCGAGTGAGCTTCCGCCCGATCTCACCGCGATCTACGAGGCGTTTGCCGGGTACGGGCCGTTCCGCAATCAGGCGGCGGTGTTCGCCCACGTCCCGGCGGCGCTCCGGCATCTGATGTCGCTGTTGATGGAGCTGCGCGCCGCGAGGACGCTGCCGAAGCGCTATCTCGAACTGGCGGTCGTCACGGTGTCGCAACTCAACGCGTGCCATTATTGCGTCGCCCACCACACGCCGTTTCTCGCGGTCGAGGGGGTGTCGCCGGCAGGCGCGACGCGGATCCTCGACTACCGGGGCCATCCCGAGCTCGATGCGACCGACCGGCTCGTCGTCGAATACGCGATCGCCGCCTGGGAGGCACCGAACCGCATTCCGGAATCGCTGTTCTCGCGGCTGCGCGAGGCCTTCACCGAGGCGCAGATCGTCGAGCTGACTTTGCGCATCACACTTTGCGGCTTTTTCAACAAGTTCAACGACGCACTTAACATCGAGGAAGAAGAAACCGTAGCGGGGTAGCGGTGGCGAAATCGGTCGCGGAGACGGCGGAGGGGAGGCGCCTCGCGGAAATCCGCGAGGGTGCGCTGTGGCGGCTCTGGGGGCCTTATGTCAGCGACCGGCAATGGGGCACGGTGCGCGAGGATTACAGCGCCCATGGCGAAGCCTGGGACTATTTTCCGCATGACCACGCGCGCAGCCGGGCCTATCGCTGGGGCGAGGACGGGATCGCCGGCTGGGCCGAGCGGCACCTTTATTGGTGCCTGGCGCTCGCGCTGTGGAACGAGAAGGACCCGATCCTCAAGGAGCGCTTCTTTGGCCTGACCAACGAAGAGGGCAACCACGGCGAGGACGTCAAGGAGCTCTACTACCACCTCGACGGGCTGCCGACGCACAGCTACATGCGGATGCTGTACAAGTATCCGCAGGGCGAATTCCCCTATGGCCGGCTCGTCGAGGAAAACCGCCGCCGCACCAAGGCAGACCCGGAATTCGAGATCCTCGATACCGGGATCTTCGAGAGCGACCGCTATTTCGACATCACGATCGAGTACGCAAAGGCCGGCATCGACGACGTGCTGATGCTGATCACGGCGGAAAACCGCGGTCCCCAGGCGGCGCCGCTGCACGTTGTCCCGCAGCTTTGGGCGCGCAACACCTGGTCCTGGACCGAGGGGGTGAGGCGGCCGGTGCTGGCGCGCGAGGGGACCAACGTGATCTCGGTCGACCACCCGCAGCTGAAGCCGCTGCGGCTCGTCTGCGACGGCACGCCCGAATTCCTGTTTTGCGACAACGACACCAATGTCCGCCGGCATGACGGGTTCGACGCGCCAGGCTATTTCAAGGACGGGATCAACGAGTACATCGTCGAGGGCAAGCGCGACGCGGTGAACCCGACGCCCTTCGGCACCAAGGTGGGGGTGCATTTCCACGACGTGATTCCGGCCGGCGGCAAGGCCGAATTCCGCCTTCGCCTAGGCCCGGGCGGCAGGCATGGCGATTTCGACGCGGTCTTCGCCCGGCGTCGCGCCGAAGCCGACGAATTTTACGAGGCGTTGCAACAGGACATCACCGACCCCGACGCCCGCCATATCCAGCGTCAGGCCTTTGCCGGAATGCTGTGGACGAAGCAGGTGTACATGCTCGACCTGCGCACGTGGCTGCGGGGCGATCCGCTCCAGCCCCCGCCGCCGCCCGAACACGTCCACGGGCGCAACGCCGATTGGGGGCACCTCTACAATTCCGACGTCATCGCCATGCCGGACAAGTGGGAATACCCCTGGTACGCGGCCTGGGACCTCGCCTTTCACTGCGTGACCCTGGCGCTGATCGACCCGGATTTCGCCAAGGGTCAGCTCGTTCTCCTGACCCGCGAATGGTACATGCACCCGAACGGCCAGCTGCCGGCCTATGAATGGGCGTTCGGTGACGTCAACCCGCCGGTCCATGCCTGGGCGGCGTGGCGGGTCTACGAGATCGACCGGCGCCATCGCGGCGGGCAGGGCGACCGCGCCTTTCTCGAACGCGTCTTCCACAAACTGATGCTGAACTTCACCTGGTGGGTGAACCGCAAGGACGCCGAGGGGCGCAACATCTTCCAGGGCGGTTTCCTCGGTCTCGACAATATCGGCATGTTCGACCGCAGCGCGCCGCTGCCGACCGGAGGCCACATCGACCAGTCCGACGGCACCGCCTGGATGGCGATGTATACGCTCAACCTGATGCGCATCGCGCTCGAACTGGCCGTGCGCGATCACGTCTACGAGGACATCGCGACCAAGTTCTTCGAGCATTTCCTGCTGATCGCCGAGGCAATGACCAACATGGGCGGCAGGGATTTCGGGCTCTGGGACGAGGCCGACGGGTTCTACTACGACGTCCTCGTGCTTCCCGATACCGAAGCGGTGCCGATGCGGGTGCGCTCGATGGTCGGCCTGATCCCGCTTTTCGCGGTCGAGGTGCTCGACGGCGCCGTCGTCTCGCGCCTGCCGGAGTTTTCGGCGCGGCTGCGCTGGTTCCTCGACCACCGGCCCGAGCTGGCGCGGCTCGTCTCGCGATGGCAGGAGCGGAGCGAGGACGAGCGGCAGCTCCTGTCGCTCCTCCGCGGGCACCGGATGAAATGCCTGTTGCGGCGGATGCTCGACGAGACCGAGTTCCTGAGCGAATACGGCATCCGCTCGCTGTCGAAATACCACGAGCAGCACCCGTTCATCTTCGATCATGCCGGGGCCCAGTTCGGCATCGGCTACGTGCCCGGCGAGTCGACGAGCGGCGCGTTCGGCGGCAATTCCAACTGGCGCGGGCCGATCTGGTTTCCAGTCAATTTCCTCCTGATCGAGTCGCTGCGCCGCTTTCACAGCTATTACGGCGACGATTTTCAGGTCGAGTGCCCGGTCGGCTCGGGGATCCTCCTGAACCTCAACGAGGTCGCCGACGAGATCACCCATCGCCTGACCCGCATCTTCCGCAAGGGCAAAGACGGCCGCCGCCCGGTTTTCGGCGGCGACGCCCGCTACGACAGCCCGGCATTCCGCGACGAGATGCTGTTCTACGAGTATTTCCACGGCGACGACGGGCACGGGCTCGGCGCCGCGCACCAGACCGGCTGGACCGGCCTTGTCGCGCTGTTGCTGACCCCGCTGCGCGACACCGCCAGCGACCCCGACGCGGCGATGGCCGAGGACCGTGCCGACGCCGCGAACTAGCCTCCTGCCGTTCCGCCTTTGCCACGAGCGGGCGAGGCGGAGCGGCGGGAGGCGATCGGAGGGCGAAGGTTTACTGCGCCGTCAGCCCGCCATCGACCACCAGCCCGGCGCCCGTCATGAATCCGGCGTCGTCGGAGGCCAGGAACACGATGCCCTTCGCGATGTCGTTGGGGACGCCGAGACGGCCGATCGGGTGGGTGCGCAGCGCGATCTGGCGGGCGGCGTCGACGTCGTTGGAGCCCTGGCTGCGGGCGCGGGCGGTGAAGGTCTGCTCGCCCATGTCGGTCTGGATCACGCCGGGGTGGATCGAGTTGACGCGGATCTTGTAGCCCTTGCGCGAGAATTCGAGCGCCGAGGACTTGGTGAAGAGGGTCACGCCGCCCTTGGTCATCGAATAGAGCGGGTCGAGCTGCGAGCCGACGAGCCCGGCGACCGAGGCGAGGTTGACAATTGCGCTGCCGTGCTCGCGCTTCGCCCCGCTATCCTTGAGGGCCGGGATCGCGAGCTTGGTGCCGAGGAAGACGCCGGTCAGGTTGATCGCGGCGAGGCGGCTCCATTCCTCGATTGACGCCTCCTCGATCCCCTTGCCGAGAAACATCCCGGCATTGTTGACGAGGATGTCGAGCCCGCCCCATTTCGCCATGACCGCAGCGATGGCTTCCTCCCACGACGCCTCGCTGGTCACATCGAGATGGTGGTAGACCGCGGAGTCGCCGAGCCCGCGCACCGTTTCGCGAGCGCGCTCGTCGAGGATGTCACCGATCGCCACCCGGGCACCCGCCTCAACCATCAGCCGCGCCGTCTCCGCACCGATCCCGCGCGCCGCGCCGGAAATCAACGCCACCCTGCCGTCGAGCCGGTTCATCTCCGTTCTCCCATCCGCTCTTCAACCGCCATCCCGGCGGAAGCCGGGGCCATGGCAGATACCGTATGAGCGTAGCCGGGATCGCACCAGCCTCACACCGGCCTGGGCCTCGGCTTCCGCCGGGATGACGGCTGGGGATGTTCGTGGCAAGCTGAGGCGACACACATTCCGGGAGGCCCCCATGCAGATCGCGCGGCTCGACCACCTTGTGCTGACCGTCGCCGATATCGCCAAGACCTGCGATTTCTATACGAAGGTCTTGGGCATGGAGGTGCTCCATTTCGGCGAGGGGCGCACGGCGCTCAGGTTCGGCCAGCAGAAGATCAACCTGCACCCGGCCGACGACGTCCCGGGCCTCGTCGCCGACAAGCCGACCTGCGGCTCGGGCGACCTGTGCTTTATCACCGAGACGCCGATCGCCGAGGTCGTGTCGCACCTGAATTCATGCAGCGTGCCGATCATCACCGGCCCGGGTCCCCGCGCCGGCGCTGTGGGCACGATCACCTCGGTCTATATCCGCGACCCGGACCAGAACCTGGTCGAGATCTCGAACTATTAGGCGCGCGGGCGTTCCGCCCGCATCTTTGTTTGGCAGGGGCGGGCGGGACGCCCGCGCTCCCTTGCTTGGAGCGGTCCGATGAAAATCACCAAGATCGAGGCCTTTCAGGTCGAGTGGGCGCCGCGGGACCGGAGTGCGTTTGTCCGGGTGCTGTGCGACGACGGCACGAGCGGTTTGGGCGAAGCGTCGCCGATGATGGGCGGGCTCGCCTCGCTCGGGATCGTCGCACGGGACATCGCGCCGGCGCTCGTCGGCAAGGACCCGCTCGACCATGCGGTGCTGCTCGACGCGGCGCTGCACCGGCTCGTCAAGCTCGGGCCCGAGGGGGCGCTGACCGGGGCCTTGGCGGCGCTCGACATCGCCCTCTGGGACATCAAGGGGAAGGCGTTCGGGCAGCCGGTCTACAAGCTCCTCGGCGGGGCGTGGAAGACGGCGCTGCCGTTCTATGCCTCGATCGGCGGCAACGGCGAGCGGACGGTCGACGAGGTGCTGCGCGTCGTCGAGGCGCGGATGAAGGACCAGCCCGCGGCGGTGAAGATCCGCTTCGATGCCGACCGCACCAAGGCCGACGCCGATATCCCCGGCGACATCACCAAGGCGAAGGCAGTGCGGAAGCTCGTCGGCGACGCATTCCCGCTCGCCTTCGACGCCAACAACGGCTACTCGGTCGGCGGGGCGATGCGGGTCGGGCGGACGCTCGAGGAGCTCGGCTACTGGTGGTTCGAGGAGCCGGTCCAGCACTATCACGTCAGGGCGATGGGCGAGGTCGCGCAGCGGCTCGACATCACCGTGTCGGCCGGGGAGCAGACCTATACGCTCGCGGCCCTTGCCGACCTGATCGACGCCGGGGTCAGGATGGTGCAGCCGGATATCGTCAAGATGGGCGGGATCACCGGCCTCTCGCGCTGCCTGGCGCTCGCGCAGGCGCATGGCGCCGAGTTGGTGCCGCACCAAACCCAGCCGACGGTCGGACATACCGCGGCCCTCCACATCGCCGCGAGTCAGATGGGCGCGACGAAACCGTGCGAGTGGAACGACCCCTCGACCCGCACCCACGCGATCTTCAAAAACCCGCCGCGCCCCGTCGACGGCCGATTCCACCTGCCGGCCGAACCGGGGCTGGGGCTCATCGTCAACGAGGAGGAACTGGCCAAGCGGCGGGTGGAACTGTCGTGAAGCCGTTTGCTCGGCCGATGGATCACGCCTAGAATTGGATTATGTACTTTACCCACAAAATATTCGTGATGATCGCTGGAATGACGATTGCGAATATAAACGTGGATAGCGCGGCTTTGTTCGGTCTCGCTAAATTACTCGGACACTAACCAGGAGGGCCGGCCATGAAGATCGAGCGCATCGACCATCTCAACATCACCGTCGCCGATATCGACCGCAGCATCGCGTTCTACAAAAAGGTGCTGGGCATGGACGCCGAGATGATCGGCGAGGGGCGGGCGGCGCTGACCTTTGGCCAGCAGAAGATCCATCTCGACCTCGCCGGCACCGGCATGACGATGCGCGCCGAACCGCGCATGCCGGCGCATATCTGCTTCGTGACGCAGTCGCCGATGCCCGAGGTCAAAGCCCATCTCGCCGAATGCGGCATCGAGGTGCGGATGGAGGGACCGCGTGCCGGGGCGATAGGCACGATTCAGTCGGTCTATATCGACGATCCGGATCGGAACTCGGTCGAAATCTCGACCTACTGACATGCCCGACATCCCGGCGCGCGACGAGGCACAGATCATCGAGGGCGCATTCGAGCAGCGCGTCCACGACATCTTCAAGCTGTTCGCCGAGGCGATCTATACCGGCGAGCCCGAACGCGACGCCGCGACCCGCTTTCGCCGCGGGCTCATCTCGGCCCGGCGGGCACGTGCCGCGGCGCTGGAGGTCGCGAAGGAGGCTTAGAACCATATAGGAGCGCGGGCGTCTCTTACCGGCGATGCGGGCGAGACGCTCGGGCTCCTATTCCTCCACGGACATCGCCAGGATCAGGCTGAGCTGCGACAGCGGCCGCCCGGTCTCTGTGGCCCAATCGTTGAAGATTTGCTGCGCTGCTGCGCGCTCGGTGCGGTTTTTCGGGGGACCGGACACCCGGGCCCATTGCTTGAGCCCGGCGCAGACCGAGCCGGTCGGCACGAACGTGTCCTTGCCGACCATGCGCAAAAAGCTCGGGCCGGAATTGCCGCCCATCTGGCTGAAGCGTTTCGCCAGCGCCTCCCACATCCCGACGATGTCGGTGCCGGGCCAAGCCGCGAGCCACTTGGCGAAACTGCGGTGCTCGTCGGCGACGCCGATCATCGCGGCGGCGTTGTCGCGGACCGATTTCAATTTGCCGAAATGCCGGATCAGCTTGGCATTGCCGAGCAGCGCCTCGATCGCCTCGTCCGGCATCGCCCGCACGCGGCGCGGGTCGAAGG
Organism: Allostellaceae bacterium; assembly: GCA_036489765.1. Classification (GTDB taxonomy): domain Bacteria; phylum Pseudomonadota; class Alphaproteobacteria; order ATCC43930; family CGMCC-115725; genus DATARH01. The sequence goes on along the minus strand of DASXFE010000133.1, from coordinate 58,374 downwards.
CGTAAAACGCGTCCTCGAACGCCGGCCATTTGGCATCGACGAGGCTGTGCTTGAGCCCGGCGCGGAAGATGCGCAGCGACATCTGCGACAGGTAGCGGTCGTCGCCGGTGGCTTCGAGCTCAGCCGTGGATCTCGGCGTCGGCAGCCGCGCATCGACCGCAGCCGCGCCGTGTCGCGCGCGGGCCGCATCGAGGATCGTCGCGAAAGGCGTGACGGGCATCGCCGGCTCCATGATGGGGAGGTGCAGAGGCTGCATTCGACCTCAGCTCGAGGGCGGTGTCGAGGCGCTCGGAGCTTGCCGAAGCGGGGAGGGCCGGTCACTGTCGGCGGCAGGGGGCTGCTTGTCGAATTCGCTGATCGAGAGCCTGGTTACGCTTATCGTCGTGCTCGACCCGCTCGGGTCGGTGCCGATCTTCCTGCACGCGACCCACGCTCTGGGTCACCGGGACCGCACGCGGGTCGCGCTCGTTGCGGCGGCGGTCTCGTTCGGCGTGCTGATGCTGTTTCTTTTTTTCGGCCAGTATCTGCTCGAGGAGATGCATATCGGCATCCCGGCGTTCCGGATCGGGGGCGGGGCGGTGCTGTTCCTCTTTGCGCTCCGCATGATCCTAGGCGGGCATCACGAGGGCGGCACGGCGGAGGCGCGGCGCACCGCGACCGAGATCGCGGTCTTTCCGGTCGCGATGCCGGGGATCGCCAGCCCCGGCGCGCTCGTGGCCGTCGTGCTCTTGACCGACAACGACCAGTTCACACTGGTGGAGCAGAGCACCACGGCTGGGCTGACCGTCGCCGCGCTCGCCCTCGTGCTGATCGCGCTCCTCCTGGCGGCGAAGATCCAGCGCTCGCTCGGCAGCGCCGGGATCATGGTGATCACCCAGATCATGGGGCTGGTTCTTGCCGCATTCTCGGTGCAGCAGATCATCGACGGCGCCGTCACGGTGTTCGGCGGCGGGGTCGCCGGGCATTAGCTCAATACCCGTCGCCTGCCGACGTTCCGACCTGCGCGACCTGGAATTTCTCGCGAAGCCGCATCAGGCGGTAGCCGAGACCGAGATAGGCGCCGCATTCGGCGCGGGCGGCGATGAACTCGGCCGGGGTCGTCGCATGGTTGTCGCGCAGATGGGCGACGACGACCGAGTCGACCGGGATCCGGCTGAAATCCTGCAACAGCATCCGGCAATGCGCCGCGGCGTAAGGGCCGATGCCCTTGAGGCTCAAGAGGTAATCGTGGTCGAGGCGCGAGGGGTCGCCGTGGCCGTGCGCGTCGATGACGCCCTCGTCGAGCATGCGCCGCGTCGTCGCGACCGCGACCGGGGCGCGGAACCCGAGTTTGGCGAGCGTCCGCAGCCGCTCCTCGCCGTAATCGACGATCGCTTCCGGCAGCGGAAACGCACCGTCGCCCGGCGCTGCGACCAGCGCCGCCGTCATCCGGCAGGTGCCCGACCAGCTCGTGTTGACGGTCAAAAGCGTCTTGATGAAATCCTCGTAAAAGGTCGAGCAGCGCAGCATCCGCCCGCCGCCCCGGGCGATCAGCGTCATCTCCTCGGCAAACCACACGCCAAGGGCGCCCAGGGCCGGGGCCGGGTCCCAATCGGCCGATAGCCAGCGCCGGACGCGCGCGACGATCTCGCCGGCATCCGCGTCGGAGAAGCAGTCCCACTCGATCAGCAAGGTCAGCGGGTCCACCTGGCGGACCGAGATGGTGCCGACCCGGTCGCCGATCCGCTCGGCATGCGACAGCGTTTCGGCGGCCTCGTCCCAGCGCCATGGTTCGAGATGCACCCAACCGTGGCTCGCGACCGTCAGCCGCAAGTCGATCGGCCAGTCGAGCGTCAGTTGCGCCGCCGCGGTCATGGCGCGGCCGGCTCTGGCAGCGCCGCGACGCTGCGCGGAGCCGCCGCCTCCCAGCGGTGGGTGAGGCGGACGAGAGGCTGCTCGAACGTCCGGTAAAGGACGACCGCCAGAACTGTGGAAGCGACCAGGGCAGCCACGGCGGTGGCCGGTCCGCCGCCGAACGAGGCGAAGACGGGCCCGGCGATGAGGCCATGCCAGAGGTAGTTGTTGTAGGAGGTCATACCCGGAAACCCGAGCCAGCGGCCGAGGCCGCGTCTCAAGAACAACCGCCGCCGTAGGAAGACCGGCATGGGTTGGCGCCGGACGTTGCCGCAGATCAGGTAGCCGCTCAGCAGAAAGAACAGGATGACGCCGCCGCGACCGATCCCCTCCAGCGCCGGCGGCACGGCCGGAAGCCGCAGCGCCGGCGGTAGCAGGTGCGAGGCAAGCACCATCAGGATGGCAATCCCCCGCAAGCTGTCGAGCGCCTCGACCCGCCGTTCCGCCGGCGCGGGAGGGGTCGTCATCGACGGCTAAGCCGCCTCAAGCGCCTGGCGCAGGTCGGCGATGATGTCGTCCTCGTGCTCGAGCCCGATCGACAGGCGCACATACCCGTCGGTGACGCCGGTCTGGAGCTGCTCCTCGGGCGAGAGCTGGGAATGCGTCGTCGAGGCCGGATGGATCGCGAGGCTGCGCGCGTCGCCGATATTGGCGACATGGTAGAACATCTTGAGCGCATCGATAAAGCGGCGCCCCGCCTCCATCCCGCCTTTCAGCTCGAACCCCACGAGCGCGCCCATCCCGCCCTTGAGATAGGCGTCGGCACGGCGCCTGGCCTCGCCGGTCATGACGCTCGGGTGGATCACCTTGCCGACCTTGGCGTGGCCCGACAGGTATTTGACGGCGGCCGCCGCATTGGCGCAGTGGACGCGCATGCGCAGCGGCAGGGTCTCCAACCCCTGGATGTGCATGAAGGCGTTGAACGGGCTTGGCGCCGCCCCGATGTCGCGCAGCAAGGTCACCCGCATCTTGAGGATATAGGCGATAGGTCCCAGCGGCTTCACCGCCTGGGTCCACACCGCGCCATGATAGCTCGGGTCCGGCTGGTTCAGGAGCGGGAAGCGGTCGGCATGCTTTTCCCAGTCGAAATTCCCGCCATCGACCACGATGCCGCCGATCGAGGTTCCATGGCCGCCGATATATTTGGTCGTCGAGTGCATGACGACGGCCGCGCCATGCTCCAGGGGCCGGCAGATTACCGGGGCCGAGGTGTTGTCCATTATGAGGGGCACGCCGAGTTCACGGCCGATCTTGGCGACCTCGGCGATCGGGAAGACCTCGAGCTTAGGGTTGGGCAGCGTCTCGGCGTAATAGCAGCGCGTCTTGGCGTCGGTGGCGCGGCGGAAATTCTCGGGGTCGCTCGGATCGACGAAGCGGACCTCCATCCCCATCGTCTTTTGCATCGTGTTGAGGAACAGGTTCCAGGTGCCGCCGTAGAGGTCGGTCGAGGCGACGAAATTGTCGCCGGCCTGGCAGATGTTGTTGATCGTAAACAGCGAGGCCGCCTGCCCGGACGATAGCGCCAGCGCCGCGACCCCGCCCTCCAGCGCCGCGACCCGCTCTTCGAGCACCGCGCTGGTCGGGTTCATGATGCGGGTATAGATATTGCCCAGCTCCTTGAGCCCGAACAGGTTTGCGGCATGCTCGCTGTTGTTGAACTGGAAACTGGTGGTTTGGTAGATCGGCACGGCGACCGAATTCGTCGCCGGGTCGCTGCGATAGCCCGCATGCAGAACGATCGTTTCAGGGTGCTTGCTTTCGGTCGGCATGATGTTCTCCGTCGCAAGGGGGCGTGGGCGGGGCACTCTGCCATGAGCGGGGGGCGAGGGGAATGAGCCCGCGGCTCATCGGCTGGATCGCGGTAGCGATCGCCGCCGTCGCCGTCGTCATCATCGGCGGGGAAAGCGCCGGCACCTGGCGTGCGCTGGGAGCGAGCGAGATCAGCCTTGCCGGATGGGTGGCTATGGGGCTCGGGGTCTTGTTCAGTCTCGCCCTCGGCGTGGGACTGATGGCGTTGGTTTTCTTTAGCAACCGACGCGGGTACGACGATCAAGACCGCAACGAGCCCGAATGAAAACGCTAAAAGCTCGACACAATATTGCCGCGTTGCAGCAGAAGACTCTTGCGAAACGCGCGGTTTCAAGGCTAGCTGCCGGCTACCCAAACCTTACGGGAATTTAATGTTGAGCAAGACCAAGAACCTTGCCGCACCCCGGAAGTACGGTCGCGGAACGGGGGTCCCCGATCCGGTCGACGTTCACGTTGGCGCACGGGTTCGGATGCGGCGCCTATTGCTTGGGATGAATCAGGAAACGCTGGCCGAGGCGTTGGGCCTCACGTTCCAGCAAGTGCAGAAATACGAGGGCGGTGCCAATCGGGTCAGCGCGTCGCGCCTGTCGGCGATGGCGGACATCCTGGGCGTGCCGGTGTCGTATTTCTTCGGCGACCTGCAGCCGGAGGGCTCTCCCGTCGACCCGGCCGACCAGGAACGGCGCGAGCGCATGCACCGGCCGGAGACGATAGAACTCATCCGCCTTTATTATGCGATCGCCGATCAAGGAATTCGTCACCAATTCCTGGATATGGTCAAGGCGGTGGCGCAATCGTACAAGCGCCAGGACTGAGCCGGGCCAGCCGAAATTCACCTCGGACCCCGGCGCCTTTGCGTGGGGTCGCGCCAATGAATGATGCCAGTCTGCCGCTTTCCCGGGCCGTCGATATCGACGCGCTCGCCGCGCGATTTCGCGCCTGCAATGCCCGGATCGGGGTGATCGGTCTCGGGTATGTCGGGCTTCCGCTGGCGCGGGCGGCGGCACAGCGCGGGTTTCACGCGCTCGGCGTCGATATCGACCGGACCAAGGTCGACCTCCTCAACGCCGGCGGCTCCTACATCAATCACATCACCGCCGAAAGCGTCGCCGCGGTGCGCGCGACCGGGCGGTTTGAGGCGACGGCCGATTTCGCACGGCTCCGCGAGTGCGACGCGATCATTCTCTGCGTCCCGACGCCGCTGACCCGTCAGCGCGAGCCCGACCTCAGCTTTGTCGAGAAGACGACCGAGGCGGTGGCGCCGCATTTGCGCCCGGGCCAGCTCGTCGTCCTCGAATCGACGACCTATCCGGGCACGACCCGCGAGGTGATGCAGCCGATCCTCGAAGCGGGCGGGCTGAAATCCGGGCGCGACTTCTTCCTCGCCTATTCGCCGGAACGTGAAGATCCGGGCAACGCCGAGTTCGGCACCAACGACATTCCCAAGGTCGTCGGCGGCGACGGAACCGATGCGCAGCGCCTCGCGGTCGCGCTCTACGACCAGATCGTCACGCGGACCGTGCCGGTGTCGTCGCTAGAGGCGGCCGAGGCGGTAAAGCTCACCGAAAACATCTTCCGCTCGGTCAACATCGCGCTCGTCAACGAATTGAAGATCGTGTTCGAGGCGATGGGGATCGACGTCTGGGAGGTCATCGACGCCGCCAAGACCAAGCCTTTCGGCTATATGCCATTCTATCCGGGGCCGGGGCTCGGCGGGCACTGCATCCCGATCGACCCGTTTTACCTGACCTGGAAGGCGCGCGAGTTCGATATCGCGACCCGCTTTATCGAGCTCGCCGGCGAGATCAACACGGCGATGCCGCGTCGCGTGGTCGACAAGACCGTCGAGGCGCTCAGCGAACATTCGGGCCGCGCCCTCAGCGGCGCGAGGGTGCTGATCCTCGGGCTTGCCTATAAGAAGAATGTCGACGACACGCGCGAGAGCCCGGCCTTCAAGGTCATGGAGCTGTTGGAGCAGCGCGGCGCGATCGTCGATTTCCACGACCCCTACCTGACCGCGGTTCCCCCGACCCGCGAACACGCCCACTTCGCCGGCCGCCCGTCATTGCCCCTCGACGAGGCGACGCTTGCCAAGACCGATGTCGCGATCATCTGCACCGACCACGACAACGTCGACTACGGCCTCGTCGCCCGCCATGCGAAGCTGGTTGTCGACACCCGCAACGCCTGCGCCCGCCGCGGTGTGGCGGGAGGGCATATCGTCAAGGCCTAAAGCGCACAGCTCGTAGGATGGGTAGAGCGCAGCGAAACCCATCCTACGACGTCGTGCCGTGAAATTCCCGATACCACGTCACGAACCGCTTGAGCCCCTCGGCGATCGGGATTTTCGGATCGAAGGCAAGGTCGCGGCGGGCGGGTTCTATGTCGGCATAGGTCGTGGTGACGTCGCCGGGCTGCATCGGGGCCATTTCGCGGACCGCTTTCCTGCCGAGCGCCTGTTCGAGGGCGGCGATGAAATCGAGCAGTGACTCCGGGCGGTTGTTGCCGAGGTTGTAGAGCCGGTGCTGGCCGGGCTCGGCGCGGGCGGGGCCGGCGGCGGCGGCGATCGCGGGCAGGATGTCGTCGACATAGGTGAAATCGCGGCGCATCTCGCCGTTGTTGAAGAGCCTGATCGGACGGCCGGCGAGGATCGCCTCGGTGAACAGGTAATAGGCCATGTCGGGCCGGCCCCATGGCCCGTAGACCGTAAAGAAGCGCAGCCCGGTCGCGGGCAGGCCGTAAAGGCGGGTGTAGGTCTCGGTTACCAGCTCGGCGGCCCGCTTGCTCGCGGCGTAGAGCGAGACCGGATGGTCGGCGCGGTCGGCGGTGCTGAAGGGCTGCTTTTCATTCGCGCCATACACCGAGGACGAGCTGGCGTAGACGAGGCTCTTGAGGCCTTTGAGACCGCGCGCCGCTTCGAGGACCACAACTTGGCCCTTGATGTTGGTGTCGACATAGCTGAGCGGGTTCGACAGCGAATAGCGCACGCCGGCCTGCGCGGCGAGGTGGATGATCGCGTCGATATCCGGGTGTCCGGCAAAGAGCGCGGCGAGGCCTTCGGCGTCCGTTATGTCAACCGGGACAAAGGAAAATCCGGTATGCGGCTCCAGCCTGGCGAGCCGCGCTCGTTTCAACGCGACGTCGTAATAGGCGTTGAGGTTGTCGATCCCGATCACCTGCTCGCCGCGGCCGAGCAGGTACTGGGCGACATGGGACCCGATAAAGCCGGCGCTGCCGGTGACCAGGATGGGCATGGCGTATTCTAGCATATCGGGCTCCGTAAGCCCGCGCAAACGGCCCCGAGATGCGGCTCCCGAGATGCGCTAAGGTTCCGCATGACCGGAACGCCAGGAACATGACCTCGCCCCGATGCCGCGCCGCGTCCTGATCATCGTCAACCCGGATGCAGGAAGGGCGGCGGGGCAGCGGCGCCATCTTGGCCGCGTTGTCGCGGCATTGCGCGGTCGCGGATGCGCGGTCGAGATCCGCGAGGCGCCCCGCGCCGGCGATGCCGAGGCCCTCGCGCGGAGCGCCGGGTCTGAATTCGACGTTATCGTCGCGGCCGGGGGCGACGGCACGATCGCGGCGGTCGTCAACGGTGTCGGCGACGCCCCGAGGCCGATCGCGATCCTGCCGCTCGGCACCGCGAATGTGCTGGCCGCCGAGATCGGCCTGCCCCGCGACGCCGCTGCGCTTGCGCGCTTCATCGCCGAGGCGCCGGCAACGCCGATCTGGCCCGGACGGATCGACGGGCGGCTGTTCCTGACCTCGGCGGGGGTCGGGTTCGACGCCGATGTCGTCGCCGCCGTGGATGGCAGGCTCAAGCGGCATGGCGGCAAACTCGCCTTCGTCTGGGCGGCCCTTACTTGCCTAGTGCGCTATCGCGGGCGGTGGCTGACCGTGGCCGCCGACGGGGCCGAGCATCGTGTTGCCGGAATCATCGCAACGACCGGCCCGCTTTATGCCGGACGGTTCGTGATCGCGCCGGAAGCCCGGCTGGATGAGCCGGTGCTGCATCTGGTGCTTCTGCAACAACGCGGATGCGGCGATGTGCTGCGGCACTACCTCGCGATGCTGGCCGGGCGGCTGCCGCATGCCCGCGGCGTCACGATCCACACCGCACGCGAGATTGCAATCGCCGGTGAAGAAGCCGGCGCGCCGGTACAGGCCGACGGCGACATCGCCGCGGGCCTGCCGGTTACGCTCTCGGTTGCCGAGCGGCCGATCCCGCTGATCGGGGCCTGACTACTCGGCCGCCAGCACCCGCGCGAGCTGGCTCAGCGCTTCTTGGTGCCGTTCGTTCGGGATGTGGCTGAAATTGCGGGCGAGCTCGAGGCACATGCGTTCGCGCGCGCTGACCGGGCGGGTGTCTTCGTCCTGGAGCCCGTCGAAGAAGAAGCTGACCGGAACGCTCAGCACCTGCGACACCTCGTAGAGCCGCCCGGCTGAGACGCGGTTGATGCCGCGCTCGTATTTGTGCGCTTGCTGATAGGTAACGCCGAGCAGATCGGCGAGCTGTTGCTGGGTCAGACCCATCATGATCCGACGCTCGCGGACGCGCGCGCCGACATGCCGGTCGATCTCTTGCGTGCGGCTGCTTGAACGCCGCGAACCCGGACCGCGCGGCGCGCCGTCGACGGGTTGATGGCGCAGCGAATTGGCGGTCTGTAGTGAATCCCCGGCCTTCATGTCATTCCCCTCCGCTGGGGTCGCAACCCCTCGCAACCCCTTGGTGTGCGGCCGATTGAAGTCGCGCCCTGTGTCAAATTTGAGGCAGGATGAGGGTGCTTTCGCTAACGCATAGCGGGTTTCTCCGCGCGCGATCTCTTCCCGTTTGACACGCTCCCGGTCGCGATGATACCGACGCATGTCCATTCATTCGGGAAATCGATGGCGCGCATTCAGGTCGGCGAGGGCTCGATCTACTACGAGCGACATGGCGACGGTTTCCCGGTCATGTTCATCTCCGGGTTGAGCGGAGTTGCGTCCTTTTGGAAGGATCAGACCGCCACCTTTGCCCGGAAGTTCGACGTCGTCACCCACGACCATCGCGGCATCGGGCAAAGCGACCTGACCCGCAGCGGCTATACGGTCGACCGCATGGCCGGCGACGTGATTGGGTTGATGGACGCGCTGGAGATCAAGCGCGCGCATATCGTCGGCCACTCGACCGGCGGTGCGATCGCGCAGACCCTCGCCCTCGACCACCCGAACCGGGTCGCCAGCATCGTGCTGTCGGCGTCGTGGACCAAGCCCGACGCCTATTTCCGTCGCCTCTACGGGTTGCGGAAGGACATTCTGCTGCGGCTCGGCCCCAGCGCTTATGTCGCGGCGAACTCGCTGTTCCTCTATCCCGGCGCCTATGTCGCGAAGAACAACGAAAAGCTGCGTCAGGCCGAGGCGCAGACGCTGGCGGTGTTCCCGCCGACCGAGATTGCGGCGAGCCGGATCGACGCGATCCTCGCCTTCGACCGCACCGAGCAGCTCAACAAGATCAAGACGCCGACGCTCGTCATCGGCGCCGAGGACGATCTGATCACCCCGGCCTATTTTTCCGAGGAGCTGGCGAGGCGCATCCCGGGCGCCGAGGTCAAGCTGTTCCCCAACGGCGGCCACTCCTTTACCCAGGTCCGCGCTCGCGAGTTCAACCAGGCTGTCCTCCCGTTCCTGACGGCGCACACGCCTAACTCCTGACCTCTTTCACCTTTCGTAAACCGCCCCGCTTAACCGAAGCGCAACGGCTCCTGCGGTAATGATTTCCGTCGGAGATCGAGAAACGGGATCGGTAGGCAGATGCGGGGTTTGGCGCGGGAGGCATTGCCGGCGAATTCGGTGACGGAAGCTTTGGAGGCGGCGGGAGACGCCGCCTATGTCTGGGACCTCGACGACGACCGGATCGACTGGTCGGGTCGGCTGGAGGCGGCGGGAGAGACGTTGGGCGCCGCTCTCGGCAGCGGCCGCGCGCTCGCCGGGCGCATCCATCCCGACGATCTCGGCGGGCGCCAGGACAGCCTTGCCCAGCATCTCGACGGCACTGGTCCGTTCGATTGCGAGTACCGGCTTCGGACGCAAGGGGGCGGGTTCACCTGGCTGCACGAGCGTGGCCGTGCCGAACGCGACCCCTCGGGGCGGGTGCGGCGGATGTTCGGCGTCATCCGCGCCGTCGACGACCGCCGCGCACTCGACCGCAAGATCGAGCGCCGCGCCAGCTATGACGAGGTGAGCGGACACTTCAACACGAGCCGGCTGCGTGAAGCGGTCGACCGCATCATCGCCGACACTCAGCGCGGCGCGCGCGCGGCGGCGTTCCTTGTCGTTGGGATCGACGGGCTGGCGGCGATCGCCGATCGCTACGGCGCCGAGGCGACCGACACGGTGATGATCGAAATCGGCCGCCGGCTCGATTCCTGCCTCCGCGTCAATGACGAGGTCGGCCGGCTCGGCCCCGACCGGTTCGGCGTGATCCTGCGGCATTGCCCGGCCGAGCATGTCGGCGCGACCGCCGGCAAGATCCTGGCGCGGGTCGATGCCTGCCCGGTCTCGACCGCGCGGGGGCAGATCGCTGCCAAGGTCTCGATCGGCAGCACGCTGTTTCCGGATCAGGGCACCACCTCTTACGACGTGATCACCCGGGCGGAAGCCGCGCTCGGCGAGGCCCGCGAGGGCGGCTGTGACGGCCACGTCCATTATGCCGCCCACATCGCCGAGCGCGACTGGCGCCGGCTCGAGGCGATCGCCGATACGGTGCGAGAGGCCGCGCGCGAAAACCGCCTGGTCTTTGCCTATCAGCCGGTGGTCTCGGCCGAAACCGGCGCGGTCGACTATTACGAGTGCCTGCTGCACCTGCGCGATGGAGACGGGAAGACGACGGGCGCCGGCACATTCGTGCCCGCGATCGAGCGGATGGGGCTGATCCGCCTCGTCGACCGTCACGTCCTCGACCGCGCGATCGGTGAACTCGCGGCGCATCCGGCCGTCGCGCTCGGTTTTAACATTTCCGGCCTGACCGCGGCGGATCGGCCTTGGCTCCGGGCACTGACCGCGCGTCTGCGGCAGCAACCGGACCTTGCCCGCCGCACCGTCATCGAGATCACCGAGACCGCGGCGCTCTACGATATCGAGGAGTCGGCGCGCTTTGTCTCGGCGCTGCGCCAGGCCGGCTGCCGCGTCGCGCTCGACGATTTTGGGGCGGGTCACACGTCGCTCCGGCACCTTCACAACCTGCCGGTCGATACGGTCAAGATCGACGGCGGGTTTATCCGCAACCTGGCGGAGAGCCCGGAGAACCGCATCTTCCTGCGGCACCTGATCAGGCTCGCTGCCGGGTTCGGCTTCTGCACCGTGGCCGAATGCGTCGAAACCGCCGCCGACGCTACGATCCTGCGCGAGGAAGGCGTCGATTTCCTGCAAGGCCACCACTGCGGCCGCCCCACCTTCGAGCCGGATTGGCTGCGGACGCCGTAAAAGGAGCGCGGCGGTTTCGCAACTCCATCCTTAGTGAAATCAACGGGATGCGACTTTGCGCGATATGGTGGAGCAAAAATTCGAGGCGTATAGCGGCGGTCTGGCCATACCGTCAGCGGAGCGGACGATGCGAACTCTTCGTGTTTCCCTGCTTGCCGGGATCGCCGCGGTGGCCCTCGCCGGTTTCTCCGGCTGGGCTCACGCGCAGAGCGCCCAGATTCATACCATGACCGTCCGCCTGCCTGGCGGCGGGATCGAGCAGATCGAGTATACCGGCAACACCCCGCCGCAAGTCTCGGTGTCGACCGGACCGGCGGCTTTGGCGGCGACGCCGACTCTGTTTGGCCCCGATTCCCTTTTCGCCCGGATGGACCGCATCTCGGCCGAGATGGATCGCCAGGCCACCGCGTTGTTTCGCCAGACCGCCGCGCTCGCGAACAACCCCAATCTCCTTACGCAGGCCAACCTCGCCAGCATGCCGGCCGGCAGCCAGAGCTATACCTTTGTGTCGACGGCGTCGCCGGGCGGGATGTGCGAGCAGAGCGTCCAGGTCACCGCGACCGGCAATGGCCCGCCGCAGGTCGTGCGCCACACATCCGGCAATTGCGCACCGGTGGGCGGCAGCGGGGCGACGATCGGCCTGCCGACCGCGCAGCCGACGCCCCAACGCCCGCACGCGATCATGACCCGGGCCCACCGCCCGATGCGCGCGCGGCCCGACGTGGTGCTGACCAGCGCAAAAGGGACGAAGCCGTACGCCGGGCTGGTGAAGGCGATCCCGAACGGGTAGGGCGCCGGCAGTTACCGGCGCAACATCTCCGCCAGCATCTGCGCCGCCTGCCGGCAGTCGTCGCGGCTGACGTCGAGGTGGGTGACGGCACGCACCGTGCGAGGGGCGAGGGCGGAGATCAGCACGCCCTTTGCCGCTGCGGCGGCGACGATTGTCGGGGCGTCGGGCATCTCGGGCGCGAGGCGGAAGATCACGATGTTGGTCTGGACCGTGGCGAGGTCGAGGATCACGCCGGGAATTTCGGCAATGGTCTCGCCGATCGTGCGCGCATTTGCGTGGTCGGTGGCGAGGCGGTCGACATTGCGGTCGAGCGCGTAGAGCCCGGCGGCGGCGAGGATGCCCGACTGGCGCATCGCGCCGCCAAAGCGGCGTCTTGCGGTGACGGCGTCCTTCATTGCCGCCTTCGAGCCGGCGATCAAGCTGCCGACCGGGCAGCCGAGGCCTTTCGAGAGAGCGACCGAAGCGAGATCGAAGGGCGCCGCGATCTCGGCGAGGCTCCGGCCGCTCGCGGCCGCGGCGTTGAAGAGGCGGGCGCCGTCGAGATAGGAGCCGATCCCGGCTTCGCGCGCGGCAGAGCAGATTTCGGCGACATCGGACCGCTTCCAGACGATGCCGCCGCCGAAATTGTGGGTGTTCTCGATCGCGACCATTGCGGTCGGCGGCAGCACGATATGGCTGCGCGGCTTGACCGCGGCGCGGAACTCGTCGGCGGTGAAGGTCCCGCCGGTGCCGGCGACCGCGAACTGCACCCCGGAATTGGCCGCGGCGGCGCCGGCCTCGTTCCACATCATGTGAGCTTCGGTGCCGACGACGATTTCCTCGCCAGGACGGGCGAGGAGCTTGATCGCGATCTGGTTCGACATCGTGCCGCTGGGGACAAAGAGGGCGACCTCTTTTCCCAAAAGTGCAGCGATCCGCTCCTGCAGGAGGTTGACCGACGGGTCCTCGCCGTACTGGTCGTCGCCGACCGGCGCCGCCGCCATCGCAGCCCGCATCTCGGGCGCCGGGCGGGTGACGGTGTCGGAGCGCAGGTCGATCCGGGCGCCGTTTGACATTTCCGTTCCTCTCGGAGGGCTTTTCCCGATTCTCTCGCACAGTCGGGTTGATTGCATCCCTCAATTTCGGCGACGCTTGCCAGCGACGGCGCGGAAGGGGGGACAGCTTGGAATACCGCAATCTCGGCCGATCGGGCCTCATCGTTTCGGCGGTCGGGCTCGGCTGCAACAATTTCGGCGGGCGCAGCGACGAGGCGGCGACGCGCGCGGCCGTACACCGGGCGCTCGACCTCGGCATCACCTTTTACGACACGTCGGACACCTACGGGGTCGAGGGCGCGTCGGAGGAATATGTCGGCCGTGCGCTCGCCGGGCGGCGGCACGAGATCGTGCTGGCAACGAAATTCGCGCGGCCGATGGCGGTGGGCGAGGGGGCGTCGCGGCGCTATATCATGCGCGCGGTCGAGGACAGCCTGCGCCGGCTCGGCACCGACTATATCGACCTCTACCAGCAGCACATCGAGGATGCGCGGACGCCGATCGAGGAGACGCTGCGCGCGCTCGACGACCTCGTGCATCAGGGCAAGATTCGCTACATCGGCTGCTCGACCCTGCTCGCCTGGCAGGTCGTCGAGGCGCAATGGACCTCGAAGCATCTGAACCTCGCCAGCTATGTCTGCTGCCAGGAACGCTACAATCTGTTGGAGCGCGAACTCGATGCGGCGCTGGCCCCGGTCGTCGCGCAATACGGGTTGGGCCTCATCCCGTTCTCGCCGCTTTTCAACGGGCTCCTCACCGGCAAATACCGCCGCAACCATCCGATGCCCGCAGGGACGCGGCTCAGCACGCCGTCACGCATGTCGGAGCGCACATTGACCGATGCCAATTGGGAAAAGGTCGAGGCGCTTGGCGAGTTCTGCGAGCGGCGCGGCTGCACCATGCTGGAACTCGCCTTCGGCTGGCTCCTCGCGCGCCCCGGCGTCTCCAGCGTCATCGCCGGCGCGACCTCGCCCGACCAGATCGCCGCCAATGTCCGCGCCGCCGAGTTCGTCCCCTCGGCGGAAGACATGGACGAAATCGACCGGCTGACGGCACAGTGATCGAAACCGCCCCCGTTCCGAGGTCATTCCGGGTTCGTCCTTCGGCCGCCCCGGAATGACCTCGTGATAATATTGGATTGAGCCGGGCGGCCCCAACGCCCACGCTGTCGTTCAACGCACCTACCCCAACAGGAGGAAACCCATGGAAGTCAGTCTCGCAGGCCGCAGCGCGATCGTTACCGGCGGCAGCAAGGGGCTCGGCCTTGCGATCGCCCAGGAATTCGCCCGATCCGGCGCCGATGTCGCGATCCTCGCGCGCGACCAGGGCGCGCTCAACGACGCCAAAGCCCTCATTCAGAAAGAAGCCAAGGGCAAGGTACTGGCGATCTCGTGCGACGTGTCGAAGAAGGCGCCGATCGAAGCCGCCATCGACCAGTGCAACAAGGAATTCGGCAAGGTCGACATCTTTGTCAACAACGCCGGACAGTCAACCCGGGGCCCGTCGGAGACGATCACCGACGAGCAGTGGCAGGCCGACCTCGACCTCAAGCTGTTCGCGCAGGTCCGCTTCTGCCGCATCCTGATGCCGCAGATGAAGTCGCGGAAATGGGGCCGCATCATCAGCGTCCTCAATATCGGCGCGAAGGCCCCCGGCGCCGACAGCGCCCCGACCTCGGTGAGCCGCGCCGCGCAGATGGCATTGACCAAGGCGATGTCGATGGAAGGCGCGCCGCACAACGTGCTGGTCAACTCGCTGCATGTCGGCGTGATCGTCAGCGACCAGATCAAGCGCCGGTTCGACCGCGAACGGCCCAATGTCAGCTTCGAGCAATACGTCGCCGATGCCGGCAAAGCGGTCCCGATGGGCCGCATGGGCAAGGCCGAGGAATTTGCCAACGTCGCGACCTTCCTCGCCTCCGACGCCGCCGGCTACGTCACCGGCTGCGCCATCAACGTCGACGGCGGCCGGTCGCCGGTGGTTTAGCGAAAGAACCCTCACCCACCCTTCGGGTCCTTCCTCTCCCGCCTGCCCGCCTGCGGGAGAGGAAGGGGCCCGACGCGAAGCGATGGGAGGGTGAGGGGTGAGGGTTACGCTATGCCCAACAGCTTCGCCGCCGTCCCGCCGAGGATGGCGATCTTGTCGGCGTCGGTGATGTCGGGGATCGTCAGGATGTGGTCGACCGGCGCGGTGTTCCACGGGAACGGATAGTCGGTTCCCATCAACACGTTCTCGACCCCCATCTCGTTGATCAGGTGTTTCACCGCCTCGCCGGTGAACATGATCGTGTCGGCCATGATCTGGCCGTTGCGGAGGTATTCGGTCGGCTTCAGCTTGGGCGGCGTGCCCACCCGGTTCGGGAAGACCTCGAGCACCGCATCGGAGCGATGCGCATAGCTGGCGAGGAACCCGGCGCCGTGCGCGGCGCAGATCTTGAGGCCTGGGAAGCGGTCGAGCGTGCCCTCGAAAATGAGGTGCGACAGCGCGATCGTCGTTTCGAGCGGGTTGCCGATCGTGTTGGTGAGGAGTCCATTGCCGGCGAGGCGACCGCTCGGCTCCAGTTCGCGGGTGCCGAGCGGGTGCATGAAGACGAGCACGCCGAGCTCTTCGCATTTCTGCCAGAACGGGTGGAATTTCGGGTCGGCGAGGTCCTGGCCCGCGCATGAGCCGGCGACTCCGACGCCGCGGAAACCCATGTTCTTGACCGCGTGCTCGACCTGCTGCGCGGCGAGGTCGGGGAATTGCAGCGCCGCCGTGGCAAAGCCGACAAAGCGGTCGGGATTGCCGGCACAGAACTCGGCGAGCGTCTCGTTGTTGAGTTTGATCAGCGCCTCCGCCTGATCGCGCTCGGCGCGATACCAGAACGGGTTGATGCTGAGCGCCTCGACATCGACGCCTGATTTGTCCATGTGCGCGAGGCGGGTGCCGACATCCGACCACAAGAGGGCCGGCGCTTCGAGCGGGTGACTGATGATCTTCGCTGCATCCGGCACGACGCAATGCGCGTGGATGTCGACGGTCTTGACCCGCTTGCCGGCGATCACGACCTCCCAGCGCTTCTCGGCATGCGCATGGGCGTGCCCGGAGCCGCCGCCGGCACTCGCGCTAGCCCCGGCGCTCGCCGTCAGCTCGCAGCCGACAAAGGACAGACCCGGCCCGGCATGATTGTGTTTGTGGTTCCCCATCAGTTTTCTCCCCTTTTCAGAAATCGGTTTCACAATGAGGCGGTGAGGCAGTGAGGAAATCCGATGTTTGACGCGGAGGTCGCGGAGCAATCGCAGAGGACGCGGAGTGGAAGGACTGCGCGCTTCACGCGCTAAAACACTCCTCTGCGACCCGCCTGATTAGCCAGCGACCTCCGCGTCGAAGGATATTGTTCCCACCGTCTCGATGCCGCTTTGTGAGGATCTACAGCGCGTCGGCGACGGCTGCGTGATAGCGCTTGAGGGCGACGACGTGGTCCGTCATCGAGGTGCCGGCGAGGCGGTGGTGGTGGCGGCGGTGGAAGGTCGTCGTCAGGCAGAGATGCGTCGCGCCGGCGGATTTCCAGAATTTCGCCTCCTTGGCCCAATCGGCCTCGCTGCCCGAGCCCATCGAGGTCCAGACCTCGATCCCGACATCCTTCGGGTCGCGCCCGGCAGCCTCGATGCGGCGCCTGAGGTCGGCGAAGATGTCGAGGGCGCTCTGGTCGGCCGGATAGGCGTTGGGCATCCACCCGTCGCCCCATTTGGCGATGCGGTCGAGCGTGCGGTCGTGGTGTCCCCCGAACCATACCGGCACGCGGCCCGATTTCGGGCGCGGGTTGATGCCGGCGTCGTCGACCGTGTGGTATTTGCCCTTGAAGGCGACATGCGGCTGGGCCCACAGCGCCTGCATCACCTCCACCTGCTCTTCGGAACGGCGGCCGCGATTGTGGAAATTCTCGTTGAGCGCGACGTATTCGGTCTCGTTCCACCCGACCCCGATGCCGAGGCGAAACCGCCCGCCGCACAAGACATCGAGACACGCCGCCTGTTTCGCGACAAGCGCGGCCTGCCGCTGCGCCAGGATCAGGACCCCGGTCGAAAAGCCGAGCTTGTTGGTTACGCCGGCGAGGTATCCGAAGAGCACGAACGGGTCGTGGAACAGGTCGTCGTTGGTGTTGCGGTCCCACCCCGGCCGGCTCGCCGCGTTGACGCCGAGTACATGGTCCGCCGCCTCGACGAAGTGATACCCGGTTTCCTCCGCCGCCTCGGCATACTCGCGCAAAATCTCCGGCTCGCCGCCGATATCGCCCAGTGGTAGGAGGCTGCCGAGCTGCATAAGGGGAACTCCCGATGATCTGATCGGGCGGGAGACTACACGGGCGTCTACGTCACGGTCCAACTCCAATCCGCCATCCCGGTAAAAGCCGGGACCATGTTTCAAACGAACCGGCGGCTGATAAATGGCCCACGGCTCATCGCCGGAGAAGCGGAGGAAGGACCCCCTGTGCAGCCCGCCCGACCACGGCGTACATCGGGTCTTGCTCGTCCTCGACATATTTGGCGAGCTGGTGGGTTTCCATGTCGGTGAAGCCGGCGGCATCGAGATAGCGGCGGACGAGCGCCGCGTGGCCGCTGTCACCGACCGCGCGCCAGACCGCGACGGCCTTGGTCCAGAAACAGCGGTTCGAAAAGCTGATGACGAGCGGGGCGCCGGGCCGGAGGGCACGGCCAAGCTCGCGCAAGACCGCGACCGGCTGCTGCAGGTACTGGATCGAGACGCAGATCGTCGCCGCGTCGAGGCTGTCGTCGGCGAGCGGCAGCGCGGGGTTGGCGTTGAGGTTCTGGGTGAAGTGACGGGTGAGGCGCGGGTTGGCGGCGAGCTCCTCCTCGTTCATGCCGTGACCGATCACCTCGCGGTACTCGATCTCGGGCGGCAGGTGACTGACCCAGCTCGACATCAGGTCGAGCACGGAGCCGCCGGCCGGCAGGGCGGTGCGGTAGAAATCGGTCAGCATCGCGATGGCGTGGTCGTCGATGTGATAGACGAGCCGCGCCGGGCCATAAAACTCCTCGTCCAGCGACTCGTCGATCCGGTCGAACGCTCCGGGTGGAAGGCCTAATTCATCCGTCACGAGGTCGCCCCGTAAGGAGCGCGGGCATCTCGCCCGCACCCTTCACCAACAATTGCGGGCGAGACGCCCGCGCTCCCTCAAACCTCAATCCGGCGTGCGGGTGGATTGCCAGGTGACCATCTGCCACTTGCCGCCCTTGTTAGAGTAGACGTCGGTGAAGCGGACGCCGAACGAGTTCGGCTTGCCGTTCGACATCACGCTGATCTTGCATGAGCCGGTCAGCACGACCGTGTCGCCGAGATCCTGCGCCGTCACATCCGACGGCACCACCGAGGTGTAGATCGTCGAACCCGATTCCATGTTGCCGATCAGGCTCTTCTTGGTGTCGAGCCGAGCCGACGAATGGGTATAGACGAGCTCATCGGAAATGATGTCGTTTAGCGTCGCGATGTCCTTGCTGGCCATCGCGTCCATACGCTTTTTGTCGAGATCGATGACGGTTTGTCCGTTGCCAGCCATGGGTTCCTCCTGTTGGGTTTGCGATGGGTTATCGCACTGTCAGCACCAGTTTGCCCTGCAAATGCCGCCCCTCGCTGATCTTGTGCGCCTCGGCGGCATCGGCGAGCTTGTAGCGATGGATCGCCGGCGGCCACACCGCGCCGGCGGCGAGCAGCTCTTTCATCCGTTCGAGATGCGGGCGGTCGCGGGCGACGCGGGGGCGCAGCACCTGCACGTCGCTGCGGTCGGATTTGAACCCGGACGGCGCGGCGGCGATCCACACGAGGCGTCCGCCCGGCTTCAGCACCTCGTACGAGCGCACCTGCACGTCGCCGCCGACGGTGTCGAAGACGACGTCGCAGGTGCGGCTGAGCTTGGTGAAGTCCTCGGTATTGTAGTCGATGATCCGGTCGGCGCCGAGGCCCTTTACGTAATCGTGGTTCCGGGCGCTGGCGGTGGTGATGACGGTCGCACCGATATGCTTCGCAAGCTGGATCGCAAATCCCGCGACCCCACCGGCTCCGCCCTGGATCAGCACGGTCTCGCCTTTTTTGAGCTGCGCCGTGTCCTCGATCGCCCAGATCGCGGTGAGGCTCGTCAGCGCCATCGCCGCGGCCTCCTCATGACTCAATTTCGCAGGTCTGATCGCGGCGAGTGCCGATTTGATGGCGATCTTCTCGGCATAGGCGCCTTCGATCCCGGCGTCGCACACGGCGAACACCTCGTCGCCGATTTTGAGGTCGGCCCCCGGCCCGGCCGCGCTGACGACGCCCGAGAAATCGCGGCCGAGGATGTAAGGGAATTTCAGCTTCGAATCGTAGCTGCCGAGCCGCACCTTGTAGTCGGCGGCGTTGACGCTGGCGGCATGGATGTCGACGACGATCTCGCCGGGGCCCGGCACCGGGTCGGGCGTGTCGCCGTAATAGAACACATCGGTCCCGCCATGCTTGCTGAGTAGGGCCGCCTTCATTTGCTCCTCCGACCGATCGTTGGCCGCCAGCCTATCGCCGCCGCAGGAACTCGACCAGCAATTCGGAGACGCGCGCCGCCTGTTCCTGCTGCACCCAATGCCCGGCGCCGTCGAGGAGATGGCAGCCGACCATGTTGGTACAGGACGTTCCCTGCATCTTTTCGTAGGAGCCGGGGCGCTGGTAGACGCCCCAATCGCTCGTGCCGGAGATGAACATGGACGGCACGTCGATCGTGCGGCCGGAGAAAAGCTGCAATTCGGCCTCGTACGCCCCGCCGGTGCGCGAGCGATACCAGTTGAGCCCGCCCTGGAACCCGTTGCGCCCGTATTCCTCGGCGTAGACCGCGAGCGCGCGGTCTGGGAGCCATTGGCAAGCGGCGATCTCTGCCGCGGACGGCATCTCCTTCGCGACACCGACGGCCATGTCGTCGGCAAGGTCCATCACGTAATAGGTCGGCATCTTCGCCAGCTCTTCGGCCGCCCAGGCGGCGAGGCGATGCGGTTCGTTGGCCTTCCAGTCGGCGCTCTTGTGGTGGAAATAGGCGCGCAGGAAGTCGTGGACGCCCTGCTTGCAGTGCCACATCGCGTCGTTGGCCGGGCGCGTCGAGTACCACCATTGATAATGCTTGCGCGGGCGCGAGAGGGCGGCGAGCGCCTCGTGGATCGTCGGGCTCGGCGGTGGGGCGGACGCCTTGCCGTCGGTTGCGAACGGCAGCGCCGGGGGCCCGTCGAACGGCGCGCTCATCAGCGCGACCGAGCGGAACATGTCGGGCCGCACCAGCGCGCACCACGCCGCGACCGACGCGCCGAAATCGTGCCCGATGACCGCGTCTGCATGGTTGTAGCCGAGCGCCGCGACCAGCCCCGCCGCGTCCCGCACCGCGTTCAGAAGGCGGAACGGTGCGAGGTCGTCATCGAAATTGGCGCTCCATCCCTCGGTCCGCCCATACCCGCGCTGATCCGGCGCGACGACGTGATACCCGGCCTCGGCCAGCACCGGCATCACCTTGCGCCACGAATACGCGATCTCCGGAAACCCGTGCAGCAGAAGCAGCAACGGCCGGTCGGCCGCGCCCGCTTCGAGGATGTGGACGCGCAGCCCGTTCACCCGTTCGACAAAGCGTGAGCGGATGCCGGCGGGGAGGACGGAGGCATCGTAAGGGGGTAGGGGCATAGCGGCCTCTCTCTGGACCGCGGGCGTCTCGCCCGCATTTCCCTCATGTTTGCGGGCGAGACGCCGGCGGTCCAGTGCTATCCCGCCGCCAACCTCACATATTCGAAATCGCCGGGCTTGCCGTCGATCCCGCTGCGGGGCGGGGCGATCCAGGCGGCGTATTTGCCGGGCTCGGTCACCGGGCGCATCAGGCTTTGGACAAAGGCGTTATCGTCGGCCGAGGGCAGGAACTCGTCGCGGCGGCGCTGCCAATCGCCGGGGGTGAGGAGGTTGCCGTCGGGGTCGGCGTGGATCGCGGCGAACTCGCCGATGCGCCGGTTGAACGCGACATGCGGGAGCTTGAGGCGATAGTCGATGCCGTGGCGGGCGATGATGCGGTTCCACCAGCGCTCGACACCGCTCTCGGCGTCGGCGACGAAATCGTCGCGCAGCCGCATGTTGAGCGCCGAGAGGGCCGGCACCTCCTCACGCTCGACTCTAACTCCCTCTGGGCCGTCCTTGAGGCGCAGGACCGAGTAGGTGGCGCCGGCCAGTTGGTGGTCGTCGTCGATCTGGTCTTCGAGATAACGGCCTTTGAGCCCCGCCTGGAACGCGTTCGCGGCGTTCGACGACAACTCGCCGCCGAACAGGTCGAGGGTCAGCGAGAAGTGGAAGTTGGCGCGCTTCTGCATCGTCGGCAGGTCGATGACGCCGAGCTTGCGCACCCGCGCCACATCATGAGGGTCGTCGATGCCGGCCGCTTTCATCGCGGCGCAGGTCGCCTCCAGCACGCGCCCGATGCCCGACTGGCCGATGAACATGTGGTGCGCTTCCTCGGTCAGCATGAACCGGCAGGTGCGCGATATCGGATCGAATCCCGACTGCGCCAGCGCGTGCAATTGCATCTTGCCGTCGCGGTCGGTGAAGAAGGTGAACATGAAAAAGGCGAGCCAGTCCGGCGTCTGCTCGTTGAAGGCGCCGAGGAGCCGCGGGCTGTCGCGGTCGCCGGAGCGGCGGCGCAGCAGTTCCTCGGCCTCCTCGCGCCCGTCACGGCCGAAATATTTCTGCAGGAGGTACACCATCGCCCAGAGGTGCCGCGCCTCCTCGACATTCACCTGGAACAGGTTCCTGAGGTCGTAGAGCGAGGGCGCGGTCGCGCCTAGCCGGCGCTGCTGCTCGACGGAGGCGGGCTCGGTGTCGCCCTGGACGGTGACAAGCCGGCGCAGCATCGCGCGGTATTCGCCCGGCACCTCCTGCCAGACCGGCTCGCCCTTATGTGCGCCGAAGCCGATCCGGCGGTCCGGCACCTGGGGCGCGAGGAGGATGCCCCAGCGGTAATCCGGCATTCGCACATAGCCGAACTTGGCCCACCCCTCCTGATCGACCCCGATCGCGGTACGCAGATAGACGAGGTTCTCCTGAAACCCGTCCGGTCCCCGCGCTTTCCACCAGTCGAGATAGGTCGGGTGCCAGCTTTCCAGCGCCCGCCGAAGACGCGGGTCTTGGTTCAACCCGACATTGTTCGGGATCAGCCCGTCATAATCGACCGCAGTGTCGCTGGGCATGGCTGTCGATCCTCAATCGTCGCGGCCAGAATACCCTCTCCCCCCAGTGGGCGGAGAGGGAAAACCTTAAGTCCGTTCGAGGTCGAATTTCGGCCTCGTGCCGGTGCCGTAGAGTTTGAGCGCGCCCTTGGGGCCGGCGGCGTTGGGGCGCTGGAAGATCCAGTTCTGCCAGGCGGTGAGGCGACCGAAGATGCGGGTCTACATCGTTTCCGGGCCGGCGAAGCGGAGGTTGGCTTCGAGCCCGGTCAGGGCGTCGGGCGAGAAGCTTGCGCGCTCCTCCAGCATCAGGCGGATTTCCTCGTCCCAATCGACCTCGTCATAGGCGGCGGTGACAAGGCCGAGGGCGTCGGCATCCTCGGCGGACAAGGGGTTGCCGGCCGCGCGTTCGGCGGCGGCGAGGCTGGCGGGCTCGCCGAGGAAGCGGGTGGCGAGCCGGGTGAGCCCGTTGCCCATCGGGTAGGCGCCGAAATTGAGCGACGACAGGGTGAGCATCGCTTCGGGCCGGTTGTCGCCGGCCTTTGCGCCAATGTGGATGAAGCTGCGGTCGGCGGCGAAGGCAAGCTCGGCGAGGCTGCCGGCAAAGCAGCTCCCGGGCTCGATCAGCGTAAAGAGGCTCCGCGCCATCATGTCGACGCGCTTTAGCGTGCGCTTCAAGAAGAGGCGGATTTCGCGGACGAGCCAGTCGTCGCGATGGGTTTCGAGAAGCGCGTCGGCGACGAGCACGTGCGCCGGGTCGCCCTCGCTTTTGAACACGATCATGCCGAGTTCGGGCTCGTTGAAGCGCAAGTGCACCAGCGTGTCGTCGAGCGCCCGTGCCACCCCGAGGGGCCAGAATGCGGCGCCCGCCTCGTGGATGCCGGCGAGGTCTGTGGGCAGGCTCGTTGGGCCCAGGATTGTGATCGTCGCCTGTTTACGCTCGTGGTCGAGGTCGAGGCGCAAATAGGGCGCCGGGTCGACCGGAGGCAGAGCGATGCCCTTAGCGCTGCCCGGGCGGGCGGCGGTTTGGGCGAGGGCGAGGGCGCGGTCGCGTACCTTCTCGTCCCAGGCGGAGGGCGGCACGCATTCGTCGACGAGGCGCCAGTCGACGGCGCGGTTCCCGCGCACGCCTTCCTCAGTGGTACAGAACAGGTCGGCGCGGTCGCGGCGCACTTTGCGCTTGTCGGTGAGGCGCGTGACGCCGCCGGTGCCCGGCAGCACCGCCAGCAGCGGCAGCTCGGGCAGCGACACCGACGAGCGCCGGTCGTCGATCAACATGATCCAATCACACGCCGCCGCCAGCTCGTACCCGCCGCCCACCGCCGGCCCGCCAATCGCGGCGAGGTAGCGTTGGCCGGAATTCTCACTCGCATCCTCGATCGCGAAGCGGGTCTCGTTGGTGAATTTGCAGAAATTGACCTTGTGCTGATGGGTCGCCTTGGCGAGCGCGGTGATGTTGGCGCCAGCGCAAAACACATTGTCCTTGCCCGAGCGGATCACGACCGTCTTCACCTCGGGATGCTCGAAGCGCAGCCGTTGCACGGCGTCCGCAAGCTCGATGTCGACGCCGAGATCGTAGGAATTGAGCTTCAATTCGGCGCCGGGGAAAAGGCTGCCGGCTGGGTCGACATCGAGGGTCAGCGTCGCGATCGGGCCGTCGGTGCTGAGGCGCCAATGACGATAGCGCGAGGGGTCGGTTTGGAAATTGATGGGCTTCAATGTCCCACCCCATGAAACAGGCACCTTGGCCAAGCCCGGCCAAGGTGACTTTGGGAGAGGTGGCGACTCAATTCCCTGCCTCCCGCAATTTGTACCGCTGGATCTTGCCCGTCGCGGTCTTCGGCAATGTGTCGACGAACTCGACCCAGCGGGGGTATTTCCACACGCCGATGCGGTCCTTCACGTGGGCCTGCAGCGTCTCGCGCAACGCCGCCTGGTCGGCCGACTTCGCCCCTTCCTGCAGCACGATGAAGGCGCGCGGCTTGACCAGGCGGTCCTGGTCCTCGTGCCCGACGACGGCCGCCTCCAACACCGAGGGGTGGGCGATGAGGGCTTCCTCGACCTCGAAGGGCGAGACCCAGATGCCGCCGACCTTGAGCATGTCGTCGCTGCGGCCGCAGTAGCGGTAGTAGCCGTCGGCGTCGCGGATGTAGGTGTCGCCGGTGTGGGTCCACTCGCCGCGGAACGTGTGGCGGGACTTGACGCGCTGGTTCCAGTAGCCGTCGGCGGCGCTGGGACCGCGCACGGCGAGCTCGCCGCTCTCGCCGGGCGCCGTGTCGTTGCCGGCTTCGTCGAGGACGCGGCATTCGTAGCCGGGCACGGGCTTGCCGGTCGTGCCGTAGCGGATGTCGCCGGGGCGGTTCGACAGGAAGATATGCAGCATCTCGGTCGAGCCGATCCCGTCGAGGATGTCGACGCCGACTGTGTCGCGCCAGCGCAAGCCCACCTGCTCGGGCAGGGCTTCGCCGGCCGAGATGCAGGTGCGCAGCCGGCTCGACCCGGCGCCCTTGCCGAGCTCAGGGTTGGCGAGCAGCGCCGCGTAGAGTGTCGGGACGCCGCAAAAGAGGGTCGGGCGGTGGCGCTTCATCTGCGCGAGGCAGGCGTCGGGGGTCGGGCGATCGGGGTAGAGGATCGCGCTGGCGCCGGCCGCCATCGGGAAGGTCATCGCGTTGCCGAGCCCATAGGCGAAGAACAGCTTCGCGGCCGAAAAGACGACGTCGTCGGGGCCGAGGCCGAGCACCGTGGCGGCATAGGTGTCGGCAGTCGCCTTGAGGCTCGAATGGATGTGGCGGGCGCCCTTCGGCGCGCCGGTCGAGCCCGAGGAGTAGAGCCAGAACGCGGTCTCGTCCGGCGAGCATTCGGCGACCGGCGGCGGGTGGC
Organism: Allostellaceae bacterium; assembly: GCA_036489765.1. Taxonomy (GTDB): domain Bacteria; phylum Pseudomonadota; class Alphaproteobacteria; order ATCC43930; family CGMCC-115725; genus DATARH01. Next base: position 33,304 of record DASXFE010000133.1, on the reverse strand, counting down.
CGGCGGCGAGGAATTTAGTGAAATCGGACGGGCGGGCGTCGGGCTGGCTGACGACGACGCGCGGGACGCGGCGGGCGGCAGGTCGCAGGGCTTCGAGGAGCGGGGCGGAGACGAAGAGCGCGGCGGCGCGGCTGTCCTGCAGGATATAGCCGGTTGTATCGGCCGGCAGCAACGTGTTGATCGGCACGGGGATGACCCCGGCGCGGATCGCGCCCCAAAACGCGACCGGGAAATCGACCGTGTCGAGCATCACAAGCGCGATGCGCCGTTCGCGCTCGATCCCCGCCGCGGCGAGGCCGGCGGCGAAGCGGGTGCAGGCCGTATCGAGATCGGCATAGGTGAGGCTGCGCCAGGGGTCGACAAAGGCGGTGCGGGCCCCGTTGCCCTCGCGGACGTGGCGGGCGACGAAATAGTCGTAGGCGTTTCCGTCGCTCATCGCGACTTCCGGCCCCAGAGCCGCTCGCTGGCGGTCTCGGCGCCTTCCTTGAGCGCGCGGAATTTCGCCCAGACGATGCTCGGCGCGATGATCGGCTGGGCGGTCGCCGAGGTGCCGAAGCCGCAATCGCTCCCGGGAATGACGCGCTCGCGTCCGACGATGTCAGCGAAGCGGAGGATGCGCTGGGCGATGAGGCGCGGGTGCTCGACGAAGTTGCTCGTCGAATCGAGAACGCCGGGGATCAGCACCTTGTCGTCTGGGATGCGGATCGCCTTCAGGTCTTCCCATTCGTGCTCGTGGCGTGGGTTGGCGGCCTCGATGCTGAGGGCCTGCGGCCGGGCCTTCAGCGCGATGTCGATGATGTTTGCGAGCGGAATATCGTGCGTGTGCGGGCCCTCGTAATTGCCCCAGCAGATGTGGAGGCGCATGCGGTCGGCCGGCAGCCCCTCGGTCGCGGCGTTGAGCGCGGCGATGTTGCGGTCGGCGATGCGGCGAAACTGGTCTTCGGTGAGGTGCCGGTACTGGTTGTGGCGGCAGGAGCCCAGATCGGGGCAGTCGATCTGGAGGAGGAACCCGGCACCGACGATCGCCTCGTATTCGGTGCGCATCGCGGCGGCGAGCGCATCCACATAGGCGTCTTCGTCCTGGTAGTAGGTGTCGACGACAAAGCGGGTGAGGATGCCCGGCGAGGGGGCGGGCATGAACGCCTCGGTCGGCCTTGCCTTGTCGACGGCGGCGCGGAAATGCGCGATGTCGCGGTCGAGCGGGGCGCGGTCCTCGTAGGACAATGGGCCAAGGCAGGCCGGGAAAGCGGTGCCGCTGAAATTGGTTGCGGTCACGTAATCGGGGTGTTCGAGCCGGTCGAGGCTGACCATCGCGTCGCGGCCGCGCTCGACGACCGACGGATCCATGTCGATGCCGGCGATGCGGTGCTTTACATAGGTCGCATAGCTGGGCTTCGACTGCTCGCCGTCGCTGACGATATCGATCCCGGCGGCGACCTGCTGCGCGACGATGTCGATGACCGATTGCGCCGCCTGCGCCTCGAACGCCGCCTCGTCGACCGGCTCGCCGGCCTCTCGCGCCCGGATCAGGTCGAGCATCGGCGTGGGCCGCGGCAGGCTGCCGACATGCGTCGTGAGGATGCGATCGGTGCTGAGCTTCAAGGCTGGAATCCTCCCCGGTCCACCGTCATCATACCGCGACGCAAGGCGAAGAGGGGAAAACGATGCCGAACCTGCACCCGCAAATCCAGGCGGCGATCGACGCGATGGCCAAGCTCGACCTGAAGCCGATTGAGGCCATGACCCCGCCCGAGGCGCGGGTGCAGATGGAGGCGATGGCGGCCTCGCGCAAAGCCGTTCCGCTAGAGGTCGCGCGGGTCGACAACCGTACGATCCCCGGCCCGGCCGGCGAGATCCCGGTGCGCATCTATACGCCGCCCGGCAGCGGCGCGCGGCCCGCGATCGTCTACTATCACGGCGGCGGCCATGTGATCGGCAGCCTCGACTCGCACGATCTCGTCGCGCGCAATCTGTGCAGCGGGGCTGAGGCGGTCGTCGTTTCGGTCGATTACCGGATGGGTCCCGAGCACCGCTTTCCGGCCGCGGTGGACGATTCGTTCGCGGCGCTCGAATGGGTGCATGCGAATGCCCCCGTCATCGGCGTCGACCCCAACCGGCTCGGCGTCCATGGCGACAGCGCCGGCGCCAATCTCGCCGCGGTCGTGGCGCTGTTGGCGCGGGACAAGGGCGAGCCGAAACTGCGGCTGCAGTCGCTTGTCTATCCGGTCGCCGACTTCCGCATGGCGACCGAGAGCTACAAGAGCTACGCGACCGGCTGCGGGATCCTGACGGCCGACGCGATGAAGTGGTTCCGCGGCCATTATCTGAGAAGCATGGACGACGCGCTCGACTGGCGCGCCTCGCCGGTGCTGGCGCCCAATTTTGCCGGCGTCGCCCCGGCGATCGTGATCGCCGCCGAATGCGACGTATTGCACGACGAAGGCGTCGAACTCGGCGAAAAGCTCGAGGCGGCCGGCATCCCGGTCGAGCGTCACGAATACGCCGGCATGATCCATGCCTTTTTCGGCATGATGCCCGCGATCGACGACGCGATGAACGCCCAGCGCGCGGTCTGGGCGGCGTTCAAGAAGGCGTTTGCGTAAGGGCGGGAGTAAAGCGAGCCCCTTCCCCCGCAGCTTGCGGGGGAAGGTTGGGATAGGCGGCTGACGCTTACTCTGCCGCCGCGCGTGCCGGCTTGAGGAACGACGACAGATAGCTGCCGCGCTTCCGGAGATTCTCGCGGTACATCGCCTCGAACTCGGCCTCAGGGAAGGAGTGGGTCGAGGGACGGGCCATCAGGGCTTCGGCCCAGGCCTTGACGCGCGGGAATTTCTCGATCTGCCCGAGCGGCTTCACCCGATCGAGGAAATAGTACCGCTGCAGGAACGGCGCGTAGGCGGCATCGACCAGCGAATACTTGGCGCCGTTGAAGAACGGGCCGCTGCCCTGCTTTTCGAGAGCGGCTTCGAGCTTGCCGAACGCGTCGGGGATCTTGGCGACTGCGGCCTCATAAGCCTCCTTGGTCGCGGCGTAGGCGCAGCCGGTGACCTGCGAGGAGAAGGTCGGGACATAGTCGGTCCAGGCCCGGTTGATCGCCCGCTCGATCGGATCGGCGGGGTGAAGCTGCGGGGTTACGACCTCGTCGAGGTACTCGTTGATCGCACTCGATTCGAAGAGGGTCACCTTGTCGTCGATGCGCAGCACCGGCACTTTCTTGTGCGGCGAGATCGCCAAGAACCAGTCAGGCCGATTGTCGCTCTCGATGTGGCGGAACTCGAACGGTTCGTTCTTTTCCCTGAGGATGATCGCCGAGCGCTGCACCCACGGGCAGGTCTTGAAGCTGACCAGCATGTAATTCGCCATCATTCCCTCCTGTTCGGGCGTGGAATGCCGGGAGGATGGCACGCGAGCGGTCGCAGATTAAATACAAATCGATCGCGCAAATTCTTCTCCCTCTCCGCCCAGTGGGCGGAGAGGGGTTTCACCTCAGACCCAATGCCGAAGCTCGATGCGATACCCGTTCGGGTCGGCGATTTCGGCGCGGGCGTAGGTGTCACGGTAATTCGGGCCCCAGACCGGGTCGATGCCTTTCGTCTTCAAGTAGGCGAGGGCTTCCTTCATGTCCTCGACCTCGATCGCGATCATGCGGTAGCCGAAATGCTCGAGCTCGGGCTTGGGCATGGTCGGCACGTTTTCCCAAGTCATCAATTCGACCGTCGTGCCGCCGAGGTCGAGATAGGCGAGATTGAGCGCCTTGTCGGGGCCGGTCGGGACGCGGCTGCGTTCGCGCACGGTGAAGCCGAGGACGTCGGTATAGAACGCGATCGTCTCCTCGGGCTTGTCGGTCACGATCTCGACATGGTCTATGCGCTTGAACATTGTCGCCTCCCGCGTTGGGCGGCTATTGGTACGCGGCGCTCAAGGCCAAAGGAAGAGGCATGCTCGACCGGGTCCTCGTGACCAACGACGACGGCATCGACGCACCGGGGCTCGCGGTGCTCGAAGGCATCGCCCTCAGCCTCGCGCACGAGGTCTGGGTCGTCGCACCCGAGCGGGACCAAAGCGGCGTGTCGCATGCGGTCAGCCTGCATTCGCCGGTGCGCGTCACGCGGCGCGGCGAGCGGCACTATAGCGTGCTCGGCACCCCGGGCGATTGCGCGGTCATCGGCATCTCGCACCTGTTGAAGGACAACCTGCCCGACCTGTGCCTCAGCGGCGTCAACCGGGGCGCCAATCTTGGGATCGAGAACGTCTATTCGGGCACGGTCGGCGGGGCGATGACGGCAATGATGCTCGGCGTGCGCTCGATCGCGCTGAGCCAGGAATACGCCGACCGCGCCAACGTGCCGTGGAACACGGTGGCCACGCTCGGCGCGGATGTGGTGCGGCGACTGCTGGAGATCGGCTGGGACCCTTCGACCTGCCTCAACGTCAATTTCCCTAACGTCCCGCCCGACCGGGTGGGGCCGCTGACCCTGGCGCGGCAGGGGCCGGGCCTCGTGCAGGGGATGACCGTTGACACCCGCACCGACCCGCGCGGGTTCGAATACCACTGGATCATGTTCCGCCGCGGCCCGCGCGAGCAGGGCCCCGAAAGCGACATCACCGCCATCGAGGCGGGAAAGATCGTCGTGACACCGCTGAAGTACGACAGGACGGACCAGTCGGCTTACGCGGAGCTGGCAAAGGTGCTGCCGAGATAACTCGGGCGTAGCGCCCTAGATGGACAAAGAGGCGGTGAGGCAGTGAGAAGAGCACAAGCCCCTCGCTGTCTCACCGCCTCTTTGTGATTGATGCGGCCTCGCCGCGAGTTACTGGTAGATCCACTCCCGCTCGTACCGGGCGTAGCACTCGCGCTCGCCGGGCATCTTGACCCAGCCTGCGAGGAGGCGCGGGGTGGCGAGGAGCATGCGGTCGCGCAGGTGGGTCGAGTTTTTCTCGTATTCCTCGAAGGTCGAGACGGTGATCTTCTGGTTGTGCGGGTCGTCCTGGAAGCGGCTGGCGCAGAGCGACACGGTTTCCTGGTAGGGCCGTCGGTCGGCGCCGGTTTTGAGATAAGCGTGCGCGACCGCGGTCGCCTTTGGCGCATCGAGCGACATGATCGCGGCGTCGAGATCGGCGAGGAGCGCCTGCGGCGTCCGGCCGTTGCCGTCGTACCCGGCGATCTCGTCCTCGATGATCGACGTCGTCAGCTTGTTCTCGTGCGCGACATCGTTGATGAAATTGGCCATCAGGTAGAGGACGCGCGCCTTGTACGGGCTCCTGCTGCGGCGCATCCAGTTGTTGCAGACGTTGCAATAGTCGAACGGGTGCTGGCCATTGGTGAACTGGCGGGCGACGGTCGTGCGCAGGATCAGCTCCGCCGCGCCGAGCTGGATCGTGTCGCCTAGGCTCTGGATCGACTTGCCGTTCTTGAGGTGCGTGGTGATGAGGTTCCAGACGGTCTCGCCGTCGGCGTTCATCAGCTGATGGATGAAGTCCTCGACCTCGGTCGGCGACAGCGGGGTCTTGTTGGTCGCCTCGAGGTTCTTGCCGAAATCATCGGGGAACTCGGCGCCGATCCGGACCGAGGCGGCGTCGTAGAGCGAGTAGTAGAGCGGGCCGACCGCCATGTCGGGGACGCCCATGTAGAAAACGCCGTGCGACCTCTCCCAGCCGATGTAATTGGCGAGGTCGGTCACGGCGCGCGCGCGGATCGCCTTGTGCCCGGTGTTGCGCGCCTTGCGCCCGATCACGGTTTCCTGGAGGTCGATGATGCCGAGGAACTCGATCGTGTCCTGGAGGTCCTGGCGCGTCTCCGGGTCTTGCGCGAGGCCGAGGAAGAGGCCGTGCGCGCGGCGCGAGTCGCCGGTCATCGTCGCGATCATGTAGCTGTGGAGCCGCTCCTCGACCGTGCCGTCCTCGACGATCGGCGCCATGTCCTCGAGCCAGACGGACGGACCGTACGACGGCGGCGGCACCTGCACGCCCTTCATCGTCGCGTAACGGCCGGGGTATTTGTAGAGAAGCTGGTTCCAGATATCGAGGCCCGCGCCGATGTACCAGACGCTCTGCAGCATCGGCAAAAGCCGATATTTCTCGGGCAGGTACGGCATCAGATGGGCCGATGCGCGAAGGCCCAAGAGGGTGTGGTCGTTGTTGGTCAGCGCGATGTTGCCGTCTTTGATGTTGATGTGGCACGGCACGTTGACAAACGGCGCCTCGGCCGCCGTCACCAGCGACAGCGCGTCGCCGACGGACCGGCCGTCGCGCACCATCCTGAAGAACAGGTCGGTCGTCTTCGCCTGATCGCGTTCGAGGATCGAGTCGGTGAACTGGCCGAATGCCTGGTCTTCGCTGATCTCGGATCGGTTGAGCAACATCGCGGTGCTCCCTATGATTTCGCGCGCGTTTCCTCTGTCGCGAGCGTATGCCGGATGCAACCCCGCGTAAACCGGCCCCGCACGCACGCCGCTTCCTCACTCTGCGCATGGCGCCGCGGGCGAAGCCGCAGGAAATTCACCATGAGACGGTGAGGTGCCGCAACTCGGCATCGCCGCACCGTCTCATTGTGAATTTATCGCGCTTCGCGCTTAAAGTGTCGCCGGGACGGGTGGAGCGGGTCATGCCGAAACTATGCGCCAATCTCGGGTTTCTGTTTTGCGAGGTGCCGTTTCTCGACCGCTTTGCGGCGGCGGCGCGCGCTGGGTTCAAAGGGGTCGAGTACGCCTCGCCCTACGAATACGAGGCCCGCGAGTTGAAGGCTCGGCTCGGCGATAACGGGCTCGAACAGGTGCTGATCAACACGGCGGTCGGCGATCGCGCCCGGGGTGATCGCGGGCTCGCCTGCCTGCCGGGGCGCGAGGCCGAGTTCCGCGCCTCGATCGATCAGGCGCTTGATTATGCGGGCGCGCTCGGATGCAAGCGCATCCATGTGCTGGCCGGCGTGCCGCCGGCGGGTGTGCCGCGCGAACGGGCGCTTGCGGTCTACGCCAACAATTTCGCCTGGGCCGGTGAAAAGGCCGTGAAGCAAGGCGCCCGGCTGATGATCGAGCCGCTCAACCCGATCGCGGCGCCCGGCTATCTGATCGCGACGCAGGAACAGGGTGCCGCGATCGTCGAGGCGATCGGCGTCGACCGGACCGGCCTGCAGTTCGACACCTATCACTGCCAGCTCGCCCAGGGGAACCTCGGGAACCGCCTGACGGCGCTGATGCCGGTGATCGGCCACATGCAGATCGGCGACGTTCCCGACCGCCACGAGCCCGGCACCGGCGAGATTGGCTGGGACTATCTTTTCCGCCACATCGAAGCGCTCGGCTACGAGGGCTGGATCGGCTGCGAATACAATCCCGCGGGCGATACGGCGGCTGGGCTCGGGTGGCGAGAGAAATACGGCATTTGATACTCATGTTCCGCTCTTCCGGCGAAAGCCGGGAGGACGGTAGGACGATGGAGGACCCGACATGCCCAAAACCGCTCTCTACGCCAGCATCGGGCCGGTGCTGACGCAATACGACCTCGATGTCGAGGCGGGAACGCTGAAGCGCGGCGGGTCGGTGACGTTGCCGGCCAATGTCCACTATGTGTGGCCGCACCAATCGCGGCGCTTCCTCTATGCCGCGACCAGCGACAGTGCGTCGGGGGTGGGCGGGTTCGTCGGCAACAACCACCATGTCAGCGCGATCGGCGTCGATCCCGCGAGCGGCGCCTTGTCACTGCACGGCGCGCCGGTGCCGCTGCCGACGCGACCGATTCACATGGCGGCCGACATCCCGTCCGAATACCTCCTCGTCGCGTTCAGCAACCCGAGCGGCCTCAAGGTCTACCGCGTCAACCCGGACGGTAGCGCCGGCGCAGAGGTGACGCAGCGCGACCTGGTCGATCCGGGGATCTATGCCCATCAGGTGCGTGCCGGGCTGGGCGGCGACCGGGTGATTCTCGTCGCGCGCGGGCATGACGCAGCCGGCGGCAAGCCGGAGGAGCCGGGTTGCCTCAAGGTGTTCAACTGGGCCGGCGGGCAGCTCTCGGCCGAGAGGTCGATTGCGCCCGGCGACGGTTACGGCTTCGGCCCGCGACATCTCGATTTCCACCCGTCGAAACCGTGGGTCTACGTGTCGCTGGAGCGGCAGAACCGGCTCGACATGTTCGATTTTGCCGGCGGCACGCTGTCGGCGACCCCGGTGTTCAGCGAGACGACCCTCGGCACCGGCAAGAAGGGCGGTCGCCAAGCGGCGGGCACCGTGCACGTGCACCCGAGCGGCCGGTTCGTCTATGTCGCGAACCGCGCCTCGGCGCTGGTCAACGACAACGGCTGGCGCGTCTTTGCCGGCGGCGAGAACACGTTGGCGGTCTACGCGATCGACCAGGCGACCGGCAAACCGTCGCCGATCCAGTTCGAGGACACGCACGGCTATCACTGCCGCACCTTCCACATCGACCAGACCGGCCGCCTCCTGGTCGCCGCGCACATCCAGCCGGTGCCGGTGAAGGCGGGCGACGCGGTCATGGTCGTACCGGCGACGATGTCGCTGTTCCGCATCGGCGACGACGGCAAGCTTACCTTCCTCCGCAAATACGATGTCGATGTCGGCGGCGCGTCGCTGTGGTGGATGGGGATGGTCGAACTGCCGGGGTAATCAAGGGCGCTGCGCGCCGCCCGCCCAAACGACTTCGCGTCCTTTGCGCCTGCTTGACGTCCTCTGCGTTGGATCCCCTTATCCACGCCCGACATACGGCATTTTGGCTGCCATCACGGTCATGAACAGGACGTTCGCCTCGGGCGGCAGGCTCGCCATGTAGGCGACGCCGCGGGCCACTTCCGTGACGTCGATGCGGGCTTCGGCCTCGACGCGGCCGGAGGCTTGCAGGCGGCCGACCGAGGTGTCCTGGTTGCGGGTCGTGGCGGCGTTGCCGATGTCGATCTGGCCGCACGTGATGTCGAACTCGCGGCCGTCGAGCGCGAGGGACCGGGTAAGGCCCGACAGCGCGTGCTTGGTCGAGGCGTAGGGCACCGAGTTCCGCCGCGGCACGTGCGCCGACACCGAGCCGTTGTTGATAATGCGCCCGCCCTGCGGGTCCTGCGCCTTCATCATCCGAAACGCATGCTGCGCACAGAGAAACGACCCGGTCAGGTTGACATTGACCACATTCGTCCACTGCTCGTAGGTCAGATCGTCGATCGGGATGTTGCGGGTGCTGATCCCGGCGTTGTTGAACAGGAGGTCGATGCGGCCGTAGGTCTTTTTTACGGCGGCGAAGAGTGCGTCGATCGAATGCCGGTCGGAAACGTCGGTCGGCACGACGAAGGTGCGGTTCGCCGGCAGGTTGGCGAGCGCCGCGGTCTCCTCCAGCATCTCCTTGCGCCGCCCGGCGAGCACGCAGTTGAACCCCATCTCCAACAAAGCATGCGTGCTGGCGCGACCGATCCCGCTCCCGGCACCGGTGATGACGGCGATCTTGTCGGGCATGTGAGGCTCCTTCCCTTGCGTTCGTTGAGCGGCGACGCCGCAATAATTCACCACAGAGACACGGAGGCACAGAGGTTCGTGAGCCTCCGGCTTCTCAGTGCCTCTGTGGTGAATTTCATGAGGCTTCGCGCCGGAACGCCTGCGCTCTAATATCTGCGATAGATCAATCCAGGGAGGCTTCGATGTCGGTTCGTCTTGTGATTTCGATCGCTGCGGCGCCGGGGAAGGGGGCGGAGCTTTTGAAGGCGATGGCTGAGCGGTGCCGCACATCGCAGGGGGACCAGGGCTGCGAGCAGTTCGAGGTGTTTCAGAGCGCGCTCGATCCCGACCGGCTGTGCCTCCTCGAGAAGTGGGCGAGCGTCGAGGATCTGGCGGCGCACGCGAAGCTGCAGGCGGCCCGGCCGGCACTTCCGGAGGGGCTGCGCCTCGGTGGTGGCGAGCGCGAGGATTACGAGTACAATCGCACCCGCTGAAACCCTCTTCAGGCGGCCCACGATGAAGGTCTCGTTTTTTGAAACCGGACGCTATGCAGTGCCGCCCGAATTCCCGCGCACCTGGCCGGTGCCGTCGGCCGCGTACGACACCGAGGTCGGGGTCAAGGCCTATGCGGCGATCATCGAGCGGCTGAAATTTGTCGAGGAGATCGGGTTCGACTGGGTCAGCGTCAGCGAGCACCATTACTCGCCGCGCATCCTGACGCCGTCGCCGGTCGTGTCGGCGGCGTTCATGGCGGCGCATGCGACAAAGATCAAGATCGCGCTCCTCGGCCCGATCGTGCCGACCAGCAATCCGATCCGCGTCGCCGAGGAACTGGCGATGCTCGACACGATGGCGCCGGGCAAGATCATCGCCGGGATGCTGCGCGGCACGACCAATGAGTATTTGAGCTACGACCTCAACCCCAAGGAGGCGCGCGAGCGCACCGACGAGGGGATGGAGCTCATTCTCAACGCGTGGCGGGAGCCGCAGCCGTTCGGCTGGCAGGGAAAGTATTTCCAGTACCGCACGATATCGCTGTGGCCGCGGCCACATCCCGACATGCCGATCTATTCGCTCGGCACCAGTGCCGAATCGGGTGAGTTCGCGGCGCGCCACCATGTCGGGCTCGGCCTCAGCTACGGAAATATCGAATCGATGGCGAAGGCCTCGGCCTATTACCGCAAGGCCTCCGAGGGTTACGGCTGGCAGCCGGGGCGCGACAGCATCGTCTATCGCTGCAACATGATTCTCGGCGAAACCGACGAGGCGGCCGATCTCGCCCTCGAACGGCGCAGCAAGCAGGCGCCGTTCCCGCTGGCCGACGCGATCCGCGAGTCGCTGTTCGCCCAGGACGTGCGCAACGTCGCCGGAGAGCGGCGGGCGGCGCCGATGGGCGGCGTATTGCCGATCACGTTCTGCGGCGGCCCCGATCGGGTCATCACGCAGATCAAGCGATGGCGCGACGAGGTCGGTGCCGGGGTGCTCGACATCTCATTGCAGGACCCCGGCAGCGGCAACACCGCGGTGATGATGGACGCGCTCGACCTCTTCGGCCGCAAGGTGCTGCCGCGGATCAGAGAGATTTGATTGGCGGTCATTGCGAGCGCAGCGAAGCAATCTCGGGCCGTGGAGGGCTCGTCCATCGAGATTGCCGCGTCGCCTGCGGCTCCTCGCTATGACATGACGCAAGGAGGCTAAAATGGAATTCGGCGCTTCGATCTTCTTTACCGATTACTCGATCACCGCGGCCGAGCTCGGCGTTGCGCTCGAGGAGCGCGGGTTCGACTCGGTGTGGGCGGCCGAGCACTCGCATATCCCGGTGCCGCGCAAGACCCCGGCGCCCGGCGGCGGCGAGCTGCACAAGCGCTATTACGACGTCATGGACCCGTTCGTGACCCTCGCGGTCGCGGGCGCCGTGACGAAGAAGCTGAAGCTCGCGACCGGTATCGCGCTCGTCATCCAGCGCGACACGATCCAGACCGCGAAGCTCGTCGCGTCGATCGACCAGACCTCGGGCGGGCGGTTCATCTTCGGGATCGGCGGCGGCTGGAACCAGGAAGAGATCGAGGCGCATGGCGCCGTCTTCGCGACCCGCATGCAAAAGATGCGCGAGCAGATGGAGGCGATGAAGGAGATCTGGACCAAGTCCAAGCCCGAATATAACGGCGACATCGTCAAGGTGCCGCAGATGATGACCTGGCCGAAGCCGGTGCAGCAGCCGCATCCGCCGATCATCCTCGGCGGCGCGTTTCCGTATGGTGCCCGGCGCGCGATCCGCTACGGCGACGGCTGGTATCCGAATGCGGCGGCGGGCGATCCCGAGGTGTACATCCCGGCCTATCGCAAGATGGCGCAGGAGAAGGGGCGCGATCCGAAGACGCTGTCGCTCCGCCTCGGCGGGGCGCCGGAGGATGCCGACAAGCTCAAGAAATTCCGCGACCTCGGCGTCGACGCGGTCAACGTGACGCTGATGTCGGACAAGCGCGATGAGATCCTGCCGATCCTCGACCGCTGGGAAAAACTCAACCGCCAGGTCAACGCCTGATGGCCTTCACGGAGAAATTCGTCGAGGCCGACGGGTTCCGCATCCGCTACATGGAGGCAGGTGACGGCCCCGTGCTGGTGCATCTGCACGGTGCCGGCGGGCTCCGGCTCAGCCCGGCGCACGAGCTCCTCGCCAAGACCTGTCGGGTGATCGCGTTCGAGATGCCGGGGTTCGGCGCCTCGGCCGTGAACACGCGGTCGGGCTCCGTCGCGGAGCTCGCCTCGACGATGGCACAGGCGATCGCGGCTCTGGCGCTCGATCACGTCAACCTGTGGGGCACCTCGTTTGGCGGGCGGACCGCGGCATGGCTTGCGGTGCAGCATCCGGAGCGACTCCGGGCGCTCATCCTCGACGCGCCGGCGGCGATCCGTGCCGAGAATACGCGGCCGCCTTCGGGCACGCCGGAGGAGATGGCGCGGATGCTCTTTGCCCACCCCGAGCGCGTGCCCCCGATGCCGGCCGTCCCGCCGGCGATCCGCGAGCAGACGCAGGCGCTTGTCGGGCGGCTCCGCGGCCAGCCCCGCGAACCCGAGCTCGAGCGCGGAATGTGCGAGCTCGCGTTGCCGACGCTGGTGTTGTTCGGCACGCTCGACCGGGTGATCCCGCCGGAGATGGGGCGGCATTACAAAGAGCTGATCCCGAACTGCAATCTCGTCCTGGTATATGACGCGGGGCACGCGATCGGCACCGATCGACCGGAGGCGTTTGCGGATGTCGTCAGCGACTTTATGGAGCGGCGCGAAGCCTTTGTAATCAGCCGCGCGGAGACGGTGATCCATCCGTAGCGGGACGAGGCGGCGGATCAGGGTGTCGGATTGACTTGGGGGGTTGATCGGATGCCGGGGGGCAGGAACGGGTGGTTGCGGCCGGCGCTGGCGGTGCTGGCCTTTGCCGCGCTGGCCGGGAGTGCGCTGGCGGCGGAGCCGGTCAGCACGATCGACACGCCGGGCCAGGGGCGGCTGATCATGTGCCGCGACTGGCTCGTCTACACCTCGTGCTGGAGCTATCACCACATCGCCATTCCGACGCACGTCAAGATCGGCGACACCCTCGACCTCGCGTTCGGCAGCAACAACAAGGAGATCGACTTCCCGGTCGCGCGCATCCTGCGCGACGGCGATCGCTGCGATCTCTACAACACCCCCAACGGCGCCATCCGCAAGGTCAACCGCATCAAGGTCGAGGGGTGCAAGCCGGCGGCGGAGTAGCGGTGCCTATAGCGCCCCGTGCGGCAATACCAAAATCTTGCCGTTCCGCCCGGCCTTTTGCGCGTGAGCCAGCGCGTCCTTGATCCGCTCGATCGGGTAGGTGCTGTCGATCGGGGCCTGCAGGCGCTGATCGCGGAGCTGTTGGGCGAGATCGGCGTAGAGGGCGCGGACGGCTTCCGGCGGCCGCTTGGCGAGGCCGCGGCCGAGCATAAAGCCCATCAGGCTGACGCCGCGCACCCCGAGCGACGGCCGGTCTATGCCCGGGTCGTCGCCCGAGAGCCCGCCGTAATTGACGACCACTCCCTCGTCGGCGACGCATTGCATGATCCGCCGCGTCGCGTCGCCGGAGATCGCGTCGATGCCGAGCCGGATCGGCGCGCCGCCGGCGGCCTTGCCGGCGCGCTCGGCGAGATCGGGGCCGTCCTCGACGACCGCGTCGGCGCCGAGCCCGTGCAGCAGATCGCCAACATCGCCGCGACGGACGACGTTGACCGTGCGGATGCCGCGCTGATGCGCCAGCACGATCAGGTGCCGGCCGACCGCCGAATTGGCGACATCCTGGATCACCCAATCGCCGGGCTTGAGCGCGACGTGGTCTTCGAGGAGGAGGAGGGCGGTCGGCGGGTTGATGCGCAGCATCGCCGCCTGGGTGAGGTCGAGCCCGGCCGGGACCGGGATCGCATCCGCGGCCTTGACCCGGCGCCCGGCGGCCCAGTTCTCGCGCTGCATGTTGATGACGATATCGCCGGGCTTCAGATGCGTGACCCCGGCGCCGACCGCCGTCACCCGCCCGACGCATTCCGCGCCCGGCGTCGCCGGCAGCGTGGGGTGCAGCCGATAATTGCCGCGGCAGAACGAAAGGTCCGCCGGGTTGATCGGGAAGGCGAGCACGTCGAACGTCACGTCGTCCGGTCCCGGCGCGCCGAGCTCGGGGGCGTCGACGCAATGCGCGACTTCCTCAGGCGCCCCATAGGCGGTGATCTCGACCTTCTTCATCGCGCTCTCTCCGTTCGTGCCGTGCGATCCTATACCAGCGCCGTCTTCCCCGCGAAGGCCGGGATCCACCTTACCAGCGCTCGTGCGTTCGATCCGCGGGTCCCGGCCTCCCGCCGGGATGACGGGTTGGGAGATGGATGGCTGCCATGTGGCGGGGAGCCGTGAAGTTGTGGAGATATTTGATTATGCTTGTGTTCCGGTTAGGTGAGGACATTCGCGGATGAGCAGTCAGGTTTCGGTCGGGCGGAGCGGGCCGCACCGCGTGGCGGAGGCGACGATCTTTTCGATCATCCTGTCGCTCAGCTTTTCGCACTTCCTCAACGACACGATGCAGTCGCTGGTGCCGGCGCTGTATCCGATGCTGAAGGACAGCTACGGGCTCAGCTTCGCGCAGATCGGGCTGATCACGCTGGTCATGCAGGTGACCTCGTCGCTGTTGCAGCCGGTCGTCGGGCTCATCGCCGATTGGAAGCCTCAGCCCTATTCGCTGGCCGCCGGCATGGGGTCGACCTTTTGCGGCCTGTTGATGCTGGCGAATGCGAGCAATTTCCACCTGTTGCTGCTGGCGGGGGCCATGGTCGGGATAGGCTCGGCGGTGTTCCACCCCGAGGCGTCGCGCGTTGCCCGGATGGCGTCGGGCGGGCGGCACGGGCTCGCGCAGTCGCTGTTTCAGGTCGGCGGAAATTGCGGCTCGGCGCTGGGGCCGATTCTGGCGGCGTTTATCGTGATCCCGCGCGGGCAAGGCAGCGTCGGCTGGTTTTCTGGCGCGGCACTGGTGGCGATGACCGTGCTGTTCGGTGTCGGCAACTGGTACCGCAAGGAGCACGCCGTGCCGGTGCGCCGCCGTGCGCGCGGATCCTCGATCCATGAGGATTTGTCGCGCAACAAGGTCGTGTGGTCGCTGCTGATCCTGCTCGCGCTGATCTTTTCGAAGGCGTTCTATCAGGCCAGCATCAGCAGCTATTACATCTTCTACCTGATCAGCAAATTTCACGTTTCGGTGGCGAGCGCGCAACTCCACCTCTTCGCGTTCCTGGCCTCGATCGCGGTCGGCACTCTGGTGGGTGGACCGGTCGGCGACCGGATCGGACGGAAATACGTGATCTGGGGCTCGATCGTCGGGGTGATCCCGTTCACCCTCGTGCTGCCCTATGTCGGGCTGTTCTGGACGGGCATCCTGATCATGGTGATCGGGCTCATCCTCGCCTCGGCGACCTCGGCGATCGTCGTCTATGCGCTCGACCTGGTGCCAGGAAAGATCGGCATGATCTCCGGGCTGTTTTTCGGCCTCTCGTTCGGGCTCGCGGGGGTCGGTGCTGCGGTGCTCGGCAAGCTCGCCGACACCCACGGCATCGACGCGGTCTATCACGTCTGCGCCTTCCTGCCGCTGATCGGGCTCTTGACCGTGTTTCTGCCGAATGTCGGCCGGCCGAAGCCGCCCGGTACGAAGACAGTTGCGACCGCGGTTCCTTCGGCCATACCAGCCGAATAAAGATCGTCACCATCCCGATCACCGAGACGGTCCAGGCGAGTGTGTGCGGCCAAGGGATGCCGGCGAGGTAGATATGCGCGACCGGCCCCGGAGGAAACGCCGGGCCGAAGAGGGTTGCGCCCGCTGGGTCCGCCCGGCCAACCCGGCAGCGGGCATATCCCCTCGCGATTTCCCGCAAGCGTCGGCAGGCTGACCTGCCCGTTGGCTGCAAGTGCCGCGACGACGACCTGAATAAACGTGAGCGCAACGACCCATACGAGGATTCTGAGATCCGGCGTCGTTGGACGGCCTCCGCTCAAGGTTCAACGGCGGCCCTCGTAACGCGAAACGGGCGCGCGGGATAATCCGCACGCCCGTTTTGGTTTTGTGAGCGTCTGGGCGATCTACCCTTTGACGCCGCCCATCGTCAGGCCGCCGGTCATCTTTTGGCGGAAGCAGTAATAGGCGGCGATCGGCGGGAGCGCATAGACGATCGCCGTCGCCATCATGTAGTTCCACGGCGCCTCGTCGCTGTTGAGGAACTGCGCCAGCGCGACCGGCACGGTCATGGTGCGCTTATCCGACAGCAGCAGGAACTGATAGAGGTACTCGTTCCAGGCGAGGAGCAGTGCGTAGGTGCCGACCGCGACCAGCGCCGGGGCCATCAGGGGAAGATAGATCTTGTAATAGATCTGCCACGGCGACGCGCCGTCGATGCGGGCCGACTCATCAAGTTCCATCGGGATGCTGGCGCCGTAGTTCTGGAAGATGAAGATCGCGTAGGGCGTGGCAAAGGTCACCATCGCCGCGATCACCGACCAGAGATTATTGGTCAGCCCGTAATTCTGCATGATCCGATAAAACGGGATCGCCAGGAACGACGCCGGGATCACGTAGGTCAGAAGCGCCGTGTTGGTCAGGAGCCACCCGTGCTTCAGCCGCATCCGCCCGATCGAAAAGCTGGTCATCGAGCTGATCAGCAGGGTCAGGAACGTAACGGCGACGCCGACATAGATGCTGTTGCCGTACTGGTGCCAGAAATACTGGAGATACCAATGGCCCTGGTGGATTACCACGCCATAGCCGTTGAGAGACGGATAGTCGGGCCAGATGTTGTTGCTGAATACGTCGTTGTGGCTCTCAAGCGAGACCATGACGATGTTGTAGATCGGCATCAGCGTCCAGACCAGCAACACCGCGGCCAGCACCACCGAAAATCCGTTCGCCACATAGCGGCGGCGCTTTGCCGCCCGGCGCATCGCCTGCGACGTATCGCGGGCGCGGGCCGCGTCGAGATTTGAGACGGTGACGGCGGTCATAGCTGCACCTGTGCGGTCCGGAGTTTGCGCATCAAGATGATGACGAGGGGGATGATCAACGGCAGCGCCGTCATCACCGCAGCGACGCCGAGTTCGGGATGCGCGAGATCGAAGGCGTCGCGGATGCCGAGGGTCGCCAGCACATAGGTCGAGAAGGCCGGGCCGCCGCCGGAGACAAAGGTCGAGGTGTTGAAGTCGCCTACCGTAAAGATCGTCGAAAGCAGCGTGCAGACGAGATAGAGGTTCGCCAGCATCGGGAAGGTGATAAGAGTAAAGCTCTTGATCCCGGTTGCGCCGTCGATCTTGGCCGCCTCGCGGATATCCTCGGGGATCGCCATCCGTCCGGCGAGGAGGATCACGGTCCAGAACGGCATGTTCTTCCAGATATAGGCGGCGATCACCGAACCCATCGCCGGCCAGCGCTGGTCGAGCCAGGGAACACCGTTCGAGCCGAAGAGATCGTAGAGGAGGTTGTTGACGAGCCCGTAATCGGTATTGAGCATCCAGTGGATCGAGATGAAGGTCGGCAATGCCGGCACCGCCCAGGGCAGCACATAGATCATCAGCAGGGCCTTGACCCACCAGCCCGGCCGCATGAAGAAGCCCGACAGCAACAGCGCCAGGAACATCTTCACGTTCACGCCGATGACTAGGTAGAGGATCGTGTTGATGACGGTCATTTTGTAGACCGGGTCATCCCACAGCTCGGCGTACAGCTTCGGCTCATGGCCGAGCCACAGCCCGAACGCGACCGGGTAGGCGACAAACACAAGAAACACGGCGATGTACGGAACGACAAAGGCAAGCGCCCAAGTGTATTCCGAGCCCTGGAGACCGCCGCGCCATGAGCGCCGCCGCGGGCCGGCTATCGCCTTGCCGCGGCCGGTTTCGATTACCTGGGTCGCGTCCATGCTTGCCTCTTAGGTCTGCTGGATCGGGTATTTGGCGAAGATCTCGGTTGCCCTCTTCAATGCCTTGGCGGCGGCATCCTTGGTGCTCATGCCGTTGCTGACGACATCGGACCACGCGACGTTGAAGATGTGCTCCGTCCGGCACTGGGCATAGGCCGGATTATAGACGAAGTATTCGGGGATCGTCGGCTCGTCTATACCCATCTTGACATAGGGCGCCCGGTGCGGATCGGCCGGGTCGGTCCAGAACGGATCGTTTTTGGCCGTCTCGCCGTAGACCGGCAGCCAGCGGCACAACGCGCCCTTGAGGTAGGTGTTGTCCACATCGGGCTGGATCGCGTACTTCATGAAGTCCTTGGCCACCTCGACGTTCTTCGCGCCGGTCGGGATGATTGCGTTGTTAACGCCGTAGATGCTCGGCTGTTGCTTGCCGTCGTTCATCAGCGGCCGGCCCATCGTGACCATGTTCTTATAGGCCTTCTCGTCATGGATCATGGCGAGCTCGGTCGACAGCGTGCCGTCGTAGTCCATGATCGCGAGCTTGGCGTGGAACGCGTTGTTGTCGTCGGCGTCGTTCCAGTTGACCGAGCCCGGCGGGATGTGCCCGTCCTTGAAATAGCTGGTCAACTTGTCGAGGGCCTTGATCACGGCTTCCTGCACCTGCGGGTCGTCGGCGTGGAGCTTGCCGTCGGGCGTCACGAGGCCCGCGCCGCCATACGCGATCAGAAAGGCGTGGAAGGTGTTGAGCGGATCGTTGCCGATCGTGCTGACCACGAACGCGGTCGCATAAAGGTGGCGGTGCCCCTTGCCGCGCAGGATCTTCTCAAGCGGCGGGAAGAAGTCGATGAAAGCATCCCACTTGTTCGGGACGTCGGACATCTTGGCGCCGGCCTCCTCGACAAGATCCTGCCATACATGGAAAGGAACCACGCCGCCCTCAAAAGGAACGCCGTAGTAGCTGTGCTTCTTTTCCTGCGCGTTGTAGAAATAGGCCGAATTGATGGCGGCCGGAAGGAATTTGGACTTCTGGGTGTCGATGACGTCGGTGACGTCTACCAGCTTGCCGGCCCAAGCCTGCTCGGGCACCACCTCCGGCGGCGTCGCGTACATCAGATCGGGAACCACCCCGCTGGTGATCGCCGAGATGATCTTCTGCCGCATCGGGGCGAACGGGATGATGCTGTAATCGAGCTTGTTTCCGCTGGTCTTTTCGTAGCTCGCGGCGAGGGTCTTGAAGGCCCCGTCCTCTTCCGGGAAAAAGCCCTGAACCCACCACACCGTCGCTGTCTTTGCCTGTGCATTGGCGATATACGGGCGACCGAATGTCCCCGCCGCGGCAAGGGCCACCGAACTCCTAAGCACTGAACGCCGAGTAAACGTCGCCACCACTCGCCTCCTTCCCTGTTTGTCTTTCCCGCCAATCCAGTGGGCGAGTCCGAATTCTTACGGGGGAACCTTATTCCTCCCAAACAGCCCTGGTCAATCGACCGACATGCCGCAGGTGCTGCCCTTTGGCGCGCAGGCGCCGCGCCGGTCTTCTACCGAGACGGCGCAGGCCACGCGGCCCGCTGGACTCGCCGTCGCGCAAATGCTTTTGCTTCGCTGGAACGATAATGCCGGACACGCCATGTCCGCCGCTTCCCTGTTCGATGCCGCCTGCCGCAATCGCAGGCTCGGCAAAGGTCGGAGGGTAAGCCCGGGGGCAGATGGGGTCAATCTGGGTCGCCGCCGCTCGCATTAAGTTGAAGGGAACCCGATGCGGCGGCCCGGCCGGTTCGGGACGCCGCGCGGGACGACCGTCAGGCCTGCTCGATCGGATATTTCGCGAAGATCTCCTGGATGCGCTTGAGCGCCTTGTCCACGGCGTCCGTGGGCTTCATGCCGTTGGTGACGATGTCGGCCCAGGCGACGTTCCAGGTGTGCTCGGCCATGATCTCGGCATAGGCCGGGTTGTACGCGAAGTAGTACGGCACAGTCTCGCCGTAGATGCCCTGCTGGACGTAGGTCGGCCGGTGCGGATCGGATTTGTCCTTCCACCAGGGATCGTTCTCGACGATCGACTTCATCGGCGGCAGCCACCGCCCGAGCCCGCCCTTCAGGTAGTCGTTGAGCACCTTGGGCTGGATCATGTACTTCAGGAAATCCTTGGCCACGGTGGGGTTTTTCGCGCCCTTCGGGACCATCCCGGTAAAGATGCCGAACTGGCTCGGGATCTTCTTGCCGTCGTTGTCGAGCGGCAGGTCGAGCGTGATCATGTCTTCCATGTACGCTTTCTTGTCCTTGATCATCGCCAGCTCGGTCGACAGCGTGCCGTCGAAATCCATGACGATCTGCTTGGCGTGGAAGGCGTTGTTGTCGTCGGCATCGTTCCAATTGACCGACCCCGGCGGCACATAGCCCGTCTTGAATGCGGAGACGAGCTGATCGAGCGTCTTGATCGCCGCCTCTTTGACCTTCGGGTCGTCGATGTGGAGCTTGCCGTCCTTAGTGACCAGTCCGATCCCGCCATGCGCGAAGAACCACTGGTGGAACGTATTCGTGGGATCGTCGCCGACGGTGCTGATCTCCAGCCCCAGCCCATAGACGTGGCGCATGCCGTCGGCGCGCAGCTTGTCCTGGATGGGCTTGAAGAAATCGAGGAACTTATCCCACGTCTTGGGAATGTCGGTCCGCTTGTAGCCGGCCTTCTCGACCAGGTCGCCCCAGACGTGGAATGGGATCACCGCGGCCTTGTGCGGGACGCCGTAGAAGGCGCGCTTCTTCGTTTCCTTGTCGAAGCAGTTCGCGCTGGCGATCGCGTTCGGCAGGTACTGGTCTTTCTGGGTTTCGACGACGTCGCTGACGTCCATCAGGCTGTCGCTCCAGGCAAGCTGGGCGTACATCTGGATCGCCGGCGCTTCCATCAGATCGGGGACGACGCCGCTCGTAGTCGCCGAGATCTCCTTCTGGCGCAGCGGCGCGAACGGGATGATGCTGTAGTTGAGCTTGTTGCTGCTTTCTTTTTCGTAGTCGGCGCATAGTTTCTGGAATGCGGTGTCCTCGTCGGGGAGAAAGCCCTGGGTCCACCACGCTTCCGCCGTGGTCGCCTGGGCGTTCGCGACATGCGGCCTGGCCAGCATCGTGGTTGCCGCAAGCGCCGCCGTTCCGCGCAATACGCTACGCCTCGTCGGGCCCGTCATGGCCGTCTCCTTCCCTGTTCGATCGAGATGCCGTTTACCGGCACACTACGCGAGGGGTAATGCTTCGCCCTCTGCGTTTGGTGAATCAACTCGATTCAACGGGAAGAATCCACCCTCTCCATCGGAAATGATGCGATCTTTTGTCATCCGCGGCAAAGCGCCGCGCAGTCGCGATGTCTACCGACGAAACAGGGGGCTCGTAGGCGATTTACCGGCCGGCGCGGGCCGAGGAGGCTCCTGGCGCCATCTTGGGTTCCGAGTTCCCGAGGATCCGATTGCCCCGGCGCAGCGTAATCCGGGCGTCCGGATGCTCCTCGCTCGCGGCACGAAAGATCGCGCGGGCAAGCTGAAGGGTCATGGCGCGGGCGAGGATCCGTCGCTCGTCATCGGCCGCGCCCGCCAGCTCGATCCGGTAGGGGAGGGTTTCCAGCGTGCGGGATCGAGGGGAAATCCTGGCCATTTGGATCTTTCGACGCTTCCCAGTCAGTGCTGGGCATTCCATCGCGAAAGAACCCGATTTCGGTGGCTCAGCGTCAGATAGCGATCCGGGTACTCCCGCGTCGCGGCGTGGTAAGCCGCATAGCCGATGCTGCTGTGCGCGGTCACTGCCAAGACCTGCTCGACCGAGGTTCTTTCCTCATTCCAAAGTTCGACCCTGTAGGGCAGGTCATCGCGCGGGGCGGCATCGCGAGCGGCGCCGTCATCCTGCGGGGTGCCATCCGCATCGCTCTTTCCTTGGGCCATGGCGAAGGGTGTGAATGGTATCGGAGCCCTTCCTCTAATCTCACGCTGTACGCTGAAACCCATGCTGATACTCGGTGTTTTTATGGTGCCTATAGACTGAAACACCGTATCAGAGGACACTTCGCCGATGCGAGGGGCAAGTGGCGTGAAGATCTTGCGGGTGCCGAGATGGCTCTGATCGCCGGTAGCGCTTATCATTCTACAGATGCTCATCGTTTGGAGTTGCTGCTCGACGCGATCTCCGAATACGCCATCTGTATGCTCGACCCGAACGGGTTTGTGACGACCTGGAACGTCGGCGCCGAGCGCATCAAGGGCTACGCCTCCGTCGAGATCATCGGGCAGCATTTCTCGCGGTTTTTCACCGCCGAAGACCAGGCTCTGGGCGTCCCGCAAGCGCTGCTCGAAACGGCGCGGACCGAGGGGCGCTACGAAAGCGAGGGCTGGCGGGTACGGAAGAATGGCAGCCGCTTCTGGTGCAACGCCGTCGTCCATCGAATTGTCGACGAGCACGGCCAGGTGGTCGGGTTCGCCAAGATCATCCGCGATATCACCGAGCGGATGGAGGCGCAGGAAGCGCTGCGCCATAGCGAGCGCCGCTTCCGGATGCTCGTCGAAGGGGTGGTCGACTACGCTCTTTACATGCTCGACCCGAGCGGCGTCGTGGTGAATTGGAACCGGGGCGCGGAATATTTGAAGGGCTATACGGCCGAAGAGATCGTCGGGCAGCACTTCTCGAAATTCTACACGAAGGAAGATCGGGCGGCGGGGATGCCGGCGCGTGTCCTCGATACCGCCGCGCGCGACGGCCGGTTCGAGGGCGAAGGCTGGCGCGTCCGCAAGGATGGCAGCCGGTTCTGGGCACTGGTCGTCGTCGATGCCATTCGCAACGACGAAACCGGCTCGCTCGAAGGCTTTGTCAAAATCACCCGCGACATCACCGAACGCCGCTCGGCGCAGGAGGCGTTGCGGGAAAGCGAGCGGCAATTCCGGCTGCTGGTCGCGGGCGTCACCGATTACGCCCTGTTTATGCTCGATCCGAACGGCATCGTGACGAGCTGGAATGCCGGCGCCGCGCGCATCAAGGGCTACACCGCCAACGAGATCATCGGCCAGCATTTCTCGCGCTTCTATCCGGAGCGGGACCGCGCCGCCGGGATGCCGCTCAAGGCGCTATACACGGCGGTGCAGGAAGGCCGTTTCGAGGCGGAAGGCTGGCGCGTCCGCAAGGACGGGACGATGTTCTGGGCGAATGTCGTCATCGATCCGATCCGCGACGAGAAAGGCGACCTGATCGGCTTTGCCAAGATCACCCGTGACATCACCGAGCGGCGCGACGCGCAGAAGGCGCTTCAGCAAGCGGAAGAGCAGCGCACGCGCTCGCAGAAGATGGATGCGCTCGGCCAGCTCACGGGCGGGGTCGCGCATGACTTCAACAATCTGCTGACGGTTGTGCGCGGTCATACCGAGCTCATCAGGGGGCGGATCGCTGCCGCGCCCGGATTGGCGCGCTCGATCGAGGCGATAGAGACCGCCATCGCCCGCGGGGAAACGCTGACGCGTCAGCTTTTGGCGTTCGCCCGGCGCCAGCCGGCGAACCCGCGGGTCATCCTGCTCGGCGAGCGGGTGGAGGGGCTGAGGGCGATGCTCGGCGGCGCGCTGGAGCCGGGCGTGAGCCTGGTTGCCACCATCGGTTCCGAAGTGTGGCCGGTGAAGGTCGACCCCAACGAGCTTGAGCTCGCTCTCGTCAACATCGTGCTCAATTCGCGCGACGCAATTCCGGCGACCGGCGCCATCGCGGTGGTCGCCGAGAACGTGGTGCTGACAGGCGACCAGACCTTGGGAGGCCTCGCCGGCGAGTTCGTCGCGCTGACGATTTCCGATACGGGCGCCGGCATCCCCCCGGACGTGCTGCCCAAGGTCTTCGACCCGTTTTTTACGACCAAGCCGGCCGAGAAGGGCAGCGGCCTCGGCTTGTCCCAGGTTTACGGCTTTGCGCATCAGTCGGGCGGAACCGTGACGATCGACAGCGAGATCGGCACCGGGACGATGATCACCCTCTACCTGCCGCGCGGTCTCGACGATCCGCAGGCGGTGGACGAGCACGCTCATGTCGGGACGACGCCGGGCGGCCGCGTGCTGCTGGTCGAAGATAATCCGGAAGTCGCCGACGTCAGCCGCTCGATGCTGGAGGAACTCGCCTATACCGTGCGGACGGCCGGCGATGCCGAGGCGGCCCTGCAGGCGCTCGAGGAAGAGAGTTTCGACCTCGTCATGAGCGACATCGTCATGGCGGGCGCGATGGACGGCTTGGCGCTCGGCCGTGCCATCCGTGCCCGCTACCCCGGCCTCGCCGTCATGCTGGTGTCCGGATATAGCCGCGCGTCTAACGACGCCGTCGACGAGTTCGTCGTCATGCGCAAGCCCTACAAGCTGTCGGAGCTGAGCCGCGTCACCACGCGCGTCATCGCCGAGGCGCAGCAGCCGGCGGACAGCAACGTCATCCGGCTGCGCGACGCAAGGCCTCAGGGGTCTCAGCGGTAGAAGCTAGCATTCGGTGGGCGGTTCGAGCGCTTCCTCGGCGAGGGCCAACTCGTCGTAGTCGTCGGCTGCCATCACCATCTGTGCCCGGTCCACAGCGTCTTTGGTGTTAAGGGCGCTTGCCCGCAGGTGCTCTGCGCGTAGCCTATAGCTGGTCGCCTTGCTCACTGACGGACGCTCTCCGGGATCGTACGCCGGCGCACACTGAATACTTGGGTCGCCGGGCGCAATTACCTAGGTTAACCATCGCCAGCGTAAATCGATCTTCAATCACACGTTGTATGCGCAAATATAGCTTCCGAAGGCATCGGGTTTCAGAACGTCACGCGCACCCCCACAAGGGCGGCGATCGGTGCGGCGGGGCTGTACGAGCGGGGGTTGGTCGCGCCCGGCGCTTGCGCGATCGGCACCGACGAGGTCGGCCCGAAGGTGCCGTAGGTGTAGTATTGCGCGTTGAAGGCGTTGTCGATTTTACCGAACAACTGCACGTTCTTGGTGAGCTGATAAGCCGTGTGCAGGTTGAGGACAAAAAACGACGGCAGCGGCGGCGTCAGGTTGGCCTCGTCGCCGAACAGATACATGCCCGACTCGTAAAGCGCGCTGCCGCCGACGGTCCAGGCATCGTTGATGCTGTAGTCGGCGCCGAACTTCAGCACGTTCTGCGGGATGCCGGGCAGGCGGTCGCCGGACTTGATAAAGATGTTGCCGTCCGCGTCTGCCGCCGGGTTGCTCGGGCTCTGCTCGGCGAACGGGGTTCGGAACGTCGCGTCGATAAACGAATAGCCGACATAGGCCGAGAGCCGCTGGTATTTCAGCTTGAAGCTGAGGTCGAGGCCTTGCCGCAGCGTGCTGCCGACGTTCTGGAAAAAGCTCAACCCCGGCAATGAGCTGCCGACCGCGAGGATGTCGTTGCTGAGTGTCGTGCGGTAAAGCGACAGCTCGGAATCGAGCGTCGCGTCGGCGAACGGGTGCGATTGCGTCCGCACCCCGGCCTCGAACGTGCGCGCTACGACCTGCTGCAGATCCGGGTCGGCGACGAGGAAGTTGGCCAGGCTGCACGGGGCGGCGGCGCTGGCGCAGGTCAGCTCGGCCGGCATCGGCGCGCGGTTGGCCTCGGCATAGCTGCCGTAGACCGTCAGCCCGGGCATGGCCTTCCAGGTGAGGCCGGCCGAGGGGTTGAACCGGCGGTAGTCGTGGTTGCCGGTCAACGCGGTGCCAAGCTGGTCGCTGAGATCGACCTCGGCGAAGTTGAAGCGCCCGGCAAGATTGGCCGACAGGGTCGGGGTGATATCGAACGTGTCGGTAAAATAGGCGCCGTAATAGGCATTGACGATGTCGGCCCGCACCGGCGCGATCGAGCCGTCGGCCAGGTCGATCGTGTAGCCCGGCCCGAAAAAGGTCGAGGTCGGCACGTACAGCCCGCCGATCTCGCTGAGCGCGGCGTAGAGCGTGCGCGCGCCGTCAAAGCTGGCGCCGGCGACGAACTGGTTGGCGTGCCCGAAGAGCGGCGTGCGGTTGGTGACCTGAAGCGACCCGCCATACGCATTGGTGCCCGTCGATTGCAGGTTGAGCTGGTTGTAGGGGCCGCCGTTGAGGAAATCGGCGATCGGCTGACCGTTGAGCCCGGTCGCCGGGACGCCGGGCGCCCCGCACAACAGCCCCGACCCGTCATCGCAGGGGTTGATATCCGGCACCGCGCCGTTGGCGTATTTCTGCATCAGATAGCTGTAATAGGTGTCGGTCTGGATCGACGTGTCGTCCGATAGGTTGAAGTTTCCGGTCGCGTTGACCCGGGTGTAGTGGTTGGTCAGCAGCGCCGGGCCGGTAAAGGTCGCCGACGGGTCGGCCTGGATCTGCTCGATCGGCGAGGTGCCGGGGCCGTTGAGCCGGGTCTCCGCCTGGGTCACGTCGATGTGGAATTCGCCGCGGTCGCCGCGCCAGCCGATATCGCCGAAGAAATTTCCGAGATCGGACGATTGCGGATCGCGCCAGCCGTCCTGGTGGAGCGCGCGCCCCGCGACGTAGACGGCGACGTTGCCGCTCTGGATGCCGGACTGGAACTGGCCCTCGTAATGGCCGAACGAGCCGCCAAGCACGTCGATCTCGTTGCCGTGATAGGTGAACCCGTTCTTCATCTGAACCGCGAGCGCGCCGCCGAGCGCGTTGAGGCCGAAGACCGGGTTGGACCCTTCGAGGTTCATCCGGTCGATCGCGATGTCGGGGATGAGGTCCCAGTTGACCGTATCGCCGAACGCCGAGTTGAAGCGCGAGCCGTTTAGGTAGACGGCGAGACCCTGCTGATTGCCCTGCAGCGGCGACGCCTGGAAGCCGTGATAGAAGACAGTCGGCTGATACGGGTTGCTGGCCGCGTCATCGAAGACCACACCGGGCGCTTGCCTGTTGAGCGCATGGAGGAAGTCAGGGTTGCCGTCGCGGCTGATGTCGCTGCTGTCGATGACCGTGGTTTCGGCCGGCACCTTGTCGCGATCGACTCCGGAGCCCAAAAGCGGCGTCGGCGCGACGACCTCGACCGGCGGCAGGGTCAGCACGGGCCCAGGCTCGAGGTTCTGGCCCACCGGCGCCGCGGTTTGTGCCGCCGCGAGAGACGTCCAGAACATCCCGATAATGATCGTCGCCGCGAGTCTTTCGCGCCCAAGCATCGCCGCCCCTGCTGGTTTTGTTATGCTCTCTGAGCCATTAAGTGCTGAAACGGAGCGTCGACGCGATGGCAAGGTTTCCCGATTTTCGGGGCCATATTTCCCGATTTGCACGACGTCTCCGGCGCTCTCGGTGCGTATAGGATAGGCGAGCGGCGGGGCTGGCGACTAGGCTTGTGCGGCCCGACGGGAGGAAGGGCTTCGATGTCCCTGCGATTGCGGTTGATCGGCCTCATCACGGTGGCTCTGGTGACCAGCATCCTACTGGGCGTCGCCATCGCCTGCTACAACGCCTCAGGTTCGGTCGGGGTTGAGATGCGATCGGCGCTGCTGGTCGGGCGGCGGGCGGTCGAAAATGCGGCGCCTGCGATCGCGTCCTCGTCCGAGCCGCAGCGCGACCTCGAACACCTGGTCGCGGTTTTCGCCGGCAATCGCCACGTTCGGGTGTCGCTGGCCGGCGACCCCGCGGTCGCCGCCACGCCCTCCGTCGAGACCTCGCCTTTTGGCCATCCGCCCCGCTGGTTCGTCCGGCTGATCGGGGTGCCGAGCATGACCGAGCGCGTGCCCATCACTCGTGACGGCCGGCCCTATGCGACCGTCGTGCTCGAGGCGGCGCCGCACAATGAGACGCTCGACGTGTGGAACGATTTCACCAACACGGTGATCGTGCTGCTGGCCTTCAGCGGAGCAACGGTCCTCCTGATCTATCTGTTCATCGGCCGGGCGCTGCACCCGCTCTACCGCTTCGGCGCGGCACTGGAGCAGATCGGCCGCGGCAATTTCACGATGCGGATCGGCGGGCGGCTGGCCCCCGAGCTGTCGGGGCTGCGCGACAACTTCAACCGCATGGCCGATCAGCTTGCCGCCGCCGACACCGACAACCGCCACCTCAACGAACAGCTGTTGACGGTTCAGGAGCGCGAGCGCGGCGAGATCGCCCGCGATCTCCACGACGAGGTCGGGCCCTACCTGTTCGCGATCAACATCGACACCGACGCGGTCTCGCGCCTGCTGCGCGAGGGACGGGCGGCGGAAGCGCCCCAGCACCTGGGCCTGATCGCCGAGTCCGTCCGACACGTCCAGCAGGAGCTGCACAGCGCCGTCCGCCGGCTGCAACCGGTCGGGCTCGCCGAGTTCGGGTTGTCCGATGCGATCGAAAACATGATCCAGTTCTGGCGGCGGCGGCATCCGGACGTCGATTTCCGCGTCGCCGTCGCAGCGGGGTGCGAGGGGTACGGCGAGCTCATCGACGCGACGATCTATCGTGTCGTCCAGGAATGCCTTAGCAACGCGCTGCGCCACGGACGGCCGGCCCGGGTCGCGGTGCGCATCGACGGCACCGGGCGCGATCGGATCGTCGTCGAGATCGTCGACGACGGCGCCGGCATGTCAGGCGCCGCGAGCCCGGGTTTCGGCCTGCGCGGCATGGCGGAGCGGGTGAGGGCGCTCGGCGGCTGGCTGACGCTATCCAACCAGCCGGGCGGCGGTCTGGCGGTGACGGCGACGCTGCCCTCCCGGGCACAGCGCGAGCTGGCCGAGGCTCCGAGCGAGACCTGCCTAACCGATGAAGATCCTGATCGTCGATGACCATCCGATCGTGCGCGCCGGCCTCAGGCGTCTCCTTGCCGGAGAGCCCGAGTATCAGGTCCGGGAGGCGGCGAGCGGCCGGGAAGCGCTGGCGGTCTTCCGGGAATATCGGCCCGAGCTGGTGATCCTCGATCTCAGCATGCCCGGCCTCGGCGGGATCGAGGTGATCGGGCGGCTCCGGATCGAGGATGCGGCGGTGCGGGTGCTGGTGTTGAGCATGCATCGCGAGGCGATGTACGCGCGGCGCGCCTTGCAGGCGGGCGCCGCCGGTTTCATCAGCAAGAACGCGCCGCCGGAGCGGGTGTTCGAGGCGGTGAGGCGGGTTGCCGCCGGACAGAACTACATCGAGCACGAGATCGCGCAGGAGCTGGCGCTGGCCAATCTCCACGGCCCGAGGAACCCGCTCCAGGACCTGTCGGCGCGCGAGTTCGAGATCCTGCGGCTCCTCGGCGGCGGCAGCAGCCTCAACCAGATCGCCGAGACGATCGGCGTCAGCTACAAGACCGTGGCCAATACCTGCGGCCAGATCAAAGCCAAGCTCGGCGCTCCCCGAACCGCCGACCTCGTCCGTATCGCGATCCAGCGCGGTCTGACGCAGGGATAGAGCCCGTCACCCTCCTCGGCGTCGCGTCGATCAACACCACCTTCTTCGGGTAGGGGAACGTCGCCTTGCCTGCGGTGCCCGCTACAGGAGCTGCTTGTAGAGATCGCCGATGCGCTCGCGGTAGCGATCGACCGAAAACTGCTCGGCCTGCGTGCGGCCGCGGCGCGAGAGGTCGCGGCGCAGATCGGAATCGGCGACGATCGTGTGGATTGCCCGGGCGATCTCCGCGGTTTCGTAGGGGTTGACGTAGACCGCGGCGTCGCCGCCGACCTCGGGCAGCGACGAAGTCCGCGAGGTCACCACCGGGGTCCCCAGCATCATCGCCTCGAGCACCGGCAGGCCGAACCCCTCGTAGAGCGACGGGAACAGCACCGCGCGGGCGCCGCGGATCAGGTCGATGAGGATGCGGGAGGTCACGTAGTCCAGATGGACGATGCTGCGGCGGCGGTTCAACGCCTCGCGGCCGGTCAATGCGAATTGCGCGATCAGCTTTTTTTCGTGGTCGCTGCTCCAGCCGGCGTTGCCGGCGATCACCAGCGGGATGTCGACCTGGGACAGGAGATAGGCCTCGATCAGCCTGCCGACATTTTTCTTGGGTTCGAGCGCGCCGTAAAAGAGCAGGTAATCCCCGGACATCAGCCCGAAGGAACCGAGCAGCTGCTCGGCGACGGTATCGGCCGAGCGGTCGAGGCTGTCCTGAGGAAACTCGACCGCCTGATAGGTGGTCGTCACCCGGCCCTCGTCGATCCCGAGAAGCTGGACGATGTCTTTCTTCGAGTTTTCCGACACCGTGACGATGTGATCCGCCTCGGCCGCGATCTTGTTGAAGAGCCGCAGCGTGCGCCGTTTGTCGTCGCCGGTCGCAAAGGGCAGGAGGAGGGGCACGAGATCGTGGATCGTGTAGACATTGGCCGCGGATTTGGCGCGCACCGGCATCTGGTAGGTGCAGTGGAAGACATCGGGGCGGGTGTCGAAATCGAGCTCGACAAAACGCCCGGACCAGCGGAAATACCGCCGCGCGTTGGCGAACAGGTTGCGTTCTGCGAACAAGGATGCGTGGCTCGGAAAGCGGTCGCGCAGGTGTTCGGCGACGACACGCCCAGAGAGATTGATGGGCCGCGGCTTGACGCCAAAGGGGATCCACAACTGGTCGGCGAGGACGTCGACGACCTCGCGAAAGCGGGATCCGCCGCCGTCGCCATAGACATCGAACAGGGCGATTTCCTGGAGGAGCGGATTGAGCGACGGGCGCCGCCGCGCGCCGTAGACGAGGCCCACGGAATGGCCGAGCTCGCGCGTCACCCGGGCGAGGAGCCGCGCATAGGTGGCGATGCCAGTGCCCTGCGGCAGCGCGAGGTTGAGCCCGTCGAAATAGATCCGTCCGCCCACGACGCGCCTAATCGTACCCGTAATGGCGACAGAGCTCTGCGGTTTCCTTCATGATCCCCGCCTCGTGCCGGGCGAGGAACTCCGCCCGCGTCAGCGCGCTCCGGGGCGCCTCGCGAAACGGGCTCGTCGGCGCATAGCTCGCCCGGTCGGCGCTGCTGTTGACGGTGCGGGTCGCGAGAAACGCCGCGACGCGGGAGGGTTCGTCGAGACCGAGGTGGTCGGCGATGACCGCGGCGACGGCCTCGGGCCGGCTGCGCATCTCCTCCTGCCGGACCTCGATCGCCCGGCCCGGATAGAGCTCCGCCACGCTCCGGCCGGCGCGGACGTAGTAGGCCCACTCGTTGACCGCGGCATCGATATCGCTCGCCCACGGCGCCGAGAAGCCGGAGGTCAGCATCGAGAAGCAGACCGAGCGCGGGTCGCGCACGACGACGAACATCGTCGCCGACGGGTACATCTGCAGCAGCAGCTCGCCGACGGCGATATTTTCCGGCGACCCGTCGACCCACTGTAAGCCGCCCGAATGGGTCCGCATCATCAGGTCGAAGCCGTGGCCGAGGTGCTGCAGAAACGCCGGGTAGTCGACGCCGTGCTTGTCGAGCCATTGGCCGGGACCGCTCGACAGGTCGAAAGCGTCGCGGAGTCCCGGCGCCCCGTTGCGCAGCAGGTAGTAGAAGAAATGCGTTTCGGCCGAGGTCCAATAGCCCGGATGCGCGGCGATCGCCCAGCTTAAGGCGCTCGTGCCCGAGCGCGGACAGCCGGCGACAAAGACCGGTCCCGTCCGCCGCACCGGTTCGCTCGCCGTGTCAGCCATCCCCGCCGGACTTGCGGTAGATGGCCATGATCTTGACGGCGTCCGGCCCGATCGCCTCGGCGTTCCGCCATTCGATCAGCCGTTCGGTGCGCACGAGGCCGATCGCGCCGAGGAACTCGTCGAGAAAAGCCTCGGAGAAAATCCAGTAAAGCGTGCGGTCGCCGCGATACCCCTCGCGATGGAACTCGCACACCGGTGCCGGTGACGAAAGCGCTAGATACTCGATGATAAAGACGCCGTCCGCCGCCAGCAGCTCCGGGAGCGCCAGCAGGGCCGCAGTCAGGGAGCGGATATTGTTGAGCGAGGCGAGCGACAGGATGATCTGGTATGGGGCCTGACGGCGCAGGCGCGGGGTCGTCTCGGCCGCGCCAAAATCGCCGTGGACAAAGTCGAGGCGACCCGCGTCGATCGCGGCCAGGGTGCGGATCAGCTTGGCGCAGTCGAACAGCCGCTCGTCGAACTCGACGCCGGTATAGGAGCGGACGCCTTGCGCCAGGAAGTGATGGCCGTAATAGCCGAGGTGGCAGCCGATGTCCAAAATCCGGGTCGCGGCGTCGAGCTTCAGCGTCGGGCCGAACAGGTGAAGACTGCCGAGAGGCTCGGCCTTGGCGTAAAGGGTGGTATCGCCGTACTCGCGGGTTGAAAAGCCGCTCGAAAAATTCGCCTCACAGCGGAACGGCCGGTAAGGCGCGAGAATCTGGCGCACGACCTCGCGGTCGAATGCGGTCTCGATCAGCCACGCATAGGGCGACAGGCCCAAATCCCGTCCTCGCGAGGATTTTGCTGGTTCGCGCAAAGATATAGCGTGCGCCGCGCGTCGTCTCTACGAGATTGTGATCGAGACGAGGGCGAAGGAAACCGCCGCGCGGCCGTCAAAATCGATCACGCCGATGGCGTCGAAATCGTCGAGGATGTCAGCCGCTGCCGGCGGCGTGTGACGGCGGAAGCGCTGCTCGACGACGATTGCGGGGGCAAATCGGTCGCGAGCAAAGCGGTAGCGCCGCAGCCCATCTTCGCCGATTGATTCGGCAAAAGACTGTGCGACGGCCTCTTCGTCGAGACGCTGGTAGCGCCGGCTGAGATAGAGGCTGAGCCCGCCGATTTCCACCGGCACGGGCTCGCGCAGCGTGACCTCGATCATCTGCCAGCCGGAGGGCAGCAGCCATGGACGGACCCCGAACCGGCTGGCCCGAGCCAGTGCGCCGTGGCCGGCGAAGCGGATCGCCCAGCCACCTTCCTCCGCGGTCACCGCCGGTCCCGACCGGTCCTCGAACGGTGCGGCCACGAGGTCGGCCCCCCGAGCGTCGACAAGGGTGGTGATCGGGGAAGCGGCAGCGCGGCCTTCGTCGGCAGTGAACAACCGGATCGGGGTCGACGCGTTGACCGGGCCGCCATTGGTCGTTGCGATGCGGTTAAGGTAAAACAGGATCGTCGAATCCCGGCCGGTCGGCGCAATCGAAAAGATCGCGGCGCCACCGCCGATCGAGCCCGGCATGGCCGTGAACCATTCGCGGCTCATATGGCCGTGCCCGGCGTCCTGCTCCGACCAGACGAGACGGAGATCGGTCTCGTCGTCGTCGACCGGAAAGCAGCTGATCTCGCCCGAGCGCGGGTCGGCCTCGACCTGGGTGCGGCTCAGCGCCCGGCAAGGCGCCAACGCCGCGTCCGACAGGCGTTGCACCAGATAAGGCTGGGCGCCGAACGGACGGGTCATGTGGTCCTGGTTGGCGATGACCGACAGGAAGTTCGGAGCGGCAAGCCGCGACCAGGTCGCCATTGCCATTTCCAGCGAAAAGAACTTGTCGTTGGTCGCGGTGTCGTAGTGCACCGCGGCGGTGACGTCCCCGATGCGCAGCAGCGGGTCGAAGGCCTCGGACCAGCGCCGCACGCGGGCGGGCCCCATTGCCTCGA
>DASXFE010000102.1:0-15216 GCA_036489765.1 Allostellaceae bacterium | reverse complement strand
TTCACGACCTCGGCATCCGCCACGTCATCAATCTCGGCCTGCACAGCCACGAAAAGGCGTTGCCCGACGAGGCGGGGAGCCTCGGCCGGCTCG
This sequence comes from Allostellaceae bacterium, assembly GCA_036489765.1. GTDB lineage: Bacteria > Pseudomonadota > Alphaproteobacteria > ATCC43930 > CGMCC-115725 > DATARH01. The sequence goes on along the minus strand of DASXFE010000102.1, from coordinate 15,123 downwards.
GCATCAGCTACATCCACATCCCGGTCGATTTCAAAAACCCGACCGACCAGGACTTCACCCTATTCTGCGCGGCGATGCAGAAGCTGAAGGACGTCCCGGTCCATGTCCATTGCATCGCGAACTACCGCGTCTCGGCCTTTTTCTACCGCTATCGCCGCGACGTGCTCGGCGTCGACGAGGCGGCAGCACGCGCCGAGATGCAGACGGTCTGGGAGAAACCCGACCGGGTGTGGCAGGGATTTATCTCTCAGAAGTAAACAAGCGCGGACATCTCGCCCCCGCCCGGACAAAAAACAATGCGGGCGGGACGCTCGCGCTCCTACTCCGGCCTCAACGGCGGCAGCAGTTCCGCCTCATCCAGCCCCAGCTCGTGCACCCCCATGTTGTAGAGGCAGAAATCGGCCGGCGGCGGGTGTAGCGGGCCGAGGGCACCGTCGCGGAACAATTGCTCCAGCCGTGAGCCCTTGAAGATCCCATGGGCCCCGCCGAGGGTAAGGGCGGTGCGGGTGATGCGGCTGACAGCCTCGCCGACCGCGTATTTGGCACGGTACATCGCCGTCGTCGCCTCTTCGGTCGGGCCGTCTCGGTCCCTGAGCCAGGCGGAGCGGTAGGTGATCAGGCGGGCGGATTCGAGATCCGCGCTCGCCTCGGCGATGTGGCGGCGGACGTCGGGGTGATGCGACAGCGGCTGGACGTAGCCCTGCGGCCGGCGAGTAGACACCATCCGGCGCAGCTCGTCATAGGCGGCCACCGCGACACCGAGATAAACAGGCGTGTACGAGCCCCAGAACCAGCTCAAGTAATCGTGCCGGAACTGCCGCATGTCATCGGAGCGGTAGACGATATGACGGTCCGGCACCCGGCAATCCTCGAGGATCAGCGAGTCGCTGCGGGTCGCGCGCATGCCGAGCACGTCCCAATTCGCATCGACCCTTCGCCCCGGCGCGTCGGGCGGGATCATCGCCATGAGCCCGGCATAAGGGCTCGTCGCGCCCTCGGGATAGGCCATCACCAGCACGTAATCCGCCGCCTCCAGCATCGAGGCGAACATCTTGCGGCCGGTGAGGCTGTACCCGCCGTCCACTTTCCGTGCCTGGGCCGAAAGCGGCCGATGCCCGATCAGCGCGGTCGTGATCGGCTCGGAGAAATTGCCGCCGATCAATTTGCGCTCGTTGACGACGAGATCGGCGATCATCCGCTTTGTTGCGGCCGGGACCTCGGGGCTCTCGAGCAGCGGCATCACGACCGAGGCATGCATGTTGAAGGCGAGCGCGGTCGAGGGGCAGCCCTGGCCGAGCGCCTCGTAGGCGATCGTGTGGTCGAGAAAGCTGGCGCCGCCCCCGCCCAGCTCCTGCGAAATCGTCAGCGCGAGAAAGCCTTCGTCGCGAAGTTTCGCGTAGTTTTCGGCCGGGTGGCTGGCCTCGCGGTCGTGCTGGGCGGCGCGGGTCGCGAAATCGGCGGCCAGATCCAGGCACCGCGCCTGGAGCCGTTGCTGCCCGGGGGTGAGACCGAAATCCATCAGACGATCTGGTTGCGCAACTGGGTCTCGCCGCGCCACAGCCGGTCGAGATTGTCGCGCAGGATCGCAATGACGTTGTCCTCGTATTTGCGGGTTTCGCCCGCGGTATGCGGCGTCACCAGCACCTGCGGCATCGCCCATAGCGGCGACGCGGCGGCGAGCGGCTCCTCGACCGTCACGTCGAGCGCGGCGCCGGCGATCTTGCCCAACCGGAGCGCGGTGACGAGCGCCATCTCGTCGACGACCCGGCCGCGCGCGACATTGACAAGATACGCCGCCGGCTTCATCCGGGCGAGCGCATCGGCGGCGATCAGGTTCGTCGTCTCCGGGGTCAGCGGGCAGGTCAGCGCGACGAAATCGGCCTCGGGCAACAGCGCCTTCAATTCGCTCATCGGCCGCACCGCATCGGCCGGCCCGCCCGCGGCGGGGTTGCGGCGTAGGCCGATCACCCGCATGTCGAACGCCCGCGCGATCTCGGCGAGACGCCCGCCGATCTGGCCGAGACCGGCGATCAAGAGCGTTTTGCCGCCGAGCTCGTCCTCGCGCCCCGGGATATCGGCGATCATCCCCCGCCAGTGCTGCCGCGCCTGATTGTCGCGCGCCTCGGGGAGACGGCGAGCGAGCGCAAGGATCAACGCCATCGCATGCTCGGCGACCGCGCGCATGTTGACCCCCTGCGCGCTGGCGAGGCGGATGCCGCGTTTCGCCAGGTCGTCGCGCGGGAACTGGTCGGTGCCGGCGCCGATCGACTGGATGTATTTGAGCTTCCCGGCCCGTTCGAGCAGAGCGTTGTTCCACAGCCCCGAGATCACCAGCGCATCGGCCTCGCCGACCCGGCTCGCCAGCGTCTCGCCGTCGCGCACCGCGAAGCTCTCGATGCCGGTGCCAAGCGTCGCGAACTGCTCGTGCAGTTGATAGGCGACGTGAGCGAAGCAGATCGTCAGGTCTTTCGCGGCGGGGATCATCTGGCCACTCCGTCGATGATGCGGCGCACGTCACGGTGGATGGCGCTGTCGGGCCGGGCGAGCTCGGACATGATCGTGTAGTGATCGAGCCCGGGATAGACGACCGCCTCGCCCCCGACCCTGGCCGCGAAATCGCGCGTCTGGTCGATGAACCCGTCAGTCTCTGCGCCGCCGACGCAAACGAGCGCCGGTGCGCGGTCGGGGCGCGGGTGGTGCATCGGGCTCAATGCCCGCGCCCGTGTCTCGTCGAGGGTAAGCTCGACGTTGACGTTGGTCTTCAGCAGCGGCACGAGGTCGAACACGCCGGAAATCGCGATGCCGGCCGCGATCGGCAGGTCGGCGGCGAGCGCCATCGCCGTGAGCTGACCGCCGGCGGAATGGCCGCCGACGATCATTTTCCCGGGATCGAAACCGAGCGTGGTCGCGTGGGCATGCGTCCAGGCGACGCCGCGCAGGACCTGCCCAACGATCGTCTCGACGGTGACCTTCGGCGTCAGATCGTAATTGACGAGAGCGACGGCGATCCCGGCGTCGACAAACGCAGGGGCGATAAACGAGAAATCGCGCTTGTCGAGCGCCCGCCAATAGCCGCCATGGATGAAGAAGAACAGCGGCGCATCCGGCCGTGCGGCCGGGAAGAAATCGAGCGTCTCGCCCGCCATCTCGCCGTAGCGGAGGTCGATCCTGCCGTTGAGCCCGGCACGCGCGGCGGCGCTGCCGGCCTCATAGTGCGCGTAATGCTGCGGGCTCTCCGGATGACGCCGGCGGATGTTGTATTGCGCGTCTACCGCCTCGTCGATCATCGCCGCACCTCTTTTCCCTCTCCGCCCATCGGGGAAAGAGGGGGATTTGTTTGTGGGTCATCGTTCAATCCCTAAGCGGGCGAATTGCGCCGCCGCATCTTCGAGGTAGCGCCGCAGGACCGGTTCCTCCTCGTCTCGCGTCGCCGCGCCCAACCCTGCGGCAGCGGTGACGCGGTCGGCTTCGACGATATCGGGGGCGTCGCCGAGCCAGGCGCAGCGGTAGCCGGCGAGTTCGACGTCGTCTATGACGTGGGCGATCTCCGCGACGATCCGGGCGCGGTCTTCCGCCGTCCATAGCGGGGCCCGGCGTTCGAGATAGAACCAGCCGAACGCGGCGTGTCGGGTCTTATCGGCAACGAGGCGGTCGAGGATCGCGCCGGCCACGGGGTCGGCGGCGTTGTCGCGGTGCAGGCGGGTCAGCTCGAGGTCGAGCCCGTCCTGGATGCCGATATGCGCGGCGACGTAGGCGTCGAGATGGCTCGACGCATCGAGCGCCTCGCGGTGGAGGCCCTGGTTGAAGAGCGCGCGATAGGCAGGGCTGGCGGGCTCGGCAACGTAGCCGCCGCATAGCTCGGCAAAACGGTGGCAGCAATCGAGGTGCCACGCCTCTTCCGTGTTGCGGACCGTAAGGAAATATTTCGGGTCGCTTTCGCGCTCGCGCTCGAGGCAGAAGCGGATGATCAGCGCCGGGGTTTCCGGCAGCCCCCCATACTCGGTCCACGCCTTGCGGCTCCACGACAGGCGCGCGGCCGCGAGGGTTTCCGGCGAATAGCGCGAGCGGTCGAAGCTCGCCCACGGGATGTCGCGCTCGGGATCCCAGCGGGATTGCTTGGCCTCGTCGTAGAGATCACGGATCGACCCGATCGAGGGTTCGAGATGCAGCGGAAAGCGGCTCTCGACCGGGATCGCGCCGCTGAAGGTGCGGGCGGTCATCGAGAATGACTTAGCGAATTATTGCGAGGAGCCGTCGGCGACGCGGCAATCTCGATGGGAGGAGCCTCTATCCGCACGAGATTCCTTCGCTGGGCTCGCGATGACGGTGCCTTATTCGCGGGGCTCACACCGGGCCATCGATCTTCGGGTGGGTAAACATCGGGACCTCGATCCCGAAGGGTTTCAGCCGCTTGCGGATATTGCGCACGGACTCGACGAAGACCGGCTTTTCCAGTTCCTCGACCGTCGCGCCGAGGCCAGCCTCCCAGGTCAGGCGGTCGGCTTCGATCTCGCCGTTGGTGGCGGCGCTTTCGGGGGCGAGCCAGGCGCTGTGGTAGCCGTTCATCTCGACCTGCCCGATCATCGTGGTGACGGCCTGTTCGCAGACATCGATCTCGGCGCGGCTCATCTGCGGGATGCGATGTTCGAGATAGGCCCAGCCGAACCCGCAATGCCGCACCTCGTCACGCATGATGTTGCGCAGCACCTGGTTGGCCGCCTTGTTCGGGGTGATCTCGACGAGGTGGCGGAAGACATCGAACGCGACCTCCTCGGCGGCGCAGACGAGCGCGGCGATGATCGCCTCCAAGGGTGTCTCGGGGTCGAGCGCCATCTTGCGCACGCCGTGCGTGGCCACCGATTTCTCGAAATCGTGCAGCGCCGGCTGCTGGAAATAGCCGCCGAGATGCTCGGCCATCAGATAGCAGGCCTCGGCGTGGCGCGATTCTTCCTGGGTGCGGATCGTGAAGAAATAGCGCAGGTCGGGCTCGCGCTTTTCCTGGCAAAACCGAATCAGCAGCGCGGGGCTCTCCGAGATCGCGCCGTATTCCGACCAGGCGCGGCGGCTCCAATACATCCGGGCGGCGGTGCGGTGCGCGTCGTCGATGTCGAGGTCGTCGAGGGCGGACCAGTCGATATCGGTGCGCGGGTCCCACTGGTTGCGCGTGGCGGCGCGGAAAAGGTCGCGGATCTTGCGGATCTCGACGCCCAGATTGAGCGGAAAACGCTGTTCCGGCGGGTCAAGCAGGGTCGGCTTTCGCACCTCTGCTTCGGCGATCGACATACGCTCTCCTCCCCCCGATCTCACCTTGGCCGGGCTCGGCCGGCGGCCCACGCCGCATCGAAGCCCGCTCGTGGCTTCCGCAAAGAGTCAGCGCGAAGGCGATCGTATCACGGCAAGGTCCGTCGCCGGCAACCGTGCCGTAGGTGGCCGGGCTAAGCCCGCCCAAGGTGATGCAGGGGAGAATGCAGGAGTAAGGGTGGCGACCGATCAGGCTACGGTTTCTACGACGGTCCCGTGATCGAGCGGGACGCGGCCCGAGCCGTTGCAGGTCTCGCAGACCACTTGCGGCCATTCGAGCGTATCGAGCTGGTCGGGCTCGCCATTGGGCAGGCGGCGGCGGGCGCGCGGCACGAGGCCGGTGCCGTCGCAGGCCGTGCAGGGTCCGGTAAGGCGTGGGTGGGTATTCATGTCGGGATGAACCGTTCAGCGGCTCCTCGGTTCCGTGGGTTAGGCCCGGGTTCTCTCGATCGCGTCGAGCGCGGTGCCCAGATATTCGGGCAACGCTGCGTCGCCGATCATGAAATCGGGGTTGCCGTCAGCGATGACCCCCCTCGCCTCGCGCACCGCGTCGGGCCATTCGGCGACATCGAAATCACCGCGGCCGACAAGAATCAGCGCGAGGAGATCGATCCGCTCGGCGAAGTTGAGGCCGAGGATGAACTCGCGCATCTCCTGTCGTCGCGGGTCGCCCGGATAATCCTCGATCGTGACGAGCTCGCTGTCGTCGCCCGTGGTGGTGCGGTCGCCTGTGGTCGGGCGGACCTTGCCGGCGACCTCGCGCGCGGCCTCGATGAAATCCTCGACCTTATCGGTGCTGATCTGCAGTTCCGGCATCAAAACCCTCCGCCCCGGTCAACGGGGGCGGGCCTGGGTCGTTCCCCGGGTCGGCTGGGCGTAGTAATGCTGCAGCACGATCTTGACCGAGGCGGCGACGGGCACGGCGAGGATGACGCCGACGACCCCAAGAACGAGCCCGCCCGTCAGCATCGCGAACATGATGACGACCGGATGCAGCCGCACCGCAGCGCCGAGGATGGACCGAGCAGCCGGTCGATCGCCAGCCGGAAGGCGGTCACATACACCGCGAACGCGGCGAGCGACCATAGCCGTGCTGTTCGAGCGACAACAGCCCGATCAGCGTCGCCGACGCCGCCGGCCCCACGACCGGGAGCCGGCGGCGTGGAAGGGCCATGGGTCGCGGTAGCGGGCGTGCAGCGTCGCGCGCGAAATCCATAGCGAATAGCGGTGCCGCAACAGCGCCTTGCCGCGTAGCGCCGGGCGATTGAACGCCCAGCCAAGCCCCCACAGCAGCATGCTGTCGAGCACCGTGTGCACGCGGCCTTCGGATTCCAGCTCGACGAGGTCAAAGCCGAACCGCTTGCAGGTCCGGTCGACCTGTGCGCCCCCGAGACGGTTGCCGAACGGGGACAACCCGGTCACCGCCGCCACATCGTGAAGGGCCGAATCCGCATCAAGATATACCCCTCGAGCAGGAACAGCGATTTGGCGGTGTGCAGTTATTGGTGCAAACGGCAAGGAACGGGCACATGCCACGTGGAGACAAGTCGAAGTACACGGACAAGCAGGACCGAAAGGCCGACCACATCGCCGAGAGTTACGAAGAACGGGGCGTGTCAGAGAAGGAGTCCGAGCGCCGGGCCTGGGCGACGGTCAACAAGGAAAGCGGCAGCGGCGACAAAAGCGGCTCAGGCCGCGGCCACAAGGAAAGCCACGCGTCATCGCGGAAGGGCGGACGAGTCGGCGGCGCGGCCTCTGCGTCGCGTTCAGCGGCGGCCCGCTCGGCCTCGGCGAAGAAGGCGGCGGCCACGCGGAAGCGCAACGCCGAGAAGCGCGCGAGCTAGGCGAGGCGCACCCGCTGCCATAATCGCTTACCCCGCTTGTCGACGCCCGCGACGGAATTTCCTTGGCCGGCATCGGGATAGGACGGTAAGTCACGGCATGGCGGCCGTCGAACTCGAGTCTCTGACAAAGCGCTACAACGGCGTCGCCGCGGTCGATGATCTGACCGCGACGATCGCGCATGGGTCACTGGTATGCCTGCTCGGCCCGTCGGGCTGCGGCAAGACGACGACGCTGCGGCTGATCGCCGGGTTTGTCGACCCCGATGCCGGGACGATCCGGGTCGGCGGGCGCGTCGTGTCGGAGCGGGGCAGCAGCCTGCCGCCCGAGCGGCGCAACATGTCGATGATCTTTCAGTCCTATGCGCTGTGGCCGCACATGACGATCGCCGACAATGTCGGCTATGGGCTGCGCATCCGGAAAGTGTCGCGGGCCGAGCGCGAGAAGCGGGTTGGGGCGATCCTCGACGTCGCGCGGCTCGGCGAGTTGGCGCGGCGCTATCCGCACGAACTCTCGGGCGGGCAGCAGCAGCGCGTGGCGCTCGCCCGCGCGCTCGTCGTCGAACCCGAGACATTGCTTCTCGACGAGCCGCTTTCGAACCTCGACGCCAATCTGCGCGAAGAGATGCGGTTCGAGATCCGCCGCCTGCACGACACCTTCAAATACACCACCGTCTACGTGACCCACGACCAGGCCGAGGCGATGACGACGGCCGACACGATCATGGTGATGAACCTGGGCAAGGTGGAGCAGACCGGGTCGCCCGAAGACATCTACGAGCGCCCCTCTTCCGAATTCGTCGCGCGGTTTATCGGCGGCACCAATATTTTGCGCGGGAAGCGCCTGGGCGATGATCTCGTCGATTGCGGCACGGTCGTTTTGCGCTGCGGCGAGGGGGCGTTCGCCGCTTCGGGGGAGACCGCGGTCTCGGTCCGACCGCACGACATCGCGCTCGGGCCGCTCAACGACGCGGGAGCCGGGCCGGGCGAGGCCGAGGGGCGTATCGAGCGGCAGACCTACCTCGGCGGCCATCGTGACTACCTCGTCGCCCTCCCCGACGGGCAGACGGTGCGCATCGTCGCCCCGCTCTCGGTCGACATGCCGGTCGGGGAAGGGGTCAGACTGCGTTTTCCGCCGGAGCGCTGCCGAGCGCTGGCCCGCTGAAAGACAAAACTCGCGGAAGGACAATACTGATGGGATGGACACGCGTAGTACCGCTTATCGCCGCCCTGCTCTTCGCCGCAACGGCTCATGCCGCCGCGCCTGAGCCGGGCACGATCACGCCCGACCTCGTCGCCGCGGCGAAAAAGGAGGGGACGGTCGTCTTCTACACGTCGATCGAGCTATTGACTGCCGAGAAGATCGGCGAGGCGTTCGAGAAGGCCTATCCGGGGATCAAGGTGCAGGTCGAGCGCAACGGCGCCGAACGCATCTTCCAGCGGCTGATGCAGGAGCGTGGCGCCAACATCCACGTCGCCGATGTCGTCGAGGCGTCGGACATGACGGCGCTGCTCGCGTGGAAGCAGAAGGGCTGGCTCGCGCCGTTCCTGCCGGCCGATGTCGCCAAATCCTGGCCAGCCGACCAGAAGGACCCGGATGGCTTCTATGCCACCGAGCGCTTCACCCTCGCGCCCATTCTCTACAACACCAAGATGATCAAGGCCGACGAGGCGCCGAAAAGCTATGCCGACCTCCTCGACCCGAAATGGACCGGCAAGATCGTCAAGGCGCATCCCGGGTATAGCGGCACGATCATGACCGTGACCTTCGAGATCGCCCGCGATATCGGCTGGGATTTCTTCAAGAAGCTCGGGCAGCAGCATGTGCTGCAGGTGCAGTCGGCCGCCGATCCGCCGAAGCGCGTCGCCCAGGGCGAGCGGCCGATCGCCGCCGATGACGGCGAATACCTGCCGCTGCAGATGATCGGCAAGGGCGCGCCGCTCGCGATCGTCTACCCGACCGAGGGCACGCCCTCGATCCCCGGCGGCGCCGGCGTAATGATCGACGCCCCCCACCCCAACGCCGCCCGGCTGCTCGACCTCTACCTGTTCTCGAAGGAGGGCCAGACCCTCTTGGTCGAGATGGGCGGCATCCGCTCGTTCCACCCCGACGCCCCCGCCCCCAAGGGCGCAAAGCCGCTGTCGGAAATCAAGGTGATGAAGGCGGACCCCCCGGCCCAGCAAAAACAGGACGAGGAAATCAAGAAAAAGTACGCGGAGTATTTCGGGCTTTAGGGATGACCTCTCGCCCTCGCCCTCCCATCGCTCCGCGATGGGCCCCTCCCTCTCCCGCAATGCGGGAGAGGGGCAGATTCGCGAGTCCCCTCGCCCGCGTTGCGGGAGAGGGTGGCTCGCGAAGCGAGACGCGTGAGGGCGACGCACGGCGCGCGGCGGGAATGTCGTGACGGCGCTTCCGATCCCCATGCGCCGCCTGCGCCGCCTCGACATCATGCAGCCGCTGCTGGCGGTCGTGGCGGCGTTCCTGTGCATTCTCGTGCTGCTGCCGTTGGGATGGCTCGTCTGGTACAGCATCACCGACGATGCAGGGCGGGTGACACTCGACAACTTCGTGCGTCTCGCCAGCGACCCGAGTTTTGCGCTGCCGTATCTGACGGCGTTCGGGATCGCGGCGGGGGTCGCGATGGGCGCGGTCGGGGCAGCGCTGCCGCTGGCGTGGCTGGTCGCGCGCACCGACATGCCGTTCCGCCGGGCGATCCGGACGCTTGTCACCGCGTCGTTCGTGACCCCGCCGTTTCTCGGCGCTATCGCGTGGGAATTGCTGGCGGCGCCGAATAGCGGGCTCCTGAACCAGTGGCTGCGGCCGATCTTCGGGCTCGGCGAATACGATCATGTGTTCGACATCTACACGGTCGGCGGGGTGGTGTTCTGCATCGCCTGCTATGCCTTCCCGCTCGTTTTCGTGCTGATCGCCAACGCGCTCGACAACATCCCGGCCGAGCTCGAGGACGCGTCGGCGATCCTCGGCGCCGGGCGAGCCGGGACGCTGCGGCGGGTGACGCTCCCGATGATCCGGCCGGCGCTGCTGGCAGGGGGGCTCCTCGCCTTCGTCCAGGCGCTGACGCAGTTCGGGACGCCGGCGATCCTGGCGCTGCCGGCCGGGTTCCACGTCATCACGACAAAGATCTGGAGCCTGTTCCAGTACCCGCCGCACGAGCATCTCGCCGCGGCGGCATCGATGCCGCTCCTGGTGGTGACGATGCTGCTGCTGCGCGGGCAGCAGGCGCTCTTGGGCCGGCGCGGGTATACGGCGATCGGAGGAAGATCCAGCGCGCCCAGGCTGGCACTGCTCGGCGCGTGGCGCTGGCCCGCGTTTCTCTTCGCGATGGCGTTGTTGTCGCTGCCGATCTTTCTCCCCTATTTCGCGCTGATCAAAACCGCGCTGGTGAAAACGCCGTCGGACCCGCTGACCTTCGACAATCTGAGTTGGCGCAACCTGCATTTCGTGTTTGTCGAGTTTTCTCAGACCCGCGCGGCGCTGTGGAACACGGTGCTGCTCGGCGTCGGGGCGGCGACGGTGGGGACGGTGCTGGCGCTCCTCGTCTCCTATGCGACGACGCGGCGGGTCGGGGCAGGGTACCGGGTGCTGGGATTTCTCGCGACGGCGCCGGTGGCGATCCCGGGGATCGTGCTCGGAGTTGGGCTCTTTCTCGGCTACGCGCACCCTCCGGTGGTGCTGTACGGAACCCTGTGGATCCTGCTGCTGGCATTTCTCGCGATCGAGATGCCGGCCGGGTATCAACAGCTCTCGGCGGCGTTTCGCGGCCTCCATCCCGAGCTCGAGGAGGCGAGTCGCATCTTCGGCGCGAACCGGCTCAAATCGCTGTGGCAGATCACGGCGCCCCTCTTGCGCGCGAGCGTCGTCGCAACCTGGTGCTTTGTCTTTATCGGCGTCATCCGCGAATTGTCGGCGACGATCATGCTGACGACCGCCAACACCAAGGTCGTGTCGGTCATCATCTACGACCTCAACGAAAGCGGTGATCTGGGCGCTATCTCGGTGCTGGGGCTGACGCTCCTCGTGATCACCTTTGCCGTCGTGCTGATCGCCAACCGCCTGCCGGTGCTCGGCCGCGGGCCGCAGAGCCTCGGCTAGCGGATCATTCCGCCGGCGCGGCGGGCGCCGTCTCCACGCCTTCGCGGTCGAGTGCGGCCAGGACCCCGGCGAGCTCGGCCTGGCGATAGGGTTTCGACAGGCGCGGCAGATCGGGCTGTTCGTCCTCGGGCAGGTCGGCATAGCCGCTTGCCAGCACGACCGGCAGGCGCGGCCATTTGAGCCGGATCTGGGCGGCGAGCTCGATGCCGGTCATGCGCGGCATCGCCTGGTCGGTGATGACGACGTCGATCGCGTGGTCGATCTCAAGCACGTTGAGCGCACGTTCTCCTGAATCGACGGTGACCGTGACGTGGCCGAGATCCTCGAGGATCGCGGCGGTACCTTCCGCAACCCCGGGATCGTCGTCGACGACGAGGACGCGGCACGGCCGTCCAACCCCGATCCGCTCGGGTATGGGCGAGCGGATCGGGTAGGCGGGCAACGCCGAGGCCGGCAGCCACATCTCGACCGTCGTGCCCGCGCTCGGCTTGCTGATGATCCGCATCGCGCCGCCCGATTGCGCGACAAGCCCGTCGACCATCGAGAGGCCGAGGCCGGTGCCGTGGCCGGCGCCCTTGGTCGTGAAGAACGGCTCGGTCGCGCGCTTCAGCGTGTCCTGGTCCATGCCGATGCCGCTGTCGCTTTCGCCGATGCAGACGTAGTCGCCCGGATCGAGACCCACGATATCGCCCGCCGCGACGCGCTGGCGCCGCGCCGAGATATGCAATTTCCCGCCGCGCGGCATCGCGTCGCGAGCGTTGAGCGCGAGGTTGAGAAGCGCCAGCTCGAGCTGGTTCGGATCGACCCGCGTCGCCGGCAGCCCCTCGGCAAAGGCGGTGGTGATGTCGATGCTGGGACCGAGCGAGCGGCCGAGCATCTCGACCATGCTGCCGACGAGCGCGGAGATGTCGACGATCTCCGGTCGCAATTCCTGGCGCCGCGCAAAGGCGAGCATGCGTTTGGTCAGGGTCGCGCCGCGCTCGGCGCCCTGCACCGCGCCGGCGAGAAGCCGACGCAGCCGCGCATCGTCGGGGATGTGTTTCGACAACAGCTCGAGATTGCCGAGAACCGCCATCAACAGGTTGTTGAAGTCGTGCGCCACGCCGCCGGTAAGTTGGCCGAGGCTTTCAACCTTGCGCATCTCGTGCACCTGAGCGAGCGCCGCTTCGCGCTCGGCGGTACGTTCCTCGACCCGGCGCTCGAGATCCACGTTGGCCTGTTCGAGTTCGGCCGTGCGCTCGGCGACGCGGCGTTCGAGCTCGGCGTTGAGCGCCTCGAGCTGCCGCGTCTTGCGGTAGAGCTCGGCGAAAACCCTGACCTTCGCCCGCAACAGGTCGGGGATCACCGGCACCGGAACGTAATCGACCGCCCCCGCCGCGTACCCGCGGAGCAAGTCGAGGTCGGTCACCTGCACGGCCGAGACGAAGATGATCGCGGTCTTTTCGAAACGCGGGTGGCTGCGGATCATCTCGGCCAGCTCGAACCCGTCGAGATCGGGCATGCACACATCGATCAGCACGACGGCGACGTCGTTCTTCAACAGGTGCTCCAGCGCCTCGTTGGCGGAGCCGGCCTTGATCAGGTTCTCCCCCAGCTCGCTGAGGATCACCTCATAGCCCAACAGCTTGGCCGGCTGGTCGTCGACCAGGAGGATGTTGACCTGTTCCTCGGCACCCACGGTACGGCCCTCGAACTAGCGGTGCAGCCACATCCGCAGGGCGGACAGGAGCTGCTCGGTGTTGACCGGTTTGGCGAGGTAATCCGACGCGCCGGCATCGAGGCATTTCTCGCGGTCGCCCTTCATCGCCTTGGCCGTCAGCGCGATGATCGGCAGGCGCGGGAACTCGGGCTTGGACCGGATGACCTGGATCGTCTGATACCCGTCCATCTCCGGCATCATGATGTCCATCAGCACGATCGCGAGGTCGGGGGTCGACTCCACGAAGTCGATCGCCTCCTTGCCCGTCGTCGCGGTGAGGACGTGCATGCCGCGCCGCTCCAACACGCTCGAAAGCGCGAAGATGTTGCGGGCATCGTCGTCGACGAGCAACACGGTCTTGCCGACAAGCGCCTCGTCGCTCGAATGCAGCCGCTCGATCATGCGCTGCTTGTCGTCGGGCAGGCTGGCGACGGCGCGGTGCAGGAAGAGCGCCGTTTCGTCGAGCAGCCGCTCGGGCGACTCGACGCCCTTGACGACGACGCTGCGCGCCATCGTGTGCAGTTGCGCATCTTCCTCGGGCGACAATTCGCGCCCGGTGAAGACCACGACCGGGATATCGGCGAGGCGCTGGTCGCCGCGCAACACTTCGAGGAACTCGAAGCCCGACATGTCGGGGAGCCGGAGGTCGAGCACGATGCAGTCAGGCGGCTCGTCGCGGAGCTCGGCGAGGGCCTCGGCGCCGGTGCCGGCGGTGACGAGATCGATGTCGTCATGTCCCAGGAGCTCGCCGATCGACAGCTGCTCGGCCGCGTTGTCCTCGATGATGAGCAGCCGCCGGCGGCGCAGCTTGACGAAATCGGTGATGCGGCTCAGCGCCGCCTCGAGATCCCCGGTCGTGCTCGGCTTGTTGACGAACGAGAATGCGCCGCGGGCGAGGCCGTGCTGCCGGTCCTCGTCGAGCGTGACCACCTGCACCGGGATATGCCGCGTCGCCGGGTTTTGCTTGAGCTGGCTGAGGACGGTCCAGCCCAGCATGTCGGGCAGGAACACGTCGAGCGAGATCGCCATCGGCTCGTAATCGCGCGCCAGCATCAGCGCATCGGCGCCGCGCATCGCGACGAGCACCTTGAGCCCGGCGTCATGCGCAAGATCGGCGAGGATGCGCGCATAATGCGGATCGTCCTCGACGATCAGCAAGCTCGCGTCGCCGGGCTTGACCGTCAGCCGGTCGTCCGGGACTGCCTCCTCAGCCGGCTCGCTCCGCCGGATCGCCGCCACCGCGTCGGCGAACGGCGACGGCGCGGCCGGAGAGGCGGGCCTCGCCGGGGCTGGCGCACCGACGTATTTCTGCGGCAGGTACAGCGTGAACCCGCTGCCGACACCCGGCGTCGAGCGCAGATGAATCTCGCCGCCGAGCAGGTTCGACAATTCGCGGCTGATCGCGAGACCGAGACCGGTGCCGCCGTATTTGCGGTTGGTGCTGGCATCGGCTTGCTGGAACGCCTCGAAGATGATGCGCTGCTTCTCCGGGGGGATGCCGATGCCGCTATCCGACACCTCGAAGGCAACAACCTCGCTGGCACTATTGAGAAGCGCGTGCTCGGAGGTCCACCCGGTCGTCGCGCGGTAGATGTTGAGCTTGACCCCGCCTTGCTCGGTAAACTTGAACGCGTTCGAGAGCAGGTTCTTCAAGACCTGCTGCAGCCGCTTCGAGTCGGTCGTAAGCGACGGCGACAATGTCCGGTCGACATTGACGTCGAAGCCGAGCTTGCGGCTTTCCGCCTCGTGACGGAACGGCCGCGCAACCATGTCGACGAGGTGGGTGAAGACGATGTCCTCGACATCGACCGACACCGTGCCTGACTCGATCTTCGACAGGTCGAGGATGTCGCTGATCAGGTTCAGGAGGTCGGTGCCGGCGCTGTGGATCGTGCGGGCGAATTCGACCTGTTTCGGCGTCAGGTTCTGGTCCGGGTTCTCGCTGAGCTGCTGACCGAGGATCAGGATGCTGTTCAGCGGCGTCCTGAGCTCGTGCGACATGTTCGCCAGGAACTCTGACTTGTACTTCGAGGTCAGGGCGAGCTCGGTGGCCTTTTCCTCGAGCGCGCGCCGCGCCTGCTCGATCTCCTGGTTTTTGCGCTCGACCTCGACGTTACGTTCGGCGAGCTGCTGCGCCTTCTGCTCGAGCTGCTCGTTGGTTTGCTGCA
>DASXFE010000027.1:0-2922 GCA_036489765.1 Allostellaceae bacterium | reverse complement strand
GTCGGCCTCGAGGCGATGCTTCCACTTGCCGAGCCATTCCTCGCGGTGCGAGCGGATTTCGCGGCTCACGCCAGCGAGCCGGTCGCGCTGCTTGCCCTTGAGCCGGTCCTTGACCTCTTCGAGCACGGCGTCGAGCGTCAGCCCCGCATCGCCGACCGCGGCGAGATCGACCGGGATGTCCTTGTTGATCGCGTAGGGGTCGAGGGTCGCGTGGATGATCTTTTTCCCCTTCGGCATGCCGGTGCCAAAGCTCGTCCGCGTAAAGCTGCAGCCGATGCCGAAGACCGTGTCGGCGTTGTTGAGGAAGTGCCACAAATGCTCGCCGATCCCGATACCGCCCGAGCCCAGTGACAGCGGATGGTTTTCGGGGAACGAGCTCTTGCCGCCCAATGTCGTCATCACCGGCGCTTCGAGGAGTTCGGCGAGCGCCTTCAGCTGCGGCCAAGCCTTCGCGTAATGGACGCCCTGCCCGGCATGGATCACCGGCCGCGCGGCCGCGACCAGCGCCTCGGCGATCTTCGACACCGACTGCGGATCGGGGCCGCTCCTGAGGCGCGGCGCCGGCTTGTACTCGTCGATCAGGCCGTCGGGGATGTCGGAGCGCAGGATGTCGGTCGGAAACTCGACCAGCACCGGGCCGGGGCGGCCGTTCTTGACCATCGTGAAGGCCCGGCGCAGCGCCTCGACCGTGGCCTCGGCGACCGTCACCTGCTCGGAGCTCTTGGTGATGTGGCGGAAGTTGAGCGCGGCGCTGAAGTTCGGGTGCACCTGGTTGATGTTCCGCGCATAGCCCGCCGGCAGCACCACGACCGGGGTCGAGTCGCCATACGACTGCGCGACGCCGCCAAAAGCGTTTTCGGTGCCGGGCCCGTGCTGCATGACGAAGACGCCGACCTTGTCGCCCGACGTGGTCTTGGCGATCGCGTCGCACATATGGAGCCCGATACGCTCCTGCCGCACCATGATCGTGCGGATGTCCTCGGCCGCCGCGCCTTCGATGATCGGGTTGACCGGATAACCGATCAGCCACTCGATGCCCTCTTTCTTGAGGATTTTGGCGATTGCGTTGATGACTTGCATCGAAGGCTCCTCGATAGGTGCAGCGGTGTATCGCGACCGCCAGCTTACGGTATCGGGGAGGCTGGTGCTATTCGTTATGCGGCGGGTCGTTATGCGAGCGGGAGTGTCGTGCGAGCGGGACCTTACAGCCCGGTCTTGGTCGGATAGCCCGGGTTGAGCTGGGCGCGGGTCCAGCCCGACCAGTCGCCGGCGGCAGGGTGCTTCGGGTCGCGGTCGTGGCGCCAGCAGAGGGCGGCGCCGTCGGGCACGTCGACGGAATAGTCGGCTTCCTTGTGCATCACGACCTGCTGGGTCGAGAGGACATTCTGGTCGCGCGCGTCGCAGTTCGCGTTCTTGGTCACCACGAGCTGGACGTTGACCGCCTCCCACGCCGGGTCCTGGAGCGTCAGCCTGGTCGTGCCGGTCGGCCCATGTGAATCGCCGCATGCCGCCAACAGGCAGAGACCGGCCAGCCACACCAGATTACGCATTCCTCGCCCCCCGCATCGACCGCGGCGCCCTTTTCGGGATTTTCACGGGCCGGCGCAAGCGGAAACGGCCCCGACCGTCCCTACGGGGGCGATCTCAGTACGGCTTGTCGCCCTTGACCTGGGTGCGGTGCATGACGCGCCGCGCCTCGGGATCGAAGGCGTCGCGCCGGTGCATGACGCACCGGTTGTCCCACATGATCAGGTCGCCGGGCTTCCACTGCTGATACCAGGCGAGCTTGGGATCGCTCGCGTGCTCCCAGAGGGCGTCGAGCAGGGCCTCGCTGTCGGCGAGCGACAGACCGGGGATATAGGCATTGCGCCGCCGGCCGAGGAACAACGCCTGGCGCCCGGTGAACGGATGGGTGCGCTCGATCGGGTGGTCGGCGCCGACGGTGTGCGAGGGGTCGGCCGCGTCGACATACCCGCGGCGAAGCTCCCCGGCGCTGTTGCGGCTGGCGTCGTGGCGGCAGGCGCGGCCCTTGATCGCCCGGCGAAGATCCGCGGGCAGCGTCTCCAGCGCCCGATACATGTTGCTGAACCCGGTATCGCCGCCGCTTTCCGGTGCTTCGAGGGAATAGAGCAGCGACGCGCGAGGCGGCTCGGCGGTGTACGACATGTCGGTGTGCCAGACGGCCTCGTAGTTGCCGAGCTGGCCGATCGCCTCGCCGTTCTCGACGACGTTCGACACCACCATGATGTAGCTGCGACCCTCGGGCGCGTCTCCCGTCGCGGCCACCGGCGCCCAGTCGAGCTCGCCGAAATGCCGGCTGAACCGCATCAGATCGTCGTCGCTGAGGCGCTGATTGCGGAAGCGCAGCACCAGGTGATCCGCCCAGGCCTGTTCGATCGCCGCCATCGTCTCGGGCGTCATCGCGCCGGCGAGGTCGACGCTCTCGATATCGGCCGCCAGCGCCGCCCCGGTCGGCCGCACCCGCACCGCTTGCCTGTCGATCACCGCCGCCATCGTGCACCCTCCCGAACGTATCGCTGCAGGATGCTCCCTCCTGCCCTGCCGTGCAACGCAGCCGGGCATTGATCGGGGCGGGGCGGACCGGTACGTTGCCCGGCCTAAACGTCCAGGTCATCAAAGGAGAGGCAAATGCCCGACGATGCTCGCACCCCGGCGATCGACAAATCGCGCCTGCCGAGCCGTCACGTCACGGTCGGGCCCGAGCGCGCGCCGCATCGCGCGTTCCTCTATTCGATGGGCCTGACGCGCGAGCAGATCGAGGACCAGCCGCTCGTTGGCGTCGCGACGACCTGGAACGAGGCGGCGCCTTGCAACATCGCCCTCTCCCGCCAGGCCCAGGCGGCGAAGTAAGGTGTCGCCGCGGCGCATGGGACGCCGCGCGAGTTCACGACGATCACGGTC
>DASXFE010000153.1:0-26915 GCA_036489765.1 Allostellaceae bacterium | reverse complement strand
TGAGTGTCGCGCCGCGACAATCAAAAACCCACCTCTGCCTCTTGCGCGACAATTAGCAAGCGACAATCATCACCACGCCGCGACACCGGGATTCTCATCCAGATTGTCGCCGCCTTCCCACCCTGATCGCCGCGCTACACTTGCTCTTGCCCGACCCGGCCACCGGCGCGGACAGGTCGTGCATCGGAGCGTGGTCGAGCATCTGCCGCACGAGGCCGGTGCAAATCCCGGAGATCGCGACGGCCTCTGACCCCTCGCCGACGAAGGGGAACTCGGACAGGAGCTCGCGCAGGAAGGCGAGCGCGCCCTTCCCCTCGGCGCGGGACGGCGAGGCCGGCACGGCCAGGAACTCGACGCCGGCCGGGTCGAACAGGAGGCCGGTCTGCTCATCATAGCCGGGCGCGCCGAGGATCGACCCGTCGCGCCTCATCGTGGGTGCGCCCATGATCCCGCGCAGCACCGGCAACTTCCACTCGCCGACGCGCCCGAGGTATGTGCGCGCAACCTTGTCGGGCGGGTCTGTCGAGACCCACTTGCTGCCCTTGGCCCTGCGGTCGTCATAGCGCTGGAAGTCGACCAACCGGCTCAGCCGGTCGCACAGATGGGTCGGCGTCTCTTCGATCAGGCGGAGCGCGACGACGGTGCGCTCATCGGCGACCATGACCTGCACGCTCGCCGGCCGCACAACCACGTCGCCCCGCTGGTAGATGCCGCTGGCCCGCTCTAACAGCGCTTCCTCGGTCGCATCGACCGTCTCGGCGAGGCTACCGATCTGGACGACGGCGCGATCGCCGGTCTTCTCCAGCGCCTTGTCCCAGATGCGCTGCATCTGGCGGGCGTCGCCCTTCTGACGAGCCCACTCGGCGGTCGCCGGCTCCGCCGCGAGCGCCTCGCACATCTGTTCGAAGTCGGCTCCCGACCGGACCAGCTCGACACCCCGGCGGAAGGCAACCGCCGAGCGCGACTGGTCGCCATCCTCGCGAACCTGCCGCCCGGCAAGCGCCGGACCGGCGGTGGCGTCGAGCCACTCAATGTCGCTCGGGTGAGCGTTATGAGTTCAAAAATCGCGGCGAGATCGAGCACGACAAGATAGGTAAGCGTGCTCTTGTGGGGGGGCGGATTGGGTTGAGGTGCAATAAACGCGTCAGCGACTTCGGCCAGCCACGACAGTGCGTCGTCGCGTCGACGTTCGCCACCCTGGATGTCTCTGACCAAACGTAGTGCCACCCACCGAGGATTGCCCGTCTTTGCCTCCCTTGAGAGCTGCGGCTCGGAGGCGAGCAAATATTGCGACCGGCGGTCCAGCATTGACGCGTCCGTAAATAGATCGAGGGCCTTCTTGCCGAACGCAGCAAGCCTCTTCTGACGCCTTTTGATGTCGATTGGACGCTCCCGACTAGCGTGATCAGCAAGATCCTCCGACCCCCAAACACGCATCAGATCGGGCAATAGCGCGACGCGATCGGGCGGCGCCTCGCGCGGCAATCCGGCCGCAATTTCCGCGAGCTTTTTGTCAGTAAAGTCCACGCCTCGGATCATTGCGACCTTCTCGCGCATGAGGCCTCATCCGCCTCGCTCGCCGGAGGGAAACACTTTTTCAGACCGTGGAAAGGTCCCGACAAAATACGCCCACGCTTCCATGAGTTGCCGCCGTTTCTCGAATAGATCGCCTCTGCGGTAAGCGGCCTCAACCTTGTTGCCAATAGCATGCGCCAGTGCCATTTCGACAACCTCGCGCGCATAGGCGGTACGCTCGGCCGCCCAATCACTGAATGTCGAGCGAAAGCCGTGCGCGGTCAGATCGTCCCGCTTCATCCGGCGGAGCAGCATCAGCATTGTCATGTTGGACATCGGCAGCGCTCGCCGCGGGCCGGGAAACACCGGCGCTGTGGGGGCGGGCTCTCCACAAATCGTCAGCGCCAGGGGCCTCACGTTTTCCAGCACAGTGAGAACAGCATCGCTTAGCGGCACGCGATGCTCGCGGCCTGCTTTCATCCTGCCAGACGGAATGGTCCAAACTTTAGCGTCCAGGTCGATCTCGCCCCAACGGGCTTGTAAAACCTCGCCGGTGCTCGCGGCCGTCAGCGTCGTGAATTCGAGCGCCCGGGCAGCCATACCCGGCCACTCCCGAAGTTCAGCGATGAACGCCGGCATCTGATCGAAGGGCAGCGCTGCGTGATGTGTTACGGTCCGTACTCTCGCGCGGGGCGGCAAAATATGGGCAAGGGTGCCTTTCCATTGCGCCGGATTAGGGCCTTGTCGAAACCCGCGCGCCGTAGCGGCGTCCAGCACCGCCTCGATTCGCCCGCGCACGCGGCTCGCGGTTTCCGGCTTCTCGCTCCAGATCGGATCGAGGACCTGCACGATAAGCTCTGTGTCGATGGCCGCCACGGGCAGATCTCCCAGTGTCGGATAGACGTAGGTAGCCAACGTGTTTTCCCACTGCTGCCGATGCTTGGCGTTTTTCCACCCGGCGCGGTTCTTTTCGATAAACTCGATGGCGCATTCCCGGAACACGCGACCCTTCGCCTCGGCAAGTCGCTGCGCTTGTTTTTGCACCACCTTGGCCTTGAGGGGATCGATCCCATCTCGCCGCTGGTTGCGATGCTCTGAGGCCCGCCGACGTGCCTCCGCGAGCGAGACGTCCGGGAAGGGACCGAGCCCCATGTCGCGGCGCTTGCCGTCGAGCTGAAACCGAAAGACCCAGGATTTTGCGCCCGGCTTTTCGCCGCCATCGCGGCCCTTTCGATTTTGCGCTACGCGCAAATAGAGGCCGCCCCCATCGTGCAGCACGGCTGGCCCCTTCGCCTTCGTCACTTCCAAGGCCGAGAGCTTACCGATCTGTCCCATCACCCATCCCGGGGGAACATGGCGTTCCCCAGTTTATTCCCCCATAAGGAGGGCGATTGTAGCACACAGCGGGAGACGATAGGAACCAGCAAGGCCATATAATCCTTCATTATTTGGGGATTGTTGGGCCAAGCTGATACGTCCGGAAACAAGGAAAATGGCGGAGGGAGAGGGATTCGAACCCTCGATACGGTTTCCCGTATACACACTTTCCAGGCGTGCGCCTTCAACCGCTCGGCCACCCCTCCGTGCCGCCGCGTGATGCTGCGGCGGGTCGCGAAGACTAGTGCAATTTCGGCCGTCGGTGAACGGGGTCTGGCGGGGCTCGCCTCGCGCCGGTAATCTCCCGCTTAAGTAGCGGGGAAGGCGGTCGGGTCGGTGGTCGGGCGAGTGCGCAGCGTGGCGTTTCACGGCGTCGAGGTCGTCGATGTCGAGGCGCAGGTGATGACGACGGCGGGATTGCCGGCCTTTGCCGTCGTCGGGCTTCCCGACAAGGCGGTCGCCGAATCGCGCGAGCGGGTGCGCGCGGCGCTTGCCGCGCTCGGCCTCGCGCTCCCGTCGCGGCATATCACGGTCAATTTGTCGCCGGCCGATGTGATCAAGGAAGGGAGCCATTTCGACCTGCCGATCGCGCTGGCACTACTCGCCGAGATGGGGGTGTTGCCGGAAGACGCACTCGACGGTTACATGGCGCTCGGCGAATTGGCGCTCGACGCATCGGTGCGGCCGGTCTCCGGCGTGCTGCTCGCGGCGCTCGCCGCGGCAGAGCGCGAGATCGGTGTGATCTGCCCGCTCGCCTCGGGCGGCGAGGCGGCCTGGGCGGGCGAGGTCGAGATCGTCGCTGCGCCGAACCTGCTCGCGATCATCAACCATTTCAAGGGCACGCAGCTTTTGCCGCCGCCTGAGGCGAAGCTCGCGCCCGAGCGGGGCCCAGGCCTCGACCTCAAGGACGTCAAAGGGCAGGAGAGCGCCAAGCGCGCCCTCGAAATCGCCGCGGCCGGCGGACACAACCTCCTGATGACCGGCCCACCGGGCTCGGGCAAGTCGATGCTGGCAGCGCGGCTGCCCGGGATATTGCCGCCGCTCGAACCAGCCGAGGCGCTGGAGCTCGGCATGATCATGTCGGTTGCCGGCGGGTTGCGCGGCGGCGGCCTCTTGCGCGAGCGGCCCTTCCGCGACCCGCACCATTCGGCCTCGCTGCCGGCGCTGGTCGGCGGCGGGCTCCGGGCGCGGCCGGGCGAGATCAGCCTCGCGCACCAGGGCGTCCTCTTTCTGGACGAGCTGCCGGAATTCAGCCGCCAGGCGCTGGAGGCCTTGCGCCAGCCGCTCGAAACCGGGCGGATCAGCATCGCCCGCGCCAATACGCATGTGACCTATCCGGCGCGGGTGCAGCTCGTCGCGGCGATGAACCCGTGCCGCTGCGGCTATCTCGCCGAGCCGGGCCGCGCCTGCGCCCGCGCGCCGCGCTGCGCCGAGGAGTACCAGGCGAAATTGTCAGGGCCGCTGCTCGACCGCATCGACCTCCATATCGACGTGCCCGCCGTCTCGCCGGCCGATCTCGCGCTGCCGCCGCCGGCCGAGACGAGCGCAGCGGTCGCCGAGCGCATCAACCTCGCCCGCACCCGCCAGCGCCGCCGCTATGAGAAGCTGTCGAAGGCCCAGCGCATCCGCACCAATGCCGAGGCCGACGGCGCCCTCCTCGACGAGATCGCCGCCCCCGAGCCCGCCGGCGCCGCGCTCCTCGCCCGCGCCACGGAAAGCATCCGCCTCTCGGCCCGAGGCTACCACCGCGTCCTCCGCGTCGCCCGCACCCTCGCCGACCTCGACGGCGCCGACATCATCGCCCGCAGGCACATCGCCGAGGCCCTCAGCTACCGCCGCCCGGTGGCGATGGCGGGCGGAGGGTAGGGCGATGTGGAAGTAGCCTCGGCATTGACTGTCGAAGCTTCATCATTGCCGTCTGCGCCGTCCTGCCAGCATGGGAAAAGATAAGGATTCGCGGCCGCCGCCTGAGCCTTGTGAGCGTCCGGGGCGAGAGCCAGGCGCGTCGCCTCACGGCGCGGCGGGGCCGGGGAGGGTGATTCCGGCGATTTTGGCGTAGAGGCGGGCCACCGAGGCGTCGTCGTCGGGCCCCATGCCGGCAGCCGCGGTCATCAGGAAAAGCTGTAGCGCGGCGCCGGCCAAGGGCGTCGGAAAGCGCTCGCTGCGGGCGATGTCTTCGACGATGCCGAGGTCCTTGACGAAGATCTCGACGGCGCTCCGGGGCGTATAGTCGCCGTCGATGACGTGCGGGCCGCGGTTTTCGAACATCCACGAGCTGCCGGCGGCGCTGGATATCACTTGGTAAACCCGTGCCAGGTCGAGCCCGAGCTTTTTTGCGAAGGCGAGCGCTTCGCAGGCAGCGGCGATATGGACCCCGGCGAGAAGCTGGTTGACCATCTTGAACGCCGCCCCGGTGCCGATGTCCTCGCCGAGGTGGTAGACCGTCTGCCCCATCGCGTCGAGGATCGGCCGGGCCGCCTCATAGGTTGCGGCGGGACCCGAGACGAGAAAGGTGAGGGCGCCTTCCGTTGCCCGCACCGATCCGCCGCTCATCGGCGCGTCGAGGTAGAGTGCATCCTGGGCTGCCGCGGCTGCGGCGAAGCGGCGGGCATCGGCCGGAGCCATCGTCGCACAGGAAATCACGATGCCGCCCGCGCGCATCGCCGGTACGGCGCCGCCGGGCCCGAACAGGACCGCCTCGGTCTGCGCCGCGTTGACGACGACGCCGACCACGGCGTCGGCGTCGTGCGCCGCCTCGGCCGGATCGTTCGCGACGGCGATCCCGGCTTGGCGCGCGGCTGCGAGCGCCGCCGGGGCACGGTCGCACCCGCCGACCGCGAACCCGGCGCGCGCCAGCGATACCGCCATCCCGAGTCCCATCGAGCCGAGCCCGATCACCGCGATCCTGCGCCCATTTCCCGCCCCGGCGACATCCGTCATGGCAACCGCTCCGTTCTGGTCGTTGGCGACATGAAATCCTCTGCCCGCGCAAACGCGGCCGGCCCAGTATGTCACCGTCTCGCCGCCCGGGTGGATTTGTGGCCGCTTCGATCCGCTTCTATCCCGGCGCATACCCCACCCGTAGGGAAATCGCTTGCGGGAACCGGGGACGATGGCCGACGATCAGGGAAACAGGCGGGATTTCCCGGAAGGATCGGGCATGAGCGACATGTACCTGCGCAGCGGCATCTTTATGGCGCCGTTCCACAATCACGACGAAAACCCGACCCTGTCGATGGAACGCGACATGGAGCTGATCGAGCATCTCGACCGGCTCAATTATCACGAGGCGTGGGTCGGCGAGCACCATTCCGGCGGGTTCGAGCTGATCGCCTGCCCGGAGATGTTCATCGCCGCTGCGGCGCAGCGCACCCGGCACATCCGGCTCGGCACCGGGGTCGTGTCGCTGCCCTACCACAACCCGTTCATGCTCGCCGACCGCATGGTCCAACTCGACCACATGACGCGCGGACGGGCGATGTTCGGCGTCGGCCCGGGCGCGCTCGTGCACGATGCCTTGAAGATCGGGATCGACCCCGGCGACCAGCGCCAGATGATGGACGAGGCGTTCGACGTCATCGTCCGGCTGATGCGCGGCGAAGTGGTCAGCAAGAAGACCGGCTGGTTCAACATCACCGACGCGCAGCTCCAGCTTCGCCCCTATACGCGGCCGACGATGGAGCTGGCGGTCGCCTCGGCGCGCTCGCCGTCGGGCTCGACCTTGGCCGGCAAGCACGGTGTCGGCATCCTCTCGATCGGCGGCACCGCGCCGGCGCAGATGGAGCGCCATACCGCGAACTGGAACCTCTATGAGGAGACCTCGCGCGCCAACGGCTTTACCCCGAACCGCAAGGATTGGCGCGTCGTCGGCTTCTTCCACATCGCCGAGACGCGCGAGCAGGCGATCAAGAACGTGCAGTTTGGCATGCAGGCATTCGCCAATTATTTCCGCGATGTAGCGACCTTTCCCATCATCCCGCCCGAAGTGGGTGACCCGGTGCAGTGGATGATCGAGACCGGCACCGCGTGCATCGGTACGCCCGACGATGCGGTCGCCTATGTCGACCGGTTGATGAAAGGATCGGGCGGGTTCGGCGTCCTGTGCGAGCTGGCGCAGAACTGGGCCGATTGGGAGGCGACAAAGCGGCATTACGAGCTGATGGCCCGCTTTGTTCACCCGAAATTCCAGCAGAGCCGCGAGCTCCTCGTCGGCAGCTACGACTACGCGACGAGCCACCACGTCGATTTCACCGGCCAGGCCGCAGCGGCGATACAGAAGGCCATCGACCAGCACGAGGCGCGCGGCGGTCCGGCGAAGCGCGAGGCGGCCGAGTAAGGATGCAGAGCCAGAACCGCATCTTCGACGATATCGCCCGCGTCGCCGCCGGGGCGGTGGGGGCGCTGACCGGGGTCCGCGGCGAGGTCGAATCGCGCATCCGCGACCAGCTCGAGCGCCTCCTCTCCGGGATGGACCTCGTCAGCCGCGAGGAGTTCGAGGCGGTGAAGGCGATGGCGGCGAAGGCACGGGAGGAGCAGGAAATTCTCCAGCGGCGACTCGATCTGCTCGAAGGGCGCGCCGCGCCGGTGCCGGCTGTCTCCGCCGCGCCGAGGAGTGCGAGGAAACCCAAGACCCTGGGGCCGGGGGGCGCCTAAGCGCTAAATCTAGCTTGCACCCTCCGGACGGGTTTGGCAGCTTGACCCAGGAGGCGAGCACGTTGGTGGCAACCGCACTTGTCGGCGGATTGCCAGAGCCGGCAAAGCTGTTTACGAAGGCGCCGCCCCATTTTCGTCGAGCCGCCTTCAGGAGCGCCCGATGACGTCATTAAGCGTTGAGGAAGTTCGCCCGTTGCTGGGTAACCCCATCGATCTTGTCGAAGAATTCGTCATCGCCAACGACTGGGCGCACGACCGCGCCAGTGAGGACGAGCTGATCGTCGAGATTTCCGGGCGCTGGTGCGATTACCGGCTTTATTTCATGTGGCAGGAAGAGCTGTCGGCGATGCATTTCTCCGCCGGGTTCGACATGCGCGTGCCGAAGCGGCGGCGAAACCATGTCTACGAGCTGATGGCGCTTGCCAACGAGAAATTGTGGCTGGGGCATTTCGACCTGTCGGCGGGCGACAACCTGCCGGCGTTTCGCCATGCCGTGCTGCTGCGCGGGGTCGCCTCGCCGACCGCCGAGCAGGTCGAGGATCTGGTCGAGGTCGCCGTTGCCGAATGCGAGCGCTTCTACCCGGCGTTCCAGCTCGTGATCTGGGGCGGGAAGCCCGCCGAGGAGGCGATGGCCACCGCGATGATCGACCCGATCGGCGAGGCCTGAGTTCAAGGAGGATCCGGTATGGCTGCGGGCAAGCTGATCCTGGCCGGGTGCGGCCAGATGGGCTCGGCGATGCTGCGCGGCTGGATCACGAGCGGCGCCGCGTCGCAGTTCATCGTCGTCGAGCCGGCCGGCCCGCCCGCGTCGCTCTCGTCGTCGCCGGAGATCCTCTTTCACCGGGACGCCCGCGAGGTCTCAGGCGACGTCACCCCCGACGCGGTCGTCTTCGCGGTAAAGCCGCAGATCATCGACGACGTGCTGCCGGCCTATCGGCGCTGGGCCGGGTCCGGCACGCTGTTCCTGTCGATCGCGGCGGGAACGACGATCGCCAAGCTGACCCGGCATCTCGGCGAGGCGGCGCGGATCGTGCGGGCAATGCCGAACACGCCCGCCGCGATCGGCCGGGCGATTTCGGTTGCCTGCCCGAACGCGAACGTCCGCCCCTCGCAGCGTGACCTGTGCGAGGAGTTGTTGTCGGCGATCGGCGACAGCACCTGGGTCGAAGACGAGGCGATGATGGACGCGGTGACCGCCGTTTCCGGCAGCGGCCCGGCCTATGTCTTCCTCCTGATCGAGGCGCTTGCCGCGGCCGGGGTCAAATCCGGACTGCCGGAGGAATTAGCGATGCGGCTGGCCAAGGCGACGATCGCCGGCTCGGGCGAATTGGCCCGGCTCTCGGTCGAGACGCCGTCTAAATTGCGTGAGAACGTCACCAGCCCCGGGGGCACGACGCGTGCCGCGCTCGACGTCCTGATGGCCGAAGACGGGATGCAGCCTTTGCTCGACCGTGCCATCGCGGCGGCGACGCGGCGGTCGCGCGAATTGGCAAGCTGATGGCCCGCGCCCGCCCAACCCCCGGCGGCGGCGCCCAGAAGAGCGACTCCGACCGGATCATCGATGCCGCCCTCGCCGCGATCGAGGCACAGGGTTGGCGCCGACTGTCGCTGGCCGCGATCGCCGCAGAGGCCGGGCTGCCGATCCTCCAGCTCTATCGCATGTTTCCATCAAAGGTGGCGATCCTCTGCGGATTGCTGCACCGCGTTGACGAGACCGTGCTGGCCGCGCCGCTTGAGATGCCCGCCGACGAACGGCCGCGCGACCGCGTGTTCGATCTCTTGATGCGGCGTTTCGACGCGCTCTGTCCACACAAGGGGGCGCTCGAAGTCCTGCGGCGGGAGTTGCCGAGCGACCCCCCGGCGGCCCTCGCGGCGGCTCATGCGGGGCTGCGCTCGATGCGCTGGATGCTTGAGGCGGCGGGCATCGCGACCGGCGGAATCGGCGGAATCATTGCGGTTAAGCTGACCGCGGCGGCGTATTTCCAGGCCTCGCGCACGTGGCTCAGGGACGACTCGCCGGATCTCGCGCAGACGATGGCGGTGCTCGATCAGCGGCTGCGCGGCATCGAGCGGTGGTACGGCCACCCGCGCCGGCGGCGAGCGGAAGAGCCCGCATCCGCCTAGATGTTGCACCGCAACATAATAAGCCTTGCAATCTAAATCGGGCCGGCTGATATAGGGCTCATTGTGCGCTGCACAATCGATATTTCCTCTGCCCGGAGCCGCCTCATGTCCGAAACCCGCACCAGCTTTTTCGATTTCGACGCCACCAAGATGTTCGCGGACTTTCCGTTCAAGCCGTTCGATGTCGAGGCCATGTGGGCTACGAGCCGACGCAATGTCGAGGCGTGGTCGCAGGCCAACCGCGTGGCCGTCGAGGGGGCTCAGGCGCTGGCGAAGCGCCAGGTCGAGATGGTCCGCCAGGGCTTCGAAGATCTCACTACGTTTGTCCGCGACCTGTCGCAGCCGGTCTCGGCCGAGGAGCGGATCACCAAGAACACCGAGTTTGCCAAGCAGGCGATCGACAAGAGCCTGAAGCACACCCGCGAGATCGCCACGATGGCCGCCAAGACCGGCAGCGAGGCCTCCGAGGTTCTGCACAAGCGCGCCGCCGAAGGCTTCGACGAGTTTCGCGCGATGACCTGCACCAAGGTCGCGAAGGCGAAGTCGACGCCGGTCTAAGACACCGGGCGCCCGGTATTCCCTGTGAAAACGCCCGCCGGTCCCCGGCGGGCGTTTTTGCTTGACCCTCCCCCACGATGAGGGAGGGCTCTTAGTTGAGGGTCACGCGGCCTTCAGGATGCCGAGCTGGGTGAGGGCGGTGACGCCGTCGTCGAGGCCGATTTCCTCGGCGATCTTGCCGTTTTCGAGGTGGAGGACGGTCGTTCCGGTGAAGTGCATCTTGCGCCCGGAGGCGGCCGGCAGCGCGCCGGTCAGGAAGTCGTTGAAGGCCGGCCCGGTATGGGTCCCGCCGCCTTCCCACCGGCCGACGACGTAATCGCCCTCGGCGATCAGGTCGGCCGCGCCCCAAAATTTGAGGTCGGGGAACGCGGCGCGGAAATCCATCATGAAATTCCGGACATCCTCACGGCCCCGGCGCGGCCCATGCAGCGAATACTGCAAGAGCATGTCGGGCGCGGCGAGCTCGTCGATGATCCGGGGGTCCCACGGATTACCCCAGAACCCGTCGAACCAGCGGCCGACAATGGCCTTGTTGTCTTGTTCACGTGACATCGTTGTCTCTCCTGATGCGGTCCAGAGAGCTGTCGCTCTCGACGGACGCACCTCTACCCCGCGCATCGGGGGCGCTATATCCGCGGATTGCGCTTTGATTCCGGCGGGGGCCTATCGCGGCAGATGCACCCGCGCCCTGAGCCCGCCGCGCGGCGAAGTTTCCAGCCGCACGTCGCCGCCGTGGGTGCGCGCGACGTCGCGGGCAATGGTGAGGCCGAGGCCGATCCCACCGGTGGCGGGGTTGCGCGAGGCGTCGAGGCGGATAAACGGCTGGAACACGCGCTCGCGGTCGCCCGCGGGAATGCCCGGCCCGTCGTCGTCGATCAGGATGTCGACGCCGTCTTCGCCGGTCTCGCCCGACAGCCAGACATGGCTGCCGTAACGCCGGGCGTTGCCGACGAGGTTGCCGAGGCAGCGGCGCAGCGCGTCGGGCCGCACCGGCACGACGAGCTCTTCCGGCGTCGTCAGCGACAGCGCGGCGCCGTCGCGCCGGGCCGCCGCGGCAATCTCGTCGAGGAGGAGGGCGATATCGGTCTCGACCGGCGCCTCGGTGCCCTCACCCCGGGCAAAATCGAGATAGACATGAACGAGCCGCTCCATCTCGGCCACATCGGATTTCAGCTCGGCGCCCGTGGCGTCGTCGCCCATCATTTCGAGCGCCAGCTTCATCCGGGTCAGCGGCGTGCGCAGGTCGTGCGACACGCCGGCCAGCATCTCGGTGCGCTGGCGCACCTGGCGCTGGATGCGGTCGCGCATCTGGAAAAACGCGACTGCCGCCTGGCGGACCTCAAGCGAGCCTTCGACCTTGGCGTAAGCCACCGGCCGCCCCTTGCCGAACCCGTCCGCCGCGGCGGCGAGCCGGCGCAGCGACTTGACCTGGTTGCGCAGGAAGAGGGCCGCGACGAACAGCAGGATCAGCGACGACCCGATCATCCACAGCATGAAGATATAGGTCGTCGAGGTGTAGAGCCGTTTTCGCGGCACCGCGACCGAGAGGACGGCCCTGTCGAGCTTCACCTTGACCAGCACATCGGCAGGGCTGCTTTCGGCGTCGATCCAATAGGGGCGGGCGACGCGCTCACTCAAAGTCTGGCGGAGCTGGTTTTCAAGCAGGGTCCCGGCCGGCGGCAGCGCCGGCGGCAGGGTTGCGCCGGGCTCGACCGCGAATTCCATGTCGGTGAGGCCGGAGCTCGTCTCCAGGAGGCGCGCCAGCGCCGGCGCGTCGGGCGCGGCCTTCATCGCGTCGATGACCATGCCGATGTCGCCGGCGACATCGCTCGAAAACCGGTACGACACGGTCTCCCAATGCCGCGTGTAGAAGACCCAGGCCGCGATCATCTGCACCAGCACCAGCGGCATGACGATCAGCAGGAGGGAGCGGCCGAACATCGTCCGCGGCAGCACCCTCTTGATCCAGCTTTGCGGACGGATATCGGAGAGCTGCGGCGGCGCTGGCAGCGGCTCGACCGCCGTCTCAGTCGGGGCGGAGCGCATAGCCGGTGCCGCGGACGGTCTGCAGATAGCGCGGGAAGCGCGGGTCCCGCTCGATCTTGCGACGCAACCGGGTCATCTGCACGTCGACCGTGCGGGTGTTGCCGCTGAACTGCGTCGATTCGGCGAGCTCCTCGCGCGACACCGCCTGGCCTGCGCGCCCGGCGAGGCTGGCGAGCAGCCCGGCCTCGACGGCCGTCAGGTGCACGGGGTCGCTGCCACGCCACAATTCGCTGCGCGCGAGGTCGAAGCGGAACCCGCCGAACCGCACCTCTACGCCGCCGGTATCCTCGACGGCGACCGGGCGGCGCTGCAGGATGTTGCGGATGCGCAGGACCAGTTCGCGCGGTTCGAACGGCTTGGCGACAAAATCGTCGGCGCCGGTTTCGAGCCCGTCGATGCGGTCTTCGGGTTCGGCCCGCGCGGTGAGGAGCAGCACCGGCACCGTCGCGTTGCGGCGCAGGTCGCGGCTGAGGTCGAGTCCGCTTTCCCCCGGCATCATCACGTCGAGTACGACGAGGTCGAACGCAAAGCTGGCGAGATGCGCCCGCGCCTCAGCCGCGTCCGCCGCCGTCGTCACCCGAAACCCGTTATCCGACAGATACCGCCGCAGCAATTCCAGCAGCCGGCCATCGTCGTCGACGACGAGAAGATGGGGTTCGCTGTCGCTCATGGGGACATTATACGGGAAAGAACGGAGCGCGGGCGTCTCGCCCGCATCGACACAAAAATTGCGGGCGGGAGGCCCGCGCTCCCGATTTACTTCTTGCCGAACCGCCGCCGGTCGTCCTCGCCGGCGATGATGCCGAGAAGCACCTTGCGGAAGCCTTCGACCGCGGGCGCGCCGGCCTTGCGGAAGGCGGCGGCGACGCGGGCGCGCTGGACGCCCGAGAGCCGCCCCTCCAGCTCGCGCCCCTTTTCGGTCAGTTCGAGGAGGCGCTGGCGCCGGTCCTGCGGGCCGCGGTGCTGGATGATGAAACCCTGGCGCACGAGCTGCCCGAGCACGCGGTTGAGGCTCTGCTTGGTGATGCGCAGGATCAGCAGGAGCTCGCCGACGGTCATCTGCGGATGCCGGCCGACAAAATGCACGACCCGGTGATGGGCCCGGCCAAATCCGTATTCGTCGAGGATCTGATCCGGCCCGGCGGTGAAATCGCGATAGGCGAAGAACAGAAGCTCGATGCCCTGGCGCACCGCCTCCTCGTCCCCCTCCGCCGGCGGGCTCGAGAGCCGGTCCGATAATTTTATGTCAGTCATGTTGACATATTTTTGAGGCTTCGATACAAATTTCCATCGTTGAGGATTATAAAGTTTCCCAAAGTTTCCGGCGCGAGGAAATGTCCATGGCTGATGCTTCTCCTCCCTTTGACGACCGCGACGGCTTTATCTGGTACGACGGCCGCCTCGTCCCGTGGCGCGATGCAAAGCTGCACGTGCTGACCCACGGGCTGCATTATGCGAGTTGCGTGTTCGAAGGCGAGCGCGTCTACAACGGCAAGCCGTTCCACCTCGAAGATCACAACGCGCGCCTGATCAATTCAGCCAAGATTCTCGGCTTCGAGATCCCGTACAGCATGGACGATCTCGCCCGGGCAACGCAGGAGCTGATCAAGGCGAACAATACCGTCGACGGCTATGTCCGCCCGATCGCGTGGCGCGGCGCCGAGCAGATGGGCGTGTCGGCCGAGCTGTCGAAAATACACGTCGTGATCGCGACCTGGGCGTGGCCCTCCTATTTCGCGCCTGAGGCCCGGGCCAAGGGCATACGCATGGTGCAGTCGAAATGGACGCGCCCGCCGCCGTCGAGCGCGCCGGTGCACTCCAAGGCCTCGGGCCTCTACATGATCTGCACGCTCGCGAAGCACGAAGCGAATGCCGTCGGATACGACGACGCGCTGATGCTCGACTGGCGCGGCCAGCTCGCCGAAGGGACGGGGGCCAACCTGTTCCTCAACTTCAACGGCGAACTGCACACGCCGACCCCCGATTGCTTCCTCAACGGCATCACCCGTCAGACCGTGATCGGCCTCGCGAAGAAGCGCGGGATCAAGGTCGTCGAGCGCGCGATCATGCCCGAGGAGATGCACAACGCGACCGAGATGTTCCTCACCGGTTCCGCCGCCGAGATCACCCCGGTCGGCGAGATCGAAGGCGCCATCGGCCACTATCGCTTCACCCCCGGCACGCTGTGCCAGCTGATGATCGACGAATACGACATCGTCACCGGCAAGCACGTGAAGGCCGCTGCGGCGGAGTAGGGACGGGTCGTGGCCGGCCGTCAGCCGATGAGACGGCGCGATATCCTCGCGGGGGCCGGCGCGGCGGCGGTACTGGCCGGCGCCTCGCGTCGCGCGGTCGCGGAGGCGGTCGCGGGCAGCGTCGTCGGTGTGGCGGGGGCATGCTTTGTCGAGCGGCCGAGCGGCGCGGTGCCGCTTCGGCTTGGCGACACGGTCGCGGTGACCGACACGATCGACGTGCCGGCGGGCGGCAGGCTCAAACTGCGGATGAACGACGGATCGATCATCGCCGTCGCCTCCGGCACAAAGCTCACGATCACGGCCTACCAGACCGATGCCGCCGGCCACCGGCAGGACGCCCGGCTGTCGCTGGCGCAGGGGCTGATCCGCGCGGTCGTCGCGCAGGTCGGCCGCCCGACGCAGTTCGAGGTCTCGACCGCGGTCGGCGTCTCCAGCGTGCGCTCGACCGATTGGTTTATCGAGGCAAAGCCTGGTTCGACGCAGGTCGGCGTGCTGAGCGGCGCGGTCGTGCTGCGCAGCAACGCGACGGGGCGGGCGGTCGAGATCCCCACGGGCTGGGGCGCCCGCGTCGATGCCGGCCGCGACCCGGTCGAGCCGCACGCCTGGGCTCCGCAGGAGTTTCAGGCCGTCATCACCCGCACGGACGTGCCGTAGTCTCCGCTGTGCTGCGAAAGGCCGCTCGCGTGGCCGGAGACCGCAAGATTACGAGCGACGCAGGTGTCGTTATTTCGCGTCACTGGTGTCGCCAGCGGCTGTCGACATCGCAGTTGATGTGGGTTGCGACGCTTGAGTGCGGTGATTGGCGCTACGAGAAAACTATCGCCACCCCTCCCGCGCCTTGTCGTCCTCGGCGCGCTTTTCGACCCAGCGTTCGCCGTCGGGCGTCTCCTCGCTCTTCCAGAACGGGGCGTCGGTTTTCAGCCAGTCGATCAGGAAGTGGCAGGCGGCGAGGGCGGCTTCGCGGTGGGGGGAGGCGGTGGCGACGAGAACGATGCGGTCGCCGGCTTCGAGGCGGCCGTAGCGGTGGATGACGAGGGTCGCGTCGAGCGGCCAGCGGCGGTTGGCTTCGGCCTCGATCTCGGCGAGCTTCTTTTCGGTCATGCCGGGGTAGTGCTCGAGGGTTAGCGCCGAGACGTCTCCCATATCGCGCACGAGGCCGACAAAACTCGCGACGCCGCCGATGCGGTGGTTGCCTTTCGCGAGCCGGTCGAGCTCGGCGCCGGTGTCGAAATCCTCGCGCTGCACCTTGATCATGCTCAGCCTCCCGTCACCGGCGGGAAGATCGCGACCTCGTCGCGGTCGCGGATCGGATGGTCGTGCGGCACGTAGTCCTGGTTGACCGCGACCTTGACCACCGACAGGTCCTTCAGCGCCTCGGCATATTTCCCGCCGCGCGCCCGCAGCATCGCGAGGAGGCCCGCGACGTCACGCACGCCTTCGGGCAGCGCAAATTCCTCCTCGGCATGTCCGATCCGGGCGCGCAGCCAGGCGAAATAGAGGAGCCTCATCCGAACACCGCGGTGAACGGCAGGAACTCGACGACCGTGCCTGGGGTGAGTTGGGTCACGGCGTCGTCGATGATCGCGAAGCCGTCGGAATTGACGACCGAGGAGAGGATGCCGGCACCGTCTTTTGGGTATTTCTGCGCGGTCAGGGTGCCGCCGTCGCGGGAGAGGGTGGCGCGGACGTATTCGCGGCGGCCGGCGCGCTTCTTGTAGGCGAAGGTGGCGGTGACCGGGAAGGTCTGCGGGGCCGGCTCGATCGCGCCGGCGAGGCGGAGGATCAAGGGCCGGGCGAGGATCGCAAAGGTGAGGGCGGCGGCGACCGGGTTGCCGGGGAGGCCGACCAGCGGCACCCCGGCGACCTGGCCGAGCGCGACCGGGCGGCCCGGCTTGATCGCGAGGCGCCAGAAATGGAGGCTGCCGAGCCGCTCGATCGCGGTGCGGACATGGTCCTCCTCGCCCGTCGAGACGCCGCCCGAAGTGACGATCAGGTCGTGGGACCGGGCGGCGCCGGCGAGCGCGTCTTCGAGCGCGGCCTCGCGGTCGGGGATGATGCCGAGATCGGTGACGGTGCAGCCCAGCCCGGAAATGAGGGCCGTGAGCATCACCCGGTTGGCGTCGTAGATCGCGCCGGGCGGGAGCGTCGTGCCGGGCTCGCGCACCTCGTCGCCGGTCGAGACGATAGCGACCTTGAGCGGCCGGTAGACCGGTACCTCGCGATGGCCGAGCGCGGCGGCGAGGCCGAGATCGCCGGGGCGCAGGCGGCGCCCGGCGTGCTGGGCTATGGCGCCGTTCTGAATGTCCTCGCCGGCAAAGCGGCGGTTGGCGCCGAGCTTGAGGCCAGGCTTCATCCGCACCGATGTGCCCTCGATGACGCAATCCTCCTGCATCATCACGGTGTCGGCGCCGCCGGGCATCGGGGCGCCGGTGAAGATGCGGATCGCCTCGCCGGGGCGGATCGGGCGGCCGAGCGGGTGGCCGGCGGCGGCGCGGCCGGCGATCGGCAGCACGGTCTCGCTCGCCGGGTTGAGGTCGGCAAAAGCGACCGCGTAGCCGTCGACGGCGCTGTTGGCGTGCGGCGGCACGTCCATCCCGGCGACGAGGTCACGGGCGAGGATGCGGCCGGCGGCGAGGGCCAGCGGGACGGTTTCGGGCTCGACGACCGGCGTCACCCGTGCCTCGATCTGCGCCAGGGCCGCCTCGATCGGGAGGAGCTCGCCGCCGAATGCGAAGCAATCGTCGCTGAGCTGGGCCATCAGCCGGCCTCTCTTGGCGAAGATGGCTCATGAGCGAGGATGAAATCGGCGATTACGGTCGGCTCGTCGAGCGGCAACAGCGGCAGCGGTACGGGGATCACCGCGTCGCTCGCGACGGCGACGATATGCGGGTCGTCCGGGTGCAGGAACGGCTTGCCGATTTCAGCGCGATAGACCTCGATCTTCGGGTGCGGGTGGAACTTGAACCCCTCAACCACCAGGACATCCACGGGGCTCATGCGCTGGATCAACTCGTCGAGCGAAGGCTCGGGCTGTTCGCGCAATTCGCGCATCAGCGCCCAGCGGCGCGAAGACGCCACCATCACCTCGGTCGCGCCCGCCTGGCGGTGCACCCACGAATCCTTGCCGGGCTTGTCGATATCGAATTCGTGATGGGCGTGCTTGAGCGTCGACACCGTCAGGCCTCGTGACACCAGATCGGGGATCAGCGCCGCCATCAGCGTCGTCTTGCCGCTGCCGCTCCAGCCCGCGAGGCCGAAGATACGCATCGCCGCCCCTCCTCGTTCAGTTGGGGCGCCCAGGTCCATACGCCATAGGGCCGCACCGCAAGCTTACGCCTCCCGCGACAGGCTGCCTGCCGAGGGCGAGTGGCGCGGCCGGATGAGGTGTGCCAGGCTCGCGCGGAGGTAGTCGTAGCCGGTGATGATCGTGAGGATCGCCGCAAGCCACAGCAGCATCTCGCCGATCGAGACGGCCGGAATGGTGCGTGGCGCGGCGTCGCCGACAATGAGAAACCCGATCGCGATCATCTGGATCGTCGTCTTCCACTTCGCGAGCCGCGACACCGGCACGCCGACCGACAGCCCGGCGAGATACTCGCGCAGGCCGGAAACAAGGATCTCGCGGCACAGGATAACCAGCGCCGGCAACACCACCAGCCCCGCCAGGCGGCTGGTCGCGGTCAGCATCAACAGGGTCGCGGAGACGAGCAGCTTGTCGGCGATCGGGTCGAGGAAGCGGCCGAGCTCGGATTGCTGCTCCCAGCGCCGCGCAACATGGCCGTCGAGCCAGTCGGTGATCCCCGCCGCAGCGAAGAGGGCGCAGCCGAACCAGCGGGCGTAATCGCCGGACACGTAGAACGTCGCGACGACCACCGGGATCGCCAGGATGCGGGACAGCGTCAAGAGGTTGGGCAAGCTGGTCAGCGGCACGCGGGTCTCCGGAATCGCGCAGATATCTTAGCCTTCGGCGTGAAAATGGTCATGAACCTTTTTTGCAACGGCGGTACTGATTCCAGGCACGCGTTCGATCTCGGCGAGCCCGGCGCGGGCGACCGCGCGGGCCGAGCCGAAGGCGTGCAGCAGCGCCTGCTTTCTACGGGCGCCGATGCCGGCGATCTCGTCGAGCGGCGAGATGCCGATCGCCTTTATCCGGCGGGCGCGGTGCGTGCCGATCGCGAAACGGTGCGCCTCGTCGCGGAGGCGCTGGAGGAAATACAAGACCGGGTCGCGCATATCGAGCGAGAAGGGCGGGCGGCCGGGCAAAAAGAACCGTTCGCGCCCGGCGTTGCGGTCGGGCCCCTTGGCGATGCCGCAGAGCGCGACATCGTCGATGCCGAGTTCGGCCAGCACGTCCATGACCGACGACAATTGCCCCTGGCCGCCGTCGATCAGCACGAGATCGGGCCAGGTGCCGCGCTCGCGCTCGGGGTCTTCCTTGAGCGCGCGTTCGAAGCGGCGGCGCATGACCTCGCGCATCATCCCGAAATCATCCCCGCCGGTCGCCTCCGGCCCGCCGACGCTGCGGATGTTGAACTTGCGATAGGCGCCCTTCATCAGCCCGTCGGGCCCGGCGACGATCATCGCGCCGACCGCGTTCGAGCCCTGGATGTGGCTGTTGTCGTACACTTCGACGCGGTCGGGCGGCCCGTCGAGGCCGAGCGCCGTCGCGACGCCGTCGAGGAGCTGGCGCTGCGTCGCGCTCTCGGCAAGGCGGCGGCCGAGCGCCTCTCGCGCGGCGGCGACGATGCGGTCGATCAGGCGCTTCTTGTCCCCGCGCTGCGGCACGGCGAGCTCGACCCGCGGCCCGCCGAGCGACAGCGCCTCGCGGACGAGGTCTTGATCGACAAGGTTGTGACTCAAGAGGATCAAGGGCGGTCTTGGCCTGTTGTCGTAGAACTGTCCGACAAACGCCGTCAGCACGTCTTCGATGCCAAGTTGCCGGTCGTGGCTCGGAAAATAGGCGCGGTTGCCCCAGTTCTGCCCGCCGCGGAAGAAGAACACCTGGACACAGGTATGACCGCCCTCCTGATGCGCGGCGATGACGTCGGCGTCGACGACCCCGGCGACGTGGATGTCCTGGTGCCCCTGGACGAGCGACAGCGCGCGGATGCGGTCGCGGGTGATCGCCGCCGCCTCGAAATCAAGCGCCTCGGCCGAGGCCTCCATCTCGGTCGCGAGGCGCTGCTGCACCGACTGGCTTCGCCCCGACAGGAACCCCTTTGCCTGGTCGAGCAGCCCCGCATAGTCGTCTCGGCCGATGCGGCCGACGCAGGGCGCGCTGCAGCGCTTGATCTGATAGAGCAGGCAGGGGCGGGCGCGGTTGGCAAAGACGCTGTCGCTGCAGCTCCGCAACAGGAACGCCTTCTGCAAGGTGATGAGGGTGCGGTTGACCGCGCCGGCCGAGGCGAACGGGCCGAAATACGACCCGCCCTTGTCGCGCGTGCCGCGGAACTTGGTGAGCTGCGGGAACTCGTGGTCGGCCGTGAGGTGGATAAACGGAAACGACTTGTCGTCGCGCAACAGCACATTGAAGCGCGGCATCAACCGCTTGATCATGTTGCATTCGAGGAGCAGCGCCTCGGCCTCCGTGCCGGTGACGGTGACCTCGAACGTCGCCGTCTCGCTGACCATGCGCCGAAGGCGGTTCGAGAGCCCGGCCGGGTGCGTGTAGTTCTGCACCCGTGCCTTCAGATTGCGCGCCTTGCCCACGTAGAGTGCATCGCCCTTGCGGTCGAGCATGCGATAGACGCCGGGGCTCGACGGCACGTTGCGCAGCGCCGCGCGGATCACCGCCGCTCCCGCCGCGATACCGCCGCCCGTGGGGAATTGGCCACCGGGACTTGGCGCTGCGTCGGGTGCCGGCTCGGTGATCCCTTCGGGCCGCCGGCGCGGGTCGAGCGGCGCCGTGGGCCGCCTGCGCGGGCGAGGTACGACCGTATGCGCCTCCTTCGGCGCCTCGACGGCGGGGATGTCAGTTCCTTCGGGCATATCCACCGGAACTGTGGATAACTCTGTAGAGAAACTCGGGGGCCGAACCCCGAGAAGCAACCAATCTCTCGCTTTGTTTCGCTTGCTCAAAAAATAGGCATTCAATTAATATATTGACTTGTAAAGGGTTTTTTCCAAAAACGGGTAACTTAGGATCACGTTCGCGTGATTCGTCCTCGTAAATGAATCGTGTCAGCGGCGTTACAGGCGATGTGAACAAGTTAGGCCGCGTAACCGACAGGGGACACCAACTCGGCCACATCGGGACCGCCCCGTAACCGTCTGGTGCAGCTACGCGCATCAGCGCCGCGCGCGGCGCTCACGCCGCATGCGCATCTTCGCTTTGGTGACCTCGCGCGCCGATACGCCGGCGCGGCCGCCGGTCGAGCGTCCGCGCCCCGAACCCTCGCTCGCCCCCGAGCCGTCGAGCCCGATATCGGCCATTTCGAGCCGGCGGATCTCGTCGCGCAACCGCGCCGCCTCCTCGAATTCGAGGTCGGCCGCCGCGGCCCGCATGCGCTTTTCGAGGTCGGCGATGACGCCCTTGATATCCTTGCCCTGGTAGTGCCCGGCCTCGCCCTCGCCGAGCCCGACCGTGACGTGGTCGCGCTCGTAGACGCTGTCGAGGATGTCGGTGATGCCGTGGCGCACGCTTTCCGGCGTGATGCCGTTGGCGGCGTTGAACGCCTGCTGCTTCTCGCGGCGGCGGGCGGTCTCGTCGATCGCCGCCTTGAGGCTGTCGGTCATGCGGTCGGCGTAAAGGATTGCCCGGCCGTCGATATGCCGCGCCGCGCGCCCGATCGTCTGGATCAGCGAGGTGCGCGAGCGGAGATACCCCTCTTTGTCGGCGTCGAGCACCGCAACCAGTGCGCATTCCGGGATATCAAGACCTTCGCGCAACAGGTTGATGCCGATCAGGATGTCGAAGACGCCGAGGCGGAGGTCGCGGATGATCTCGATGCGCTCGATCGTGTCGACGTCGGAGTGCATGTAGCGGACGCGGAGCCCCGCCTCGTGCAGGTATTCGGTCAGCGCCTCGGCCATCCGCTTGGTCAGCGTCGTGACGAGGGCGCGCTGGCCCTTCGCTGCCGCCTCGCGGCATTCGGCCATCAGGTCGTCGACCTGGTTCTCGGTCGGGCGGATGATCGTGGGGGGGTCGACGAGGCCGGTGGGGCGCACGATCTGCTCGACGAAGACGCCGCCCGAGTGCTCCATCTCCCAGCGCCCGGGGGTCGCCGAGACAAACACGGTCTGCCCTCGCATCGTGTTCCATTCGTCGAATTTGAGCGGCCGGTTGTCCTTGCAGGAGGGCAGGCGGAAGCCGAACTCGGAGAGGGTCGATTTGCGGGTGAAGTCGCCGCCGAACATGCCGCCGAGCTGCGGCACGGTGACGTGGCTTTCGTCGACGATGACGAGCGCGTCGCGGTGCATGTATTCGAAAAACGTCGGCGGCGGCTCGCCCGGCGCGCGGCCGGTCAGGTAGCGCGAATAGTTCTCGATCCCGGCGCAGCTCCCGGTCGCCTCGATCATCTCGAGGTCATAGGTCGTGCGCTGCTCGAGCCGTTGCGCCTCGAGCAGCTTGCCGTCGCGGAAGAGGACGTCGAGGCGGTCCTTCAGCTCCTTTTTGATCTGCTCGATCGCCTGGAGCAGGGTCGGGCGCGGCGTCACGTAATGGCTGTTGGCGTAAACCTTGATCGAGTTGAGTGCGGCGGTCCTCTCGCCGGTCAGCGGGTCGATCTCGTGGATCCCCTCGACCTCGTCGCCGAACAGGGTGATGCGCCAGGCGCGGTCTTCGTAATGCGCGGGGAACAGCTCGATCGTGTCGCCGCGGACGCGGAAATTGCCGCGGTAGAAATTGTGGTCGTTGCGCTTGTATTGCAGCTCGACGAACTGCGAGAGCAGCTTGTTGCGATCGAGGCGGCCGCCCTTGGTGACTTCGGTGGTCATCTTTGAATAGGTCTCGGCCGAACCGATGCCGTAGATGCACGACACGCTGGCCACCACCACCACGTCGCGCCGTTCGAGGATCGCCCGGGTCGCCGAATGGCGCATCCGGTCGATCTGCTCGTTCAGCGACGACTCTTTCTCGACATAGGTGTCGGTGCGCGGGACGTAGGCTTCGGGCTGGTAATAGTCGTAATACGAGACGAAGTACTCGACCGCGTTCTCCGGAAAGAAGCTCTTCATCTCGCCGTAGAGCTGCGCCGCCAGGGTCTTGTTCGGCGCGAGCACGATCGCCGGCCGGCCGGTGCGGGCGATGACATGCGCAATCGTAAACGTCTTGCCCGAGCCGGTGACGCCGAGCAGCACCTGGTCGCGCTCGCCGCGCCCCAGCCCGTCGCACAGCTCGTCGATCGCCTGCGGCTGATCGCCGGCCGGGCGGAATTCGGAATGCAATTTGAATTCCCGCTCGATATCGCCCAGCGGGCGTTCGGCGGCGAGCAGCGGAACCATGCGGGAAAGATAAGCGCGACCGGATCGATTCGCCAGACGTGCGCGCCATGGCGATGCCCTCAAAAGCTCCCTCTCCGCCCATTGGGGGGAGAGGGGTTGGCCGTTACGGCATCAGCACCTTGTTAACGACCATGACGACGCCGTTGCTCTGGCACACGTGGGGGATCGTGATGCGTGCGGTGCTGCCCTTGTCGTCGGTGGTCCACAGCGCGCCGTTCGGAGCGCGACGCCAAAAAATTTCGCCGAAACCTGCGTATAAGCGCGGCGAACGCAGCCTTGTCGCCGGAGCCGGTCCGGCGGATCAGCTCTTCCAGTGAGGGCGCCATGCGCCGATGATAGCGTTTACGGGTGGAAAGTGACACGGAGCCGCAAGGCATGAGCCCCAACTGGCTGATCTGGGCGCGCGAGCTGCAGGCGCTGGCGCAGACCGGCCTCGCCTATGCAAAAGACCCGTTCGACCGCGACCGCTACACCGCGATCCAGCGCGTCGCGGCACGGATGATGGCCGAAGGGGCAGGGGTCGACCTTGCCGAGATCGAGAAGATCTTCGCCGCCGAGCGCGGCTACGCGACGCCGAAGGTCGGGGTGCGCGCGGCGGTGTTCCGTGAGGACGGCGCCATCCTGATGGTGCGCGAGATGACCGACGGCCGCTGGGCGCTGCCGGGCGGCTGGGCCGACGTCAACCAGTCGCCCCGCGAATCGGTCGAGCGCGAGGTGCGCGAGGAAACCGGGTTCGAGGTCCGCGCAGCAAAGCTCGCCGCCGTCTTTGACCGCGCCGAAAAACCGGGCCCGCCAAGCTGGCCCTTCCACATCTGGCGGATGTTCTTCCTCTGCGACATCACCGGCGGCGAAGCCCGAACGAGCTACGAGACCACCGAAGTCCGCTTCTTTGCCGAATCGGAACTCCCCTCAGACCTGTCCCCGAACCGCAGCAACCATCACCACATCGCCCGAATGTTCGCCCATCACCGCGAACCGGGATTGCTAACGGATTTCGAGTAACATGCAAAAGGAGGCCATTCCGGGGCAGCCACCGGCCGAACCCGGAACCCATGAACACGGACCTTTCTCAAGGGCGCTTCGGCGGCAGGGCCTTGCACCGCCAGGTCCGTGGTCTTGGGTTCCGGGTTCATCGCTGCGCGATATTCCGGGATGACCTCCTGAGAGTGGGACGGCATGACCCATCCCGCACCGCACCATCTTCACATTGCAGGGCCTCGGCATTAGGATCGCGTGTTGATTCCGGAAAGTGAGATCATGCCTTTTCTTGCCAACCGCCTCGCGCGGGTAAAGCCCTCGCCGACCATGGCCATCACCGCGCTCGCGACCGAGCTCGCGCAGGGCGGCCGCGACATCATCACGCTGTCGCAGGGCGAGCCCG
Organism: Allostellaceae bacterium; assembly: GCA_036489765.1. Taxonomy (GTDB): domain Bacteria; phylum Pseudomonadota; class Alphaproteobacteria; order ATCC43930; family CGMCC-115725; genus DATARH01. The sequence continues at coordinate 2,564 of DASXFE010000153.1, read as the reverse complement.
ATTTCGACACGCCCGAAAACGTCAAGGAGGCGGCGATCGCCGCGATCCGCCGCGGCGAGACGAAATACACGGTGTTCGACGGGCGCTACGACCTGAAGCAGGCGATTTGCGGCAAGTTCAAGCGCGAGAATGGGCTCGATTACGAGCCGGGTCAGATCACCGTGTCCTCGGGCGGCAAGCAGGTGCTCTACAACGCGCTCGTCGCGACGCTGTCGCCGGGCGACGAGGTGGTGATCCCGGCGCCCTATTGGGTGTCGTACCCGGAGATGGTGCTGCTCGCCGACGGCAACCCGGTCCCGGTCTCGTGTCCGCAGAACAACGGGTTCAAGATGCGGCCGGAGGATCTCGACGCCGCGATCACGCCGAAAACCAAGTGGCTGATCCTCAATTCGCCGTCGAACCCGAGCGGAGCCGCCTATACCGAGGCCGATCTGCGCGCGGTCGCCGACGTGCTGCTCAAACACCCGCATGTCTGGGTCATGACCGACGACATGTACGAGCACCTGATCTACGACGACTTCGAGTACAAGACGATCGCCCAGGTCGAGCCGCGGCTCTACGAGCGGACGCTGACCGTCAACGGCGTCTCGAAGGCCTATTGCATGACCGGCTGGCGCATCGGCTATGCCGGCGGGCCGAAGCACCTGATCAAGGCGATGGGCGCGATCCAGTCAAACTCGACCGCCAACCCGTGCTCGGTCAGCCAGGCCGCGGCGATCGAGGCGCTCAACGGCCCGCAGGACTTCATCCCGCGCAACGCCGCGGTGTTCAAGCACCGCCGCGACTTTATCGTCGACGCCCTCAACAAGATCTCGGGCCTTTATTGTCCGCGGCCGGAGGGGGCGTTTTACGTGTACCCGTCCTGCGCCGGCCTCCTCGGCAAGAAGACGCCGAAGGGAGAGGTGATCGAGAACGACGAGCAATTCGTCAAATACCTGCTCGCGGCCGAAGGGGTTGCGGTCGTGCATGGCGATGCCTTCGGGCTCGCCCCGCATTTCCGCATCTCCTACGCCTGCTCCAACGAGATGCTGGCAGACGCCTGCCAGCGGATCGAGCGGGCCTGTACGGCTCTGGTATAACGCGGCGAAGGCAGTATTTAACGCAAAGGACGCGAAGTAGGCGCAAAGAACGCGAAGGCGCTGTGCCGCAGCGAAGTCGGAATAAATCACAATGAGGCGATGAGACGGTGAGGGCTTGGGGATATCCCCACTCACTGTCTCACCGCCTCTTTGTGTGATCGCACTGAGACTTCGCGCGGTGTCAGTCGCCTTCGCGTTCTTTGCGCCTACTTCGCGTCCTTTGCGTTAAAGCGTTCTTTTGCGAGCGGGACGCCCACGGTCCTTTCGGGTGAGCTCCGCTGCCGGTTCGGGTGAGAAATGATCAGGTAGGGTCGCCTTATCCCGGGGCGCCTGGCGGCTTACGTAAGTGCCATTCGTGCGGGAGGGCGTGTGATGGATCGGCCTGTTTCACCGTGGCATGCGGGCGAGCGCGAGGTGCATCGGCGACTCGGCATCGCTGAGGATATCGAGCCGATCGGCGAGCGCACGATCCGACCGTTCATGCCTGACCAGCACCGGCTGTTCTTTGCCCAACTGCCGTTTGTGCTGGTGGGGTCGGTGGATCGGGCAGGGCGCCCGTGGGCGTCGCTGCTCTCCGGCCGGCCCGGCTTCGCGCAGAGCCCCGAGCCGCGCGCCCTGCACATTGCCGCGTTTCCGGCGCCTGGTGACCCGCTGGCCGAGGCGCTGGTGCCGGGTGGGCGGATCGGGATGCTCGGCATCGAATTGCCGACGCGACGGCGCAACCGGGTCAACGGGCGCATCCTCGCGGTTGACGACGAGGGGTTCACCCTCGCCGTCGAGCAGAGCTTCGGCAACTGCCCGCAATATATCCGCACCCGCTATTACGCCGCGCTCAGCCCCGGCCGCGGACGGTTCGAGCCCTTCGAGGGACTGCCCGACGCCGCCCGCACCTTGATCGGCCAGGCCGAGACCGCCTTTGTCGCGTCGTCGCTGCCTGCCGACGGCGGTGTGGCGGGTTCGGCCGATGTGTCGCACCGCGGGGGCAAGCCGGGGTTTGTCGGCATCGGCGAGGACGGCGGGCTGGCCATCCCGGACTACCGGGGCAACCGCTATTTCAACACGCTCGGCAATTTGCTGATCAACCCGCGCGCCGGCCTGTTGTTCATCGATTTCGCCGCCGGCGACCTGTTGCAGATCACCGGCACGGCCGAGATCGTCTGGGACGGGCCCGAGGTCGAGGCGTTCGAAGGCGCCCAGCGTCTGTGGCGCCTTCGGCCGGCCGCGGGCCAGTGGCTGCGCGGGGCCTTCCCTCTCAGGATGGAGGGCGGCGAAGCCTCGCCGTTCGTCGCCGCCACCGGCACCTAGGAAGAGGCGCGGGCCATCGTCGGTCAACAGAGCTTTTAGTCTAGAGCGGTATCCGAACTGACGGAGTCGGATAAAGTGGATTCCCAAAGAGATTGAATTGGGATTCAAGGTGTGGGCTGGGAAGGGGGCCAGCCTGCATGGCACGACCATATGCGCGCGATTTACGGGAACGAGTTGTCC
>DASXFE010000151.1:0-2782 GCA_036489765.1 Allostellaceae bacterium | reverse complement strand
GGTATCATCCAGAGCGAGGTCGTCCTCATTTCCGACAAGGGCGACGGCGACGCGCGGCGCTGGGTCTATCTCGACGCCGGCAAGTTCAACGGCCTCGCCGAGACGATGGACGAGAGCATCAAGTACCGGATCGAGATTCCCGGCCGCAGCGGCGCGCCCGCCCCGGTGATCATCGCCGGCCCGACCTGCGACAGCGCCGACATCCTCTACGAGAAGACCGAGTACCATCTGCCGGGCGACCTCCAGGTCGGTGATCGGGTCGCGATCCTCTCGACCGGCGCCTATACGTCGAGCTACGCCTCTGTCGGCTTCAACGGCTTCCCACCGCTCAGGACGTATTGCATCTGAACTGATGGGTTTCGCTGCGCTCTACCCATCCTACGAGGTTTGGTCCTGTAGGATGGGTAGAGCAACGCGAAACCCATCATCATCCGCAGCAGCGGATTTCGCCTCTTAAGAAACAACGCTACGATGCTCGCCTCCAGCGCGGCGAGGACGAGCGATGCCCCATCTCACCACAGACGACGGTGTCCGGCTCTTTTACGAGGAGGCGGGGTCCGGCTACCCGGTCATCTTCGTCCATGAATTCGCCGGCGATTACCGCAGCTACGAGACGCAGATGCGGTATTTCTCGCGGCGCTATCGCTGCGTCGCGTTCAACGCACGCGGTTATCCGCCCTCGGACGTGCCGGGCGATTTCGAGCGCTACTCGCAGGCGCGGGCATGCGACGACATCCGGGCCGTGCTCGACGCGCTGAGCATCCCGAAGGCGCATATCGTCGGCATCTCGATGGGCGGGTTCGCCGTTCTGCATTTCGGCTTCGCCTATCCCGATCGGGGCAGCGCGCTCGTGGTCGCCGGCTGCGGCTACGGCGCCCAGCCGGACAAGCGCCAGCAATTCCACGACGAGACCGCCCGTACCGCGTCCCAGATTGCCGATAAGGGCATGCCCGAAGTCGCCAAGACCTACGGCGCCGGCCCGACCCGCGTGCAGCTAGCCAACAAGGACCCGCGCGGCTACGCCGAGTTCATGGCCCAGCTCGCCGAGCATTCGACGGAGGGCTCGGCCAATACGATGCGCGGCGTCCAGGCGCGCCGTCCGTCACTCTACGAATTGTCCGCGCAGATGCAGGCGCTCGACGTGCCGACGCTGATCGCGACCGGCGACGAGGACGACCCCTGCCTCGACCCGGCCCTGCTGATGAAGCGCCTCATAAAGAGCGCGGCCCTCGTCGTCTTCCCCAACACCGGCCACGCCCTAAACCTCGAGGAGCCCGATCTCTTCAACCAAGTCTGCGACGACTTTTTCCATCAGGTCGAAAGCGGCAACTGGCCCCGCCGCGACCCCCGCGCCAAAGTCGGCTCGATCCTCGGGATGTGAGCCGCGCGGAGCGCAAAAGAAAAGCTCATCACAGAGACGGTGAGGCACTGAGGTTGACGCAGTTCGTCCCCTTTGTGCCTCACTGCCTCTGTGGTGAATTTCAGCGCTTGGTGCCTACTCAATCGGCACGAAAATGCAGTTCCGGATCTTGGCGCCGACCGCCTTCGACAAATGGCCCTTGCCGCTCGTGTCCTCGACGAGGAACACCTCACCGGCGCCGATGACGCGCTTTTCGCCGTCGCTCGCGGTGATCTCGACACCGGCGTCGAGGTTGATGATGTATTGCCGGCGCGGCGCCGGATGCCAGTCGAGATCGTAATCGGGCTGCACTTCGCGGAAGATGATGCCGGTCGCCGACATCCGCTTCGACAATTTGCCGGCGCGGCTTTCCTCGACCCATTCGACCTCGATGTCGCGGAAATGCGATTGGCCGTCGGCGTCGCAATAGAGGTTGTGGATGCGCATGGGGCGGCTCCCTTGGGGTTGGATTGAACGGTCCCGCCCAGTCTAGCGGGCCGCCGCCGCCCCGCGCCAGCGCAAGTCTGGTCAGAGTCCGGCTAATTGTTGCCTGGCTAATTGTTGGTCGACTTGCCCGGGTCGTTGCCGCCCAGAGGCATCGGCGGCGGATAGTAATAGCCGGGCGCCGGATAGTAGTAGGCCGGCGGCGGCCCATAGTAGCCCGGTCCGTAATAGGGCGGGCCAGCGAGCGCCTGGACCGGCGCGGTCGCGACGGCGACGGCCGTGCCGGCTGCGATAAAGGGCAGGGCCAGCAGGCCGGGGCCGCAATGCCATCCCCAGCCGCCATGCCAGCAACGCGCCGACGCCTCGTGCATCGGCAGCAGCGACGCGCTCGCGACGACCAGCGCCACGGCAGCAGCCCGCGTTAAGCTCATCTTTTTGGCTCCTTGATGTGCGGCGCCTATGCCTCGCGGCCCGCCGACATCAAGGCTATAGGGCGATGGGGCCGGAAAACGTACCCGTCCCTGCCGAGATTTCCCTGCGACCCGATCAATTCGGGGGCGGGCCGTAGCCGTAGGGCGAATATGGGTAAGGGGTCGGCGGCGGCCCGTACGCATAGGGCGGCGGCGGATAGCCATAGGCGGGGTAGGGCGGGGCAACGGCGGCAAAGGGCGCCGTCGCGATCGCCGCGGCCGTGCCGAGCACGGCGGCGCCAACCGCAAACGGCCAGAAACCCGGTCCCCCGTGATGATGATGCCACGCCAGCGCCGGCGCCGTCGGTGCGCTGACAACCGCCAGCGCTGTCGCTGCCGCCGCCGCCACGATTGCGATCCGCCTCATGCCGCTCTCCCACTCGAACACCGGCCCACTCGAACACCGGCGGGCTGGGCCCGCATTGCCGACACTAGACCCGAACCCAACCGTAACGCAACGGTATCGTAT